>NZ_CP042437.1:3605267-4206145 GCF_007971525.1 Mucilaginibacter ginsenosidivorax
GCGGATATGCCATAGTGGTGTGCAATACCATAAAAGGATTAATTGCCCTTGGGCATGAAGTGTCGCTGGTGGCGTTAAATGCGCAAAAGTACAGTAGCAGCTATTATGAAAAAGACGAGCTGGAAGACAAGATAAACTACAGCTCGTTTAAAATCAACATCAACGTATCTATGTTTGATGCTGCCGTGAACCTGTTCCGCAAAAAATCTAACAATGTAGATAGGTATTACGATGCCGAGTTTGAGAAATTACTTATCAGGGAGTTAAAGAAAACGGCTTATGATATTATCCAGTTTGAGGGTTTGTTTGTTACACCTTACCTGGCATCTATCCGCAAAGTATCAAAAGCCAGGCTTATATATCGGTCACATAATATCGAACACCAGGTTTATGAGCGGCTTGCGCATCAAAAAACCGACCTGCTTAAAAGGTGGTACCTGCGCATGGTTGCCCGCCGTATTAAAGATTATGAATTGCAACAGCTTAATAAGTTTGATGCAATTGCGGTGTTCACTGCCGAAGATCAAAAAACCGTGCTATCATACGGCGCTACTATTCCGGTCGAGATTTTTCCTGTTGGTATAGATCTTACCCGGTACCGGCCCGATTTTAAGAAAACAGAGTTCCCCAGCCTGTTTTTTCTTGGCTCGCTGGATTGGCTACCCAACCGCGAGGGGATAGAATGGTTTATTGATAATTTTTATAAAGACCTGACAGAAGGCGACCTGCGGGTTAAGTTTTACGTGGCAGGCCATAACATTCCCGAGCGTTTTGACGACTACGAGGTAATGGGTAAAATATTTATCCAGGGCGAGGTTGACGATGCTTTTGATTTTGTAAACAGCAAAGCCATCATGATTGTTCCGCTTTTATCAAGCGGGGGTATGCGGGTGAAAATTGTGGAAGGAATGGCCATGCAAAAATGCATCATATCTACCGCCTTAGGAGCCGAAGGTATAAACTTTACCAATGGCACCAATATCATGATAGCCAATGATCGGGCCGAGTTTTACCATGCCATAGAACGGTGCATATCTGATGAGGAATTTTGCAAAAGCGTTGGCCTTAATGCGCGCAAATTGGTTGAGCAACAGCATGATGTAAACAAGGTTGCAAAGGATTTGGTTAAGTTTTATGAGGAGCTAAGTAAAACCGATAGCTGAGTCAGCCATCAGCTATAAAACCACTTTCTTAATTTGCAGCCCGGCTTAATTTTCCTCACCAAAATAATTACCTTTGCGGCTGATTGAACTGACCGCATGAAGAATACTGCTTTAACCGATGTACATATAAAAGCCGGTGCCAAAATGGTGCCTTTTGCTGGCTACAACATGCCCGTGCAATACGTGGGTATTAACGCCGAACACGAAACCGTACGCAAGGCGGTAGGTGTGTTTGATGTAAGCCACATGGGCGAGTTTATTTTGAAAGGCGATAACGCGCTTGACCTTATCCAACGGGTTACAAGTAACGATGCCGCTAAATTATACGATGGCAAAGTGCAATACTCCTGCCTGCCAAATGAAAACGGTGGCATTGTAGATGATTTGCTGGTTTACCGTATTGATGAAAAGACGTACATGCTGGTAGTTAATGCGTCAAATATTGATAAAGACTGGAACTGGATCTCCAGGTACAATACTAAGGGTGTTGATATGAAAAACATATCCGACCGCACTTCATTACTGGCCATCCAAGGCCCTAAGGCTGCCGAAGCACTACAAAGCCTTACCGATGTCGACCTGGTATCTATGGAATACTATACCTTTAAAAAAGGAAGCTTTGCAGGTGTTGATAACGTGTTAATATCGGCCACCGGGTATACCGGTGCAGGCGGGTTTGAAATTTATTTTGACAACCAATACGCAGAACAAATTTGGGAGGCAATTTTTAAAGCAGGTGAAGCGTTCGGCATAAAACCAATTGGCCTGGGCGCCCGTGATACCTTACGTTTAGAAATGGGTTTTTGCCTTTACGGTAATGATATTGATGATACCACATCGCCATTAGAGGCCGGCCTTGGCTGGGTAACCAAATTCAACAAGGAGTTTACCAATGCCGAAGCTTTGCAACAACAAAAACAAACAGGCGTAAGCAAAAAACTGGTTGGTTTTGAAATGATAGACCGGGGTATCCCGCGCCATGATTACCCCATTGTTGATGCCGATGGCAATACCATAGGGAAGGTAACATCGGGCACGCAATCGCCATCGCTACAAAAAGCCATTGGTATGGGGTATGTTGATAGTGCCTTCGCTAAAGAAGGTACGGAGATTTTCATCAGCATCCGCGATAATAAAATCAAGGCTAAAATTGTAAAGCCGCCTTTTTACAAATAGGAAGCCCCCTAACCCCCTGAAGGGGGAAAAAGAGTCTGCACTCTAATTTATTGTTAAAACGAATGTCTGAAAGTATCGATAACCAAACTCCCCCTTCAGGGGGCCGGGGGGCACACGTTTGCCTAACCCCGGCTTTGCTGCCACTTTTTAGCGTGGAAGAATACATTGTAGTGGTTATTGATGTTTTCAGGGCAACATCATCTATATGTTATGGTATTGAAAACGGTGCTGAGGCTATTATCCCGGTATCACAGGTTGAGGAGTGTGCCGCGTATAGAGAGAAAGGGCTGGATTACCTTTTGGCAGCAGAGCGCGACGGAAAAGTAGTTGACGGCTTTGATTTTGGCAATTCGCCATTTTCATACACCGCCGAAAAGGTTGCCGGTAAAACAGTGGTGCTTACCACCACAAACGGTACACACGCGCTGCATTTATCCCGCGCAGCAAAAAAAATTGTGATTGGATCGTTCCTAAACCTTACTGCATTAAGCGACTGGCTCAAAACACAGAACGATAATGTGCTGCTGGTATGTGCCGGCTGGAAAAATAATTTTAACCTGGAGGATACCCTGTTTGCGGGTGCTGTAACAGACCAGTTAAAAACTGACGGCTATGTTTTGGACGATGCCGCGCTGGCCGCCAATGATTTGTACCAGTTGGGTAAGCATGATATTAACGATTACCTCAAAAAGACATCCCACGGCGAGCGTCTTAAAAAATTAGGTATCCAAAAGGATATTGATTTTTGTTTGCAGGTAGATATTGCAACGGCTATCCCGGTGCTGGATGGGGAGCGATTGGTGAAGCTGCAGCAATAAAACAAAGTCGCTATTAGTGCATTTTTATTCGGTATCCTTTTCCAGTTTTCTTTTTCTGATCCATCTTCTGAACCACCAAAACCCAATAAGTGCTATAACTAAAACCGGCCACAGTGTTATGATGGTAAAAAACAACCCTTGTACAATATCCCAGCTTTGGGTTATTGCCTGTTTAAACCGGTAGCTAAAGCCATTTTCGTTAGTTGTTCGTTCGCTTTGTTTATTGTAAAAAGTGATATCAAGCGAGCTGAAAGCAACCTGGCGTGTCATATAATTTAGCTGCCCCTGGGTCGATTCAATATCCGTGCGGATATCGGCTATCTTGTCTTCTATCTCCAATAAGTCGCTTGTTTTTGTGGCTCTTCTTAACAAGTCCAGGTACCGGCTTTCCAATAACTGTTTATTTTTTAACCGGGTTGCTATGTCGATAAAATCCGACGTAACATCTTTCCTGCGGATGTTTTTAGTATCGATACTATCCCCGCTGGCTTGCAGCGCATTCAGGAACCTGTCGAAATTCTTTGAAGGTACGCGGATCTTTAGATCAAATTCTTTTTGGCTGTTGTCACTGCCATTGGTTTCTGTTTCTTCGGCTACATAACCGCCAAGGCTTTGTAATGAATTTACTATTTTTTGTTTTGCAGCGTTAAGGTTGCCGGTATGGAAACGGATTTCGCCTTCCTTAATGATCTTTTTTGAAGTATCTATCGTCTCTTTTTGAGGTGATACGCTTTTATCTGCGGCAGATTTAGCTAAAGAATTTGCGTTGCCAACGGCCTTTTCTTCTACCATCGGCAGCGGCGCAAGCATAACGTCAGCAGCTTGCATTTTTGATGGCTCACTTCTCTTTTCGCATGCACAGAGCGCAAACAATAAGGTAAATGAGATGATATAACTTTTCATAATAAGGAAGTTTAGTTTTGAGTTTAACGACACTATCCTTATTAAAGTATTTAAAAATTAATTTTTAACAAATTTAATTTTGTTAAATAGTAAAAATAAATATATAATTTGGCCTTGCGCTATTTCAGCTTCTCGTTATTCTTATGCCGGTCGGCGTCACGGATGCTTTTCTTTTCCATATTCTTTTCCAGTGCATCCGTGAGGTCGATACCGGTTTGGTTAGCCAGGCATATCAGCACAAAAAGCACATCCGCCATTTCATCTGCCAGGTTAACCTCTGTATCCGATTTTTTAAATGATTGCTCGCCATACTGCCTCGCCATAATGCGGGCTACTTCGCCCACCTCCTCCATCAAAATGGCCGTATTGGTTAACTCATTAAAATACCTGATCCCCGTGGTATTTATCCACTTATCTACCAGATGCTGCGCTTCTTTAATTTCCATAAAAGTTGTTAAAATATTTTCAATGATTGTCTCTGTCGGTGGTATCCATCACAATAGTTACCGGGCCATCGTTCAATAAACTAATCTTCATATCGGCCCCAAAAATACCGGTAGCTATTTTTTTACCGGTGATATCTTCAAGCGTTTTTATCATTTGCTCATACATCGGAATCGCCTTATCGGGTTTTGCCGCCCGGATAAATGATGGCCGGTTTCCTTTTTTTGTTTGGGCAAATAAGGTGAATTGCGATATCAGCAATATGTCGCCATTGATATCAGCAAGTGCTTTATTCATCAGGCCGTTTTCATCGCCAAAAACGCGCATACCTGTAATTTTATTGGCCAGCCATTTTAGGTCATCGTCAGTATCGTTATCCTCGATACCCAGCAATACCAGGAAGCCGGCACCAATTTGCCCGGTTATTTCACCATCAACTTTGCAATTTGCTTCGGTAACCCGTTGTAATACTGCCCTCATATGGACACGAATTTCACGAATTGGATCGAATTTCACGAATAAAGGCGGATTAATAGCGAATAAAAGATACAATTTGTGCCAGCGCGGGTTTCGATGTTTCAAATTAGTGTCAATTCGATTCAATTCGTGAAATTCGTGTGCATAAAAATCGCTAAGTTCGCAACCGCTATTATTTTTTTACTGATAGGTTCACAATGACTACTAAAAGAGGCTTTACAACTACCCTATTACATGCCGACCGCCTGGGCAAGCCAGAGCATGGGTCTTTACATAAACCAATACACACTTCTGTAACTTACGGGCACGAGGATGTGCAGGATTTGGTTGATATTTTTCAGAACAAAAAGAAAGGTTACGCATACTCGCGCCAGGGAAACCCTACGGTTACCGCATTGGAGTATAAAGTAACCCAAATGGAAAAGGGTTTGTCTTCTATCGCTTTTTCTACCGGGATGGCGGCTATTTCGGCCACCATTATGGCATTGATAAAGCATACCGATCATATAGTAGCCAGTTCGTTTTTATTTGGCAACAGCCGTAGTATTTTTCAAACCTATATTGATTTAGGCTTGGATATTACCTTTGTTGATGCTACAGATGTTGAAAACGTTCGCGCCGAAATAAAAGAGAACACCAAGCTTGTTTTTGTTGAAACCATAGCCAACCCTGCCACGCAAATTGCAGATTTGGAGGGCATTGGCGCACTTTGCAGCGAAAAGGGAATTTTATACGTGGTGGATAACACCATGACCTCGCCTTACCTGTTTAATCCGGTTGATGTAAAAGCAGGCCTGGTCATCAACTCGTTAACCAAATACATTGGCGGCCATGGCAATGCATTAGGCGGCAGTGTTACCGATACAGGCTTGTTTGACTGGAGCATATACCCCAACATTTTCCCGGGCTTTAAAACCCAGGTAAAACCCGAAGCTTTGGGTATGACGCAGATTCGTAAAAAAGGACTTCGCGATGCAGGGGGCACTTTATCGCCCGAAGCTGCACACTCTTTATCTGTAGGGGCAGAAACGCTGGCTTTGCGTTTGGAGCGGGCCTGTAATAATGCGTTAGCATTAGCTACTTATTTTGAAAACCATCCAAAAATTAAAAAAGTATTTTACCCGGGCCTGGAAAGCCACCCGCAGCATGAGCGCGCCGGTAAGTTATTTGCCAAATTTGGCGGGCTGATGAGTATTGAGCTGGATGACAGTATTGATTGCCTTGCATTTTTAAACAAACTACAATTGGTAGTAAAATCAAGCAACCTGGGCGACACCCGTACCCTGGCTATCCCGGTGGCCCAAACTATCTTTTTTGAGCTTGGCGCCGAGCGCCGTGCCGAAATGGGCATCCCCGAAAGTATGATCCGCCTATCGGTAGGTATTGAAGACCTGGACGATTTGGTGGAAGATTTTAAGGCTGCTTTGGAAGGATAAAGAATTTTGGAGCAAGGATTAAGGCCAACGCAATCAAGCTTTGTTCTTGATTCTTGACTCTAACCTTTTGATCTATTTTACGCCCTGGTATCATTCCCATGATAAATGCTCAGGTAGCTTTCGTAACGCGATAGTTCAATATCGCCCTCTTCTAAAGCTTCCAGCACAGCACAGCCGGGTTCGTTAATATGGCGGCAATTGTTAAAGCGGCATTGGTTCATACGCGAGCGCATCTCGGGGAAAAAGTGACTTAGTTCGTTTTTTTCTATGTCGATAACACCCAATTCGCGGATGCCGGGGGTGTCAATAATAAAGCCGCCCTGGGGCAGTTCAAACATTTCGGCAAAGGTGGTGGTGTGCATGCCTTTGTCGCTCCACTCGGATACCATGTGGGTGCGCAGGTCAAGGTTGGGTAACAGGGCATTAATCAGGCTTGATTTACCCACGCCGGAGTGGCCGGAAAACAGCGTTACCTTATCTTTTAAAAGTTCCTGTACTTTATCAATGTTGGTGCCCTCCAGGGCCGATACTTCAAAGCAGGGGTATCCAATTTTTTCGTAAACAGCTTTCAGGTCTGCCAGTATTTCCAGGCCTTCGTCGCTAAACAGATCTACTTTATTAAATATCAATCGTGCGGGGATATCATAAGCCTCTGCGGTAACCAAAAAGCGGTCGATAAACCCTAACGACGTGCGTGGCGAAGCTAAAGTTACTACCAATAGGGCCTGGTCAAGGTTGGCTGCTATGATCTGGGCCTGCTTACTTAGGTTGATAGCCTTGCGGATAATATAGTTTTTACGCTGGTGCAGTTTGGTAATTACTCCGTTTTTCTGCTCGGGTTCCATTTCAAACTCCACCACATCGCCCACGGCCACGGGGTTGGTGGTGGTGATGCCTTGCATCCTGAATTTTCCTTTTATCCGGCAATCAATCCGTTGGCCATCGGGTGTTTGCACCTGGTACCAGCTTCCGGTTGATTTGATGAGTAATCCCTGCATAGTAATTAAGGCTCAAAAGTAACAAATACTATGCTTATATCGCCAATAATGCCACAATGCTGTTAATCAAGTATTCATTTTTAAAAAAGTAAAATAATCCTTGCTTATTAAAAAATAATCTATTTACTTTGTCGACATTATAAGTATGACAATTAACAACACCATTATTACAACAATTATTACCACCGGCATAAAACTCGGAGGAAGATAATCGTATGGTGTAAAACATAAACAAAAGAAACCAAATGAAGCCTTCCTCCAAAAACGAGGAAGGCTTTTTTATTATTTATATTGCTAAAACCACACAATGAAAGTTTTAAAATTCGGCGGCACATCCGTAGGTTCCGCCGCAAGTATCCAAACGCTTTTAAACATATTAAAAGGCGAAGTAAAAAATGAAGTTAAGCCGGTTGTTGTATTATCGGCAATGGGCGGGGTAACCAACCTGCTGGCCTCTATGGCCGAAGATGCCGCCAATGGTAAAGAATTTACAGCCCAACTGGCCGAACTGGAAAGGCGCCATTTTGAAGTAGTAAAAACACTGCTTGATGTACAAAACCAAAACCCGGCCTTTACCCGTTTAAAAATTCACTTTAACCAGTTAGAGGAATTGCTGCAGGGTGTACTAACCCTGCGCGAGCTTACCCCCAAAACCCGCGACCAGGTACTAAGCTTTGGCGAACGCTGCTCAACCATTATGGTGAGCAAAATAGCTGCCCAACATTTTACTGATGTATTGTATGTTGATGCTGCCGACGTAATTAAAACCGATAGCGCTTTTGGCAATGCCAAAGTAAATACAGAGCTAACCGAATTACTGATAAAAACTTTACACCAGGAAAATAAAGATAAAATATTGTTTGTTACTGGTTTTATTGCGGGTAACGATGCCGGCCAAACAACCACATTAGGCCGCGGCGGTTCTGATTATACGGCTGCCATTTTTGGCGCTGCGCTTAACGCCAAAGAGATCCAGATATGGACTGATGTAAACGGCATGATGACCGCCGACCCGCGCATGGTTAAAAAAGCATTCTCGTTAACCGAGCTTACCTATACTGAAGCCATGGAACTTTCTTACTTCGGCGCCAAGGTGATCTATCCGCCAACTATGATCCCTGCTTTCCTGAAAAAGATCCCTATCGTTATCAAAAACACTTTCGAGCCGGAGTTTGAAGGTACCGTGATCCGTCATGATTGTAAAGCGTCAAGTCTGCCTATCAAGGGCATTTCGTCTATAAACAATATCAGTATCCTTAATTTAGAGGGTAGCGGCATGGTAGGAAAATCGGGGTTTAGCGGTCGTTTATTCTCACTATTAGCCCGCGAGCAAATCAATATCATTTTAATCACCCAATCGTCATCAGAGCACAGCATTACCTTTGCGGTACAGCCACAGGACACCGAAAAGGCCAAACAATTGATAGAGCAGGAGTTTGAACTGGAGCTGTTGGCTAAAAAGCTGGAGCACCTGGTGATCGAAAAAAACCTGGCCATATTGGCTGTGGTTGGCGAAAACATGAAGCAAACGCCGGGTATGTCGGGCAAGTTGTTCCATGCGCTAGGCCGTAACGGGGTTAACGTAAGGGCTATCGCCCAGGGTTCGTCTGAGTATAATATCTCGGTTATCATTTCGGCCCAGGACCTTTCAAAGGCACTCAACGCCGTACATGATGCTTTCTTTGTACAGCTAACTAAAACGCTTCACGCTTTCTGTTTAGGTACAGGTAACATTGGTAAAACCTTGTTTGCCCAGCTAAATGCCCATACCGATTACCTGAAAGATAATAACGGCATCCAGGTAAAAGTTGCCGGCATCAGCAATACCCGTAAAATGACTTTTAACAGCGATGGTATTTCATTAGATACCTGGCAAACTGATATTGAGGCATCACCATACACCGCCGATTTAAAAGAGTTCATTGAAAAAATGAAGGCGATGAACCTGCCCAACTGTGTGTTTATTGACAATACCGCCAGCCCTAAACCAATTGAGTTTTATGAGGATGTTTTTAAAGCCAATATCTCGGTAATCACCTGTAATAAAATAGGTAACTCGGGCAGTTACGCGCAATACCGCACGTTTAAAGATACCGCCCGCCGCCATGGGGTCGATTTCTTTTACGAAACCAATGTGGGTGCAGGCCTGCCTATCATCAACACATTAAAAAACCTGATGAACAGCGGCGATAGAGTACAGCGCATAGAAGCTATTTTATCGGGCACCATATCGTTCATCTTTAATAATTTTAAAGGCGATGCCAATTTCCATGATGTGGTGAAAGAGGCACAGGAAAAAGGCTATACCGAACCCGATCCGCGCGACGATTTGAGCGGTAAAGATTTTATGCGCAAAATGCTCATCCTGGCCCGCGATGCAGGGTACGCGATGGAAGAGGCCGATGTTGAAATTGAAAGTGTATTGCCAAAAGCCAGCCTTGAAGCAAAATCGGTAGATGATTTTTACGCCACCCTTAAAACAGAAGATGCTCACTTTGCAAAGCTAAAAGACCAGGCCGAGAAAGATGGTAAGGTGTTACGCTACATAGGCAAGCTGGAAAATGGTAAAGTAACCATCACCCTGCAAATGGTTGACGAAAACCATCCGTTTTACATGCTATCGGGCAGCGATAACATTATATCATTTACTACTGACAGGTACAAAGAACGCCCGCTGGTAGTAAAAGGCCCGGGCGCTGGTGCCGAAGTAACAGCTGCAGGTGTATTTGCTGATTTGATAAATTTGGGCGCGAATTAAAAGCATAGTCCTTAAGCCCCCTAGCCCCCTGAAGGGGGAACTATAGTTTGATAAATTTATATGGAAGATAATAAGACATTCGAAACAACTAAACCCTCTTTGGCACCCCCTTCAGGGGGCGGGGGGGGCGTACACGTTTTTGCCCCGGCTACTGTTGCGAACGTAGTTTGTGGTTTCGACGTACTGGGTTTCGCGGTTAACGAGCCGGGCGACGAGGTGATTATGCGGATGACCAATAAGCCCGGCATTACCATCAGCAAAATTACAGGCGATGATGGGCGGTTACCTATGGATCCGGCAAAAAATACGGTGAGTGTGAGCGTTCAGCATTATTTGCAAAGTATTGGCCGTACCGATATTGGGTTGGATATTGAACTGCACAAAAAAATGCCGATAGGTAGCGGGCTGGGTTCAAGTTCGGCCAGTACGGTAGCTGGGTTATTTGCTATTAAAACCTTATTGGGTGATGATAGCGATGCGGCCAAACTATTGCCTTTTGCCATGAAAGGCGAAGAAATGGCCTGCGGCCATGGTCACGCTGATAATGTAGCGCCAGCATTATTAGGTGGCTTTGTGCTGATCCGCAGTTATGATCCTTTGGATGTAGTGCGATTGCCGCATCCGGCAGGCTTGTGGTGCGCCATCGTATTCCCTGATGTGGATGTACCTACAAGGGAGGCACGGCAAATCATCCGTAAAAATATCCAGATGAAGGATGCAGTAACGCAATGGGGCAATATTGCAGGCCTGGTAAGCGGTTTATTTATGAACGATATTGACCTGATTGGCCGCAGCATGAAGGATGTATTGGTTGAACCCGTACGCTCGATGCTGATTCCTGATTTTTATAAAATGCGCGAAATGGCGATGGAATTAGGCGCGGTTAGCTTTGGTATCTCCGGCTCTGGTCCTTCTGTTTTTGCCTTCACAAAAGATGAGGATACAGCGCACCGTATAACCCAAAAACTACAAAAACATTTAACCGGTTTAAAAATAGGCTCTAATGGTTATGTATCAACTATAAATGATGCGGGGCCGAGGGTGCTGGGGTAAGTAAAAAGTAAAAATTCAAAAGTAAAAAAACCAATGTAAAACCACCGTCATTGCGAGGTACGAAGCAATCCCTGATATGCAGGGCGAATAAGCTTAGTGCACAACCAATCCTAAAGAGATTGCTTCGTGCCTCGCAATGACGGGAGCAAAAAACAAATCCGAAATCGAACATCCGAATTCCCAAATCAAAATGAAACTCTATAGTACTAATAATATCCAATCAGAAGTATCTTTTAAAGACGCCGTTTTTAACAGCATGCCGCAGGATAAAGGTTTATATATGCCTATCAGCATCTTGCGTTTGAGCGATGATTTTATAAATAACCTGGACAAGTACACCCTGCCAGAAATTGCTTTTGAAGTAGCTAAAAATCTTTTAGGTGATGCGATGCCCGTTGATGATTTGAAAGCGTTGATTGATGACGCTATCAACTTTGACGCGCCGGTTGTAAAGCTGGATGATAACGTGCACGTGCTGGAACTCTTCCACGGCCCATCATTGGCGTTTAAAGATTTTGGCGCTCGCTTCATGAGCCGTGTAATGAGCTACTTTTTAGAAGAAGGTGAAAAACAGCTGGATGTATTAGTTGCCACCAGCGGCGATACCGGCGGTGCCGTTGCCCTGGGCTTTTTAGGCGTTCCAAATACCAGGGTTACTATCCTTTATCCCAAGGGCAAGGTAAGTGGCGTACAGGAGCAGCAATTAACCACCAACGGACAAAACATTCGCGCCCTTGAGGTTGATGGTACGTTTGATGATTGCCAGGCCTTGGTTAAACAAGCGTTTACCGATCCCGAACTGAACGAAAAATTCCGCCTGACATCGGCCAACTCTATTAACATTGCACGTTTGGTGCCGCAAACCTTTTACTACTTTAACGCTTACGCACAGCTGTTGAGGCAGGGTGTAAAAAAGGTAATCTTCTCTGTACCAAGCGGGAACTTTGGTAATATCGGTGCTGGTTTATTAGCCTGGAAAATGGGTTTACCAATCGAGAAGTTTATTGCCGCTACAAATGCCAATGATACAGTGCCCGAATTTTTAAAAACCGGCATTTATCAGCCTAAGCCATCTGTTGCAACTTTATCAAACGCCATGGACGTGGGCAACCCGAGCAATTGGGTACGTATTGCCGATCTGTTTAAAACAGATATGGAAGAGCTGAAAAAATTAGTAGTGGGCTTTACTTACAACGACGAAGAAACAGTAAAAGCCATCAACTGGGTATTTGATACCTATAGTTACGTGGTTTGCCCGCATACTGCTATTGCCTGGCAGGCATTGACAGATTACCAGTACGATAATGCCAGCGCAGATACTGCAGGCGTGTTTTTATCAACCGCTCACCCTTGTAAGTTCCCCGATGTTTTTAGCGCCGAAATAACCGCTAAAATTGATGTACCCGCGCAGGTAAAAGAACTGGAATCAAAAACCAAACTGGCCATCGCGATAAGTAAAGATTTTGAAGACTTTAAAGGTTATCTGCTGAGCGCTAAATAATAAGCGCTTAGACTTCCGAAGCTATAAACTTCGGAAGTCTTGTTATTCATTCGTCAATTTTGCCATTCGTAGTTATATTTGATCTGTGAAAAATACTTCAATGCGCAACAAAAAATTCATCATTCTTTTTTGTTTAATTATGCTGTCTTTTGCGGCCTGTAAAAGTCATTCCAAATTTAACCGGGACGACTGGAACGAGGGCGACGGCCTTACATTTAGCTATCGCGATGGCATGGTTGACGATTTATTGCAAAACCAAAAACTCAAAGGGTTAAAATACCAGGAAGTGATTCACTTGCTGCACCGCCCGCAGCAAAGCAATAAGGCCGAGATGATTTACGAAATTGTGGAAATAAGGAAGCCTGGAAAACCACTCTATGTTAAACAGCTTATCCTATCCCTTAAAGATTCTGTAGTAACCGACGCAAAAATTTACGAGCATACTGATAAGAAATAACACTACTTCTTGAACCGGGGATTGTTGGCGAGCATTCTTTTGCTGTGGTGCACCGTGAGCACGTCTATTTTAGATTTATTAATGACCTTATAAATCACCCGATAACTTCCAACAAGTACCTCCCTTATCGAAGGATCTTGCTTTTCCCGCACGATTTTTCCGGCTCTTGGATATCGTTCTAAAATTCTGACACTTTCTTCAAAGAAACGTTGAACCTGTATCATCGCATAGTGCTCAGAATCCCTGGAAATAAACGCTGCAATATTATCAATGTCTTTTATTGCTTGTTTGGTCCAATTTATTTCAACCATTTGGCAAGGCTTTCTTTAGCTTGTTCGGTTGAAAAGGTTTCGCCTTTATTTGATTGTTCAATGCCGATATCAATTTTGTTTAAAAGCATCAACCGGTCTAATATATCTTCAAAGCTAAATTCTCCAGGCAGATCGTTAACGGTTTTTAATACTTCTTCCTTTGTCAGCATGATGTTTATTTTAATAATCTAATTTACAAAATAAATTTTAAAGTGTTTATTTGCTCACAGCATTTAACAACATGATCAATACCATCATATTCGACCTTGGCGCAGTTTTGATAGACTGGAATCCGCATTACGTTTACAAAACAATATTTGACGACGAGCAGGAAATGCACAATTTTCTGGCCAATGTTTGCACTTCCGACTGGAACGAAGAACAGGATGCCGGTCGCTCGTTACAAGAGGGTACCGATTTGCTGGTAGCGCAGTTTCCGGAGCATGAGGCTAATATCAGGGCGTTTTATGGCCGGTGGATAGAAATGCTGGGCGAGCCTTTTCATGGCACCGTCGAGATTTTTAAACAGTTAAAGGAGAGTAATAAATATAAGATATACGCGCTCACCAATTGGTCGGCAGAGACATTTCCTTTTGCACAAGCTCGTTTTGATTTTTTAAACTGGTTTGATGGCGTGGTAGTATCTGGTACCGAAAAAATGCGTAAGCCGGCACCTGAGTTTTTCCAGGTCCTGCTCGACAGATATAATGTTAACCCTACCGAAGCCTTATTTATTGACGACAATTACCGCAACGTTTTGGCATCAGAAAAAATGGGCATCAAAACCATTCATTTTAAATCGGCCGATGAATTAGCGGAAGAACTGAAGGCGTTGGATATTTTGTAATCGATTTTAAAAATCAATCATATCCATATTAAATTGCGGCTTAAAAGTGTAGCGCAATTGTACCAGGCCACTCGAAAATGTTTCGCAGCCCAGGAACATCAGGTCGATACGGTGTTTAACATCAAACAGTTGCTTACCAGAGCCTAATATTACCGGGTGTACAGATAGTAAAAACTCGTTAATTTGCTTTTTGGCCACAAATGCGGCCACCAGTCCGGCGCCACCAAACAGCCAGATGTTTCCGCCTGGCTGATGCCTTATTTCATCAACACGACGGTCAAAATCTGCGGAACGAATAATTTCTGCATTGCCTGCTACCGAGGTTAGCGTATCAGTAAACACATACATTTTAAGCGCCGCAAACAGCCCCGGATCAGTATCAATAAACATTTCGTAACTTTTACGGCCCAGGAATATGGCGTCAGCCTGGTTCAAAAATTCCGTCATCCCATAATCCTGATCGGCAAAACACCAGTCGTACTCGCCATTTGGGCCCTCAATGTAGCCATCAAGGCTCATGGCCAGGTTTAAAATTATTTTTCGCATGGTAGATGGATTTATGATTATTCTTCGCCCTGGTGTTTTTCCTGCCATTGCCTGGTGAACGACTTTTCGGCAACTTCGGGCATTTCTCTTAAATGGCCCCAAGTGTTTTTAAAGAAAAAACGAAGGAGGAAGTTTTTCATTTTGCCGCCAAAAAAATCTGTCAGACTGCGTTTAAGCATTCCTTTTTTCCAGATGGCCCAGCCCCAGCGCTCTTTGGTGGTTACCAGGCCCTCGTTAACCGCGTCGCGGCGGTTAAGCAGTAGCATTTTGTGAATATCTATCTTAACCGGGCAAACCTCGGTGCAACGGCCGCAGAGGCTTGATGCGTAGCTTAGGTGTTTAAATTCCTCCATGCCATCGGTATGCGGCGTAATAATAGCGCCAATAGGGCCGCTGTAAGTAGTGTTATAAGTGTGGCCACCCACATTCTGGTAAACCGGGCATACATTAAGGCAGGCCCCACACCGGATGCAATATAAGCCCTGGCGCTGCTCTTTTTGGGCCAGCAGGTTGGTGCGGCCGTTATCAAGCAGTACCACGTACATTTCTTCGGGTCCATCGGTTTCATTAGCCTGGCGTGGGCCGTTTAATATGGTATTGTAAACGGTAAGGTTTTGCCCGGTGCCGTGCGTTGACAGCATTGGCCAAAATAAATCAAGATCGGTTATGGAGGGGATAACTTTTTCTATTCCCACCACCGCGATATGAATTTTGGGGAAGGTGGTACACAAGCGGGCATTTCCCTCATTTTCGCTGATGGCCACACTGCCCGTATCTGCCAGCAGGAAGTTGGCGCCGGTTATGCCAACATCGGCCTGTAGGTGTTTGTCCCGTAGTAATTCCCGTGCTTTCAGGGTTAACTCTTCGGCTGTAGCCTCTAAAGATGTGCCGAAATGCTGATGGAATAGTTTGGCAATATCCTCCTTGCTCAGGTGCATTGCCGGGGTAACAATATGGTAAGGTGCTTGCCCTAATAGCTGTACAATGTATTCGCCAAGGTCGGTTTCTAATGATTCGATGTGGTTTTCTTTCAAAAATTCATTCAGATGAATTTCTTCCGTTACCATCGATTTGGATTTTACAACCGTTTTGGCTTTTGCTTTTTGAATGATGTTCAGGATCTCGCGGTTGGCCTCTTCGGCATCATTGGCCCAGATAACTTTGCCGCCCCTGCGTTGGAAATTGGCTTCAAACTCGGGCAAAAACTTGTCCAGGTTTTCCATCACCTTCCACTTAATCACATGGCCTTTTTTCTTGGCATTGTCAAGATTTGCTATGCGCGATATGCCGCTTGCTGCAGCCACGTTGTACTTATCAATGCTGTTATTGATAATACGGCGGTGGCTTGCATCAAATACCTTCTCCTCTGATGCAACCAAAAACTCTTCGGCAGTGCTTCCCATATATGCGAATTTAGGGATTTTAGTGAGAAGTTGGTTGATTGGGTTGAATAAGTTGATTGAGTTGGTTAGGTTAACCGGGGATTTGTAAAGGAAATTTTCCGTTAAAACAAAACGAGGCACAAATTTGCGCCTCGTTTTGTTATGAATAGTGGTTTTTCAACCTAATCAACTTATTCAACCCAATCAACCACTCACTACTTAGCTCCATCAACAACTGGTTTTTTATCACGATTGGCTAATTCCCAGCCGGTATAAAATACCAATTGCGCCCGTTTTGCCAGTAACGGGAAGTTAATTTTGCTTACTTCATCGCCAGGCTGATGATAATCGGCATGTACGCCGTTGAAGTAGAAAATAATGGGCACGCCGTGTTTTGCAAAGTTGTAATGATCACTACGGTAGTAAAAACGGTTAGGATCATTAGGGTCATCATATTTATAATCCAGCTTCAGGTGGGTATACGTATTGTTAGCGTTTTCGCCAATATCATGTAGTTCCTTGCTTAGCATTGCTGAACCGATAGGGTATACGTAGTTGGCAGAATCGGGTTTGCCAATATATTCTTCGCCTACGCGGCCAATCATGTCAATATTTAAATCGGTAATGGTATTAGCCAAAGGATAAATAGGATGATCGGTATAGTACTCAGATCCTAAAAGCCCTTTTTCTTCGCCAACGTTGCCTAAAAATAAAACACTGCGGCGTGGGCCGTGTCCATCTTTTTGGGCTTTCGAAAACGCGCGGGCAATTTCAAGGATGCCTGTAGTACCCGATCCGTCATCATCGGCACCGTTATTTACTTTGTCCTTAGCTTTAGGGTCAGCCTCTAAACCAATATGGTCATAATGGGCCGAAAACACCAGCACTTCATCTTTCAAATCGGTGCCTGGCATAAAGCCAACAACATCAACAGCTTTAACATCGGTGCGGTCATTTGAAAAATTGGCTGTAAAATCGGCTTTTGCCGTTACAACAGGTGTAGTGTTGGCGGCGGCTTTTAAATCGCTGTAGGTTTTACCGGTTGATTTTACCAGCTCATCGGCAATTGCTGTAGTTACATGAAAAACAGGTACACCGGTATTGGCTTTAGCAGCTTCTTCTTTGATAGTTAAACGCGGACTTGCAATGCTTCTGCCAAAACGTTTAAGTAGAGCAGTTAAATCGCCGTTGGCCGCCAAAATAATTGCAGGTTTTTTGCTTTGCAGGTTGGCAAATACTTTTAAACGCGCTGTGGTCATGCGTACAGCCACATTTGCTGTTTTACCTTCTTCGGGTTTGTCCTCGTTTATCCACAATACAACCTTGCCCGCAAGATCAGTTGATCCTATTTCGCCCTCGGTGCCGAAGCCTACAAATACAACTTCGCTGCCGCTTACATTTTTATCGGGCACAGTACCGTTAGGTATAAAATCCTGCCCTAAAACAAATGGTTTGCCATTAACAGCAAAGGCCGATACTTTTAACGCACTTTGTACAAGGGGTACGTTAAAGAAGTATGATCCGTTTACCGGTGCCTGCAGCCCTAATTTTTTAAATTCGCCAGCTATGTAATTTGCGGCTTTTTCAGCCCCGGGCTTACCAGTTTCCCGGCCTTCAAATTCGTCAGACGCCAGGATGCTCAGGTGTCGTTTGGCGTCCTCGGCCGTAATCAGCTTCCCGTACTTCATGGCGGTAGGGTTTTGCTGCGCACAGGCATTAACCGCTATTGCAGCAGAAAATGCCAGTAATGTTACTTTTTTCATGTATGGTAATTAATTAAGTCAGTTTCTTTTTTAGTATCAAGTAGCGAGTATCAGGTATCAAGACTGCCGCTGCTTTTTAGTATCAAGTAGCAAGGCGTCTGCATAAGAAGTTTTCTGCCTTTCGCCCTTTACCTTTACCCTTTTGCCTCCAATAATCAGCAGGAAATTTTACCTACCCTGGTGGCGTGGCGGCCGCCTTCAAATTCGGTGGCAAAAAATGCCTGTACTATTTTTTTAGCTTCGTCGATGCTGATGAAGCGTGCCGGGATACATACAATATTGGCGTTGTTATGGCTGCGGGCAAGTACGGCCAGTTCTTCGTTCCAGCAAATGGCGGCGCGGATGCCCTGGTGTTTATTGGCGGTAATGGCTACGCCATTGGCGCTGCCGCAAACCAGGATGCCTAAATCGCACTCGCCACTTTCAACAGCTGACGCGACAGGATGTGCAAAATCGGGGTAATCAACAGATGTATTGGAATAGGTACCGAAATCTTTTAACTGGTCGGCCGGGATATCGGCTAATAAAGCTTGTTTATAATCAAAACCCGCATGATCGGCGCCAATGGCAATTTTAAGCCCTTCTTTCATTGATATTGAATAATTAGTAGTTTTTGCAAAGGTGCAATAAATGCGCAAATTTCAAATATGCCGATGTGCAGATTATTTGAGGGATGTGAGATTGTTACAAAGCTGCGGATGTGCAGATATGCAGCTTTTAGATGTGCAGATTAACTTACTTGGAGCTTAGCCGTTTTGGATGTGCAGATTTTTAAAAGATCGCGATATCCAGCTGCTATAATTGCATAATAGCGGCGCAGTTTTAAGCCCTCTCCTTTGGAGAGGGTTAGGTGAGGCTCTTTATATCGCCTTATCTTTGCAGCGTTCTACCACTTCAATGTAGTAATTTTCATAAAGTGGGAGTATAGTGGCCAGGTCGAATTGTTTAGCGCGGGCAAGGGCGTTGTTTTTAAAGGTTTCCAGGCGGGCTTCATCTTCCAGGATGTATATAGCTCTTTCGGCCATGCCGTCTACATCGCCAACGTTGTTCAGGTAGCCGGTTTCGCCGTCGACATTCAGCTCCGGTAAACCGCCGGCATTACTGCTGATCACCGGCACCTTGCATGCCATAGCCTCCAGCGCGGCCAAACCAAAACTCTCGGATTGTGAGGGCATCAGGAATAAATCTGCTACAGATAAAATCTCCTCGATAGCATCCTGTTTGCCCAAAAAGCGTACATTGTCTGTGACGCCAAGATCGCGGCATAACTGCTCGCAACCCGAACGTTCGGGACCATCGCCCACCATTAATAGTTTTGAGGGGATGGATTTAATCACCTGGGCAAATATCTTTACCACATCTTCGGTACGTTTTACCTTGCGGAAGTTGGAGGTATGCACCAGCACCTTTTCGCCGAATGGTGCTATCGCTTTTTTGAAGTGGTCCTTTGCTTTAAGGCTGAAACGGGTCAGGTCGATAAAGTTAGGGATCACCTTAATATCGTTTTCGATATCAAAAAATTTATAAGTGTCTGATCGCAGGTTTTCGGATACTGCGGTTACGCCGTCCGATTTATTGATAGAAAAGGTAACTACCGGTTTAAATGTACGGTCTTTTCCAACCAATGTAATATCGGTACCGTGCAGGGTGGTAACTACCGGGATATAGATGCCATAAGTGGCCAGTATTTGCTTGGCCATAAACGCCGCCGAAGCATGTGGTATAGCGTAATGCACATGCAATACATCCAATTGCTCATGACGTACCACATCAACCAAACGACTGGCCAGGGCAAGCTCATAAGGCGGGAAATCAAACAGCGGGTAATTGCTTACCGACACCTCGTGGTAAAAAAGATTTTCAGAAAAAAGGTCTAACCGCGCAGGCTGGTTATAAGTAACAAAATGTACCTGGTGACCGCGGTTTGCAAGGGCTTTACCAAGTTCGGTAGCAACAACCCCGCTTCCGCCAAAGGTTGGGTAACATACGATTCCAATTTTCATCTATGATTGATTTCGATGCAAGTTTAACAGCAATTTATGGCAAATGTGTTAACACTGTGTAAAATGATTTAACTTCGTTAAGTAACTTTTACCTATTCTAAAATATAAAACAGCTACCTGTTATGAGTAACGCTATTAATTTAAAAATCAACGCCATACAGCACATTGGCGTGCCGGTAACCAACCTGGAAACCTCGCAGCTTTTTTATAGCCGCCTTGGCTTCAGTAATGTGATGGAAGCGCCGTTTACCGATAACGGCGGCACAGGCACCTGTGTGATGATGCAAAGCGGTAATATCATCATGGAGCTGTACCAGCTGCCCGATGCGGGCCTGCCGGCAATCCGGTCAAGAAGCAACGGGCATATAGATCATGTAGCGTTTGATGTAAGCGATATCGAGGAGGCCTTCAAGGAGATAACTAAAGCCGGTTTTAACGTGCTTGAGCCCGAACCGGTGTTCCTGCAGTTCTGGGAAAAGGGCTGTAAATATTTTAACATCACCGGACCCGATGGGGAAAGGCTGGAGTTTAACCAGGTGCTGTGAGGTTTGATAGGGGGAGGGAAGCACGGCGGCTAAGACTCACCCGGTCGGGTTTATATTTAAGCTGAAGTTGTGAGGGCCCCTCATTTAAATCAAGTGATCCTGAAGCTTACAAAACATTAGTCACCCACCACGTATTCCCAAATGGATCTTTAACCCCGGCGCTGCGCCCGTAAGACTGATTGGCCGGTGGTATAATGCTTTCGGCTCCGTTATCAAGGGCTTTGTGGTAGGTTTCGTCGCAGTTATCTACGTAAATAAACATGCCTGCATTTTGCTGGGTAAAGGTATCCGTGCAGCCGGCAAACATAATGGTGCTGCCTTTAATGCTAAGCTCGGCATGCATTATGGTGTTTTCATCGCGCATGGCTTTGTATTGTTCGGTAGCGCCAAATACTGTTTTCATAAACGCAATAAATTTATCGGCATTGGGGATAACCAGGTAGGGCATAATGTGCTGATAGTTTTCGGGGATGTTTTTTTCAGGTTCCATTTGGGTTTGTTTTTAAACAAAAGTAAAATGTGGCGAGCAATCAAAATTGTAAAAACCGGACATTATTCCATTTGGGAACGATAATGTTTTATGATTTCAACCAATGCTGATAAAACCCTCGGCCTTACCAGAAAAGTAAAAGCCGGGGTGGTAGCCGGTAAACGCCCTTACATCATGTATAAAATGCGATTGGTCGTAATAGCCGCAATCCAGCGCAATTTGTGTGAGGGATTTGCTGCTGTCATATTGTTGAATGGCATCGTGCAGGCGTACCACGCGCAGGTAGGTTTTGGGGCTAAAACCGGCGTGTTCTTTAAATAACCGATCAAACTGTCTTGCCGATAAGTTATAGGTATCGGCAAGCTGGGCAACAGTTTTGTTGGGGTTGGTATGGATAACCTGTTTTATACAGGTAATAATCCTGTCGTTTTTTAATTTACTGGCCCGGAGTTGTTTTATTAAATAGGCAGATAAAATATCGGCCCGCTGCTGATTATTGGGTGCAAGCATAATCTGTTCTTCCAGCAGACGGCCTGAAGTTCCTAAAAAGGTATCATAATCTAAAGCCAGGTTGCTGGTTTGGCTGCTTGGAGTATTAAATAACAAGGGCACCGCGAAAGGATAAAGATACGCGCCGAAAATACCAAAGCTTTGTTTGGTGATAAACCGCCGGTACCGTGTGCTTTGAAACTGGATGCCTGATGGCCCGCCGTTTTCGATCCCGTTATTGGTTAATTCATCAAATGTCGACCGGTAATGAAAAACCATTTCGGTGCAGCTATCGGCAATGGAACGGTAAACATACTCCGGTTCGCCCGCCGTTAGTTCATGCTCCAGCACCCAGTAAAACCTCACGTAAGGTTTCAATATTTCGGGCGGAGCAATGGTGTAATACTTCATTTCGGAACCGGCTATTTCGAATGGTGGTTTATTAACTTAAAATTAGGGTTTATTTTTGAATTTGCAGCGCTTAATATTAGGGCGTTCAACCAGGCCAACGCATATAAACATGGTTAACATAACTTAACACATTTTTAAAATTTAATTTACAAGTATCTGATATACAATATGTTAATTTTTTTCATGGTTAACATTAAAATTGACGTTTTGCACCAACTAAGGGCATCTAAGGTTTGTGCTTATGGCCAAAACAGGTGCTGAACAATATGCCCAAAACCAGCATTAATAGTAAGGGGCCCGTTTGCTCGCGGGCCCCTGAAAAAGCAATGTAACCTGTAACCATCCGAAGACTATAATTTAATCATCAATAGCCCGGCTCAGTGACTAATATGCAGCCCATTATAAGTATGTACTCCCGATTGATTGCCGTAGCTAAAATTGCTTACGGTAAATCGTTTGTATTTTTCTTTGTATTTATTAAAAACCGCCTGGGGTTGTTTTTTGCCGTTAACCGTCATCTCATCGGCATTCAGCGTTAAATCATGAACGCTATTTTCATTGGCTACAATATTATCGCTCACCAAATCGGCTATTAATTGCTTCACCAAACGTTGGTCTTCTTTGGCTTGTGCCTGGTCTTTTTTAGCCTGTATCTGGTCAAGCCGGGCTTGTTGCTGGTCTTTCATGGCCTGTTCCTGGTCTTTTTTGGCTTGCTCCTGGTCGCGGGCAGCGTTTTCCAGGTCGTGGCGGGCTTGCACTTGCTCATTAGCGGCATTTTCCTGGTCGCGCTTAGCTTGTTCCTGGTCACGTTTAGCCTGTTCCTGGTCGCGCACGGCCTGCTGTTGGTCGCGTTTGGCTTGCTCCTGGTCTTTTAGGGCTTGTTGCTGATCTTTTTTAGCCTGTAACTGGTCGCGTTTGGCCTGTTCCTGGTCTTTTTTTGCCTGAATTTTATCCAATCTTATCTGCTCCCTTATTTTGCTTATTACTGCGCTGTATTCGCCCCATTTAGCTGCAGGTATTTTTTCGCCATCTACATAAAGTTCTGTCAGTTTTCCGGCTATCAGTTCTGCCTTGTAAACGGTGCCATTCCAGTTGGTTTTAAATTCTTCTACCTGTTTGCCGTTGCGGTTTACTACCTGGGCGTAATTACTGTATTTGTAATCTTCGTCGCTTAGCTTTTCTTTTTTTTGTGCATAAGCTGTAGTTGTAAAGGTAATAGCGGCTATAAGCATGCCGTGTTTTAAATAGTTTGTTTTCATTTTTTTTTGACGGTTTTGTGGGTTAAAAAAATGGCAATACAATTCCGGCCCGCCTTGCGGCAAGTTTTAAAAATGCATAACCTGTTGGGTTTTAAAAATGCTAAGCCTGCAGCAAGGGGCGCGCTTTCCCTTTGCTAACGGGTGTTAGCGGGTATGTTTATAATTGTACACTTACATTATTCGGTTTCTTCACGGCCTGCTGGTCTTTAAACGCTTGCTCCTGATCTTTGCGGGCCTGTTCCTGGTCTTTTTTGGCCTGCTCCTGGTCTCTTTGGGCTTGTTGCTGATCTATCAAAGCCTGCTGCTGATCGCGCCTGGCCTGCTCCTGGTCGCGTGCGGCCTGTTGCTGGTCTTTACGGGTCTGTTCCTGATCGTGTTTGGCCTGCTCTGCCGCTTCTGCTTGCCGCGGTTTAAGCGGGGTATCATGGCTGTTTAGTAATTCGCGGTCGGCAATCACTTTTTCTGCATCAGCTGCCACCCGGGCGGCATCTTTTTTTAACTTCTCCTGCATTTCGGCGGCTGGGGGAGGTTGCGGTGGGTCAATTGGTTTCATTTCGGCAGGCGCCTTTGGCATTGGCGGGCTTGCCGGTTCGGCGAAAGACTGCTGATGTTTTGGCCAGGTGGCCTCCGTTTTTGCCCGATGACTTAGCGCTGTGGCATCGGTTAACTTAACGGATGTTGTAACTTTATGGTCAAACGAATTGCTGTGCACAACTTCAGTTTTGGCTATGTGCCGGGTTATTTCCCGTACCTGGCTAATGGCGGCTGTTGCCACCATTGACGATAATATGATAATACCCGCCAGGAAGAAAATTTTTTCGGATGCGCCGATGCCCTTATTTTGGTTTTGAAGTATCCGGCTGATGCGTTGCAGCAATTGATTTTTTTTGCCGGGAAAGGCTACCTGGTATGCCGTGCCATACAAAGAATACTCTTTAAAACTGATTAGCGCCTGCACAAACTCGCGTTTGTTTTGTGTTTGGGCCAGGGCTATATCATCGCAGCAATTTTCGCGCTCATCGCGCAGCAGCGAAGAGATCCACAGGAGGCCGGGATTGAAAAAGAAAACGGTTTCTACCAGCACTTGTAAAAAATTAACAACGTAGTCATTACGCCTGATGTGGGCCAGCTCATGCAGCAGCACAGCTTCAACCTGGCCCGCCGGTAAGCCGGCAAGCAAACCTACAGGTATTAATATGATGGGTTTTAAATGCCCTACTACCAAAGGCACTTTTACATAGCCCGACTCAAAAAGCTGCACAGCTTTTGTTAATTGCAGCTTTTGGCAAAGCGCAGTTACCTTTTGTTGCCAGTATTGGGCAGGTGCCGATATATACCTGCGTCTGGCCTGGTGAATGTAAAGTACCGACCGCATCATTTTTATAGCCCTAAACACAAACAGGGTAAACCAAAGCAACACCACCACCGGGGCATTGGCCGTAAAGTAGTTGGCACAGGTTTGGGTAAATGCTTTTATACCTGCCGCATTTAAATTAAGTAACTGTGCTGCATTATAGCCTACCGCACCCGCAAGTGGTTTTGCAGCGGGTTGCAATGCGTTGCTGTTCCATATCCAAATAAACGTAAGTGTGCATGAACCGGCAAATAATAAAAATTGTAAAAACACCAGGTTATACCTTACCGCCGCGCTTGCTTTGCGGGCCAGCATTAGGCTGATAACGGTCAGCACAGCAATTAACAAGCCCTGCCATAATGAGTGGATAAGCATCCAGCTAAAGGCCTGTATCAGGCGGCCGGCAGTATCGGTGGTTGTGGTAAGCAGCTGCATACTTTGGGTTTTTAATTATTTGCCTTTATCAAAATTGTTCAGTAGCTCTTTTATTTTTTGCAATTCTTTGTCTGATGTTTTATCGCTGCCCAATAAAGCAACCATCAGGTTACTTGCAGATCCATCGTACATCGAATCGACAAAGCGCCCCAGCATGTTTACCTTTACTTTGCCCTCTTCAAGCGTGGCGCGGTATATATGCTTCATATGGGTTTCGTCGCGGTCAAGCATGCCTTTTTCTTTCATTACCTGCATCAGCTTCAGGGTTGAGGTATAAATTACGGCGTCTTTTTGCTCGTTAAGCTTATCATGCACAAAACGCACGGTTGATGGGCCGTGTTTCCAAAGTACCTGTAGTACATCCATTTCGGTTTTGGTGGGTATCGTTTGGTTGGTTGTATCTTTCATGTTAAATCAAAGGTATGTATTTAAAACGTACGTTGCAATGATTAGGATTAATTTATTTATTTTTCTTAAATTGTGATTTTAAAGGCACCTACAAACCAATGGTTTAAATAAACAAAGCGCCGGTTTTGAATGTTTAAATCATCAATCACTTACATCTATGAAAAAATTCGACATAAAATATGCCGTAAAAGGCAAGCAGTTTGATCTGAATATCCGCGCCAAATCCGACTCGGTCATCAAAGGGGTTTATTACTCGCTTTATATGCATGGGGTTTGGCTGGCCAATATTTATAAAACAGGTATGGAGCAATATAAAGCACTATCATATACCAGTGCCTTTCATCAGCATGAACTGGAAGCGATAGGGCGGCAAATTGACTTGGTTAACTAAATTGCAAAATTGTTAAGCGGGTGCTTTTTCTCTTATAATGACATGATTTCGAGTTGCTGATTATCAATATCCAATAACCGTCATTGCGAGGTACGAAGCAATCCCCGACATGCTAAGTCCCACATAGTTCGGGATTGCTTCGTACCTCGCAATGACGGTAGTTTAGCACATTGGTTTAACTATATTTCGTTGCACGGCATAATATTTTTTTTTCAGGCTTACCTGATGGTTACTCGCAAAGACGCTGAGAAGCAAAGAAAAATAAGAAAATCGGCTTTTGTTTTTCTTCAACGATTGAACATAGCCGGATTAAAAAAAAGCGGGTAATGCATAAACACTACCCGCCCTCATTGTAATATTAAACTTTATTGTTATTCAATAACGCTTACTTTAAGCATATTGGTTTTGCCTTGTTTAATAATTGGCACGGCTGCTGTGTTAATAACTACATCGCCAGCTTTAATAAGTTCTGCACTTTTAAGTATGTTGTTTACATCGCTGATGGTATCATCTGTACTTTCAAGCTTATCGTAATAAAACGAACGTACGCCCCAAACCAGGCTAAGCGCGTTAAGCAATTGCTTGTTTGATGTAAATATATAGGTACTTGCCTTAGGCCTGTGGCTTGATATTTCAAAAGCGGTATAACCAGAAGTAGTCATGGATACAATACCTACCGCATCGGTGCGCTGTGCCAGGTGAACTGCCGACTCACAAAGCGCGTTGCTCAGGTAATTTGCAGCAGTTGCGTCAACTTTTTCTTGTTTTGATGTATTATAAGGATAGCCCAGTTCTTCTACATTGCGTACAATTTTGGCCATGGTTTCAATAACAATAACCGGGAACTCGCCAACAGATGTTTCGCCGCTTAGCATTACTGCATCGGCACCATCCAGTACAGAGTTGGCTACGTCATTAACCTCGGCGCGGGTTGGGCGCGGGGTGGTTATCATTGATTCCAGCATCTGGGTAGCCACAATTACCGGTTTTGAAGCCGCGCGGCATTTGCGGGCAATCATTTTTTGCAGCAACGGTACTTCTTCCAAAGGCATTTCAACACCCAAATCGCCACGGGCAACCATTACACCATCGGTAGCTGCAATAATTTCGTCTATATTATCAATAGCCTCTGGCTTTTCAACTTTAGCAATAACCTTGGCAGCCTTGCCGCTTTTGGCAATAATTTCTTTAAGTTCGATGATGTCCTGGCCGGTACGTACAAATGATAAACCAATCCACTCTACATCATATTTTAATGCAAATTGCAGGTTAATCAAATCCTCTTCGGTTAAGCTGGGGATAGATACTTTGGTGTTGGGCAGGTTAACACCTTTACGCGATGTTAATATACCACCATGCACTACTTCGCACATTACGGTATCAACCCTGTTTGTTTCAATTACCCTTAACTGTAGTTTACCATCGTCCAGTAAAATAATTTCACCGGCCTGTACATCCTGTGGGAAGGTATCGTAAGTGATATAAATCTGCTCGTCGTTACCAATACATTCCTGTGTGGTAATTTTTATTTGGGTACCGTTTACTAAGTGGATACCGCCATCTTTTACTAAACCAATACGAATTTTAGGGCCTTGCAAATCGGCAAGGATGCCAACATTGGTTTTGTATTCTGCATTAATTTCCCTGATAGTATCAATAACTCCTTTATGATCTTCGGGGCGTCCATGCGAAAAGTTAAGACGGCAAACGTTTACACCAGCCTTTATCATCGCTAATAAAACTTCTTTTTTAGCTGATGCCGGGCCCATGGTGGCAACAATCTTAGTACGGTTATAGTATAATTTCATATTAATCGGGTTAAACTGGCTTTGTATTCACATTAGGTGTGATACCAACACTTTTAAAATTTTGCGCTAAAATAACAGATTTTCCCGTGATTTTATTTTTTTCGGATCAATCTTTACTGCGGCAACAATTTCGGGTATTTTATTTAGGGTTGATATCAGGTTATCAAGGTCGGTATCATCAATATAATTACGCACCATTAAAAAATAATCGGCACTCTTCATTTCGGGCACTAAATAGCCCTCAGAGCCTTTATTGCCAATAAAATAAAAATCGGTTTCGGTGGTTTCCCAGTTATAATGGTATTTGGAGAACAAAACGGGTTCGCTTCCGGGGTAAATATCAACAGACAGATCTTCAGTTTTAATAAAATTAAAATTTAAAAATTTGTTGATAAGATAACATACACGGTAATCTTTTAACGAAGAAGTTACCGCAATAAGCACAAAATCAAAATCGATCTCAAACTTTAAAAATTTCCTGTTCAAAATCATTACTTTTACCGCATCAAAAATACAAATCCAAACCGCTTCAATAAAATTTTGTTATCGAATTATATTGTAAAAGTTTTAGATTTGATTATTGACAGAATTTATTTTTCTTTGCACTGAATTTTTATTAATCATTAAACTATAAAGACTATGTCTGATATCGCTTCAAGAGTAAAAGCTATTATCGTAGAAAAACTGGGTGTTGACGAAAGTGAAGTTACACCAGAAGCGAGTTTCACCAACGACCTTGGTGCCGACTCGTTAGACACCGTGGAATTAATCATGGAGTTTGAAAAAGAATTTAACGTGGCTATTCCTGACGATCAGGCTGAAACTATCGGTACTGTAGGTCAGGCTGTTGCTTACCTTGAAAAAAACGTTAAATAAGACTCCCTAACTGGATTAAATGGAGTTCAAAAGAGTTGTAGTAACCGGGCTTGGAGCACTTACTCCAATTGGTAATACCGTTTCTGAATATTGGAATGGTTTAATCAATGGGGTAAGTGGCGCTGCCTTTATTAAAAGTTTTGATACCACACATTTCAAAACTAAGTTCGCATGTGAAGTAAAGGGCTTTGATGCGGATGGTTTTTTGGGTCGTAAAGATGCCCGTAAATTAGATCCGTTTGTTCAATACGCGCTTTTTTCAACAGAAGAGGCAGTGAAAGACGCGGGTTTAGATTTCTCGAAACTGGATACCAGCCGTATAGGTGTTATCTGGGGATCGGGCATTGGCGGTTTAAAAACGTTTTTGGATGAAGTTGTAAACTTTGCCAAGGGCGATGGCACCCCACGTTTTAACCCATTTTTTATTCCTAAGATGATAGCGGATATAGCCCCCGGCCATATCTCGATCAAATATGGTTTGCGCGGTCCAAACTTTTCAACAGTTTCTGCCTGTGCTTCATCAAACAATTCGCTTATCGATTCTTTTAACTATATCCGTTTGGGTAAAGCTAATATGTTCATAAGCGGTGGTTCTGAAGCAATCATTAACGAAGCTGGTATCGGCGGTTTTAACGCCATGCACGCATTATCAACCCGTAACGATGATCCGGCAACGGCATCACGTCCGTTTGATTTGGACAGGGATGGTTTTGTTGCAGGTGAAGGAGCTGGTACCATAATTTTAGAAGAGCTGGAGCATGCAAAGGCCCGCGGCGCTAAAATTTATGCCGAAATGATGGGTGGCGGAATGAGCGCTGATGCTTACCACATGACAGCACCACACCCGGATGGGCTTGGCGCGGCACTGGTAATGCGGTCGGCACTGGAAGACGCAAACTTAACCCCTGCAGATATTGACTATGTGAATGTTCACGGAACATCCACCCCAATAGGCGATCCGCAGGAAATTAAAGCGATACAGGATGTTTTTGGCGATGATATTTACCGTATAAATATCAGCTCAACCAAATCAATGACTGGTCACCTTTTAGGTGCTGCCGGCGCGGTTGAAGCTATTGCCTCTATATTGGCTTTACAGAATGGTATAATACCCCCTACTATTAACCATTTTACCGATGATCCATCGTTTGATCCTAAAATTAATTTCACCTTTAACACTGCTCAAAAAAGGGATATTAATATAGTGCAAAGCAATGGATTTGGTTTCGGCGGCCATAATGCTTCTGTGATATTCAAGAAATACGTAGATTAATTGTGGTTTAATGCCTATCAGCCGGTTATACAAGCTTTATATATCGCCCAATAGAAAATATGTTAAGGTTTTAAATAATTTGCTCGGTTTCGTGCCGGGCAATTTGTCTTTATACCGTTTGGCATTCAGGCATAAGTCTGTTGCCCAAAACGTAAAAAAAGGGGTAAAAAACAGTAACGAGCGATTGGAGTTCCTCGGCGATGCCGTTTTAGGCAGCGTAGTGGCCGAAGTGCTTTTTAAACTGTACCCTTATGAGGATGAAGGGTTTTTAACCGAGCTGCGATCAAAAATTGTGAGCCGTAATAATCTGAATGCCCTTGGCCGCAAACTTGGTTTTGATAAATTAATTGAGTACGATAGCCGTATGCTAAACTCCAGCAGGCAGGGCTCATTACTTGGCGATGCCTTTGAAGCACTCATTGGCGCCGTTTATTTGGATAAGGGATATGATTTTACCAAAAGCTTTTTGATAAACCACATCATCAAATCGCATATAGATATTCATAAACTGGAGCAAACCGAAACCAACTTTAAGAGTAAATTAATTGAGTGGTGCCAGCGCCATGGCCGCGATATTACTTTTGAACTGGTAACGAACCAGGAAGGTGAAAACACCAAACTATTTACTGTACAGGCCCTGGTTGATGGCGAAATAACAGGCTCGGGCAAAGAGTTCAGTAAAAAGAATGCCGAGAAGCTTGCCGCCGAAAAAGCCTGCGAAACGCTGGGCATTTAACAATACTGTAGTGTCAACGAAATTGACAGATTGTCTTTAGCCCAAAGTCTTAAGTTCTAAGTCGAAAAAGAAAAAATTAACTTTAGACTTCCGACTTAATACTATTGACTTAACACTACATCTTTCTTTAGTGTTGCCCCGGCTTTGATAGCCTGGTAGAATCGGATTTGATAAACGTTGGCGAATTCAGCAATTCCAGCTTCTCTTTTTCCCCGCTGTTTTTGTAGTAATCGTACGATTTTTGGATGTGACTTATCAGGTCGTAATCATTCCAGCCTTTCAATTCGTCGAAGGTTGGCGTATAATAATTCATGAAGCGTTGCGCCTCTGCATCTGACTGCACTTTGGTAACCTGTTTTACAAAATTGATATTATACCGCCGGTTTACTTCGGCCTGTTCAATCTCGCCTTTTGAGAATTGGGCAAAGCGCTTAGCCCTGTTTGGTGTTTGGCCAAAAAGCTCATAAATGCCTGTTAGAGGGTTGGTAATAAACGATGTTACAGGGGGCTTGCCAGCGTAAAAAGTACCCTGTTTGCGGTAATCGCCCATAATTTCATTAACCTCCTGGCGCTTGGTTTGGCCGGTAATTTTTACTTCGGCCAATACAATCTGGGGCTGCAGGTAAACAGGCATATCGCTGTTGTTCAGTACTTCTATTTTTTGCGGTGTGAATTTTTCTTTCGAAAACAGCAATGTGTCGCCAACCGAAACTTTAACTGTAAACCAACCAAGGTCATCGCTCATGAGTGTAACATTGGTTCTTAAGTTTTTGATCATTACCTGACCAACACGTTCGGGCGTGCTTTTTTTGGATATCACCCCTTTTAGGGTAAATTCCTGTGCTGATGCATTTAAAACAAAGCAAAAGCAAACGAGTAACTGCAGGGTAAAACGAATGCGCATTAGTACAAATAAGAACGTAAATATATACAGAGTATTTTACACCAAGTGTGAAAAAGTGTTAAAGGTAGTTGAAATTCGCCGCCTTAAGCCATAAGTTCAAAGTCATTAACAGATAGTTAACCCCGGGTTTTTACAAAACTTAAGACTTAAAACTCATGACTTTAGACTTTCCCGCTAAAACCCTATCTTTGCACATGATAAAATCCATGACAGGGTATGGAATTGCCAGTTTTGATTCGGGTAATACTAAATACACCGTTGAAATTAAATCCCTGAACAGTAAATTTCTTGAACTTTCGCTTCGTTTGCCTAAAATTTTCTCTGAAAAGGAATTTCAGCTGCGTAACGATTGCAGTAAACTGATTGAGCGTGGTAAGGTAAACTTATCTATCAATGTAGAGCAGGTTAACGCCTCTGTAAAAGCAGCCGGTATTGATAAAGTATTGCTTAAGCACTATTATCAGCAACTTAAGGATGTAAGCGTTGAGCTTAACGAGCCCGCCGCCAACCTGATGCAACTTGCCCTGGGCTTGCCCGAAGTTGTTAAATACGATGAGGAAACCGTATCTGAAGATGAGTGGAAACAGGTTGAAAAAACCTTTCAGCAGGCCATGGCCGCTTTTCAGCAATTCAGGGCTGATGAAGGCAATGTGTTGGAGAATGATGTAAAATACCGCATTGGTATCATCCTTAAAAACCTTGAACTGGTTGAACTGGAAGACCCTAAACGGGTACCGCTGATTCGCGAAAGGCTGAATACTTTCCTGGCCGAAGCCACCAATCGTGAAGCCATTGACCAAAACCGTTTTGAGCAGGAGCTTATTTATTACATAGATAAGCTGGATATCACCGAAGAAAAGATCCGCCTTAAAACTCACTGCGAGTATTTTATCGAAACCCTTAAAAATGCTGATGCCAATGGCAAAAAGCTGGGCTTTATTTCGCAGGAGATAGGCAGGGAAATAAATACCCTTGGCTCAAAAGCCAACGATGCCAATATCCAAAAGCTGGTAGTAGGCATGAAGGAAGAATTGGAAAAAATTAAAGAACAACTGTTAAACGTATTATAGTTCATTGGGTCATTGGTTCATTAGTTCATTGGTAGTAAGCTGGTGACTATGCGCCACCAATCACTAATGAACTAATGAACTAATGAACCAATGAGCCAAAACGGTAAACTCATCATATTTTCGGCACCATCGGGTGCTGGTAAAACTACAATAGTACACCACCTGCTGAGTATAATTCCCGAGCTGGAGTTTTCCATTTCGGCAACTACCCGGCAGGCCCGGGGCGATGAGCAGGACGGCAAGGATTATTACTTTATTAGCCTGGCCGAATTTACACACCGTATTGCCAAAAAACAGTTTGTTGAATTTGAAGAAGTTTACACCGGTACATTTTACGGCACCTTGCGCGCCGAAATTGAGCGCATCTGGGCAAAAGGTAAAACGGTGATTTTTGATATCGACGTGGAAGGTGGCCTTCACCTGAAACGTAAATACGATGGGCAGGCGTTGGCTATCTTTGTTCAGCCTCCATCATTAGAGGTTTTAATTGAGCGTTTAACCGGCCGGGGTACCGATAGCGAAGAAAAATTGAAAGAACGCTTTGCCAAAGCCGAAAAAGAACTAAAATACGCTCCCCAGTTTGATATTATCCTTAAAAATTACGATCTTGAAACGGCTTGCAAAGAAGCAGAAGGATTGGTGAGGAACTTTATTAGCCCCCCGGCCCCCTAAAGGGGGAGTGCTAAATTCAATTTGGCCAGGGCTTACAGATTAATAACAAAACTTTAATTTATTCCCCCTTTAGGGGGTTAGGGGGCACCACTGAAATGAAAATAGGCTTACTGTTTGGTTCATTTAATCCAATACATATAGGACACCTTATTATTGCCAACTACATGGCCAACCATACTACTTTGGACAAGGTTTGGCTGGTAGTATCGCCCCAAAATCCGCTCAAAAAATATGGCGACCTGATTAATACCTACGACAGGTTGGAGATGGCCCGCCTGGCTACTGATAACGCCACTAACATTACTGTAAGCGACGTGGAACTGAGGCTGCCTCAACCCTCTTATACGATAGACACCCTTGCTCATTTAAAAGAAAAATACCCCGAGCATGAGTTTGCCCTCATTATGGGCTCAGATAACCTTGGTACCCTGCATAAGTGGAAGAATTATAAGCTTATCCTGCGCGATTACCGCATTTACGTGTATCCCCGCCCCGGCTACGAAAACGCCGAACTGGCCGACCATCCTTCCGTAACCATCACCATGACACCGCAGATGGAGTTATCGGCAACCTTCATCCGCAAATCCATCGCCGAGAAAAAGAACGTACAGTATTTTGTGCCCGATCCTGTTTTGAAATTTATTGAGAGTAAGAGTTTGTATAAGTAAAGTTGTATATTTATAAAAAGGAGATCGAGATATGCTTACTAAAGATAAAGTAAAGGAATTGATAGATCACATGCCAGAAACCTTTTCGGTTGATGATCTGGTAGATAAAGTCATCTTATTGCAGAAAATTGAAAATGGCGAGAAAGAAATTGAGGATGGCGAGGGAATAGACTGGGAGGACATGAAAAAAGAGATGGATCTGTGGTTAAAATAATACTATCCAAAACAGCCCGATTAGACTTAAAAGACATTATAGATTACATAAAACGCGATTCTATAAAATATGCGCGGCTGGAAAGAATAAAAATTGAGGGCACCATAAACAGATTAATTTTACACCCATTAATTGGCCGGGTTGTTCCCGAATTGGAAGATCCGAATTACAGAGAGCTGATTTTTCAGAATTACAGGATAATTTATAAGGTGGCATCTTCCGAAAAAATCTATATTCTTTCCATCCACCATCATTCCCGATTAATAGCTAACAATCCGGCATTCGGGCCAGAAGAATAACCTTTAACCTTTCACCTACTTCCACTATATTTGCTTTTGTGAGCGAGAAAACCATACTTAAATTACAGCTACCTACCGATCCGCTTTGGGTTAAAAATGTGGCGGAAAGCAATATTGAAGAATTGCTGACCGACCATGCTTTTTGCGAACAGAAGGCCGCCAGTAATGCTATTACCCTCATTGTACAAAACCCCAACCTATCCGACTTGGTGCAGGAAATGGCCCTGTTGGTACAGGAAGAAATGGACCACTTTAAACGGGTACATGACATTATTGTAGCACGTGGTTTTTTAATGGGCCGCGAGCGTAAAGACAATTATGTAAACGAACTGCGCAAGTTTATTATCATAGGTGGCGGCCGCGAAGCGCAGCTGATAGACCGCTTATTGTTTTCGGCGATGATTGAAGCACGCAGCTGCGAACGCTTTAAAGTACTGTCAGAAAATATTAACGATATCGAACTATCCGGATTTTACCATGAACTGATGATAAGCGAGGCTACACATTATTCGATGTTTATACGGCTGGCCAAAAAATATGCCGTGGAAATAGATGTAGAAATGCGCTGGAAAGAGTTTTTGGCTTACGAAGCTAAAGTGATCCAGAACTACGGGAAAAGCGAGACTATACACGGTTAATTCATTTTTATAAGTAAAAACTATGCTGCTTAAATGTATCGCAATTGACGACGAACCCCTGGCATTAAAACTTATTGCCGGGTATGTTGCCCGTTTCCCGTTTTTGCAGTTGCTGAATACTTTTGAGGATGCCATTTCGGGTGCTGAATTTTTAAAAAATACGCCAATCGACCTGCTTTTTATCGACATCAATATGCCCGATATTACGGGGATTGACCTGGTGCGCGCCCTAAAAGTTAAACCCATGGTGATATTTACCACCGCTTATAAGAACTTCGCGTTTGAAGGCTTCGAACTGGAGGCGATTGATTATATCCTGAAACCTATCGACTTTAAACGCTTTGAAAAGGCAGTTGAAAAAGCGGTTGATTATCACCAATACAAAACCAGGCCCGCCGCGGAACAGGCCGAAGAAAGCCTTTATGTATACTCGGAATACCGGATGGTAAAGGTTGATTTAAATACCATTGAATATATTGAAAGCATGGAAGATTATATAAAAATTCATGTTACCAATGCCAAAACGGTGCTTACGCTGATGCCATTAAAAAAAGTACTGGAAAAGCTGCCCGCAGATAAATTTCAGCGCATCCACCGGAGTTATATTGTACCGGTGAACAAGATCCGGTCGATCCAGAACCGCAAGGTTAAACTCACCGACATCGAATTGCCCGTGAGCGAAAGCTATCTTGATTTTGTCAGAAACTGGATGAAGTCGCGTTAATAACACCGTTTTTATTTATTCATCTATACAAAATGCCTGTTCGCCGATACACGGTTGGTTGATGGCTTATTCTGCCGCATCTTTACATCGTTATCCCAGCGGCGTTTGCAGGGCAAAGTTGGGGTTAACATACCCTTTTTTCATAATAGTTTCGATAAGGCGTCTGTGTTTAGGATACACAGGCGCTTTCTTTTAACAGGATTTTTCGCATATAGCTTATGTTCAAAGGTGCTCAAGAGGGCTTCGCCGTTTTTAGGATGGGGCAGGATTGACAGGTTTTTTTTTGGTGTTCCAATTAGTGCAAACTGCCCACTGAAAACCGCTTACTGCCCACTCACAAACCCCACCACATTTTGCAAATAATTATCCATCATATCTATATCCACCACATCATTTAAAAAACCGATGTGCATATCGGGGCGTACGATGATGGCTTTTTTTTGATTGCCTTTAATCTCGAAAATATCAAATACCAGCTGGTTTTTGGCTGATGGGGGCAGGTAAAAAAAGTTGAGGTTTGCAGGGTATTTCTGGGTTATCCACTTGGCAAGGGTAAAAAGGTCAATTTCCTGAAGCTTGCCAAGCGCTATGATGGTAAAGCCAGGTTTGCTGCACCATTCGTGCAGGTCGGTTTCCTGTTGTTTCTTCTCGTCGAAAACTTTGAGGTAGGGTAATCTGTCGCCTGCTTTAATTTGGTTAGCATGGCTCAGGTTCAGGCTAATCTGGCTATCACGGTAGCTGATACCGGTTTGCGATACCCGCTTAAAAAACGTTTGCCGTGATGCGGGCTTGCCCCATGCCCTTTTTAGCAATACCGGCAACAGCCATTTTTTAAATAGCCCGACAAACCAATTGCGCGACAGGATCATTTTAAAAATCCGGTCGGTAGTGTTTAGCAGTTCCCGCGCTACGGGCATACGTTCGGCTGCATAACTATCTAAAATGGATTCTTTTAATTGATTATTAACAACACCTGCCAATTTCCAGGCCAGATTATAGGCATCCTGCAAACCGGTATTCATACCCTGCCCGCCAACCGGCGAGTGAATGTGCGCGGCATCGCCTATTAAAAAGCAACGCTGCTCCCTGAATTTGCCCGCCATGCGGTGGTGTAGTTTATAGGTAGCAAACCAGTTGGTGTGCGCTATTTTAATGCCAGCCTTGGTTATGGTATCCAGGTAAGGTATTACATCGTCCATTTGCAACCCTTCGCGGTTGTCAAACTCATTGGGCAGGTTGCCCACAATACGGCAATAATGCTCCTCGGGCATCAGGAAAAAAGCTGCGAAACCTTTTTTTGATAGGTAGAGGCTCACTTTATCGCCCAAAATATCCTCTATTTTAACATCGGCTACATAAAACTGGTGTTGGTAAGTGTCGCCGTTAAAAGTTAGTTGTAATTGTTTGCGGATGGGGCTGCGTGCGCCATCTGCGGCTATCAACCAATCGCAGGTAAGGGTTTGTGTATCGGTGCCGGTTTGCAACAATAGCGTCGCTTTTGAGGCATCCTGCTCCGCACTTAGTAAAGTAGTGTTCCAATAAACCGGGCAGCAGTTAAGCGTTAAATAATCAAGCAGCAGGCGCTCGGTTTTGCTTTGCTGATACATGTAAATGTAGGGGAAGGCAGTTTGCCCATCGCCAATGCCATCAAGGGCTAAGGAAGCTACTTCGAGACCCTCCTGGTTAATAACTGCCCCGGCAACTGCTTTGCTGGCGGCAATTACCCGTTCAATAACGCCCATCTGCCTGAAAATCTCCATCGAACGGGCCTGTACAGCCAACGCTTTCGATTTATCGGTAGGCCCCTGCTTACTATCAATAATTACGGGCTGCACCCCATAACGCAATAGCTGGGCGGCCATCATCAATCCCGATGGACCGGCGCCTACTATCAACACCTGGGTATGTTGCTGCGTAATCTGCATGCTTTATCCGTGGAAGAGTAAAAATATAGTTGGGCGTTTATGTAGTTCGGGCACTTTCTTTTGCCAGTCCATAACGGTTTTGGTTTGCACAAATTCGGTAGTAGCAGTCAGATCTGTAGCTATACAAAGCTTTGTTTTTGGTGATGCTGTTTTTAGCACCTCTTCCAATAAAGAGTTGTTGCGGAAAGGTGTTTCAATAAAAATCTGTGTTTGGTCAAGCCGGGTTGCCAGGCCTTCCAGCTCTTTTATTTTTTTACTTCGCAGTAGCTTATCAATAGGCAGGTAACCATTAAAGGTAAAACTTTGGCCGTTAAAGCCAGAAGCCATCAGTGCTAATAAAATAGAGCTTGGCCCAACTAAGGGCACTACTTTAATACCCATGCGGTGGGCTTTATCTACAATTTCGGCACCCGGGTCGGCTATGCCGGGGCAGCCGGCTTCGCTCATCAGGCCAACATCGTTACCGGCTTGTAAGCCTTTAAAAAAATCGGCTTTGCCCATGTCGCGGTTATGTTTGCTATAATCGTGTATGGTAAGTTCGCTTTGCGGAGTTTTTAAACCGGCTTCTTTTAAAAACTTGCGGGCGGTTTTCTCATTTTCAACAATATATTCCTTAATACTGTTAATAGTATCAACCAGATAGGGGGTAAATGATTTTGCGGCCGCTTCTTCGGCCAGGGGCACGGGTATTAAATAAAGGGTTCCATAGGGCATATTGCAAAGTTGGTGTTTTTTGTTTAATTTAAGCTATTGAAAGGAGCCTGAAAAATATGAAACCACTGGGCGTTAACTGGTTTATTGAAGGATATATTGATTTTGAACACAAAAAGTATGTACTGCTAAATTACCTGCAGGAAATTAACCGCCATTTTGATAAAAGCAGGCTATATCCCAACCTTGCCGATTTGATATTCCATTACAATAACCTGGTAGATTTTAAGAAAAATAAATCGCTCATGCAGCAGGCCTTTCCGCAACGCCTTACCCAGGCCGATATTGATGCCGTTAAGCTCACCTACCAAAAAATTATCCAGGACGACCAAAGTATGCAGGAGATAGAGCAGATCATCGCCTATGCTATGGCCCAGATGAACCCAGCTATACAAATAGGTAAGGAAATTTATGACTTTGTAGAGAGCCACCTTAATATCAACCCGATAGGTATTATGCCGCTGATGCCATATCATGGCTATTTCTCGTTACGTAACGGTAAAGAACGTACCGGTTTCATTTACGAATACCAGATTACCATTTTTGAGGGAAAGGATGATAAATACCGTGGTATTAACATTAATTTTCTTGAAAATTACGAATACAGCATCGCAAACACCCCCGAGGCCATGAAGCTAAAACTCATCAACCGCAATAAATTTATGCCCAACCCGGCGGTATATTATGTGCACAGCGATATTACTTTTCCGTTGGAGCAGACTTTATTACCCGTGGCAAAAAGAAGCTTGGTGAAATATATATCGAATGCGGCGTAATCTGAACCGGAATTCAACGAATTTTTTGAATTAACAGAATTTCCGAAGTATGGCTTGTAATTAAGTTCTGTTAATTCTTTAATTCGAAAAATTCCGGTTCAGACAATCAATTCCATAAAAAAGACCGTTATCCCGGGCCTGAACCCGGCATAACAGCCTCTCTTAAAAAAATCGCGAATCGTTTGGTAATGGTTATTCTAAGGTAATCTGCCTCCTTATGCTTTCTTCAAGCGAAATGAAGGTTTCGGTACGTTGAATGCCTTTTACACCCTGTATCTGCTCGTTTAAAACCTCGCGCAGGTGGGTGGTATCGTGGCATACAATTTTGGCAAAAATACTCCACTCGCCGGTAGTATAATGCAACTCAACTATCTCTTTTATAGTTTTTAATTGTTTTACAGCCTCGTTATATTGCGATCCCTTTTCCAGGTAAATACCCAAAAAAGCGGTAATATCATACCCTAACTTTTGCGGATCTACCTCCAGACTGGCACCCTTAATTACACCCATCTCCTCCAACTTTTTCATCCGCACGTGTATGGTTCCGCCAGAAACTATTAACTCTTTAGCTATCTCGGTGTATGGCGTGGTAGCATTTTTCATTAATATTGATAAAATCTGTATATCGAGATTATCAATTTCTAAATTTTGAGCTTTTCTGTGGGACATAAATTTGAATATCTATATTGAAATACAAGTTTAATTAAAATTTGAATAAAAATAAAATATTTTTGTTGAAATATTTGCAAGGAATTGATAGGTCTCTTAAATTTGTATCAAGCAAGTGACAAATGCTGAGCGTTCTTTTAAAGAAAAACAATGTTGGGTGGTGAAATTTTTGGCAGACACACCTCCTTGTCCCGGTGGCGGAGATCATAGAAAACCCGAAGCGGGCTAACTACTCTGTGGAGGTTCGAATCCTTCCCCAACAGCAAATCCATGAAAGACGGGATTTATATAATGTAGGATGGTGAAATTTTTGGCAGACACACCTCCTTGTCGCGGTGGCGGAGAAATTGGGAAACTTTTAGCAATAAAAATAACCACTCCGTGAAGGTTCGACCCCTTCTCCTACAGCTCTTCTCATAATTTAGGTTTATAATTGGTTAGTAAAGGCCCCTGCCCATCAGGGGCTTTGCTGTTTCTAATGGTTTTTTCTTCGGTTGTTTGGATTAAAGGAGTTTTTAATATCGAACACCGAATGTCCAATATCGAATAATGAAGAAAAAACTTCGATGTTGGGCATTCGAAATTCAGTATTCGATATTATTTGTCCTTTTGTTTTCCTTAGCTTAATGACATTGACCGGTATACGCTGCAATCCATAACGCTTAATCGTCAGAATCAGGATTTACAGAATTTTTAAATATTCAGAATTTTGGATTCTGTAAATTCGGGAATTCTGTAAATTCTGATTCTGACAAATATTGTGTCATTGTTACACAATAGGTATTGACACATCGATATTTAATTATAAATTTGATAAGTGCCAATAGATTGTATCATTTTGTCACAATAGCTCCTAAAACCAAGTTCTAAACACCAGTTTAACCCAAAATTCATAATAGTCGATATGAAAAAAATCGCCCTGTTTGTTCTTGTAGCCCTAAGCTGCATTTACTTGTCATGTAACAAAACCAGGCCCGGTAAACCGCGCGTGCTTATATTTTCAAAAACCATGGGCTTTCACCATGCATCCATAGATGCAGGGATAGCCGCAATTCAAAAACTGGGGGAGCAAAACGGATTTGATGTAGATACCACCAAAAACTCCGCAATGTTTAATGATACAACCCTTAAAAAATACGCAACAGTTATATTTTTGAGCACCACCGGCGATGTGCTTGATTATCGCCAGGAAGCAGCTTTTGAACGCTATATACAGGCTGGTGGGGGCTACGTGGGCATCCATGCCGCAGCCGACACCGAGTATGATTGGGGATGGTACGGCCGCCTGATGGGCGATTGGTTTTATGACCACCCAGGCATTCACGATAAAAACCCGAACGTGCAGCCAGGCACCTACAACGTAGTTGACGCCGACAACGATGCCACCAGGCATCTGCCCAAAGTATGGAAACGTACCGATGAGTTTTACAGCTTTAAAAAGGCTTTGGCAGCCGACGTACATGTTTTAATTACCCTTGACGAAAGTACCTACAAAGGTGGTAAACGTATGGGGCTGCACCCTGCCACCTGGTACCATGATTTTGACGGGGGCCGCGCCTTTTATACCGCCATGGGCCATACCGACGAAACTTATAAGGACGATAATTACCTTAAAATGCTGACCGCCGGTATTAAATATGCCATTGGCGAAAATAAAGAGCTGGACTACACAAAAGCTAAAACCCAAACACCACCGGAAGAAGACAGGTTTGTTAAAACCCAACTTTCGACCGGTGAATTTTTTGAGCCAACCGAAATGACCGTACTGCCCAACCTGGATATCCTGGTGATACAACGCCGGGGCGAGATTATGCGTTATGACCATGCTACCCAAAAAGTGAAACAGGTAGGCTTTTTTGATGTATACTGGAAAACACTACACACCCCGGGCGTAAATGCCGAAGAAGGGATGCTTGGCCTGGCGAAAGACCCCGACTTTGCAAACAACAACTGGGTGTACATTTACTACAGCCCTGCCGATAGCTCGGTTAACCGCCTGTCGCGCTTTACGTTTAAGAATGATACGCTGGATAAAAAGACAGAGAAAGTAATTCTTGAAGTAAAAGCTCAGCGCGAAATTTGCTGCCACACCGGTGGTTCAATAGCCTTTGGGCCAGGGCCGGATAAAATTCTGTTCTTCTCGGCAGGTGATAACTCAACCCCGTTTGATGAAAAAGGGCAAAAATATGTAACCAGTGGATATGCGCCTTTAGACGACAGGTCCGGTCACTTACAGTTTGATGCCCGCCGGTCGGCAGGGAATACCAACGATTTGCGCGGTAAAATTATGCGTATCAAAATTAAGGACGATGGTACTTACGATATCCCCGAAGGCAACCTTTTTCCTAAAGGCACGCCAAAAACCCGCCCCGAAATTTATGTAATGGGCGACAGGAACCCGTACAGGATCTCTGTAGATCAAAAAAATGGCAATTTATACTGGGGTGAAGTTGGCCCGGATGCACATAACGATAGCCTGGACACCCGTGGGCCAATGGGGTACGATGAAGTAAACCAGGCACGCCATGCAGGTAACTTTGGCTGGCCGTATTTTGTGGGCGATAACAAACCATATCATATTTATGATTACGCCACAGGCAAATCGGGCCCTGCATTTGACCCTAAGCACCCGGTAAATAATTCACGTAATAATACAGGCTTAACAGATTTGCCGCCGGCGCAACCGGCATTTATCTGGTATCCTTACGGCCCGTCGCCCGATTTTCCTCAGGTTGGTACAGGTGGCCGTAACGCCATGGCAGGCCCGGTTTATTATACCGATATGTACCCTGCCGAAACCCGTTTGCCCGATTATTACAACGGCAAGTTTTTAGCTTACGAATGGATGCGCGGCTGGATTAAAGCCGTGAGCCTAACCCCCGAAGGTGATTTTGATAAAATGGAGCCATTTTTTCCTGGTCTTAAATCAAATTCGATGATTGATATGGAGGTTGGACCCGATGGCAGGCTGTATGGCCTGGAATATGGCAGCGGTTGGTTTACGCATAACCCCGATGCAGGCTTATTCCGGATAGATTATATTAAAGGGAACAGGCCACCAGTAATAAGCAGTGTAAAGGTTGATAAAACAACAGGACTGTTGCCTTTCACAGTAAAATTAACTGCCCAGGCCAAAGACCCCGAAGGCGACAAAATAACCTATAGCTGGAAAATGGGCGACGGTACCACTAAAGAAACCGATGCCCCGCAACTTAGCTATACTTACACCAAAACAGGAGATTATAAAATAAGTGTTGAAGCCAAAGACGCAGAAGGCGCTGCAAGCAAAGGCAGCCCCGTTAATGTTTATGCAGGTAATGAGCAGCCCGTTGTTTCGGTGAAATTAACCGGTGGCAATAAATCGTTTTACCTGCCGGGTGTTCCCCTTACTTATGCGGTTACCGTTACCGACGGCGCGGCAACCGGTAAGGTTGATGCAAAGCGTATTATAGTTAACGTTGATTATATTGATGGCTATAAAAAGCCTGTTGAAGCATCTCAGTTGGAGCAAACAGCCCCCGAGAATATGGGTAAAACACTTATGCTGAGCATGGATTGCAAAAGCTGTCATAAAGAGGTTGGTAAATCAATAGGCCCTGCGTTTATTGACGTAAGCAACAAGTACCAGAAAGACCCTGATGCCATGAATAAGCTAAGCCAGAAGGTTATTAAAGGCGGCGCGGGCGTTTGGGGCGAAACCGCCATGTCGGCCCACCCAAGTATTAAAAAAGGCGATCTGGAGCAGATTATCGGTTGGGTAATGTCGTTAGGAAAGGATAGTCAGAAAAAATCCTTGCCGCCAACAGGCACTATTATGCCCGATCCGGGCAAAACACCATCGGCCACTTTGGTATTAACAGCTAAGTATACCGACGATGGCACCGATGCCATTAAAGCCTTAACCGGTACCGGCGTAGCTACATTAAACAGCAGCAACTACCTGTTCACAGGCGCCGAAAAAACAAGCGGTTTCACCGGGTTTAAGTATAACGGCATGAATTTGATGATCATTCCGCCGGGTGAAGGTTGGTTTGAGGTTGATGATATTGACCTTACCGGTGTAAAATCAGTAAACCTCACAACTTTCTGGCAGGCTGCGCCAACGTATGGTTTCAATTTTGAACTTCATGCTGATGCGCCGGATGGTAAACTGATTGGCAAAGGCGGCATGCCAACGCCTGCAAAAGACCAAAAAGGAGGCATGGCGCATGTAGCGGTTACCCCGGTAACCGATGGTAAAATGCACAAGCTGTTCTTTATTTATAAACCGGTAAAACCGGGCGCCCTGACGGCCGGTGTTACAGGCTTGATATTTAGCGCGAAATAAAAGCCCGCGACAACTTTTGAGAGGTTGACTTTAAACAAGAAATCCCGGTAGTTAAACTTGCCGGGATTTCTTGTTTTTATCGCTGTCGGAGATGGAGGTCATTGTTCCGATAAGTGTTTTTGAGTAAATTCTTCCAGTGTAATACTTTTTCCGGCTTCGTATTGTTGCATTCCGCGGCTGATACTTTCTGAAACATGGGGAGGGAATGTAACAGTGCTTGATTCAAACTGCACCTTCAATGCTTTCAATACAGCTTTAACTGTTTTCAGTTGCTCTGCACTTTCAGGATGTATAAGAATGCTTTCCATATAGACAAATATACCGATATCAACCTTTTATCTAAAGCGCATATTCCCATTTTCAACTCATAAAGCCTGCTTCCTTTTAAACTCGCTTGGAGTACAATTGTACTGCGCCTTAAATACGGTTGAAAAATAATTGGGGCTGGCAAAGCCTACCATGTAGGTTATCTCGGAGATGGAATAGCCTTCGTGTGTGAGCAGGTACCGGGCTTTTTTTAACCTTCGGGTTAAAATATAATCGGTAATGCTACAGCCTAACAGCGCTTTTACTTTGCGGTACAGCTGCACCCGCGATATGCCGATAGTTTTGCAGATATCATCTACATTAAAGTTTTCGTTGGCCAGGTTTTGCTCAACAATACCTGCAAAATCGTTGAGGAATTTTTTATCGAGCGATTTTGATGCAGGTATTTTGCCGTGGCTTACATCGCTTGTAAAATGTTCTTTAAGTATTACCCTGTTTTTGATCAGGTTTTTTACTGTTGCCAATAGCTGATCGTAATTGAAGGGTTTTACCATATATACATCGGCCATGCTGCCAATGCCGTCAATTTGCTGCTCAACGCTGGCCTGCGCCGTAAGTAAAATAACGGGAATGTGCGATGTCCGGATATCTGTTTTAAGGCTTTCGGTGATTGCTTTGCCCGACATGCCTGGCAGTACCACATCTGATATAATAAGGTCGGGAACTTTTTCAAACGCTTCCGCCAAACCCTGTAATCCATTATCTGCTGTGAACACTTCGTAATCGGCACCCAGTTTATCGGCAAGGTAGCCCAGCAAATCGGTATTATCTTCAATTATCAGGACGGATTGCTCTTTAGGGCTGCCAAGGCCGGTCGCATCGGTTTTTATTTCGTCTTGTTCAAGGTCGGTAGTATAAATGCGCGAGCGCTCGTCAATGGCAGCCGTGCTAACTGGCTTGCCATGCTGACCGGTACTATAATTGTAAGGGTTGCCCAGTGGCAGTGTAATGGTAAAAATTGTTCCATGCCATTTTTTACTGCTTACCTTAATACTACCATGATGCAGCAAAACAATCTCCTTGGATAAGGACAGCCCCAGGCCCGAGCCCTTCGCATTACCGTTGTCGGCCTGGTAAAACTGGTCGAAAATATGTTCGGCTTCTTCCGGCTCCATGCCAATGCCGTTGTCCTGGACGGCAATTTCAACATGGTCGGTGTTTAGGGTAAAGGTTACCTGGATGCGGCCATTATCCTTAATAAACTTAAGGGAATTGGATAATAAGTTAAAGAAAACTTTATCAAGCATATTGGCATCAAACCAAACATTTATATTCTTCTCTGCCGATGTTAAGCTCAGGCTGATGTTCCGTTTGCGGGCATTGTGCTGAAAGCTATCCATGATGTCGGTAACAAAAGCTACCAGGTTGTTTGGCGCCGCATTAATTTGCTGTTTATCGTATTCAATTTTGCGGTAGTCTATCAGTTGGTTAACCAGCCTTAACAGCCTGAACGTATTTTTATGGATTAGCTTTAAATTTTTGCCGCCTATAATATTCAGCTTCTCGTTTTTCATCATATCCTCAACCGGCGATAGAATGAGCGTTAAGGGCGTACGGAACTCGTGCGAGATATTGGTGAAAAAGTTCAGCTTGGCTTCGGTGGCTACTTCGGCCCTGGCCGACATTTCTATCAGCTGGTTACGCTGCAACAAAATTTCGTTGTTTTTTACTTCAAGACTTTTGTTAATCTTTCGGTTCTCCATCAGCCAGTAAAAGGCAAGCCCACCAAAAACAATGGCCAATACCAGGGTTATTACAATAATATTTAAAACTAACTGCTGGCTGTTGTAAACCTGCCGCTGCTCTTCCAGTAACGATTGCTGCCTTTCAATATCCTTTTGCTGGCTGTTAATTTTGTTCCACTGCATTTTCATGAGCTGCACGTTGGTTGAATCGATAACCAACGACTGCAGGATGTTTTCTTTGGCAAAAGCCTCTTTGTTTAGGATCCTGAACGCGGTGGTAATGGCTTCTTTGCCGCCGGTGGGGTATACCAAACTGGCATCAATAGTTTTTGACGCTACCATTTGCAGGCCGCCGCCGGCGCCGGGCATAGCATCGACCCCTAACACTTTAACGTGGTGGTTTAAATGCAGGTTGTTTAACACCTCCCTGGATGCACCTGCCATAACATCGTTATGGGCAAACAGGGCATCGGCTGTTTTTAATTCGGGTTGTACCTGGTAAAGTTGTTTTTGGGCATGGTCTTTCAGCCAATCGCCATATACCTGGGCTTTAATATGGATATTATTAAATTTAGCCAGGGCATCACTGAAACCTCTGTGCCTTTCAATTGCAGGCGAAGAGCCGGGCAAGCCCATTACCTCTACAATGTTGCCTGTGCCTTTTAAATTGCTACCAATATATTCGCCGGCCATTTTACCAATCTGGTAATTATCGGCGCCCACATAGGCTGTATAAAGGTCTGATGATGTTTTACGGTCAATTACAATTACCGGGATGCCTTTATTATAGGTTTGCTCAACTATACCCGTTAAAGGCTGTGCTTCGTTTGGCGATATGATGAGCAGGTCGATGCCTTCATTCAGCATTTGCTTTACCTGTTCAATTTGTTTTTTGCTGCTGTTATCGGCATCGGCATAAATGAAACGGGCATCGGGATGTAACGAAAGCTCCATTTTCATTTCGTCCAGCATGTTGCGCCGCCACAAGTCGGAGCCTACACATTGCGAAAAGCCTATTGTATACTGCGATGTTTTGTCGGCTTTTTTACAGCCGGTAAGCACCATGAGTATGCATATGGTTGGCAATAACAGGTTGCGCAATTGATGAAGCAAAGCCATTAAAAAATATTAAGTAAACGTTTAAGCACGGTTTTATTGGTTAATACAATTCTTTTTGGGGAGGATGTATACAAAAGTATCGATAAATGTTTTTACAATACAAATAACAACCCCCTGTCGCAGGCTATCCCTTGTATCATAATGTATCAAAACTGGAAATACCGTGTATCAAAATCAAACATCCGGATGGTACAGAATTAAAGATAAATTTTATTGCATTGATAATCAATAAATTAACTCCATTTTAATTTTTGTACTGTTTTGGAATAAAATCAATAACTGCCGCTTTGCATATCGCCCTACTTTGCAACCGTAAATCCAATTAACACCTTTTATAATTATTATGAGAAAACATTCCGTCCTGGCCTGGTCCATGGTGGTGGCCCTTGGTGGCTTCCTTTTCGGGTTTGACACCGCTGTGATATCGGGCGCCGAAAAATCTATTCAGCACTTCTGGCACCTGTCTGTAATGGAGCATGGGCTTACTATATCTATCGCGCTTATCGGTACTGTAATTGGTTCATTGTTCGGTGCAAGGCCATCAGATATCTTCGGAAGAAAAAACACGTTATACTTTGTAGCTGCAGCTTACCTGCTATCGTCATTAGGTACCGCGCTCGCCGATAACTGGTACCTGTTTTTGGTGTTCAGGTTATTGGGTGGCCTGGGTGTAGGCATATCATCGGTAACAGCTCCTATTTATATTTCAGAAGTTTCGCCTGCGGATAGGCGGGGGCGTTTGGTTGGCTTGTTTCAGTTCAATGTAGTACTGGGCATCCTTATCTCGTACCTATCCAACTACCTCATTAGCCAGGGCGGCGAAGCTTCATGGCGTTGGATGCTGGGCGTGCAGGCCTTCCCTTCAGCTCTGTTTTTAGCGCTCATTTATTTTATACCCGAAAGCCCCCGCTGGCTCATCCTCAAAAAAGGCGAAACAGGCAGGGCATTGGAAATATTGAGTGTAATCAATCCGCTCAATTGCGAGCAGGAACTGGCTGCTATCAAAAATTCTACCCTTCATGACACTGTTTCAAGCGGCAATCTTTTCTCGGGCCAATATAAAACTCCTGTAATATTGGCGGTGCTCTTTGCCTTTTTTAACCAGGTATCGGGCATCAATGCTATCATATACTACGCGCCCCGCATTTTTGAAATGGCCGGGCTTGGCGCGCATTCTTCGCTGCTATCCACGGTTGGTATAGGGCTAATCAATTTCATATTCACCCTGTTGGGCATCAATATTATTGATAAGGTGGGGCGCCGCACATTAATGCTGGTTGGCTCATTCGGGCTAATAGCATCGCTATTTATGGTGGCGTTCACCTTTTACTCGGGGCACATGAGCGGGTTTGCAATCCCTGTTTATATGATGATGTTCATCGCCTTTTTCGCCTTTTCGCAGGGGGCGGTAATCTGGGTTTTTATCTCCGAAATTTTTCCCAACCAGGTACGCGCCAAAGGACAAACACTTGGCAGTTCTACTCATTGGGTAATGGCTGCAATCATCGCTTTTTGTTTTCCCTACCTGGCCGAGTCATTGGGCGGGGCGGTTACCTTTTCCTTTTTCTGTGTGATGATGGTATGCCAGCTCATCTTCGTCTGGAAGTTTATGCCCGAAACCAAAGGCCGTTCATTGGAGCAGATAGAAACTAATATGGTAATGCATTAATAATTGAAATGACGATGACCCCGCAAACAAACATAACAACCCCGGCCATTTGCTACGGCGAAATCCTATGGGATGTATTGCCCGATGGCCCGCAGCCCGGCGGCGCATTGCTTAATGTGGCGTATCACCTGAATAAACTGGGCATGCCCACCAGCCTGGTAAGTAAAATAGGCAACGATGCAAACGGCCACAAGCTGGAAAACTTGATGGACGGCTGGGGAATACCCAAACATTTACTACAAACCGATACGGAGCACCCAACCAGCCAGGTAATTGCTAAAATGAACAATGGCAACGAGGTGTCGTACGAGATTGTTTTCCCGGTGGCCTGGGATTTTATTAACGATAGCGAGCATATTATCAGCCAGTTGCAGCCATCAACGTACCTGGTGTATGGCAGCCTGGCCTCACGTAACAACGTATCGCGTAATACCCTGCTTGAATTATTGGACGGTGATGCGATTAAAGTATTTGACATTAACCTGCGCCCGCCTTTTTTTAGCCGCGACTTGTTGGAAGAACTTTTGCGCAAAGCAGATATTGTAAAATTTAACCAGGCCGAACTGGAAATGGTGCAGGGATTATTCCGTGGATCATTCTGGAAAGAATCGGAACAGATCAGGTTTATACAAGACCATTTTAACATTCCCGAGATCGTGGTTACCAAAGGTGAGTTTGGAGCATCGTACTACAAGCAGGATAAGGCATATCATGTTGCCGGCCGCGAGGTAAAAGTTACAGATACTATTGGCAGCGGCGATTCATTTTTGGCCGCGTTTATTGCCAACCATTATAACGGCGTACCGCCGGAAACCTTATTAAAAAACGCAATAGCGATGGGTGGCTTTATTGCAACAAAGAAAGGAGGTTGCCCCGATTATAACATCGCAGAATATCAAGATTTTAAAAACCAACTATTTTAAATAAACCATACCTGATAAACTTAAAAACCAACCAATGAGAAAATTATTACTTATTTGTTCCCTGCTTATACTGCTCATAAGTAAGGGATACGCGCAATCCCGCGTTATTACCGGGACCGTGCTGGACAACGCATCAAAACCGATGGATGGCGTTACCATTGTGGTTGTTGAAACCCAAAAATCAACTTTGTCAGATGCCAGCGGAAAGTTCAGCATCACGGCAACAACCGGCCAATCTATTCGGTTCTCGTATGTAGGCACCAAGCCCATACTATTAACAGTTGCCGCCGATACCAAAGTGCTTGATGTGGTATTTAAAGATGCCGCCACCACCTTAAATGAAGTTGTAGTAACCGGTTACACATCCGAAAGGAAAAAAGACCTGACAGGCGCGGTAGCGGTTGTGGATTTGGCCCCGGTAAAAAACAACAGTTCGGGCAATACCATGCAGGCTTTGCAGGGCAGGGTTGCCGGTTTGTATATCGAAAAAGATGGATCGGCCAACGGCTCAACCAGCAGGATCCTGATCAGGGGTGCAAATACATTGGGCAACAACAACCCTTTATATGTTATCGATGGTATACCGACCACCCGGCCCGAAGTGTTTCAAAACCTGTCACCCTCCAACATTGCATCGGTACAGGTGCTAAAAGATGCCTCGGCCGAATCAATTTACGGCTCGCGGGCATCCAATGGCGTTATCATTGTAACCACTAAAAACGGCGGCAATACGCAGGGCAAAGTACAGTTTCAGTTTAATAACAGTACATCCGTTCAGTCCGAAAAATCACTGCGTTTTAAGATGCTGAATTCGACAGATAGGGGCAAGGCGCTATGGCAGGCCTCTGTAAACGATGGCCAGGATCCGGCTGCAGGTTATGGCGACATATATACCTTTAACTGGAATGGTGATTATAACAACCCGGTTTTAAATAGTGTCACCCCCAAACAATTTGTAGGCGGCGACCCTAATACCCCGGCCGGCAATACCGACTGGCAAAGCGTACTGTATAAAACAGCCATGGTTTATAACAACGATTTCACAGCGTCGGTTGGTAACAAGAACGCATCGCTTGAAATTAACTTTGGCAACATCAAAAACACCGGCCTTGTAAGGTTTACCAAATACAACCGTACAACGGGTAGCATTAACGGGGTGGTACGTGCCTTTGATAACAAAGCTACCTTTGGGGTAAACTTAAAAATAACCAACTCCAATGAAACGCTAACTACCACAGATTTGGGTGGAGCGGCAACTACCTTTTTGGCGGTAACGCTGGCACCTACTATCCCGGTATATCAAAAAGATGGCGTTACTTACGCCGGTGAATCTGGTGCGGGATACTCTGACAGGAATAACCCCTTGCATATGCAGGACCTGGCCAAGTGGAACAACGCTAACCGTGTAAATACCTTTGGTAACGTTTTTTTAGAAATACAGCCCATTAAAAACCTGTATTTCAAATCGAACTTTGGTGCCGATAATGCAAATTACCTGAGCAAGGTGATAACGCCAACTTTCCAGGAGGGTGCCCTGGCCCGTACAACCAATAGCTTGTTTTTTGATCAGAATCATTACCTGAGCACTACTTTTTCAAACACCTTGCGGTATAACTATGATTTAACAACCAACAACCACTTTAAATTATTGGTTGGTACCGAGTATATTAAAACCTTTACCGATTTCCAGACCACCCTTAAACAAGGATACGCCATACAAACTGAAGATTATTTTACTTTAGATGCCGGTACAGGCAATACCATTGTTACCGGCCGCTCAACCGGGAATAGCCTGTTTTCGCAGTTTTCGCGGTTAGATTATAATTACGCCGGTAAATATTTAGCCTCGGTTACTATCCGCCGCGATGGTTCATCAAGGTTTGGTTCAAACAACCAGTATGGTATTTTCCCGGCAGCTTCCCTCGGCTGGAAAATTGACCAGGAAGGCTTCATGAAAAACAACACCATTTTTTCGGAATTAAAACTAAGGGCTGGTGTGGGCCGTGTAGGTAACCAGGAAATTGGCGACCAATCGCGCTTTGCGCTTTATGATACCCGGTACGGCACCACCCAAAATCAGTTAACTCCAGGTTTTTGGGAGCAGTACATGAATGTTGGTACAGCCTATTCGCTTTCTGGTGCCAATACAGGCTCGTTACCTTCGGGCTTCGTACAAACCCAGGCTGCAAACCCCGGCCTTAAATGGGAATCTACCGAAGAGCTAAATGCCGGGCTTGACTTTGCCATCCTTAATGATAAGATCTCTGGCTCATTTGACTACTTCACCCGCAGAACTACCGGCATTTTGATTACCCCTCCTGTTGCATCGGCATTAGGCGAAGGGCAATCAAAAACGGTTAACGGTGCCTCAAAAAGCAATAAAGGCTGGGAGTTTTTAGTAACCTATCATGGCCAGCAATCTGGCGATTTTAATTATAATGTGACTTTAAACTTTTCTCACTTTAGAGACAAGATCACCGATTTGCCTGAAAATGTCAGACCGGCCTATCCGGGTAATATAGATAATACCATTATAGGACATTCGCAGTTTGATATATTTGGCTATAAAACCGCAGGCCTTTTCCAATCCCAGGCGGAAGTGAATGCGGCCCCAACACAAATAGGTGCCGGGCCGGGCAGAATCCGTTATGTTGATGTAAACCACGACGGAAAAATTGATGCCAACGATCAAACCTGGATAGGAACTACGCTACCCGCTTTGGAGTACGGTGCGAGAATCGACCTGACCTATAAAAAATTCGATTTGTCTTTATTTGGATCAGGCGTTGCCGGCAGGAAAGGGTTTGATGTATATACCCTGTACAATAACCTGATGCATAGCCGCGAAAACGTTGGCCCTGGTGTATTTAATGGATGGACACCCACGCATACCAACACCAACGTACCGGCATTAACACTAAAAGACAATAATAATGAAGGCCGTACTTCTGATTACTTTATTGTAAACACCTCTTACTTTAAATTACGCAATATTCAAATTGGATACACTATTGTGCCTAAGGCTGTATTTACCAGGCTAAGGGTATTCGCGATGGCCGAAAACGTGTTTACGTTGAAAAGCAAAAGCTACTTAAGCCCCGATCCTGAAAGGATTGACCTGGGGCCGGTTCCAATCCCTAAAGTTTTCAGTTTTGGTATCAACGCATCATTTTAACAATAAAAACTATTCAGTATGAAAACAAAAATATTTTTCACAGCTGTTTTATCCGGACTGATCATCTTCAGCTCCTGTAAAAAAGCGTTAGACTATACACCAAAGGGTGTGTTGTCTTCATCAGATTTAAAAACACCAACCGCTATTGAAGGCTTGGTAACCGCAGCCTACGCCGCTATTGGCAATGGCGATATGATAGGCCCTATATACAGCAACTGGGCGTATGGCAGCGTTCGATCAGATGATGCCTACAAAGGGGGCGGCGGTACCGGCGACGTGGGCGAGGTTGATGCATTGGAGCATTACAACCTGGTAACCCCATCGATGGATTCGTTTGTTTCGCGTACCTGGAAAAATTTGTTCAAATCTATATCAAGGGCAAATGTGGCGTTAAGGGCCGTTAATTCGCTCTCTGATGCCGAGTATCCTAATAAGAAAACACGATTGGCCGAGCTTAAATTCTTACGTGCCCATAGCTATTTCACCATGAAACTGCTGTATAAAAATATTCCCATTTTTGACGAAAATGCAACTGCGGACGATATCCTGAAAGTTTCAAACACGTTATCAAATGAGGATGCATGGAATAAAATTGCAGCCGATTTTCAATACGCTATTGATAATTTGCCGGTTACTCAGCCCGAACTGGCGAGGGCAAATAAATTAAACGCCCAGGCTTATTTAGCGAAGCTGAGGTTATACCAGGCTTATGAACAGGATGATAAGCATCATGTAACCAATATCAATAAAACAAGGCTACAGCAGGTAGTTGATCTTACACAGGCTGTAATTGCTTCGGGTAAATATTCATTAAGCAGCGATATTGCTGATAATTTTTTACCTGAAACCGAAAACGGCCCTGAGTCTGTATTCGCGATACAGTTTACCATTAATGACGGAACTACTGCAGGCCGTATGAATTTTGAGGATGGTTTAAATTACCCTCATGGCGCCCCCCAGTACGGCTGCTGCGGTTTTCATGCTGCAAGCCAGAACCTGGTGAACGCATATACCACCGATGTTAATGGACTGCCTAATTTTGATACATTTAACACCAATATAGCCGATTTAACAAAAGTGACCGTTGACCCCAGGTTAGACCATACCGTTGGTATTGACGGCCATCCGTATAAGTACGACAACACCAGACCATTTAGCAACAGCTGGGTGCGTGATCCTGGTGTTTACGGAAACTTCCACACCATGCGTAACCAGCAATTGGCTACCAGTTCATCATACTTCAAGCTTGGTCCGTTCATGGGGTCGGCAAAAAATTATGATATCATCAGGTACGATGACGTATTGCTCATGCAGGCCGAAGCCTATATTGAACTGGGGCAGCAGGCAAGTGCATTACCGCTCATTAATCAAATAAGAAACCGCGCGGCGGCAAGCACCGGTCGGCTTAAAAAAATAGATGGCACCTTTCCATCCAACTATAACGTTAAAGCTTATAGTATCGCTAATTGGACACAGGATTATGCCCGCAAAGCGCTGCAATGGGAAAGACGACTGGAGTTTGCCACCGAAGGAGCACGTTTTTTTGATTTAGTAAGATGGGGTATTGCCGAAAAAACCTTGAACGACTATATCAATATTGAAAAGGGGAGGAGAACCTTCCTGGCTACCGCTAAATTTACGGCAGGCCGGGACGAGTACCTGCCTATACCACAATCAGAAATTACATTTACCAACGGGTTGTACAAACAAAACCCGGGGTATTAAATTTGTTAAGATATATTGGGGCCCCGGTTTTATAATTATGCCGGGGCGCCTTTAATACACGCTAAAGTTCATCTGCCTAAATTAAAAGAACTTCAATTATGAAAACAAAAACCGGCGTCAGGTTACTGACAGCCTTTATGATGATTACCATGGTTAGTAAAGCGCAGGATAAATCGGGAATAAGCCGCCAGGAGCCCCACCGCCCACAGGTGCATTTTTCGCCGGAACAACACTGGGTAAATGACCCCAATGGGATGGTTTACTTTAACCACACTTACCATTTGTTTTTCCAATATTATCCAAAGGATATTATTTGGGGGCCAATGCATTGGGGGCACGCGGTAAGTAAGGACCTGGTGCATTGGAAAGAATTGCCTATCGCTTTATATCCGGATAGTTTGGGGTATATATTTTCGGGCAGCGCCGTAGTTGACTCTAATAATACTTCGGGCTTTGGCAAAAAGGGGCAGGTACCGCTGGTAGCAATCTTTACCCACCATGATCCGAAGGGAGAAAAAGCAGGTACTGACGTTTTTCAGAACCAAAGTATTGCCTACAGCCTGGATGAAGGCAACACCTGGACAAAATATGCCGGCAACCCGGTACTTAAAAATCCGGGGATTAAGGATTTCAGAGATCCTAAAGTGATGTGGTACGCCAAACAAAAAAAATGGGTAATGACCCTGGCCACTAAAGATCATATTACCTTTTACTCGGCCCCTGATTTAAAAACCTGGAAAAAGGAGAGTGAGTTTGGTTTAAGAGAGGGAGCGCACGGTGGGGTATGGGAGTGCCCCGACCTGTTCCCTTTAAAGCTGAGCGGCAAAACATATTGGATACTGGTGGTAAACCTTAACCCAGGCGGCCCTAATGGCGGTTCGGCCACGCAATATTTTGTGGGTGATTTTAATGGGCACCAATTTACGCCAATGGATACCCAAACCCGCTGGCTGGACTATGGCCCCGATGAGTATGCGGGCATTACCTGGAGCAATACCGGCAGCCGCAAAATTTTCCTGGGCTGGATGAGCAACTGGGAATATGCCAATCAAGTACCCACTCAAAAATGGCGCAACGCCATGACCATTCCGCGCGATTTACGCTTAAAACAAAGTAAACAAGGCATCGTCATTGCATCGGCGCTGGTTCCTGAGTTAGTTAATATAAGTGCCAATACAGCTGTATCAAAAAACGTAGCAGTTAATAAAACACTTGAGTTAACCGACAAGGTGAATAAGTTAAAAAGCCAATACATTTTAAAGTTAACCCTCGCCCAGTTAAAAGGCCTCACCATTAAGCTATCCAACAAAAAAGGAGAGGAAGTGTTAATCGGTTACGATGATGTTAAGGATCAGTATTTTATCGACAGGACAAAATCAGGCAAGGTAGATTTTCAAAAAGATTTTCCGGGCCGGTTTACTGCGCCAAGATTGAGCACATCAAAAAGCCCGGACCTGACTATTGTAGTTGATAAAGCATCCGTTGAGCTTTTTGCCGATGGAGGCTTAACCACCATGACTGCTGTTTATTTCCCCAATGAGGATTTCACAGGCCTGGCTATAAATGCAGATGGAAAGCTGAAATTAAACACCCTTGCCATTACCGGGTTAAAATCAATTTGGAAGTAGCACATTTAGCTATCTGCTGTCATTAGAAAAGTAAAAGAGGCTGCCTTAACAGGTTAGCCTCTTTTGCTTTTGGCAGCGATTTTCAATTACCGGTGATTTTTGATAACTGTAAATTCAAACCCTATCTTTACTTTAAAAAGACCGTATGTTCGACCTCATAATGGCAAACTTTGCCATGCACATTTCATTAACTCCTGCAGAGGCGGATTATGTTCAATCGGTATTGCAGCATAAGGTGGTAAAAAAGAATGCATTGCTGCTGAGCGCCGGCGACATTTGCCGGGCAATATATTTTGTAAACAAAGGCTGCCTGCGCATTTTTAATATAGACCGCGAGGGCGACCAGTACAACATATCATTTTGCCCGGAAAACTGGTGGTCGGTAGATATTGCCAGCTTTTTTGGACAAAGCCCCGCATTTTATTCGATAAGCGCGCTGGAAGATACCGATGTGTTTTACCTGGGCCATGCGGCTATTGAAAAGCTATTTATCGAGGTGCCTAAGTTCGAGCGTTTTTTTCGGATACTTACCCAAAACGGGTTCAATTTATACCAACGCCGCATTACTTCAAATCTTTCAAAAACCGCCGAAGAGCGCTACCTGCAGTTTCAAAAGCAATACCCCAAATTGGAGCAGCGGATAGCGCAAAAGCAAATTGCATCGTACCTGGGCATTACGCCCGTTTTTTTGAGCATGCTGCGTCGCAATAAACAAACCACAAACAGGTAATTTCTCCCGCAGCTAAGGCAGCAGGGATTTTAACAGTCATAGTAAACAGCAAAGACCGCCACTTTTGATGACGGTCTTTTTCTTTTTTATAATATCCTCCGGTTTTAATTCCGGTCTCAGGTTCCGTATTCGGGAGTGGTTACTTCGCTTTCTTCAAACTCGTAATCTGTTAACGGCGGGCATGAGCAAATGAGCGTTCTATCGCCATACGTATCATTAACCCGGCCTACCGAAGGCCAGAATTTAAAGGCTGCAACATAAGGCAGCGGGAATGCCGCTTTTTGGCGGGTGTATGGATGCTCCCATTCGTTGCCTGTAATTACGGCTACGGTGTGCGGTGCATTTTTTAATGGGTTATCAGCTTTATCTAACACCCCACTGGCAACATCGGCAATTTCATGGCGGATAGCGATCATGGCATCACAGAAACGGTCAAGCTCGTGCTTAGGCTCAGATTCGGTTGGCTCAACCATTACCGTGCCGGCAACCGGGAACGATACAGTTGGTGCGTGAAAACCGTAATCCATTAAACGTTTGGCAATATCCGTAACCTCGATACCGAATGGTTTAAACGAGCGGCAATCCAATATCATTTCGTGCGCACAACGGCCATTGGCACCGGTATATAATACCGGGAAATGACTTTCTAAACGGGTTTTAATGTAGTTGGCATTCAGGATAGCATAGCGGGTCGCATTGGTTAACCCTTCACTGCCCATCATAGCTATGTAAGCATGTGAGATGATCAGGATAGATGCCGAACCCCATGGCGCTGCAGATACCGCGTGGATAGATTTACCCCTGTCAATATCAACCACAGCGTGACCTGGTAAGTAAGGCACCAGGTGTTTAGCCACACCAATAGGGCCCATACCAGGGCCACCGCCACCGTGAGGGATACAGAAGGTTTTATGTAAGTTTAAATGGCAAACATCGGCACCAATATTGGCGGGGCTGGTTAAGCCTACCTGTGCGTTCATGTTGGCGCCATCCATATAAACCTGGCCGCCGTTTTCATGAATGATCTGGCAAATCTCGATGATCGACTCTTCAAATACACCGTGTGTAGATGGGTAGGTAACCATTAAGCACGACAGCTCATTTTTATATTGCTCGGCTTTGGCACGCATATCGGCCACATCGATGTTGCCGTTATCGTCACACTTAACAACCACTATCTTCATACCGGCCATCGCTGCCGATGCAGGATTAGTGCCGTGTGCCGATGATGGAATTAACGCGATATTACGGTGGGTATCGCCCCTGTCATGATGATAAGCGCGGATAACCATTAAACCGGCGTATTCGCCTTGTGCACCTGCGTTTGGCTGCAAGCTCATGGCTGCAAAGCCGGTGATCTCGCTCAGCCATTTGTTAATTTCGTCAAACAGTTGCATGTAGCCGCCAACCTGGTCGGTTGGTGCAAAAGGGTGAATTTTGCTGAAATGGTTCCAGGTAACCGGAATCATTTCGGTGGTAGCGTTCAGCTTCATGGTACATGAACCTAAAGCGATCATAGAGTGGCAAAGCGAAAGATCTTTGGCCTCTAATGATTTAATATAACGCAGCATTTCATGTTCGGAATGGTGCGAGTTAAATAACGCGTGGGTTAAGTAAGCAGATGTACGTTGTAATTCGGTTGGGATCACCGTTTCCAGGTCAGCCTTCAACCCGTCAAAATCAACATCGTTAATGGTTTTGCCCAATACTTTGGCAAAAAACCGTACAATGGTTTTAATATCCTCGGGCGATGTAGTTTCATCAACAGAAATAGTAACGATAGAACCTTCGTAGTTCAGGTTCATTTCGTTGTTTAACGCTTCAGAATGGATAGGGCCGGCTAAGTGGGCTACATCAAACTTCAGGGTATCAAAGTAGCTTTCGTTCAGTTGTTTGTAACCTAATTCGCCAAGGGCTTTAGCTAACAGGATGGTTAAGCCATGGATCCTTTCGGCAATTAATTTAACACCTTTAGGGCCATGGTATACGGCATACATGCCAGCCATAATAGCCAACAAGGCCTGCGCCGTACAAATATTTGAAGTTGCTTTATCCCTGCGGATGTGCTGCTCGCGGGTTTGCAAGGCCATACGTAATGCATAGTTGCCGGCGCTATCAATAGTTACACCAATGATACGACCAGGGATAGAGCGTTTGTACTCCTCCTTAGTTGCAAAAAACGCGGCATGCGGACCACCAAAGCCCATTGGTACACCAAAACGTTGCGTAGTACCAACAACAATATCGGCACCCCATTCGCCCGGAGGGGTTAACAGCACCAGGCTCATAATATCGGCAACAACGGTTAGTTTAATGCCCTTTTCGTGACCGGCGGCTGCAAAATCCTTGTAGTTGTACACCGCGCCTTTACCGGCAGGGTATTGTACAATGGCGCCAAACATATTGTCGGTTAATTCAACCGTGCGGTGGTCGCCTATTTGCAGTTCGATGCCGTAAGGCTCTGAGCGGGTTTTTAAAATATCTATAGTTTGCGGGAACAGTTCTTCAGACACAAAGAACACATTGGCGGCATTGTTTTTACGCAGGGTGTATTGCATAAACATGGCCTCGGCGGCGGCGGTGCCTTCGTCTAATAACGATGCATTGGCAATTTCCATACCGGTAAGGTCGATAACCATGGTTTGGAAATTTAACAAAGCCTGTAAACGGCCCTGCGCAATTTCGGCCTGGTATGGCGTGTATTGGGTATACCATCCGGGATTTTCGAGGATGTTACGCTGAATAACGCCAGGCACAATTACATCATAATATCCCTTGCCGATGAACGACTTAAATACCTTGTTTTTTAATGATGTTTGCTTAAGCGTGGTAAGGTAATCAAACTCACTTTTGGCAGGCGGTAAATCGAGCGGTTTTTTGAGCCTGATCTGGTCTGGAATTGTTTGCGCAATCAATTCATCAAGTGAGCTAACACCGATGGTTTTTAACATTTTTGCCGTGTCGGCCTCATTAGGAGCAATATGCCTTGACTGGAATTGTTCCTGGTAATCTGCGTTTAGCTTCATGAAGTAGTCGTCCCCTTAAATTTACCGCAAAGGTACGGTTTTACAATATGAGTAACAATTAGGTAATATCATATTGACAAAGCATTTACAAGGGAAAAATGTATTTTAGATGCGATTACCTAAACACATGGGCAGGCGGGCATTATTACTACTTTTATTTCTGTTTATCTGTTTCAGATCGGTTGCCGACACCTTTGTGGTAACCAGCAATGCCGATAGCGGCCCGGGTACTTTACGCGAGGCATTAACCTTGGCAGCTGCTAATGACAGTACCCAAACCGACTATATTAATTTTAGCTTAACTGATATTAGTGAGGCCGGTAGAACTTTATATCTTAAATCACAGCTTCCGGATATTTCCTCTAACCTGGTTATTGATGGGAGTACACAAACGGGCACTTATTTTGGCGTAAGTACTGCTAAAGTAGCCCTTTTCTTTAATCCGGGTAATAATGGCCCTCTAAACGGTTTAAGCATTATCAACAAACATAACGTCACGATATTAGGACTTTACCTTAAATATTTTAAAAGCAGCGGCCCCGATTCCGCCGGCTTAAATTACCGTACAGGCATTTATATTGTAAATAGTGATAATATTATTTTCGGGCAGGCTTTAAAAGGTAATGTAGTCATTGGGTTTTCGCAATCCCTTACAACCAGTTATTTACCCGCAAACAATGCCAATTATTCCAGCAATATCACCATTAAAGCCAGCTTTTTCAGTATTGATGCAGATGGAGAAACATTGCCTGTTGAACAGGAACAAGCCCTTGGGCTTGCGTACCTGACAGGATCGATAAAAGTTGGCGGGACCGAGATAGAAGGTAATGTATTAGCTAATGGCGTGGTAATTAGCCAGCAAAACAGTTATGCATCGTATGATACCATTACCGCTCATTTTTATATCAGAAATAACAAGATAGGTGTTAATTATAGCGTTACTAAAGAAATACTCACATCAGCAGGAATCTTTGCCTCAACGGTAGATCCTGACGGCTCCAATTACTTAGATATTGACGATAACGTGATTACAGGTAACGCGATCTTTGGCGACGCTATCTATCCCATTAACATGGGGCGCCAGATAAATATCAGGCGAAATTATATAGGAACAGACAAAACACGTACAAGGACTTTTAAAACGGGAGGAATATTTTTATATTCGTGTACAGGTCAGGTTTCTATAGGTAGCAGCGACCCTGCCGATGCTAACTATATAACCAATTGCGTACCGGTAATAGTATGGCCCTACACTAACGCCAAAATAAATAAAAACAGCTTTTACTGCCCAACTTATGTGCAACCTATGCATTACGTTGGCTATGGGGAATTTGATGCCCCCCAGGTAAACATTACCAAAATATTGCCAACCGTAATTAGTGGTACTGCAACACCCAATTCAACCATTGAGCTTTTTTATGATGATAAATGCGGCACCTGTTCGCCGCAAACTTATTTTGCTTCAACCACGGCAGATGCAAAGGGAAACTGGAAATATACGGGGCCTAGTATTCATGGAACCATAATAGCGTCGGCTACGAATGATAAAAACACATCAGATTTTACGAAGACGACTATCAATGTGGACAATGTTAAAGTGATAAATGCATGCGATAATACAGGCTCGATAATAGGCGCTGTACCCCAAAGCGCATCGGAAATAAGGTGGGTAAATGAAAACGGGAAAACGGTTTCAACCGATGCTGATTTAATAGGTGTAAAGCCCGGAAAATATAAGTTAATAGTAAAAAATGGAGGCTGTGGCGATTCGACATCATACTTTGAAATTCAACAGCGTTTTTTGGTTGATACCACTAAAATAATAAAAGTGCAACCTTCTTGTAATGGCGCTACAGGTTCAATTTCAAGCATCCAATTTGCGTATAACGATAATCAGACTCCCATAATAACCTGGACCGATGCAGCCAACAAGATCTGGGGCAACAACGTTGACGTAAGTAATCTGCCGGCGGGAAAATATACTTTGATTATCAAAAGCTTCGATGCAACCTGTGTAAAAAAATATGGCCCATTTATACTTAAAAACACCACCGGCCCTACTATCGACGATTCAAAACCCAACGTCACCAACACCAACTGTGGCCAAACCATAGGCTCCATAACAAACATTATTGTTACCGGCGGTACCGGCACACGGCATTTTACCTGGAAAAACGTCCAACAGCAGGAAGTGGCCTATACACAGGATTTAACCGGCCAGCCAGCAGGCAAATATACACTGCAGGTAACCGACGATAGCCAATGCGGCCCCGTTTACAGTAAAGAAATTGAAATAACAGAAGTTAACGGCATAAGCATTACAGAATCGCTTAATGCCACAACACCTGCCAGTTGCGGTAAAGCAAACGGCGCGGTGACCGGGGTTACCGCAACCGGAGGAACTAAATATGAATGGCGGGACACCAATGGAAACCTGGCAGGTACCAGCCTTGATTTAAAAAATGTGCCGGGTGGTGCTTACCAGTTAACGGTATCCAACGCTTTTTGCCAAAAACAATCAAAGGTTTACCAGGTAACCGAGCAGTCAGGTACCGTATTTCCGTCAACCTATACCGTTAACCATATTGATGCCTGTTACGGAAAAGCTAATGGGGCATTACAGGTAAACCAGGATGCCCTGATAAAGGCTGTTAGATGGGTTAACGCTGCCGGGGTTGACGTTGCCATGCACCACGGCGCGACAGATCTGGCGGCCGGTAACTACAAGCTTTATCTGACCGACCAAAATGGGTGCGAAAGTTATTATAACACCTACCGGGTAGATGAGCTGCCCGAGTTAAAAGTTACGGATAACGGGCAAACAGGCAACGAACAATGTGGGTTGAAAAGCGGTTACGTAAGTAACGTAACTGTTGCAGGGGGATTACCACCTTATACCTACACCTGGCTTAATGCCGGCAGTGCATCAATAGGTACAACAAGCAGCATTTCAAACCTGGCGGCAGGTGCGTATACCTTAAATATTGCTGATAGCAGATGCGGGAGTATAAATGTTAACTACCAAATTCAAAACATTCCGCAGGATTTGGCAGCTCCGTCGGTAAGTGATATCCAGGTTTGTAGTCCGGGAGATGCCATTCTTTTGGTAAACAACGCGGCGGCCGACGTAGTTTACCGTTTGTACGACCAGGCTGATAGCACATCGCCATTAAGCGAACAAACCGGTGGGCGGTTTAAAATAGTTGTAACCGCTAACCGCAGTTTTTTTGTAAGCCAGGTAAATGGTACCTGCGAAAGCCCAAAAACAGAGGTAAAAGTGTCGGTAGGCTTATCTCCGCTCAGCATCGCCAATTCTTTTACCCCCAATGGTGATGGTCATAACGACTACTGGAAAATTAACAATATTGAAAGCTACCCTTCCGCAGTGGTACAGGTATTTAACCGCAACGGCCAAAAGCTCTTTGAATCAAAAGGATATGCAACACCGTTCAACGGTACCTATAATGGCAAAGCGTTGCCCGTAGGCACCTATTACTATATCATCAACCTGAATAAAAACTGTAACCTGTTATCGGGCAGCTTAACCATTTTGAGGTAAGCCGGAAGTCTGGAACCAAAGGTGGGAGGCCTGAAAGGAAAATACGGTGCGCATTTCAATTATCAGACCACAGACCACGCACCTCAGACCAACTGCCTTAAATACATCTGGATGGTATTTTCCAATCCGTAATATAACGCATCACAAATAAGGGCGTGGCCTATGCTCACTTCATCCAAAGCGGGTATGTTTTCGGCAAAGTATTTCAGGTTGTGCAAATCAAGGTCATGGCCTGCGTTAATGCCCAGGCCGGCCTCATGCGCTACTTTAGCAGCTTCGATATATGGCGCGATAGCCAGTTCTTTACCCTGGTGATAATGGGTAGCATAGCCTTCGGTATAAAGCTCAATACGGTCGGTGCCGGTTTTGGCGGCTCCTTCAACCATTTTGGCAACCGGGTCAACAAAAATAGATACACGGATACCGGCTTCTTTAAAAACGGCTATCATATCTGTTAAGTAATGGTAGTTGGTAATGGTATCCCAGCCATGGTTGGATGTTATTTGTCCTAATACATCAGGTACCAGGGTAACCTGCTCTGGTTTGTTGGCTAATACCAGGTCAATAAACTTTTGTTCCTGGCAATTGCCCTCAATATTAAACTCGGTGGTAACTATTGCTTTCAGGTCAAAAACATCCTGGTAGCGGATGTGCCTTTCATCGGGACGTGGATGTACGGTGATTCCCTGCGCGCCAAAACGTTCGCAATCTTTGGCAACCTGTACCAAATCGGGGTTGTTACCACCACGCGAATTACGCAGTGTGGCTATTTTATTGACATTGACAGATAAACGGGTCATGGGCTATGATTACTTTTGCAACGGCAAATATCACCATTTACTTAAAACACCCGAAACAATTTTAGGATTGATTTATTTGCAATTAATTATGAAGTTACTCACCAGGTCTTTTTTGTTTATCTTGTTACTGACCACAACATCAATCACTGCAAACGCCCAGGCTATCTATCGTAAAATAGAAAATTATAAAGTCTTTTATGGATGGGCGCACCATTATCCGCAGGATTGGATGATTATCCGCTCGTTTGAAAACGAGGGCAAAAGCTATTACCTGCTGGTAAATCCTCAAACCCTGGAAACAAAAATTGAAGAGCCAAATTTTTACCAGGTAAAGCCAATGAGCCTAACCGATGCCCGCGCTTTTTTTAAAAATACACCTTATCAAAAGGCGCTGCGAAAAGCCGAAAAACAATCGGTAACCATACAGGATGCGGGCATTGAAAGCGGCGTTCCAAAAGAAACAGGCATCAGCCTGACGGCCGATCTTTGCCCATCTCACCGGCCATTGGATAAACGTATTTTTACAGATATTTTCAACGAGTTTAAAAAAGTAGAACGGCCGGTACCCGTGGCTTTGTCGGTAACAGGCATCTGGATGCGGCAGCACCCACAGGACCTGGAATGGCTTAAGCAAATGCAGGCTAAACGCGAAATTTACATCACCTGGATAAATCATTCCTTTAACCATCGCGTAAGCCTGAAAGCGCCGCTTAAGGAAAACTTTTTGCTGGAACCGGGTACCGATATTAGCTACGAAGTGTTAGAAACAGAAAAGGCCATGCTCAAAAACGGACTGCTGCCGTCGGTGTTTTTCAGGTTCCCGGGTTTGGTGTCTGATCAGCAATTGGTTTACAAGATAACCGATTTTGGGTTGATCCCGGTTGGAACGGATGCCTGGCTGGCCAAAGGCCAGCAACCCCAGGCTGGCAGTATTGTGCTGATACATGGCAACGGCAACGAACCTACCGGCGTTAACGATTTTATCAAGCTGCTGCAATCAAAAACCCAGGCCATAGCCAACAAGCAATGGCTGCTATATGACCTGCGCGAGAGCGTAGACGAGGAATTTGAAGGGCAATAGGCTTTGCTGAACAGTAAGGTGCCGCGTTTTGTTGCTATCTGCTATTTTATAAAGAAAAGCAATTTTTGTTGTCCCATTTGTAGTAACACTACAAAAAAGTCTTAATTCTTGATTCTAACCTCTTGACTCTTTTCCCCCAGTTAATTCAGTCTCCTCACCATCTGTTCCTCAACCTTTTTAAACACCTGTATGGGTTTAAGGCTACGCCAGCCCAGATCATCTAACTGGCCACCAAAGTTGATGTAGTAATCAATATTATTGCGTTTAAATTCGTCAATCACATGCTCGCGGAAGTTGATGCCTGCTATCCAGCCGTCTTCAACTTCCTGAAACCACTCTTCGTAATAACAATCATCTGACGAGTGAAAGTTGAGGATGTTTTCGCCTATCAGTATAAAATGATTGATGCCATTATCAATCATCAACTCCAGTATCTCGCGTTTCAGCATCATGATGTCATTATTAATGGCATCATTCCACTCGCCTATAAACTCAATAATAGTATAGCCTTTTTCATAATCGGCATACAGTACTTTCATGTACAGCGTATTGGAGCCAAACGAATCCCATTGCGGATGCAACAAATAGTTGTATACCTGCTTATCAAACTCAAACTCACTATACTCCGTAGCATAAAAAGGCGAATATTCGTCTTCGGCTGCTATGTAATCATCCCTCCAGCGGTAATATGGTTCTATCTCGTGCATGTTTCCAATGTGCAAATTTCAGATGTTGCAAATGTGCAGATTATGAGAAAATGCAAATTCAATCATTTGCACATCTGAAATCTGCATATCTGCACATCAATTTTTATAATTATCAACAGCAGCCCTTACGCTGCCGTATTTTTTTAACAGGGTGGCGGCTTCGGCTTCGGCAAGGCCGGTTTCGTCCATTACCATGTGGGTGCCACGGTCAATCAGCTTATCATTACTTAACTGCATATCAACCATTTTATTCCCTTTTACCTTGCCCAGCTGAATCATTACACTGGTGCTCAGCATATTTAAAACCAATTTTTGGGCCGTACCTGCCTTCATCCGTGTCGATCCGGTTAAAAACTCGGGCCCGGTAACTACTTCAACCGGGTATTGTGCAACGGCCGCAACCGGGCTGCCGCTATTGCAAACTATACAGCCGGTAACCATATTATGATTGTTGGCCGCTTTAAGGCCCCCAATTACATAGGGTGTAGTGCCCGATGCGGCAATACCCACAACTACGTCTTTTTCGGTTACGTTATACTCCAATAGGTTGTGCCAGGCAAGTTCGGTATTGTCCTCCGCAAATTCAACCGCTTTTCTAATTGCACCGTCGCCCCCGGCTATCAACCCAACTACCATATCAAACGGAACGCCAAATGTTGGCGGGCACTCTGATGCATCAACTACACCAAGGCGGCCGCTGGTACCGGCGCCAATGTAAAAAAGGCGGCCGCCGTGCTTCATCCGTTCGGTAGTTATGGTGGCAAGTGCTTCAATCTGGGGTAATGCTTTGGCCACAGCCAACGGTACCGTCTGGTCTTCCCGGTTTATGTTTTCCAGGATTTCTTTTACCGATTGCAGCTCCAGGTTTTTATAATGCGATTCCCTTTCGGTGGTACGTTCCATTATTTTTTTAATAATTTATAACAAAATTCGTTAAAAAACATCAAATGCAAGGCTGCCGATAAAAATTATTGGTTAAGCATTGATTAACTTTGTTTGCTGAATATGAAAAAGACTGCGGGTGTAATTTTCAGGACGCTGATCCTGTTGCTGGTGGGGATTACTATTGGATTATACATTAGTAGGAACAGTGGCGACCGTAACCTTGGTTTTTCATTTTCTGGCGACGATAAACTATCTAAGGTGCTAACCCTGGTTGGCGAAAGCTATGTAGATAGTGTAAATGTTGACAGCATTGAAGGCGCATCCATCAATGAACTGCTGCAAAACCTCGATCCGCATTCGCTTTACCTGCCGCCGCAGCAGGCGCAAAACATCAATGAACGTTTAGAAGGTGGCTTTAACGGCATTGGTATTGAATACCAGCTGCTGCGCGATACACTGATAATTACCCAGGTATATGCCGGAGGGCCGGCAGCCAAAGCGGGTTTGCCTGTGGGTAGCAAGGTTGTTAATGTTGATCATAAAAAATTCTCGGGCACAAAACTAACGGCCGATAAGGTTAATAACATTTTCAGAGGCGAAAAAGATGCCACCATTGTAATGGATGTGGCAAACGCTGATGGCAAAGGCACCAGGGCATTTGCGATGAAACGTGGCCGGGTTGATATAAGCAGTGTAAACGCGGCGTATATGGCCAATGCCAATACCGGCTATATTAAAATAAGCAAATTTGCCGCTACTACCGATGTTGATTTCCGTACGGCGCTTAAAAAGCTTAAGGTAGATGGCATGAATAAACTGGTGCTTGATTTGCGGGGCAATGGCGGCGGTTACTTAAGCGCGGCAACATCCATGGCCGACGAGTTTTTGAGTAAAGGCAAGCTGATTGTATATACCCAGGGAGTTCACGAACCCCGCACCGATTATTTTGCTACCGATTCGGGTGCGTTTCAGCAAGGAAAGGTTACTGTGCTGATAGATGAATATTCGGCGTCGGCGAGCGAGATACTGGCCGGAGCCCTTCAGGACCTGGATAGGGCCACCATTGTTGGCCGCCGCTCATTTGGTAAAGGGCTGGTACAGCAACAATTCCCGTTTGGCGATGGTTCGGCCATTAACTTAACGGTGGCAAGGTACTATACACCATCGGGCAGGTCGATACAAAAATCATACAAAGAGGGCGTAAGCAATTACCGGAACGAGCTGGCCCAGCGCATGCAAAAAGGCGAACTGTTTTCTGAACAAAGTAACCGGAACGACACGGTTTTCAAAGGATCATCATACCATACCTCAGGTGGGCGCAAAGTTTACAGTGGCGGCGGCATTATGCCCGATGTTTTTGTACCTGCTGATACGTCGCAAAATACGCAGGTGGTGCAAAACCTTGGCGAACTGCAACTGTTTTCGGCCTATGTGGTTGATAAAATGCAACCCTTACTCGGCAAATACAACACAGGCGAAGATTTTATGAAACATTACGTCGTCAGCGATGATGATTACCGCAATTTCATCCTATACTCATCCCATACCCTAAAAGAAATGGATTCGCGCGAGTTGTTGCAATCAAGGGATTATATCAAAAGCATCCTGAAAGCCAGCGCAGCGCGGTTTAAATGGGGCGATAACGCCTTTCAGGAAGTGATGAACACCAATGATGTGGCTTATAAAAAAGCATTGGAGCAGTAGGGGAGATGTGCAGATTTCAGATTTCAAATGTGCAGATAAAAAGAGGGGGTAATGATTTGCCAATTAAATCATTATCCCCTCTTTTTATGGTTCCCCATGTCTTATAAACCAATCATCTGTACAACTGAAATTTGCACATCTAAAATCTGTATTTCAATTCCGGCTTTTGTTTAATGTAAGTATCCCGTTATTGTAAAATAATAGTTTGGCGTTATCATCCTGTATAATGGCAAAAGGATAATCGTGGTTTGCGGGGGTAATCCGCCATGCTTTTATCAGCTGGCCGTGCGAATCGGGACTGACATCATAATAGCCAAATTCGGCAGCCAGGCATGAGTCGGCTATTTTTTGATTAACCGAATAAGCATCTTTCAAAGCAGCATGTACAAACAAATAACGTAGTTGTGGCAGTGTTGTGCGTGGCGTTGTGCTCAATGTTACATTGCTATATATGTACCCGCTGGTGGTATAATAAATGCCGTTGTTAAAATGATAACCTACCTGGGCAAATAGTATGGGCAAGCCATTGCGGTATTGCTGCGCAATTACGTGCTGAAGCACATGCAGGGGCCCATTGGTGGTAATGGTATCGTTTAAAATTGCCCTTGTTACAACAAGGTCATTGGTAGCAATGTGGTTATCCGTTAACAACTTTATCGACGCCGTCAGTTCGGGTTTATTCGTATCGGCGTAATCGCGCTGGATACGACTTATGCAGCCATTATCATTTTGCACCCCGGTCAGGGTCGATTTTTTACATGATGAGCCAAGGGCCAAAGCCAACAAAACAATGCAGGATGATTTTTTAGCAAACATAACAGCTTAAGGTTTAGCTATATTACGCGTGCAAAACCTTAAATGATACAAAATTTTACAATTTTTGATGTGCAGAATAAAATGTGCAGATGTGCAAATTTCAGATATGCAGATGTTTTTGTCTGGATGGCTGACTGAATAACAGTGCTGTGGCTCATCTGCACATCTTGAATCTGAAATCTGCACATCTGTAAAGCTTTATTTTTGCCTGAACCACACCTGTACCGGCGCACCGCTGAAATCAAAATTTTCCCTCAGCTTGTTTTCTATAAAGCGGTAGTAGGGCTCTTTAACATACTGCGGCAAATTACAGAAGAAAGCGAACATGGGCGATGAACCTGCAATTTGGGTAATGTATTTAATTTTTACGTATTTGCCTTTGATAGATGGCGGCGGATAATTTTCGATAATGGGCAGCATTACCTCGTTTAGTTTGGAGGTAGCTATTTTGCGGGCGCGATTTTGGTAAACCTGGTTGGCCACGTCAATTACCTTTAACACACGTTGCTTTTCGGTAACTGATGTAAATACGATGGGTACATCCGTAAATGGTGCAATCTTCTCGCGGATCATCTCTTCAAAAACCTTAACGGTTTTGTTGTTTTTCTCAATTAAATCCCACTTATTAACCACAACCATGATGCCTTTTTTATTTTTTTCGGCCAGGTGGAAGATGTTGATATCCTGCGATTCGATGCCTTCAACAGCATCAATCATTAAAATAATTACGTCGGCTTCTTCTAAGGCCTTTATAGTGCGCATCACCGAGTAAAACTCGATATTTTCTTTAACCTTGGTTTTTTTACGCATCCCGGCAGTATCAATCAGCATAAAATCGTGCCCGTACTGGTTGTAATGGATGTGGATAGAATCGCGGGTGGTACCGGCAATGGGGGTTACTATATTGCGGTCTTTACCTATTAACGAATTGATGATAGATGATTTACCAACGTTTGGACGGCCTACGATGGCGTATTTAGGGCGGGTATTTTCTTCAAGTACTTCGTCGTCAAAATGCTTTACAACTTCATCAAGCAACTCGCCGGTGCCAGAACCAGTCATGGATGAGATGCTGTAGATTTCGCCCAGGCCCAGGCTGTAAAACTCGGTAGCATCAGATAATAGCGCGTTGTTATCCAGTTTGTTTACTACTACAAAAACCGGTTTTTTGCTTTTACGCAGCATGGTGGCAATTTCATCGTCAAGGTCGGTAATGCCTGTGGTAACATCAACCATAAACAGAATAACCGATGCCTCTTCAATAGCTATTTCTACCTGCTCACGAATGGCAGCCTCAAAAATATCAGCAGAGTTGGCTACATAGCCGCCTGTATCAATTACGGTAAACTGGTGGTCGGTCCATTCAGATACACCGTAGTGCCTGTCGCGGGTTACACCGCTAAAATCGTCAACAATGGCTTTGCGGGTTTCGGTTAAGCGATTATATAAAGTTGATTTGCCTACGTTAGGGCGGCCAACAATGGCTACTATGTTACTCATGCTTTTGTTTAGATTTGAGATGTGAGATTTAAGATATGAGACAGAGAGTTACGTCTGCGCCGATCTTATTCTACATCTAAATTAATTTTTTTGCTTTAATTGGATGTTAAATTTTGTCTCAAATCTCACATCTCAATTCTCATATCTATGATTCGTATCCGAATTTTTTAAGGTAATTTTTTTTGCTGCGCCAGTCGGGAATCACTTTTACAAACATCTCCAGGAATACTTTTTTCTGAAAAAACTCTTCCATATCGCGGCGGGCATACGTGCCTACTATTTTAAGCATGCTGCCGCCCTGGCCAATAATGATATTTTTTTGCGAATCGCGTTCTACAATAATTTCGGCGCTGATGCGATGCAGCTTTTCTCCTTCAACAAAAGCAGTTACAATTACTTCGGCACTATAAGGGATCTCTTTCTTGTATTGTTTAAGCAATTGTGCACGGATCATTTCTGAAGCGAAGAAGCGGTCGTTCCTGTCAGTTAGTTGGTCCTTTTCATAATACGCCGGGTGCTCAGGCAAATTGCCGATCACAAAATCCATAATGGCTTTAATATTATGACCCAGCAATGCCGATATCGCGAAGATGGCTTTAGGGTTTAACTTCTCCTGCCAAAACTCCACTTTCTTTTTTACGGTTTCCTCGTCGCTTTGGTCAATCTTGTTAATAAGCACTGCTATTGGGGCCAGCGAACCTTCCAGTTTTTTTAAAACGTCGGTTTCGTCAAACTCCTCGTAAATATCGGTAACCAGCAAAATCAGGTCGGCATCAACAATTGATCCGTCTACCTGGTGCATCATACTTTCGTGCAATGCGTAATGTGGTTTGATAACCCCGGGCGTATCCGAAAACACAATCTGGTAGTTATCATCGTTAACAATTCCCAAAATACGGTGCCTGGTGGTTTGCGCTTTTGGGGTGATAATTGACATTTTTTCGCCAACAAGGGCGTTCATAAGGGTTGATTTACCAGCATTGGGCTTACCAATTATACTTACAAAACCTGCCTGGTGACTCATATAAAAATAATTAAAAATATATTTGGACTGCAAAGAAACGAATTATATCTTTGCAGTCCAATTAAAACGGAGTGCAAAATTGCATTTTGACGATTGGAAGCATCTTTCCGAGGTTATGACGGAATGCAACATATACCAATACAGTGCGGGATGGAGCAGTTGGTAGCTCGTCGGGCTCATAACCCGAAGGTCGTAGGTTCGAGTCCTGCTCCCGCTACATTGAAAATGAAAGCCTCAAGTTGAAAAATTTGAGGCTTTTTTATTTGACAAGATTTTTTTGCTTGATCCGATTTTGGGGATCAAGCAGAATAGTAGAGGGGATGAATAAAAAAAGTTTGTTTTTTTGTAGGATAATAAATATTTACAGACTTATCCGCTGCACACGAAACCCTTGTCCGCCTGATTTTACCTGAAGGCATCTTAGAATACTTTGAACTTACCGATGTCCGCTCGTCAGAGAATGGGCAATTGAATATCCATTTGGAAGAAAAGAACCTGCCGCCTTCGGGGTATGAGAAGTCACAACTGGAATCAAAAGGTTTCTTACCCGAAACGGCTATACAAGATTTTCCGATCCGTGGACATAAGGTAGCGCTTTGTATTAAAAGGCGGAGATGGGAAGTAAAGCAAACCGGGGCTATCATTACAAGGGATTGGAATTTAGTACTAAAAGGCGCACGGATGACGACAGAGTTCGGCACTTTTTTAAAAGGAATATTTGGATAATAGCCCGATCAGTTGCCACCTTTTAGGCCATTTATATTCTTTGGATGGCAAGCAGTTACAACAACAATATAAAGACCATCTCAGTAACTTTCACAGTTGGGGCCAGAAAGATCATGCAGATGAATGGATGCTGTTTGCTGACAATATTGGCCCCTCGCTCAGCATAGACGAAACCGCTCTGAGTAATGGGGAACTGTATACGATTGTGACCAATAAGGAAGCAAAAGGCGGTAAAAAAGCGATCGTGGCGATGCTCAGGGGTACACAGGCCGAACAGATCATGACCGTGTTGGAACGAATCCCGGTACGTAAAAGAAATAGGGTAAAAGAAGTGACGATGGACATGGCAGCGAACATGATCAAAGCTATCCGCAGATGCTTTTCTAATGCAGTACGCGTTATTGACCGGTTTCATGTACAAAAGCTGGCTTATGATGCCGTGCAGGAAGCAAGGATCAAATATCGTTGGGAAGCATTAGAACAAGAGAACAAAGCTATAGAGGAGGCTAAAAAGAATAAGCAAAGTCATCAGCCCGAAGTATTTAGCAATGGAGATACTTTAAAACAGTTACTGGCCAGGAGCAGATATCTGTTATTTAAGCATCAGGCCAAATGGACAGCATCACAAAAAGAAAGAGCTGATCTGTTGTTTCCAAGGTATCCCTTGCTGCTCAAAGCTTACAACCTGTCCATCCGGCTGGGACAGATCTTCACCATCTGTAAAGACAAGCAGCAGGCATTCAAAATATTGGCTATCTGGTATAACGATATAGAAGAGGCATGGAATTGATGCTTTTAAAACCGTAGCAAGGTCTGTTCAAACGCATTATGAGTCTATCTTGAACTTCTTCGACAACAGGAGTACAAATGCTTCTGCCGAATCCTTTAATGCCAAGATCAAAGCTTTCAGGGCTACTTCAAGAGGCGTTAGAGATACCACCTTCTTCCTATTCAGGCTTGCTAAATTATATGCTTAACTATTTATCCACCCCCAACTTTTCGGACTGATCCCTGATCCCGGATCCCAGAAAAGTTGGTGTTTTGATATAAACAAAAAAACCCACAATCGTTTGATTGCAGGTTTTTAGTATCTTTCGATATTGCTTTTAGTAGCCCGTAGGGGAATCGAACACGACTCACTATCTACTGGCTTACAATATTTTATGTGTGTTTAATTTAGCTACGCACCGAATTACTCACCACTATTTGATGCAGATTATTTACAAATCTCATGCTGTAAAGATACTAAATATTGCATCTTCCTAAAAATGTCTTTTGATGAAAATATTATCAGCTGACGGTTAATTGAAAAAACTGTTTAATGATATCATTCGGCGAAAAACATTAAAAGACTTCTGAATTGCAAAGGAATTTATTAAGGATAACCGCAGGGCAATGGCCGACCTGATCGCTTTTGCCCCCTCCAAATGAACCGAAATTACAGGCGAAATTATTTTTGACTATCTAAATAACCCGGCATGTTAGTGTTCCAGGTCTCTTATTACTTATTTCGGCCCGAAGATAAAAACCGGTTACTATACCTGATATTGTTGGCTTTACTGCTTTTTTATAACATTACAGGAGGCCTTTTTCCAGATCCGCAATTTACCCTTTCAGTCGCCACCCAGCTAATGATCGCTTACGGCAGCGGCTTTTTAATGGCATCATACTTCCCATACTACTTTTATAAGGCGTTCAATCTCCGGTCATTGCGGTGGCATGCGTTATTTAGGGTGCCGCTGCTCCTGATGCTGCCATATGTGATTTTTTTTGTAATTGTCTATACGCTCTATGGAAATCTCGACATCAGTATAAAATACGGCATGATCGTGCCCTTCATTTATGCGCTCGTGTTGCTTTGGGTCATGTTTAAAGCAATCAGGAAAAAACATAAAACCCAAAGAAACAATAATCAATATCTTGAAGAGATAGCCATGTATCTTGCTATAAGTCCCTGGGCTGCTTTAACCGTATTTGGTTTTGTTGAAAAAAGTCAACTTGTTGAAGTCCTGTGCACAAACACCGGTATAATTGCCATCAGTTTCTTATTTATATGGAAATCGATCAAAAAAGCACGCTATGAGTACCAGCGTCTTCTGAAGCTATCTTCTGAAGCTATCTATGGATGGTAAATCACCCGAAATGTTTTTGGAGAACTTCCGACGTTACGGATTAACCAAAACTGAAATTGAAATAGTACAAATGCTTTTTAAAGGAATGGACAATAAAACAATTGCTGAAAGCTTATTCATTTCGGAGGAAACGGTAAAAAAACATATATATAATACATTCCGAAAAACGCAGGTGAAAAATCGGCAGGCGTTGTTACACAAGCTGCAAACTATGCACTAATTTATTCTTTCCGTCTTCGTAAAATTATCATTTTACAGTTATTTATTAAACAACGTTGCGCTTTTTGTAAAAAACTAACCCATTGACTATCAATAAAGTAAAAGTTAAGTTTTGACCTTTAATATCATTGCGATAATCTATATTAGTGCTACCAGTTACTAAAACCAAAAACCGAGTCACAATGGAAAATATTCTCAACAGACCACATTAGCAATCGTTGACGGCATAACCTGTTATATTGATTTTGTATAACATGTAATAAAGAATTCTGCTATCTGTTCGCCGCACATTGCAAAGAGGCAGCATCTTTTTTGTAGCAACCAAATTGAAATGTACCACTAAACCAATTCACTAATCGCTTAAGCCTTTTCGATGAAAGTTAAACTTTTATGGATATTTTTTATCCTGTTAACCTGCGCCAAATCCTATGCGCAAATCTCCGGATCCAGGTATTTTGTTCCGAACCCTTTTCCCAATTCGCCTAATAGCGCGGCTTTTGCCAAATATGGCGATTACAAGGTAAGTTATTTTACGGGGGTTCCGGATATCTCAATACCGCTTTACACCGTACAGTCCGGAAGCCTGCAAATCCCGATTACGTTATCGTATCATGCATCCGGCATCAGGGTTTCTGATGTGGCAAGCTGGGCGGGTTTGGGATGGTCGGTCTCAAGTGGAGGAAGTATAACGAGGCGGGTAATGGGGCTCGAGGATGAAAATTCATCCGGATACCTTGCGGGTAATTGGAAAGATCCGCTCACCATTGACCTAAATACTGACAATAGCGACATACTTTGGGCTTCTATGGTGGTACAAGGCAACACAGATTCGAGACCGGACATATTCTCTTATGACTTTCCCGGTTATAGCGGAAAATTTTTCTTTGAAGGCAGTAACGGTTACAAGCCGGCGTTAATTCCTTTTTCACCAATATCCATCGTTAACACCGCCTATGCCGTTGGTGGCCCAAGTTTACCATATCCTAAGACTCCTAACTTCACGATTACCGATGAGCATGGAAACGTCAGTAAATTCGGCTATAATAACCGGGAAACAACAATGACGACCACACCTAACGTCACCAAAACGGTTACCTCCGCCTGGATGCTGGAAAGTATGATGTCGCAGGACAGGAAGGATACTGTTACCTGGTCTTACACTACTCAAGCTGTCGCTAATCCGGGTTTAACCGCACAATATGATGTAATAACCGATAATGTAAGCGGACAAGGTCCGCACCCTTATAATAATTACTACGCTCCGGGAGCGCATAACAATTCTACCACACTATCAAATATTGTAGAAAACGACGTATCACAGATTAATTTCAAAAACGGAAAAGTAGTTTTTCAAAAAGACGCTTCCATACGTCAGGACGTGCCCACAACCAATTCGATCTACGGGCTTGCCAATATCAAAATATACGGGTTTAATTTTAGTACTAAAAATTACCAACTGCAAAAGAGTATCGTTTTTTATAAAAGTTATTTCAATCCTTCTGGTAATGAAAATCAAAAGAGGCTACGGTTGGATTCGATACAAGTGTTAGATGCCGGCGGTAGTATTATGCAGCACTATAGGTTCACGTATAACACAAGTATTACTATGCCTGCTTATGATTCTTTCGCGAAAGACTATTGGGATTATTACAACGGCAAAACAACCAGCGATGCGCTTGTTCCACATATGACGTATACGGCATCCTGGGCAGGCGGCACCAATACTTATACAATCGGTAGCAGCGTGGCCAACAACCGGGATCCAGACTCCACCTACATGCAGGCGTGCATGCTCACGAGCATCGCTTATCCAACAGGCGGTCATACAGACTTTACATATCAGACCAACCGATATCTTGATATAAATAACAATATAGTATTGGCAGGCGGCCTTCGTATCACTTCCATTAAGAGCTATGATGGAATTAGTGCGACTCCAATTGTTAAAACGTACCAATACAATACAGCCCGTTTCAACTCTTATTTGCTAAACGCATATTTTACTAACACCCAGTTGCACCGCTACTGGGGGTTATGCCAATCTGACGGAAGTGGGCATATAATAAACGGTCAGATTTCAGGCTACGAAAATTACAACACCGTCAACTCCAATCCTACGAACGATCTTGTTCCTTTCGATGGCTCAATCGTTGTTTACCCGTCGGTAAGTGAATTTATTGGAACACCTGGCGCAAATGTTGGCAGGACAACTTACATTTTTCGCGATGCAAGTGACGCAAGACAGACCTCTATGAGTGGCGCCCCTCTGTTCGAAAGTACATTCTATGCCAGGGGACAATTGCTAAGTAAAACAGACTGGTTAAAAAAATCGGACGGCAGCTATCAAATCGTAAAAAAGGACTCCAGCAGCTACACTGCGTTTCCAAAAAACTATCATGAGAATGCTGGTATTGTGGTTGACCAAAAAGCCTGGGACGAAGGGCCATGTCCGGATCCGATGCATTATTATGGCGGCGGCGAATATACCCCTAATACATTTAATCAATTTGTATGGCAGAATTACAGCATTCCATCAGACGATAACTATCAGACGGGATCGACAACATATTTGTATGACCAGACAGACCCTACAAAGTTTACAACATCGACAGTAACGAACAAGTACGACAACTTTAAACATCAGCAGGTAACCAGGAGTTACCATTCAGATAGTAAAGGCAATATCAATATCACGACGATGAAATACCCAGCCGACTATTTAAACGGCAGCAGCACCGGTAACGTCGTATTAGATAGTATGCTGAACCGGAACATGCAGGCGGAATTGATCGAGAAATGGGACACGGTGAAAAATATATCAACGTCAACCAGCGGCGTCGTATCGGGCCAGCTAAATTCATACAGGCTGGTTTCCAATTTAGGGGCAACCGAGGTAATGAGCGATAAGGTAAGTCGTTTGCGTGTTGCTGCGCCATTAACAAACTTCACTGCTTCAATTGTTTCGTCAGGAGCATTGGCATCCGACTCCCGTTATCAGCAAATGATCAGCTTTGATAATTACAGTTATTACAATAATCTGTTACAATATACAGCCCGGAACTCAACACCTGTATCCATCATCTGGGATTATAATAACGCCTTGCCCGTAGCCCAGGTCAAAAATGCGGCGAATGGGAATGCGGCATATACGAGCTTTGAGGCAGGAGGTATGGGCGGATGGAGCTATTCCGGGATACCGGTAAATGACCCCAGTGCACCTACCGGTCAAAATGTTTATTCACTGGCAAGCGGATCGGTAACTACTTATCCTACCGATTACTCGAGGGCTTATGTGGTTTCTTACTGGAGCAATAACGGTGTTGCTACTGTATATGCCGGTAATTACATCGGCGGCACCGCCCGGCGGGCTTCCAATGGCTGGACCTATTATGAACACCTGATACCGGCGGGCTCTACAGGTTCGGTAACGGTAAGTGGTACCACATCGATAGATGAGCTGGCCTATTATCCACAGAATGCGCAAATTACTACTTATACCTATGACCCGAATGGATTGACTGATCTTACCGACACGAAAGGTGTAATCACAGGTTTTGATTATGACTTCTTCCAGCGGCTTAAGAACATCCGGGACTGGAACGGGAATATTGTTAAGAATTATGGTTACCATAATTATGACATGATTAAAACCAACGATGCGATCAGCACGCCGACCCTGACAAGAAACAACTGTCCGCCGGGCACAAACCCGACCTCCACGACGTTTACCGTGCCGGCCGGAAAGTATAGTTCATCAACGAAGGCCTCGGCTAATGCAGAGGCGCAGTATGATCATGATGCCTATGGACAGATTTACGCGAACAAGACCTGCGGATGTCCCGTGCAGATGATATCTTTTACGCTGACCAATAATACGGGCGAAACGGGGTTTTCGGCAAATTTCAGTGGCACGGGATCCTACAGTTTCCCGTTTCCAGCATCCGGAAGTACAACAGTGCAGATTCCCGCAGGCACCTACAGTTTATCGATCCCTCCGGTCTCGCCGTTTAATTCACATCACTGGAAACTGGGAAATGTGAGAGCCGAAATATATGCGCCATCTGCATCATTCAGCAATGTTATTATCGGTACAGGTAGTACAGATTCATTTTTAACGGTTTATTAATAGCAGGACCATGGAAGAGAAAATCAACACAAAAGTGAAAAACAAGATGTTTTTAACCGAAAAAGTTCTTGCAACGCTGTTAATAACCATATGTATCTCGAGTACATCATTTGCCCAATCCCCCGACCAGAATTACGTAATCAGCAAGGTCAGTCGGGTCAGTGGGTTGATGGATGACGCTACGCTTACAACAGCCAGTTCTGATAAATCGAAAGTTCAAACGATTATCCAATATGTCGATGGAATTGGCAGACCGATACAAACAATTCTATCAAAAGCGTCTCCGTTAGGATATGATATTGTTACCACACAGGGTTATGATTCATATGGAAGGGAAGTAAAACATTATTTACCCTATGTACCATCAACAGGTACTGCTGGAAATTACAGGTCTGATGCATTAACCAGTGCGCAAGCTGCTTTTTACAATACACCCCCATCAGGAATTGTTCAGATCCCATCTTCAACACAAATAGCATATGGTGAAACAAGATTTGAAACGTCGCCACTCAATCGTGCTGTAGAACAAGGAGCACCAGGTCTTTCATGGAAAATTGGAGGCGGGCACACGGGTACATTTACATATTCTTCAAACACATCAAGCGATGCAGTTAAATTGTGGGTGTTAAATACGAGTGGGTCAGGCGCGTCTTATTCAGGGTCGTATGGAGACGGAAAATTAACCAAAACAATCACTGTTAACGAAAATGGAAACTCGCTTATCGAATTTAAAGATATTGATAGCAGGGTAATTTGCAGAAAAGTTCAATCAGGAGCGAGTACCTTTCTGGTGACAGATTATGTGTACGACGACTTAGGTCGCCTACGCTATGTTATCCCGCCATTGCCGACAGCTTCAGGGGCAAATTCAGCGGTTGTTTTACCTTCTACTTTTGATGAAACTACCACGGTGTTTCTTAACTTCTTTTACGGTTATCATTATGATGACTTGGACAGACCTACGGAGAAGAAAATTCCTGGACAGGGCTGGCAATACTTGGTCTACGATAAAATGGATAGACCAATAATGAGCCAAGATCCCAATCAAAAAACTCTGGGCTATTGGATTGTAACCAAATATGACGCCTTAGGAAGGATTGTTATGACTGGTGAGCTTACAAGCTCTTCGACTCGCAGTTCTTTTCAGGCAGCAGCAGATGCATCAACTAATAATGTATGGGAAGATTTTACAAATGCTACTACAAATTATGGCTATACCCACGTAAGCTATCCAGATATTAGTCCAGGAACAGGAAAAAAAGCACTAACAATAAGTTACTATGACAATTATGATGTATTGTCAAATCCTTCTGTAAACCCCAATTCGGCAATCTTTTCGGCTCCATCCTCGACAATTGATTCACTTGATAAATTCCCAAGAAGTTTAATTACCGCATCATTGACAAATATTCTTGGAACCGGCAATTATATATTTTCAGTGAATCATTACGATAAAGATGCACGCGTTGTAAGAACAATAAGTCAGCACTTCCAAGGAAGCATCTTAGCTTACAATAAATACAATACTAGGGACAATCAATATAGTTTTCAAGGAAAATCCACACAGAGTATAAGGAGACATTATTTACCTGCTTCCAGCAGCCCACAAGTTACGATTCTGACGGCCGTTTCATATGATCACATGAATAGGCCCTTGCTTAACCAGCAACAATATACGACGCCAACCATCACAGGGCTGCTTGTAACGATTTCAAAAAGCGACTATAATGAAATCGGACAACTAAAAACAAAACATTTACATAATACGACAGCGGGAACACCAACAAATTCAGGATTTTTGCAACATATTGACTACCGTTATAATAGCCGCGGCTGGATAACCAGGATAAATGACGCCTCAAATATCAATTACACAGATGAGACATTTACTTCGCAGCTTGACATTTTTTCCGAAAACTTAGATTATGATCAGATCACCAATGGATTAGGTGGAACGGCACAATATAACGGAAACATTAGCAATATTAAATGGCAAACTAAATTACCAACTTCAGTTACTTTAACGCAGGAGTATAAAGGTTACCTCTTTACCTATGACCCATTAAATAGATTAACAAATGCCGCTTACAAGGCACAAACAGTCGCAAATAATTCTGCTTATGATGAAACTACTAGCTATGACGAACTCGGCAATATTTTGACACTAACAAGAAAAAACGGCGCTTCGAGTACACTTAATAACCTTGCCTACAGTTACACAATTGCAGGCACCAGAAGCAATAAGTTGTTGTCTGTTACCGATTCGGGCATAGAGGCAATGACTTCAAACTATACTTATGATTCAAATGGTAATTTGCTCACAGACAGTTACAAGACCATTGCAGCCACAAATCCAATTGTTTATAATGAACGAAACTTACCAAGCCTGGTTACAATTACCACAGGAAGCAAGACACTTACTTATAGATATGATGCCGCAGGAAGAAAATTAGAGCGATTAACGAAATTAGGTTCTACTGTGGCTGAAGATCGTTTCTATGACGATGGAATTGAATATACTGGAAATACTATTGAATCAATTCAAACTGCGGAAGGCCGAACCTTGCCAACATCCGGTGGATATATTTTTGAATATTATATAACAGATCATTTGGGTAACATCCGGGCGATGTTTGGAGATAAGAACAACGATGGCATGTTAACAGCAGATGAAATAACCCAGGTAAATGATTACTATCCTTTTGGCAGGAAAATCAATTATGGTCAATCATTTACTTCAAATCCTGACAATACTTATAGTTACAATGGAAAGGAATTGCAAAAGGATATTGCTGAGTATGATTATGGTGCGCGGTTCTATGATCCTGTAATTGCAAGATGGAACACAATAGATCCGTTAGCCGAAATAGGTAGAAGATTTAGTCCCTATATATATGTCGAAAATAATCCTATTAGGATGATAGATCCTGATGGAATGACTGCAACATATTCAGGAGGGAATGAATATTACGATGGAGAAGATGCAGTAAACTGGGCTTTAGGACGTCAAATTCATGGGATAAAAGAAGAATCCAAAGGCAAGGCTATATTTATTTCATTCCCAGATAAGACAGCAGAAGTACCACGAAATCTAAATGGACTTAGAGAGGTCGTCAAAAAATTAACAGGCGATAGTAAAGTACCCGTGGGGCATGCGGGAGTCGTTGTTATTGATGCAAAGGGAAAAACGACATATTATGATTTTGGGCGATTTGACCGCCCAGATCTGGCTGCCAAAGGCCAAGAAAGAGGAGTAGATGAAGGTGCTGTTAGATCAAGCTTGCACTATGGAAAAGCGCTACAAATACCGGACTGGGACTTTAAATTAACTGACGAAGAAAACGTAACAAAAATTCTCACCAAACTGCATAACTCACCTCTTTTGAAAGAAGATGGGCGAATAGTAGGAGCATTAGCATCTAACCTTGATGCGGACGCTATGAATAATTATGCTAGAAGTGCAGAAGCAGAAGGTTATTCACCTTTTGGAGGTTATTCAAGTTCAAGTACTTCAGTTTGTGATGGGACTTACTGTGCTAAATTTGCAAGAAATGTTGGAAAAGCTGGCGGTGTCAGTTGGGGGTGGTTTACTTTTCAGGGTATAGGCAATATAAGTGATATTGAAAGCAACTATAACGTAAAGAGAGTTGAAATACCTAAAGTTACGCCTTGAATTCTAACTTTGTATATCTTTATTTAAAAAAATCATAGGACTCATGTATAAAATAATCTTTGTTTTCTTAATATCGATAAATTCAATAGTTTTTTTATCAAGTTGTGAGGGTAATAGTTCCTTTAAAAATTCTTCAAAAACAATGATGGATACCATTCATAAACCTGAGTCTGTTCCTAAAAAAGCAACCTTAATAAATTTAGGTTCAAACGACGAGCCAATATTTAATTGGGTTGAATACATTGGAAAGTTTAAAACGAACGGAAAAATTTACCCCCATATCTATGGTGTTAAATTCTACGATCGAACAGGGGCAGTTCGTACATCTTATTTCGAAAATCTTGATTTGCGAAATAATAATAAAGATATCCCATTTGAGGATTTCAGATTTTTAAACTTTCCCGCAGCTGATGATATTAAAATAACAAATGGCCTAGATACGCTTATTCTTTTTTCGGTTACTTCAGATAGAGATTATGATGAAGTCCGTGAGGGGGTAGTATTTAAAGATATTAATAGAGTATTAAAAGTTGGAGTAAAAAATAAATTTATATCAACAAAAAGTTTACAGGCCAATCTCAAAAAAGCTAGCGGCAACCTTTATGTACTTACCTTAAAGGGAGGTACAAAGATTCAATATAAATTGAGCTCTTCCTGTACTGAACCTCCAAGTGAACTAAGTTTTATAAATACGAATGATGGCAAAGCTTTTTTTTTAGAACGAACATGCTATCTTGAACTCGTAAATAAGGAAGACTTAATGAAAATAAAGCCCGACTTTGTGGAATGATAACTTAATTAGAAAATTGGTTTCAAAAGATAACAAGGCACTTAATAATATTAAGAATGCTTAAGTCATGTGGTTTCGCAATCTGATGATTCTCGTTTTATTGATTCCCTCAAAAGTTTACAGCCAACAAGATGTAGACTTTCATTTAAACGGGCATTTCCTCGCGGAGAAAACCATACTAAAAATTAAACGGAATTTCAATGATCCTTACGTATGGGTGCTGGCGAAAGATAATGCTGTTTACCGCTTAAACAGTATCACCAAAGTTATAGAGGATTATAGCGCTAAATTCGGCGGATATGGGAACCTGAAATTTATTGACATTGCCGGGCAAAACGGGGACGCTTTCTTTATTGCAACCAATGAAAATATTGTCATTCAATACAAAAACGGGGACATCAAGCTAATTGATGGTTCGAATGGGTTGGCAGATAAAGTTAACGATATCGGTTTTGATTATAATAAGATTTTCCTTGCGGAAACAGCAAACGTATTGTTGATCGGAACCATTAACGGATTGTATCGGTACAATACCGATACAGAAAAATTGATCCTTAACTCAAATAAGACAAACAGCCAGGTATTTGAAGCCTCTTACCGCAAATTGATGTTTAGCGGTACGTATTACATACATGATGTAACTCCTGATACAGTACAATATGTACCGGCAGCACCTTTTGGAGACAGGACCTTATTTCAACATTTTGTATGGCTGGGCGGGAAGTCATTTGGAAACACGATCAATACTGCTTACTATACAAGTCCTATGATCTATGATTTTCATGACTATGCCAGTTATATGAACCTTTTCTGGGGAAATGACAGGGGCATGTTCCAGATCAACGGAAATGCGAGTTATAACAGTGCCAGACAGTTTAAACATTACCTTAATAATATTACGGTAAATAAAATTTCAGGAATTTACGGCCTTACTTCTTTTGGCAATGGCCATGCCTTTTTTAATCCGGGGATTATAAAGGAAACCTTATTGATCGGCACAAACTCCGGGTTGTACTTCAGCAGCTCTGTTTATGATTATTACGGAAATAATGACCAGTTAAATAATTTTACCCTTTTTCATTATGATGAACTTGGCAAAGTGCAGGTCAATGATATTTCTGTAAATGCCTTTTCTACCACGGAGCCGATCTGTGAAGACGGTGTATGGCTGGCAACCAACAATGGCGTTTATTTGATCAAGCCGGATTATGCCAAATATCTAAATCCTGAGCATGCGCAGCTGACCACTTTTAAAGACAAAGGGTACGATATTAAAGAAGAAAAAGTATGCGAGGGTGAATTTGCTCACCTGCTGGCTGATCCCTTCAGTACCGGAACCAGTGCTATACAATGGTTTAAAGATGGCATTGAGTTGGCAGGCGAAAGCAACAATGATTTAACTACCGATAAATCCGGCGATTACTATGCGATATTGTATGACCCGTGCCAAAATATTCATTTTGAAAGCAACCATCTAAAAGTCAAAGTCATTTCTCCCCCGGTATTTAGTTTTGATTATCCTACTCAATTAACGTTCTGTGAAGGAGCTGTATCCACATTGAAGGTTACGGGCGATCCGGCTTATCAATACAGGTGGTATAAAGACGGGATGCTCACAGGGGACATTAATGCAGAGCTGCAAATAACCAACCCTGGAAAGTACAAAGTAGAAGTAAGTGCCTGCGAGAATAGCTGGATACCTTCCAGGGAAGTACAAATGGATTTTATCTCCTTGCCTTCACCGGTAATTAAAGCCGATAAAAATGCGTATTGCATTGGAGAGCAGGCCGTTCTTGATGCGGGAATCTTACCGGGGAACGGATACCGGATAAACTGGATAAGGGATGGTTTGGCTGTAAGTCAGTGGGCCAATCAAAATAAGGTAAGCACGAATGTACCGGGTAATTACAGCGTGTTTATATCAAGTGATCAACTCGCCGGTTGCAATAAGGCATCAGCCGTGATACCCATCACTTTTAATCCAATACCCGAAGTAAACATCCTGCAAACCGTTAAAACAGGTTTATGTGAAGGGCAATCAGTCGAACTAAAGGCGAAATACAGCGGTAGTACCGTGAAATGGTCTACCGGTGAAACAAGTGACAAAATTAAGGTAACGGCTTCGGGAACATATTCGGTAACTACATTCTCTGATGCAGGATGTACCGCAGATGCCAGTACTCAGGTACAATTTCACCCGGTACCTGTTTTAACAATGAAAGATACTTCCATATGCGTATCCTCAATGAAGCATATTACAATAACGGCACCTGCGGGATTTGTGAAGTATGTATGGAACGGGCAAAACGGTACTAATTCCTATCAGGCAGATCATCCCCAACAGGTAACCCTCACTGTTACGGACGAAAACGGCTGTGAGGCAACCCGGGATATAACGATTTCCGATGAATGCCCGGATGCAAGTATCCCAAATGCCTTTTCCCCCAACGGTGATGGTGTGAATGATACCTGGGTTATTAAAGGTTTTGAAAATGACCCGGCAGTGGTGGTCAGCGTTTTTAACCGCTATGGAACAAAATTATTTGAAAGCAAAGGTTATCGGAATCCCTGGAATGGAAAATTTAATGGTAAAATACTGCCTCCCGGAGTATATTACTATATGATCTCTCCAAATAACAAAAGAAAAACTTTAAGTGGTAATGTGACTATTATGTATTGAGTTCTGTTTTAGGATAGGTCTTTTCACATAAATTCACGGCATTTCCCTTATGATAAGGAGAGCACTAACTATGCTTCATTCAACTATACATCAGTTCGACGTGTCAACCAACTGAAAGTTTCTAAAGCCATCACTTGTATTAGTAAAATTTTTAGGAAAGAACGAATTTTCGGGGATAGTTAGGTCAAAGTGACTATATTTTCTTTGTATCACTATCAGTTAGCGCAACCATGTTGAATTTCAGATAATACACGTTTAACCAACCCCAAATGCACGACAGCTATTCGCAGCAAGGCAAGGCGGCCTGAGAACCTAAACCGCCCGCCAATACTGCTAATTCTACTTTATGAAACAAGTCGTTCTATCTTTTCAATACAGCATTCTCCGCCTCCCGCTGCCGTATCATCCAGGCTCCCTTACACAAGCGTTGCATGTTTTCGTAAAATGATATGATCTCGCCTGGAGGCAGCGTTTCGAAATCTGTACGAGTAGATAAAGCGACATGCAGCCAGGCATGCAGGTTATCCCTATAATCTTGAGGCGGATAACGATAAAAACAATGTTCGAGTATTCGATAAGGGTCGGCTAATTCTTCGCCTGAGAAATCCGCTGGAAAGTAGGACCACATTAGACATTCATTTTCGAATTGTCCGGGTTGTATGGATTGCGGTTGTATGTTGTCGTCCCTGAATTTTAATAGTTTGAGGTAAGTAGCTTCCATCAATCTTAAATGCAGATCATACCTTAGTAAGAGTGGCTCAGGACCTAATTCCGGGTCATTGTAGTATTCTTCCTCAATTACAAAATATCGCCACTCTTCCAATTTCCTCAACTGTTCAGGTGGCAGCCCGGTGCTAAAAAACTCAACGATGACCTGTAAGGGGTCAAGGAATTCACCTATCCGTAAATTCTTAGGAAAATGATCCCATGGCGCTGTTTCTCCGCAATACATATTCGTTTTATTTAGCTGTCTTGAACTGATATAATCGTAATAATTAAGAGACAGGGGAGCCGGACAAATGTCTCGGCCCCTGGCTGTCAACCTAAGTGTCTTTACTGATTATTTCGGCTACATAGTTTTTATATAATAACCCAACAAGATTTGATGCTCACAGGGAGACAGGCTGGGCCGGGGAATAATCCACGACTGCTGCCTGTTCTTCCACTGTGGTCCTAGCGGTTACCTCGTGCGGTACTTTTGATGACAATTTAAGCGTCAGGTCAAGGAATGCTTTAACAAGTGAGCAAAGTTTGTCTCCATCTTGATCCCCGACCTCGTAATTGTCCCTGTATCTTGCCTCTGTATAACTTCCGGCCAATACCCGGAACAGTCTTTTATCTTCTTTAAAGTGCCGCTTAAAAAGCATAGCAGGTTCGGCGGAAAAACATTCACAAAGAAACAGCAGACGGTCAATGTTGTGGATATCGGCCCGGTAACCGGTGTATAACCGGATCAATCCACGGCAGGCTTGTTCTACTGACTGGTGCAGCAGGAAAGCCACATTATTAAAAAATCCTTTTTCAAAGCAGTCTAAGGCGCTTTCTAAAAAGCCGGAAGCCATACTGTACATTCGGGAAAAAGCTTCCTCGTCTTTTAAATAACTATCCTCTATATTTTCAGCAACAAATTCTGGGGTCATGGCAAAACCATCTGACGTGTATACCAACAGGCCATTCAGACAGGCATCCACAAAGAACCGGTCGTACCTGTACACCGCCTCCATAACCGTAGACACCCCATGCGCAATGATAAATACGCCGGGGAAATGGCTACTGATAAAATCCTGCATGACATATTCAATCCTTTTGGTCTCTGTGGTCAGTACCAACAGGTAATAGGTATTTTTCGTACTGTGATCTGGCGGCATAAAACAGGTGTTAGCTGTAGTCATGGAACTTAACGCGCCAAAGCAAATGACCTTTTCAATTTGGTAATTGCTGGTCAATACTTTTGCAATTTCCCGCAGTTCTCTATGTTGTCCGTCGCTAAGTTTTATTGGCTGTTTTTCCATATCAAATACTTTTTTTTAGTTATCAGGTTGAATGGTGATTCACATCTGCCATGCGTTCCTGGTATTCATCCCTGGCTATCATATTCAGGAGGTAAGCATTCAGCATCAATACATTCATGCCCGCTTCATCCTCTGTTTGTGCTATAGGGCCATTTAAGAGAGGTTCATTTAGATTGAGCAAGTCCATAGCGCTAATACTGGATTCCGTGTCTTTATGAAAAATCCCCCAGATCTTTACGGAACAAAGCAGCGACATTTTCAATAACCTGTTATGATCATTTGTTGCCGGCATGAAGCCTGTCATCATCGCAATCATTGATTTCAGTGTATAGTTTATGGCTTCTTTTACTGTTGAAAGACACTCGGTGTAATTCTTGTCCAATTGCAATTGCTGTGCTTTAAAGTACAGTTCATGTCCATGATGACCTGTTCTATCCCATATTTCATCGATCTCTTGTTGGGTCATATACGGCCCATATTTGGGATACTCCGGTATCGTTACGGATGTAGATTGGTAGGTGACATCCTTTAATCTAAAGGCATAGTAGTAAAAGCTTGAACTTCTACGCTCTGGTTTTTCAAACCACTTCTGTTTTTTAACAAACGCCGCGATGGTTACCAGGTGAGCGCAGCCCTGCTCTATCTTGGCGGCGATCTCATCGTTAGTAAATGCCTGGTCATTTGCAACAATGATCAGCAGGAAAAAAATGAAAGGCTCCTCAGAAGTATGGAAGTGGCATACCATCTGTACGGTGGGCTCTATTTTTAAGATCAGTTTGGTGACTTCTTTTAACCCCAATTTTTGGGCCGGCGTCGCTTTAATCGAAACATTCTTTCTGATGGGGTCTGCCATAACGGCTAGCGCTTTTTTATCTTCAGATTCGCGCAATATCTTATTATCCTCTACCGGTTTTTCTTTTAGAAATGGTTCTCCAGTTTCCCGCTGAAAGATCAGCCATGCTGCTGAGTACATTTTTTTGATGTGCTCATAAACCGTAATGATCTCACTCGGAGTTATAGACTCGTCTATCGCGTTACTTGATAAAGCCGCATTTATCCATTCCCAAAGATGATCTCTGAACGCTTCCGGCTGTATTTCATTAAAGGCGGCTTTTATAACCAGGTACGGGTTAAGCAATTCCTTCTTAGTAAGATCATTGGGATACCAGGCCCATTCTGCTTTTTCGCTGGCAAGTTGTTCTTCCGTAATCTTATCATCACTATACGACGGCTCCTCGTCTTCCAATAACAGGAGGTAAAGCGATTCCAGCAACCTCAAATTCAGCTCGTAATCATAAAGCAGATTACCCGGCCCGAAGCACTCGTCATCATAATGCTCATCATTAACAACATAATGTCGCCACCTTTTCAGCTTCTCAAAATGGCCTTCGACATCATTGGCATCAAAGAAACCTTTAAGAGGGATCATCGGATTCCTGACCTCTGATTGGCGAAGAAATTTGGGGTAGTGGTCCCAGGGAGCATAAACACCGCAATACATAACCAATTCATTAAACCGGCCTGCATTGACCGGCAATACAAAGTTGGCCACTTGAATAATGCTAAACCATTCCCTGCCGTTTCTATCGAAGAAATATCAGGGTATAATTTATCCTCCTGTTATTTCTAAAACAGGCTTTTCTACACAAGCATATTTTTTTGTTACATTTGTTTATATATCATACTATCACATATCTGACCTATGAGCGCTACTACTGACACACCAAAGAACATACATCAAGGCCGTAACGTTAAACGTTTCAGGGAAATGCTTGGCCTAAAACAGGAAGCTTTAGCTTATGCACTTGGTGAGGAATGGAGTCAAAAAAGGGTGTCGCTTTTGGAAGCAAAAGAGACAATAGATGACGATATTTTAGAACAGGTTGCTAAGATTTTAAAAGTCCCTACAGAAGCAATAAAAAATTTTAATGAAGAAGCTGTGTTCAATATCATTCGCAATACTGTGAATAATCACGATCAGGCAGCCTTTTTCAATTACTATCCTACTTTCAATCCTATTGATAAGCTGGTAGAACTATTTGAAGAAAACAAGAAACTTTACCAGGAATTGTTGCAAAGCGAACGCGAAAAGATCGAGTTACTAAAGCAAAACAAAGGTCAGTAATCCTCCTGAATAATATACTCCCAACACACACAGTCATTGCACCGCTTAAACAACCGGAGCTTAAAGCAGGGAAAACGGTCAAGGGCGGGGCAAGCCTATAAAAAAACAAAACAACCCCGCCCCGTTCATATACCCTTTACCGTTTTCCTGCGTGAGCTAATTTTGTGACCGCGGTGCTGTGACTAACCGATAACCCGCGCCGGGAAAGGCAGGTGTGTATGAGGAACGAATACACTCCTGCACGTGCGGCAGCGAGGCTGGCGGCGAAATGAAACCCGGAGCGCAGCGCGTGGTGTAATGAAGCCGCCTGCCGCAGCTGAATGGTCACTCTCTTCTATCAAAAACAAGAATATCTATTTATAATAGCACACTGCTTCAACGCGAGATCTGCTGGCCCTGGGATTTTTTCTTTCGTCTTTTCTTTTTCTCCATCTCGCTTTCCGGGACAATATTAGCACCTCCTGTATACATTGGTTCCAGCATCACTTCCAGGAAGCTCGCGGCTGTCTTACCTGCTGCGGACAGCATCCCCGCCGTTGAGGTAAACAAGCCCTCCGCGACTCCCATGGCCAGTTCATTAGCCACCGACCTGCTTTCATAATTCTGCGAAGCACCTTCGGCTAATATGCCCAGTTGTTCCCGTTGTGATAGCTCCCCGTTCTTCTGCACATTGGCATAGGCCATCGTATCTTTTAGCTGCCTGTCAAATCCAAACAGGCGGTCAAAAACAGATTCCCCGCTCTGTTTGAATGCTACCCGGTCAAACTGCCCCATTTTTTTAGAATGCGCTGCATTCTTTCCTCTTGAAGTATTCATCGGGCTAAGCTTGATCTTATTGGTTATATCCTTACGGCTTACGATAACCTGAACATGCATTTGCTCACCCTCTTTACGTTCGCCCCGCTGTTTCAAACCTTGTTTTACCTCCGGGTCGGTATAGCTGTAGTAACGGTAGTTTTCCAGCTTGGCAAACCATAACAGGTCTTCGTTACTGTTCACACCATCCCGGTTGAAGTTTTTTGCATAGGCATCCATCACCCTGACTGCAAAGCCTTTCATTTGTTCTTTAGCACCCTCCTCGCCATACTGTTCTTTCAGAAACCTGATCTCTTTCTGGCTCGGGCTGATATTGACCAGGAAAAACTTTGCATCGTCTTTACCCAGTTTGGCGACATTATCATCGATACTGCGCATCACCTGGTAAGGCTCGATCCTGATCTGCTGACCATTGAACCAGTATTCAGGTTCCTGCTTATGATCAATTCTGTTTTCTTTTTCCAGGTAATTTACCAGCCCCGCGCTGCTGCCTTTGTTCGCCGCTTCCTTGCTGTCTGTGATATTGATAAACATATTGCCCCCTAACCCCCTAAAGGGGGAATTAAAATACGTGATTAAAGCAAACTGACCTGTGACCTGGTAACAGCGATCAGCTCATCTTTCTCCCGGCCCGATGTCATCATCCCGAAAGCCTCCCTGGATTTGATATAACCGTCAAGGATGAACAGGAACTGTTTTTTCAGGTGTTCCTTACTTTTTTGGCTTTTCAAGATGGTTTCCATCAGCGCATCTATTCCGGTTAACTTTTGCGCCAGGGCATGCTGGTTATTCAGCAAGTCCGTGTTCGCCTTGAGAATTTGCGTATTAAAACGTTCGATGATCTTGGCCTGTGATACAGATACCCTGTCCATTTCTGTTTTGATCGGAATGAGCAGCATGTTCTCCTGGCTTTTGATAAAACCAATATACTGCTGGTGGTTCTTCATCAACGCATTTTTTAATAATTCATCATTCAGGTCCAGGGGATCTTTCTTGCTTTTATAAAAGTAATCGACCATCTGGATAAACACCTGCCGCTTCGTCCTGCCCAGTTTAAGGGCGATCTTTTCAAACTTCTGATCTACCGTAACCGGGTATCTCACTGATCTCACATTAATATCTTCCATGTTAATCTTTTCAAACCGACCAAATAGCTGTTTATACAGTTATGCTTTTATTCTTATGTACAGGATACCCAATAGTATCCTGTTTTCTTTTATTACATAGGCGGAAACGCCCTAAGTATCCCCGGAGGATACGTAAACCCCCCGTAGCGAAGCGTAGGGCAAGCAAAGTAGGGCTCTGCCCAACTTCCGCTTGCTCACTCCGCTTTCGCGAAGCGACCACCGCGAAGCTCACCTATTATTAGCTGTTTAGTTACACTGCTATGAAGGTGCAACGCAGTACCACTGCACGGGTACTCAGCTACATGGATACAGCTCATCCCGCTGCCTCCCATCCGGCAGGCCAGTAAACCTGGCTGCCGAGTTTAGGGTGGTAAGACGGTTGGTAACGGATGTAGCCGAATGCATCAAGTTCCTTTATGCATTTATGGTAAGTGGCAATGGATGCTATTTTGCTGTAGCCCATCAGCGCCTTCCGCGTTACCGCGAAAGGGCTGGCAAAGCCGTTGCGCTGCCAGAGAATGAATAAGCCTGTGAACAGGCTGTTATGCGTTGCATTCAGCCGTTGGTCCCGGCTCATGCGCCTAAGCAGTCTGCCGTAGCCGGCAAGTTCTGTTCCTGTTGTAGCTTTGCCCTCTGGTTTCATTTGGCACCTCCTTCCAGCAGTTTGTTGATATCGTCCTGCTTATAGTAGATCAGGCTGCCGATACGCGTAAAGCTTAGTGTCCCGTTGATACGCAGGTTCTGTAATGTCCCCGGCGATATCTTCAGCAGCTTCCTCACCTCGTTGCTTTTGAGCCATTTTTTTGATACGCCCTGCCCATCCATGGGCACGAGTTTTTTGATTTCTGTTAACAGCCTGCTCTCTAATTCCTGCAGGTCTGCTTTCGTGATCAGTTCCACATTCATCTTTCCCTCCTAGTCTTGATTAAATTATTAACCTGTTCAGTCATTGCATCAAAAAGCGTTGCCTGAACAGTACGAAGGCAAAAGTAAAGACATAATGAGCGGAATGAATGACCAATGGAGGCGTTTGGTCATAGATGGTAAGATGGTACTACTTCTTATCCTTAAGGATTATCTTAAAAAGCTTGTCGCGTTCGGCTATTTCAATGTACTTCGACGGCTTATCGTTTTTCCGGGCTGGAAAATAGTTCCTCGCTGTGTCAATTGAGATTGGCTTATCCCCATGCATAAAATATTTGGCGATCATTTTATACCAGGGGCTTTGCCCCTGCGAGCTGACCAATTTTGTTTTTTCCGAGGTTAGGCTTTGCATCTGGTTCACCAGGTCCATGAACGCTGCTATGTAGCCGTTAGTGATAACGACCTTTTCGTTGGCATCGAATTCCTTTGCCTGTTTTAATTGCGCTTCCAGCTCTGCGATTCGTTGCTTTAGCTGGGCGATCAATTTGTCCTTTTCGCCGATGACTGATTCTAAGGGCTCAATTTTGTGCCATTGGTCTATCGTTTTTAGGAACTCTAAAAATGATTCAAGTTTCCTTGTCTGTTCAAGCCCATTAGCATATTTCGCTGAGAAGGGGTCTTGGCGTTTAAAGTGGCGGATGCGGCTGGTGACGATGTCGTGGACATGGTTGAAGAAATTCTCTTCGCTTTCGGGATTGGCTGTTAAATAATAATCTAGCTGGTAATCGTAAAATTGGTTGTATTCTGTCACGTCTATCTTGTAAACTTTCAGCAAAAAGAAATTGTCTTCTAACCTCCGGTTGCTAAAGAATGCTCGCCCGATATCGTATCGATGAACAGAATAATCAAAGGGTTTACGGAACTTAAAAAAATGATTCTGTACAAGCATCGCAGAGCGTATTTATTTCAAAACAGTATAAATGGGGATATGGTTTACTAAGGTTTCTCCATTCTGGATGTCTTTTTAATAAATTCATTACAGAGCATACCGCCAGTATTATTCATTTCCACTAAACTTACATAAGGGTTAGTATTTGAAATGAAGATAGTTGGTTTTCCACTCGCATTCAAATGCAGCGGAGTAGGTATTAAATTCCGACTGGTAAATGAAGAATATAAGTTAGGCTCTACAGCCTAAGGCAGCATTTTTTCGTATATTTAAGTAATAAATCGCCGCACGGTGCGGCGATGTGCTGGCTGCCACACTTGACATATTTACCTCTGTTTATAATTACTTTAACAAAAGTAAAAGGCAGCTACTTTTTATTGTAACTTCTCCATAATAAGTAGCCCACGCCGGACACGTGTCGAAGGGCATTTTGTATCGTATTCATCACGGGCGTATTGGAATAAAGCGGCTTTGCCAGTCGCTTTATTTGTCTATTAGGATTGAGCTTTAAAATTAAAATTGGAATCCTCTTATTTGTTTGATTTTCAATTGATTATAAATAATTTATTTAAGTTTATAAATCTATTTCTGATATGACCAAATATAATTTTTCAACGCTGAACAGTTCGGACCTGGAAGATTTGGCTTGTGAACTACTTAACGCTGAAAACAAAAGACTTCAAAACGGTATTTTTTACCGAACATTCAAGGCTGGCAAAGACCGGGGGATCGATTTCCGATATGCTACTGAACAAAATGAAAACTTAATTATCGGCCAAGTAAAACATTACCTCGAAAGTGGTACTAAATTATTATTTAGTGATCTTAAAAATAAAGAACTTCCTAAAGTCATCAAACTGGCGCCTAGTCGCTATCTAATAGTAACCTCCTTAAGCCTGTCGGTATCGGATGTCGATACTATCTACGAAATTTTCTCTCCTTATATCAAAAGCAAGCAAGATATCTACGGGCGAGAAGCCTTAAACCAGTTGCTTGAATTACACCCAGACGTACTAGATAATCATTTTAAGCTTTGGTTCTCCAGTACAGCTGTATTAAAGCGGATAGTAGCTTTCGAACAATTGGGAAGGTCCCAAGAATTTACGACCGCTTACTTGACTAAAAAAATCCGCATATATGTGCAAACCCCTTCGTTTGGAATGGCCAGGCGGCTATTAAATAAGTACCAAGTACTTATTATAACGGGCGAACCGGGTGCCGGTAAGACTACTCTCGCAGAATTACTGTTGTATGAATTCCTCAAAGACAGTTACCAACTAACTTATATTTTAGATGATATTAAAGACGTTGAAAAAACAATTAAACCTGACGATAGCAGGCAACTTTATTATTTCGACGATTTCTTAGGTCATAATTCGGCGGAAATACAAAAGCTTAGGGCAGCAGAAACAGCTTTGTTATACATTGTGAAAAGAATACAACGCTATCCAAATAAATTGTTGGTCATGACGACTAGAAAGTTCATTTTCAATGAGGCTTTAGCGCAATCGCAGCGAATGACTGATCAAGAATTTGGTAACTTCGAATTTATCGTTGACTTAAAGCATTATTCGAAAGACCAGAAATTGCAACTATTCAGGAATCACGTTGAGGTTTCGAAATTGCAACCCAAGATGAAGAGGATTGCTGGCACACCTGAGATAGAAAACTTTATCATTAACCACAAAAATTTCTCGCCACGATCCGTAGAGTATATTACTACAGCTAGCAGGGTAAGTAAGCTGGATTGTAACCATTACGAAAAATACATACGCGACAATTTTAACGCGCCGGACGAAATATGGCGAGAGGCTTATGAACAACAGATCTCAGAATACGACCGCATCTTACTCAATACAATATTTAGCTTAGGTGACCACGCCACATTTAAGAAGATAGAAAAAGCCTTCGAAGCGCGATTGCGTTATCATAGGGAGAATCATCAGTCCGCTACACCACTGTATGCTTTTAAAATTAGCTTCCGTAGGCTGACGAAAGGATTTATAGACAAAGATTATAGCAAATATGGAAAAGTGTTTAAATTCAGTAACAATTCCTTAGTAGATTTTCTATATAAATATTTTTTAAACGAACCTGAAGAAGTGAAATACATTATTAAATCAGCGTTGTACCTTAACCAGTTATACAGCAGATTTTATCCTTTATTAGGCTCGGAAACTCGCTATAAAACTACTACAGAACTTAAGGATCGATTGGCCTTCGGTAAATTCGAAAAGACGTCTAATAAGGACCATCAGAGGTTGTTTTTGGTAATCATGCGTTACAAATATGACTTAAACAAGATCACGGTAGGGCATATCTGTGCGGAATTAGCTTCAATTAGAAATTTTGGAGATGCGTGCGTTGATGACTATGCATTTTCACAACTGGAACTTTTCTTAGAAGGTGTAAATCACCCCTTGCTCATTGAAACAATCCAAAAAATCGGGACAAAGATTTTTGAGCCACTGTTCTACCCAGATATTATATCAGAATACGTGGTCGAACTTTGTCAGTTAATCAAAATTAGATTTGCTGTTGATCCCGCTCCATTGTTCAAAATGCATCGGACGGACTACGAAGCAAATATCGTCGATGAGTTGATGGAGCAGATGGAAGCAGAATTCGATAATGCAGATGATGATATTGATTTGCCTTTCATAATTGAGAAATACCAAAAACGTATTTCCGAATTGCAAAGCTTTGGCATCCAAGTGAACCGTCATGTTCCAAATTTGAACAGTCGTTTCATTTCGCCTCAAGATTTTAGAAATTTGTTAAACGAGCAGGACCCTGACGACTTAAGCTTCTTCAAAATTTAACAACGGATTTAGGATTATAATCAGTTGCTATTTGTTCCAAAACCCCTTTAGGGTCGAGATAAAGTATTAGCCAAATTTGCCGCCTGCAGCGATTTTGGTTAAGTCTCCGGCCCGTATGAAGAAAACACGCATCTTGGCAATCCGACGGAGAACACCCTAAAGACTGGTTTATCGTCGAGCTGCTGATGAATTCGAGAACTGTCTATGAAGCATCATAGGATGGCATCTCATGAATTCGTGTTGGGGAGTCAACAATTTCATACTCCTGCTTGGAGCTTCTCCGATTGTATTGATAATAAATAGTTATCATGTATTCATATCAAGCCACTGCAAGTGAGAAATCCATCCTCGGATGTTTGTCAGTCAAAATTTGTTTCTGCTTTTCCTGGTTGACTTGCGTATAGATTTGAGTTGTGACTATTGAGCTGTGTCCCAGCATTGCCTGGATATACTTGATGTCAACGTCATTTTCAAGTAAAAGGGTAGCAAAAGAATGCCTAAATGTATGCGGAGTTACTTTTTTGCTGATTTTAGCTTTTACTGAAATCGCATTTACCATGTTACGAATTGATTGATCTGAAAGTTTGTTTTCAAATCTATTGATCAACAAATAGCCTCCCGATGCAATGATTTTATCTTCAAATAGACAAATGTAAATTTCAATCAACGCCAATGCACCGGCGTTACAAATTTGAATAACTCTTTCTTTATTTCCTTTGCCCCTTAACATCAAAGAACCGGATTTCCGATCCAAATCAGCCAATTTTAAGTTGGCAATTTCTGAAACCCGAGCTCCTGTAGAAAAAAGCAGTTCCACGACGGTGGCATTTCGGATTTTTTCCAGGTAGGCATATTTAGATTTTGGAACGTAGCTGATCGAATTGTAAGCTTCATTGAGTATAGCCTTTACTTCTTCCTTGTTTAAAGCTTTAGGAAGGCAAATTGCTTCTTTTAAACTTATTCTTATACGACGGATGGGGTTGACAGAGATAATATCCTCAAATTCAAGGTAGTTAAACATTGCTTTCAGACTGGCAATTTTCCGTTTTACAGTTTTAATTTTCCATCCGGATATTTCCCGAAGATAATGTTTGAGATGGTGCTTGTTTATTTCTTGTATGACGTCCGGATAGCTATTGTTAAAAACAAAAGATTTAAACTGAATTAAATCTAGATTATAAAAATAGATCGTCTTTTCGCTCAGATTCTTTTCGTAGCGACAATGTTGTAAAAAACTGTCAATGGCTTGTTGAAGATTGTTCATTTAGTTATAATTAAGTCCGACGGGAAAATCGCTTATTCGCCTGCATTAACCAAATGAAAAATGATTGCTCTTTAATTTCTATGATATGCGGCTTAGCGCGATCAAGTCAAACCAAATTCCGCAAGGATAAACCTTGGAGAGGCGTTTCGAAATGCAGGTAAATTATTCTAACGTTTTAGATTTATGTATTTCTGTACATACATAATTATGTATGTAAATTATGGGCTAGATGTTGATAAATTATTTATGTCAACGGTCCGAGAGTTCGGGTCAAAATGGTACCTTTGATTTATCAAAAGTTCTTTAAAACGACTCAATTAACCTCAAATTTAGCCCGTGACCTACGCGGTGACTAATAGGTTTTGAAAGATATATATGCTTGAAATATAATGCATTACAGGAGTGGTTCGAGTCCCGTCCAACTCAAATCCATTTGCTTAAAACCATAAATTCTAAACTTCCTTGAATTTCAGGTTATTTATGAATTAACGCCTGGGCCCTCTATATGGTCTTAATACTTGCTTGGGTCGCGGCGGCGTAAACCTGTCAATAATAGCATTTACGGTTTGAATTAATCTTTCAGCCACGTTGTTGCCTACATGTGTCAACTTGCGGTTCTGAATACTGAGTAAAGAACGCAGTTGCCAGTTTGTGCCTGAGGCATCTATGATTTCCAAATTGTCAAACTGTTCAGCAAATTTTTCAAGGTATTGTAAGCCAAGGTCAAAGTTCTGCTCAATGTTATTTTGATCCACGTAATGCCCGCCATTTGCTACTCTTTCATTAACACGGTCGATGGAATGTCGAATACTTTCCAGGGTCAGATAAATCATGTTTGTTGTATATCCGAATCGCTTGAACTCAGCCACTATGTCCATTAGGTTGTCATCTCTGAAATTGGTCTCTAAAGTAAAATGCTGCCGTTTTTCTATGGCTTTTGCAGCCTGGATGAAAAATTCTTTTGTCGCCTCCTGATACGCATGTTTTTTAATTATATCAGGTTTTTGGGCCTCGATATGAGCAATAACTTTGTCCACATCAAAAATAATAGCGCCAATTTCCGACAGATCTTTTGAAAAAGTCGATTTTCCTGCGCCATTAGGCCCCGCGACAAACAATAGTTGCGGGTTATTTGACATAAGACTAAAGGGTTTTTACATATTGCGCTTTACCATTCTCATCCAATTTAACCAGTTCTTTTCTGTCGCTATATTCATGCACCGCATAGGTATTATTAGGACAAACTGTTGGGTCGTAATAGGTAAGGTAACCACCCTTGGCAAATTTTTCCGCTTTCATGCGTTCGTAGGTTGGCCGCAGTCTTTCACGTAGTTCTTCGTCAGATAACTGGAAGATAGGCGTCGAGCGTAAATCGATGGCGGTTGGGTTACTCATGGTTTGATGAAATGTTCTCATACAAATATAAAGATTGTAGTGTTAAAAAATAAAATGTTACCCGTAAAACTTAAGGTCACAAGGTGCGACCTTAAGTTTTTAATACTCTTAAACCTTAGCATACTTTTGCTTAAGCAAAGACATATCATGACTCACCTTCGTGTCTAGTATTTTGGCGTAATGTTGTGTGGTTTTTATATTCGTATGACCGAGCATTTTACTAACCGTTTCAATTGGTACATCATTAGATAAGGTAACTGTTGTTGCGAACGTATGCCGTGCCAAATGGAATGTTAAATGTTTGACTATACCACTTAGATCCGCAATTTCTTTTAAGTAAGCATTCATCTTTTGATTGCTTAATACAGGTAATAGCAAACCTTGATTTTCGCATTGCGGATAGTCTTGATAGCGATTTATTATAGTAAGGGCTGCCGGCAAAAGCGGAATTCTTGATGACGTATCGGTTTTCTGTCTGCTGGTAAAAATCCATTGTTCACCATCCATTCCCTTTCCAATTTCAACACGCCTGAGTTTTTTAACATCAGCATAAGATAATCCTGTGTAACAGCAAAAAACAAATATATCCCTTACCTGCTTTAAGCGCTCTACAGTTAACTTTTTGTTGTTTGATATGGCGTCCAGTTCCTGCTGTGTGAGAAAAGTACGTTCTTTTGCCTTGGCAGTGGATTTAAAATTGATAAACGGGTTTTGTTTTAGCCAACCATTAGCAATGCAGTGATTAGCTATTTTTTTAAGATGTTTAATGTACTTAGCAGCAGATACACTGGTTATCTTACAATCAGCTTTTAGGTAAAACTCAAATCCTGTAATAAAGGCATAATTTAATTGACTGATCTCTATATCTGTTTTGCCATATTCTTTTTGCAGGAAGCCTGTAAGGTGTTTTTCAGACGTCTTGTATCCTTTTAATGTATTCGACTCAAACCCATTGCCAATCAGGGCCTTTACTTTGTCGTTATGCTCGGCAAACAATTTCATCAAGTAGTGGCTCTTTTCTGTTTTTCCCGCGAATTGGTTCTGTAAGCTTTCAGTGGTAATACGCTGATTGGCATCAATTAGTACCTGATGCGCATTTCTAACCTTAGTTTGCAGGCTGTCCAGATAATTGTTAAGGGATTTGATCTCTTCCTTTGTGCCGATGGCCCGGCCTGCATGGCTGTTCCATTTCGCCGGATCGCATTCTCGTCCGGCAGACATTTCTGCGCGTTTTCCGTTTACGGTAATACGCATGTAGACGGCCTGGGGGCCTCCTTTGTAGTTTTTTTGCTTTCTCAGGTAAAAAAGCAGGTGGAAATTACTTTTCATAATTACAAGCTTAAAAGTGAAACAAAAGTAAGTTTGTAGCCTGCTATTATCAAGATGTTTAATAATTGAACACCTTGATAATCAATTAATTATGAACAATTCGGTGCGTAGCATTTTTCCATTTAGGTACGCACCGAATCTGCGTCTTTTTTGTTGCGATTTGGTGCATAAAATGGTGTTTTGATAGAAACAAAAAAACCTGCAATCATTTGATTTGCAGGTTTTTAGCATCTTTCGATATTGTTTTAAGTAGCCCGTAGGGGAATCGAACCCCTGTTTCAAGAATGAAAATCTTACGTCCTAACCCCTAGACGAACGGGCCTTTTTTTGTTTTTATTTCCCTTATTTTGGGAATGCAAAGATATAGCTTAAATGGTAAAATAAAAATAATTTTTAAACTTTTTTTATTTGGCGCTGATTATGAATGTTATATATTTAATTAACAAACAAAATAACTCAGTTGCATTGTAAATCTGCATGGGTTAAGGTTATCTTTATCGTAAAATCTATTTATATTATGAAAGCCACCTGGAACGACCAGGTCATTGCCGAAAGCAATGACACTATTGTTGTCGAAAATAACCATTATTTCCCTCTTGAAAGTGTAAAAGGCGAATACCTGGAAACTACCGATACGCATACTACATGCCCATGGAAAGGGCTGGCATCTTATTATACGCTTAATGTTGATGGGAAAAAAAATCAGGATGCCGCATGGTATTACCCGCAGCCAAAAGATGCCGCGGCAAACATTACCAACTATGTAGCGTTCTGGAAAGGTGTTAAAGTAACTCCATAAGCATGAAAAAATTTGATGCCATTGTTATAGGTGCCGGCCAAGCGGGGGCTCCACTCGCCAAAAAGCTGGCATTGGCCGGGTTGAAAACGGTGATTATTGAAAAACGTTTTTATGGCGGCACATGTGTTAACGATGGCTGTACCCCAACCAAAACCTTGGTAGCATCGGCTAAGGCTGCTTACATGGCCGGCAAAAGCGCCGACTTAGGTGTACCGGTAAAGAAATTTGCCGTAAATATGCCACGTATAAAAAAGCGAAAGGACGATATAGTAATGCAATCGCGTATTGGGGGGCAGCATGCGGCCGAGAAGATAAAAGGGCTGGATGTTGTATTTGGCGAGGCGACATTTACCGGCGATAAAACCATTTCGGTAAAGCTTAAAAATGGTAAAAAGCAAAATATCCAGGCCGATCAGTTTTTTTTAAATGTAGGCGCCAGACCGTTTATTCCCGAAATTGAAGGGTTGGCCGAAATCAAATATCTTACCTCAACAACTATTCTTGATCTGGATTATGTGCCGGAGCATTTATTGGTGCTCGGTGGTAATTATATAGGCCTGGAGTTTGGCCAGATGTTTCGCCGGTTTGGCAGTAAGGTTACTATTTTAGAGAAATCAGGAAGAATAGTTTCGCGTGAGGACGAGGACGTATCTGCCGAAATGCAAAAGATCCTGGAGGCCGAAAAGATTAATGTGATTACCAATGCGCATGCTACAAAATTTAAGCAGAAAGCCGGCGGTAAAATAACCGCAACTGTAACCATAGATGGTGAAGAAAAGAAGATCAGGTGCAGCCACGTACTAATAGCAGTTGGGCGTATACCACAAACTGAAACGCTTGGACTGGATAAGGCTGGGGTAGAAACAGATGAAAAAGGCAACATCAAAGTAAACAGCAAACTGGAAACAAATGTAAAAGGCGTTTACGCTTTGGGCGATGTAAAAGGCGGGCCTGCTTTTACACACATATCATATAACGATTATACTATAGTTTATCGCAACCTTATTGAAAAGCAAAACCTGAGTATTACCGACAGGTTGGTGCCTTATTGCATGTTTACCGATCCGCAACTGGGACGGGTAGGGATTGACGAGACTGAAGCCAGGAAACAAGGATTGAATTATAAAGTAGCCAAACTCCCCATGACGCATGTGGCCCGTGCCATTGAAACCGGTGATACCCGTGGTTTTATGAAAGCTGTAGTGGATGTTAAAACCAGGAAGATATTAGGAGCAACGGTTTTGGGCCCGGAAGGCGGCGAGATTATGACCGTGCTGCAAATGGCTATGGAGGGAGGAATTACCTATGACATGGTTCGCTATTTTATTTTTGCACACCCATTATATGCCGAATCATTAAACAACCTGTTCCTGGGACTTGAAGATTAGTTTTACAACATGATTAAAGTTGACGGCATAAGCAAACAGTTTGGGAAAGTTAAAGCCGTTAATGACATCTCTTTTGAGGTGCAGCCCGGCGAAAATTTGATTTTACTGGGTACCAGTGGCTGCGGGAAAACAACAACGCTTAAAATGATTAACCGGTTAATTGAACCCACCGGCGGCAACATCTACATTAACAATAAAAACATATTTAAGCAGCAACCCGAAGTTTTAAGACGAGACATTGGCTATGTGCTGCAAAACAACGGCCTGTTTCCGCATTATACCGTGGCCGAAAATATTGCCATAGTGCCGCAGTTACTAAAATGGGATAAAAAGAAAACGGAAATCAGGACTGCTGAATTGATGGAGAAATTACACCTGGATAAGTGTTACCTGCATGTTTACCCCAATGAGCTGAGCGGTGGCCAGCAACAGCGTGTGGGGTTGGCCCGGGCTCTCGTATCCGACCCTCCGGTTTTGTTGATGGATGAGCCCTTTGGCGCGCTGGACAATGTTACCCGGTCAAACATCCATCAAGAGTTTAAAGCCCTTGATGAATTAAAGCGTAAAACCATCATTATGGTTACCCACGATGTGCAGGAGGCTTTTGAACTTGGCGACCGGATTTGCCTGATGGATAAAGGCAAAATTGTTCAATCGAGCACACCTGCCGAACTATTGTTTAACCCGGCCAACGAGTTTGTACAGAATTTTCTGAAAGATCAACGCCTACAGCTGGAGTTTAGGGCTGTGCGCTTAAGTAATATTTGGGGTTTGCTGCCCGATTCGCACAAAAAGGCAGATGGTTTGTCGTTAGCCTCCGACATTGATGTGTGGTCGGCACTCGAGGGGTTTAAGTTTAATGATCACGAAACCGTCGGCATAAGTAACGATACCGGCGGGCAAAAACATGTGAGCTTTGAGCAATTGATGGCGGCCTTTTATCAGTATAAAAATAACCGGGCGCATGAATGAGCATCAGCAAACCTTAGTTGAGTTTATGATTCAGCAGGCCGATAAGCTTGCTGCGCAAACGCTGCAGCACATCGGCCTTACTTTTATGTCGCTTTTTATTGCTGTAATTATTGGTTTGCCGTTGGGTATTTTCATTACCCGTAAAGTAAAGTTATCCGGCCCTGTACTGGGGATAGCAGGGATATTACAAACCATTCCAAGCATCGCCCTGTTGGGGTTCATGATTCCGGTGCTGGGTATCGGAGCCAAACCGGCTATTGTAGCCTTGTTGCTTTATGCGCTGCTGCCAATCATCCGTAATACGTATACAGGCATTACCGGGGTTGATGCCTCGGTGAAGGAGGCCGCCGTAGCAATGGGGATGAATAAGTGGCAGGTTTTGTTTAAAGTAGAACTACCCCTTGCCATGCCCGTTATTTTGGCCGGAATTCGCACTGCTACAGTGATAAATGTAGGCGTTGCAACATTGGCTTCATATATTGCCGCTGGTGGCTTGGGCGAGTTTATTTTCGGTGGTATTTCGCTCAACAATACCAATATGATATTAGCGGGCGCCATACCGGCAGCCTTACTGGCCATTATATTTGATTTCCTGCTGTCGCGGCTGCAAAAACTCAATTTTAAAAAAATAAAGAAAAGTACTTACACATTACCGGTTTTACTGGCGATGCTATCATCGTTGTATTTTATTCCATCGGCCTATGGCGGTAAGCTTACAGCTGGTTTTACGCCCGAATTTATGGGCAGGCAGGATGGTAACCTGGGGCTTCAAAGCAAATACGGTTTAAAAATTCATACCGTGGTAATCAGCGACGCGGTGATGTACAAGGCCGCGTTTGAACAACAATTGGATGTAATTAGCGGCTATTCTACCGATGGTAGGTTAAAAGCTTACGACCTGGTGGTTTTAGATGATGATAAAAATATTTTTCCGCCGTATTACGCTGCGCCCATTGTGCGCGATGAATCGCTGAAAAAATATCCTGACCTGGAAAAGACATTAAACTTGCTTTCGGGCAAAATAAATGATTCCATTATGACGGAATTAAACTATCGTACCGACTATCTTCACCAAAGCCCCGAAAGGGTGGCGAAGGATTTCCTGGAGGCAAATAAACTATATAAACCATCCCGCGAGGGGGCTGCCGGTATTGTCCGTATTGGTTCAAAAATATTTGGCGAGCAATACATCCTGGCCAACATGTACAGCATGTTGATAAAGGGGTATACCAATTATGATGTAGCTACAAAAACGGGCCTTGGGGGCACAAAAATTTGTTTTGATGCCTTAACTAACGACCAGATAGATTTTTACCCGGAATACACGGGCACCGGCTTGCTGGCCATTTTGCAGGCATCGCCAAAAACGGTTGCCGAAGTATCAAAAAGTAAGGATAGCACTTATGAATATGTGCAGCAGGAGTTTGAAAAACGGTATCAGGTAAAATGGCTCAAGCCTATTGGTTTTAATAATGCATACGCATTAATGATGCGCAGGCAGCAGGCAAAAGGGTTAAATATTAAAACAATTTCAAACCTTAAACGATATTTGAATAGGAACTAATTAAATGGATTTAGCCAATTGTTACAAAAAAGTCAGGCTGCGAACGGAACAGATTTGCAGCCCGCTGCAAACCGAAGATTACGTAGTGCAGCCCGTGGTTGATGTTAGTCCGCCTAAGTGGCATATCGGGCACGTTACCTGGTTTTTTGAAACCTTTATACTGAAGCCGTATTTCATGGGCTACCGGGAATTTAACCCCAACTATAATTACGTTTTCAATAGCTATTATGAAACGGTAGGCAACCGCGTTATCCGTACAGATAGGGGCAATTTAAGCCGCCCTACAGTTGCCGATATTTACCGGTACCGGGCATACGTTGATGAAGCCATGGCCAAATTCCTGTGCCAGGAACCGTCCGCAGAAGTGAAGGAATTGCTTATCCTTGGTTTTAACCATGAAGAGCAGCACCAGGAGCTTTTATTAACAGACATTAAATACATTTTAGGCCATAACCCGTTATTCCCGGCATATGACGACAGTTATGTATCGCCGAAAATTGCCGGGGCCGAAAGCGCTGGTTTTATTAAGATGGACGAAGGTGTTTATGAGATAGGCTATAGCGGTGAAGGCTTTTGTTTTGACAATGAGCTGAACCGGCATAAGGTTTATTTGAATGCGTACGAAATTAGCCCCAATTTGGTAACCAATGCCGAATACCTGGAGTTTATTGGCAGCGGGGGATATCACGATTTTCGCCACTGGCACGCCGAGGGTTGGGATTGGGTGAACATCCATAAAGTTGAAGCGCCGCTTTACTGGCATTTGATTGACGGCGAATGGCACAATTACACTTACCATGGCTTAAAACCGCTTAGTTTAACCGACCCTGTTTGCCACGTCAGCTATTTTGAAGCCTATGCTTACGCCTCGTGGAAAGGACTAAGGCTGCCTACCGAATTTGAGTGGGAGGAGGCGGCAACAAAATTTAGCTGGGGCAAAAGTTGGGAGTGGACAGAAAGCGCATACCTCCCCTACCCCGGATTTGCAAAAGCACCGGGGGCAATTGGCGAGTATAACGGCAAGTTTATGGTAAACCAAAAAGTATTGCGTGGCGCATCAGAAGTAACATCGCCGGGCCACAGCAGGATAACTTACCGCAATTTTTTTCAAACACATTTACGTTGGCAGTTCACCGGCATCAGGCTTGCAAGGTAACCGCACAAAACAGGAAGATATGGACTCAACCTTTGCACAAACAAATTTAACGGCGGCATCAACCACAAAAACAAACTCGTTTTATAATGATGTTATAACCGGCTTGCGCGCAACACCCAAGCGTTTAAATTCAAAATATTTTTATGATGCCAATGGCGATAAACTTTTCCAGGAACTGATGAACTGCGAGGAGTATTATCCAACCAATTGCGAGCTGGAAATATTCTCGGAAAAAACAGACGAGATCACCAGCGCCCTTATTGCCGATGGAGATGCTTTTGACCTGATTGAACTGGGCGCCGGTGACGCCATGAAATCAACCTACCTGCTGAAAGACCTGCTGGATAAAAAGGCTGAGTTTACTTATCTGCCTATTGATATATCGGACAATGTAATATCGTACCTCAATATTACCTTGCCTGTTACTTTGCCGGGCTTGAATATTAAAGGGCTTAACGGCGAGTATTTTGATATGCTTAAAAAGGCTGCTTCAATATCACCAAGACGAAAAGTGGTTCTTTTTTTAGGGTCGAACATTGGTAATATGCCGGTACCCGAGGCCATCGAGTTTTGCCGGGAGCTGCGCAAGCACCTTTCTGAAGGGGATATGGTGCTGATTGGTATGGATTTAAAGAAAGATCCTAAGGTAGTACTGGCCGCTTATAATGATAAAGATGGCATCACCAAAAGATTTAACCTTAACCTGCTGGAGCGTATTAACCGCGAATTAGAGGGCAATTTTGATGTTTCCAAATTTGATCATTATCCAACTTACGATCCGGAATCCGGTGCCTGCAAAAGCTACCTTATAAGCCTGGAAGACCAACTGGTAACCATCGGCGGTAAAGAAACAATCTCTTTTCAAAAAGATGAGTACATCTATATGGAAATTTCTCAGAAATTCACCATCATGCAAACTGATCAGATTGCCATTAACGCCGGCTTTGTGCCATTAACCCAGTTTTTTGACGGGAAAAAGTGGTTTGTGGATGCTATTTGGGTGGCAAATACTATATAAACACGATTTACAGGATTTACAGGATTTTACTCTTTTTCTGAACTCGGATTAAGCAGATTTATGGGATTATACAGGATTTTTTCAAATCATAATCCAAAAAATATGACAAATCTGATTTAATCCGAGTTCAGAAAAAAATCCTGTAAATCCTGCCAAATCTCTTAATCGTGTCAAAGTAATTTGGGGTTCAGTTCAGAATCTATCAGTTCGCCAATGGGTTTGCCCATCAGCCATTTATGATGATCATTTTTTTGCCACTCGTTTTTATAAGGCGTAATACGGGCACCATCGGCAATGTAAATTACGGTCATTACTTCACGCATTTTATCAGAGTTATTGCCTGGTGCATTGTGGATGGTGAAACCACGGTGCCAGGTAGCGTCGCCGGCCTTCATCGTTTGTGCCCTGCTTATTGGGAAACCTTTCTTCTTTACATAATCGTCAAATGCCGATTCTGATTCGTCGGATATTTCATGGTTAAATACCGCGCCATTGGTATAGGAGTTTGATGCAAAAGTAAGCATACCCATATCTACGTCAATATCAACCAGCGGCATCCACATGGTTACGGTATTATTGGTATCTATAGGCCAGTAATATTGGTCCTGGTGCCATGGAGTGGGCCCTCCCCCGGCTTCCTTAAACAGCGCCTGATCGTGGTACAGTCGTACATTTTCAACTCCCATCAGGTCGGTGGCAATCCTGGCCATTCGTTTGGCAAAAACAAAACGTTTTACCTCGGCATCTACTTGCCAAAGGTTCATGATCTGTAAAAATGCTTTACCGTAAGTATCCCGCTCTTCCAGTTTGCGCTTCTCGGTATTATACCGTGCGGCTGCATCTACAATCACCGGGCGGTAGGCTGCTGTTTCTTCTTTTGAGAGGATATTTCGAATTAAGGTATGCCCCTTTTCACGGAACTCCAGAATGCTTTCTGCCGGTAATTTCATAAAATCATCCAGCGTTGACAGATCAGAAACCTTTGTATTCATATTTTTTTTAGTTTATATTCAAAGTAAGTTTAACTTTAGCTGACAAAAAATGAAATGAGTGGTGTAATTATGGATTATTTTATCCACCAGCTAACTTTTTATTAAAATACACGTTAAAATATGCAATGATAAAAGCCTCGTTCGAAATTCTTCAGCCCTCCATTAGTCAATCGTTCCTTGTCAAAAAGTTTGATAAGCTGGCATTTGACGCACCTTATCATTTTCACCCGGAATATGAGTTAACCTGTATTTTAAAAGGAAGCGGTAAACGTTATGTGGGCAGCCATATGGAAGATTTTGTATCTGGCGATCTGGTATTGCTTGGCCCCAATTTACCCCATTGCTGGAAACTTGATATTACCAATATTTTGCCCGAGGAAGCAAGCGCAATCGTGATCCAGTTTAATGACGCATTTTTGGGCGACGACTTTTTTAACAAATTTGAATTACTGCATATTAAAAAGCTTTTTCAGAAAAGCGGTTGCGGGGTATCATTCCATTCAGAAACGCAACAGGACGTAAGGCAAATGCTGCAAAACCTGGTTGAAGAAAAAAGCAATTTTAGGGTATTGATAGGCTTGCTGGAGATATTGCAGCGGCTGGCATCATCTGACGAATATATTTTGCTGGATCAACACCGTATTATAGCCGAGCGTTCAACAGCCGAACAGGAACGCATTAACCCGGTATTTGCTTACCTGGTAGAAAATTTCAGGAAACAGGTATCATTGGATGCGGCTGCGAGTATTGCCAACATGACTACCAATGCTTTTTGCAAGTACTTTAAAAAAGTAACCCGTAAAACGTTTATGGAAACTATAATTGAGTACCGGCTTAATTATGCCATACAGCAATTGGTACAAACCGATAAGCCAATATCAGAAATATCCTACGAGAGCGGTTTTGGCGATGTTTCCCATTTTTATAAAATGTTTAAGGCCAAAATGAATTTAAGCCCGCTTAATTATCGCAAAAGATTTATGCGTAACCTTGCCAGCAGCGCCAAAAAGCTATCAGCCTAAAATCAGGTTACGTTAATTATACCGCGTTTTATGGCGTATATAACCAGGCCTACCAGGTTTTTTGATCCTGTTTTTTCAAATAAACGTGCCCTGTAGCCTTCAACAGTACGTACGCTTAGAAAAATTTTATCGGCTATTTCCTGGTTGGAGTATTCTTGGCAAACCAGTTTCAGCACTTCAATCTCACGTTCGTTTAAATCGGCCTTGTTCGCCGCTATACTTTCGGAATGATCGTTGCCTACCAGCTGCTTAATAAGGGTGATGGACAGGTGCTCGTTAAAATAAAAACCTTTGTTATGTACCGTTGATACGGCCTCAATAATCTCTTCCGGTTCGGCATTTTTTAGCAGGTAGCCAGATGCTCCGGCTTTCATCATATCAACAATATACTTGTCTTCGTTAAACATCGATAGCGCAAGTATTTTGATGGTTTTATGATGCTGATGTACCAAAGCTGCCGTTTGGATGCCGTCAAGTTCGGGCATTTTTATATCCATTAAAAGCACATCGGGGGTTTGGGTTGTTAATAAACCCATCAATTCTTTACCGTTTGAAGCTTCAAGTATCAAGTCAAAATCTTCACAATCTTCAAGGGTGGCTTTTAAACCGTTCCTGAAAATTTTATGATCATCTACTATACCTAATTTAATTGTACCCATTGATTAACAAATAGTTGGCTAAAGATAGATTAAAGATACAAAACTAAACTATTTTTAATTTAATAGTAGTAAGGCTACCACTTAATGGCTTGCTGTAAATATTAATTTCGCCGTTGATAAGCTGAACCCGGCTCTCGAGGTTTTTAATCCCAAAGCCCCTTTTTACCTCCGGCAGGTTAAACCCTATGCCATTGTCTTTAAATTCCATCACCATAAAATTGCCTTCGCGGTTAATAGAAAGGTGGATAACCGATGCATCTGAGTGTTTAATGGCGTTGCCAAAAAGTTCCTGTGCTATGCGGTAAAGCGTAAGCTCAATCTCTTGCGGAAACCGTTGATCGGGCATGTTTTTGCTAAACTTTACCTTAATGTGGGTAGTTTGCTCAACCTTGCCCGCCAGCGCTTCAACAGCCACCAGCAGGCCATAATCGGTAAGTACCGGCGGCAAAACGTTGTGGATAATATTGCGTATCTCCTGTATGCATTCGTCGGTAAGCCTGCGGGTGTCAGCCAGTAATGGCTGGGTAGCATCGGTGGTGCAGTTTTTATCCAACCGGTGCAGGTTAAGCTTTATGGCCGATAACACCTGGCCTACACTATCGTGTAAATCTTCGGCCAGGCGTTTCCGTTCGCTTTCCTGGGTTTCAAATACGGCCGCCATCAGGTCGCTTTGGCGCGCGTCATGCAAGGCCCGCAATTCAACCTGGTTTTTGATCATTTTACGCTGGTAAATAATCACGAAAAAAAATAAGCAGGTGATTAATACAACCACCACTAATGTGCCGATAATTAGTACCGGGATCAGGTTGTTTTCTGGGGCTGGCAAAGTAAAGCGACTGAATACAATATGTTAGCAATAATGTTAGTTAGACTGTTTATGATATAGTAATTAGGCCGGTCATTTGCCGGTATTTGTGTTAGCAGCATAAACAGGAATATATTGACCGATGAATAAAACAAAACACCCGCATTTATCCAAAACAGTCCTTGCTTTTCAATGGCGATATATTTTAACGGGTTTAATAATTTATAAAAATATATTAACGAAAAAACGATCAGCATTAAACTCAATGTTGTTATAGATAACGAGGGATAGGCCAACAAGTCCCGGGCATCAAATAAAGCAACAATCATTGCCAAAAGACTCAAAATGATTGCTGTTTTTTTTAGTTTGGCCTCTGAATAGATATTATAATACAGCAGACCAAACAATATTATACTAACCAGTACAAAACCGTATAAAGCGGGCATCGTATTTTTAATTTTCCATTCATGAAACGATAGCCACAACCCGGCATCAACCAAAAAAGCAATTAGAAAATATAAAGATGCAATTTTCAACGTCTTATCCAATTGCCTATAGTAATATATGGCAACGAATACAGGCGCGACACCTGATATTACTGAAATATCTACCAACAACGCATCTAAAGGCATATTATAACTTTGTTATGATTTCGAAGAACCGCTAAGAACGCTACTTTGGGGGCAACCAGTTGAACCGGGACATGGAGCAGACATTTCACCCACCAAATATGTCGACGCGGTTGCTGCAAGTTTCAATGTTTTCAACTCGGCGTGTCCATTTGGTGTCGGTATTTTGCCGTTTTTTGCATCTGGCAGCTGATCTTCACCATCGGCAGATACTCCCACTATTACAAAATGTTTTTGACCTTTAACATTAGCAAAAACCGATAAAATAAAATTGCTTACCGATACCCAAAATTTTTGCCATCCACTAAGTTTTTCATCATTAGCATAGTAAATACGTATGCCCATACAACCATCCTGTTGCAGGATATGGTTAAGGATTTTATTGCCGAAAAATTGCGAAACAGTGTCATTAGGATGCCTGTGCCTATGGTTTCGTGTCCATTGAGCAGCAAGCTCAAGATCGATGGCGGCGCCTTCATCGCCGGTAATTGGGTTGGTGTCTCTTGTTGGTTTGGTTTCCATTGTTGATTTAGTATAGAGGGTTAGGAATTAGTTTGGCTAAAACTAAGATTAATAAGTTGTTATTTCAACAGGGCTACGGGTTTGGGCTGTTATCTCGTTATTTGACATGTTTTTGTAAGCTATTCATTTACAGCCAATAGCGAATTCATCTGTTTTTTACACCGGGTGGATATTACGTATTTCTACGCAGCAAAAACTGTAGTACTACGTGGGCATGATATGGAACTTATGATAAAATTGAAATGGCAGCCAGGGGATTGGCGTTTAACAAATATTAACAACTTTATTACGGGATAAATATATTTATTATAATAAATATATTTTATATTGCATTTGTATTAATACATCAATAAGTAATTAATCAAATCTTAAACCATAAACCAATTAACATGAAAACAGAAATGTTGAGTACCGTACTTGACCCTACCACTGTAGGCGAATTCATTACCGAAAACCTTTACCAAGAACTCGCTCAAAACTTTAGGGCTAAATTTTCATCAGAAGCCCGTTTTGTAAATCTGTCTAAATCGGCCGTTGAAACTGTTCTTAGTGACAGCGATGTATCAGGCATTAAATTCATGAATGGCCTTACCGATGTAAATGATCCGTCATCAAGAATATTGGTGCTGATACCGGCCAATTACACTATGAACAACAGCCTGCCAAATGCTGTTATTAAAAAGGATGGCTTTATCACCAATACTGGCGAGGTGATTTCATTAGAGAAAACCTGGCAAGTGCTTTTTAACCACGTGCTTAACTTCAAGAAGCTGGATGCAGGCATGCATTACACAAAAATTAACCGCGGATCGTTTTTAGGCAGGAAATTATTGACGGCGCTCGCTGAGGAGACCGGCAATGATAACCTAATCTATACTTTTGGATACAATATCGAGATGAATTATCCTTATAAAGCGTTAATACAGCCGGAAACGAATGCTTTCTTAATAGGTGATCAATCATTCCCTTGTCCTGGTTCATCAGGATGCCCCGGTACCTCCACCAGCTCAGACCCATGCGCCCTTACCCGTATTGCCACAAACTTTGCCGGCGAAGAAGCTGATGGCCAATTAAATGTGCTTAGGGGTTTCAGGGATAAAATATTACAGGAAAAATTCAATGGCGCCGAGATTGAAAAATATTATACAATATCCTCTTCCCTGCTCGAGGCCATTGATAAAGAACAAAACAAGGCCGTTATATTTAAAGGAATTTATGATAAATATATTCAGCCATCAATTACTTCCATAAACAATAACGATGAGGCTACAGCTTACAGCCTTTTCCAGGAAGCAATGCAACATTTAACGGATACTTACTTATATCAATAAGGGGTTTCCAAGTCAAAAAGCGTCTTTTCTTTAAGGGGAGGCGCTTTTTTGCGTTTATTAAATTATCCTGTTTTAAATATCATCCCCCTCCGCGTATTTCTACGCAGCAAAAACTGTAGTAGTACGTTTACAATTGCGTACAATCATAGGGCCTAAAACAGTAGTAGCAACGTTGATAAGAGCTTTTTTTAGTGAAACCTTTGACATAACAAAACAGCGATGCTGTAAAAAGTTATGGAGGGTGCCGAAAATCCAATCAAAGAGTAGGCGGGAAGAAAAATCTAAAACAAAACCTATGAGCTTTACTATTAAAGGCAACCTACGCGGTTTGCTATGTTCTGATTGCGAGCTGCCGGTATCGGGCAACTCGGTAAAGGTTTACAAAACCTTTGATAGGGCCAACGAAACCCGGCTGGCCGTAGCCGATGCCAAACAAACGTTTCACCAGGTTACCGATGCCGAACTGAAAGAAAAAGAAAAACTATTTATAGCCGAAGGCAAACTCCAGGATAACGGCGATTTTGTGATTGAGATAGGCGATAAAAGCGGTTACGAGGGTGGCACGCTTGATGTTGACTGGTATTGCGGCAATACCCCTATCAAAATCGGCCCGGGGCCAAAGAAAGACCTATCGCTCCAGTTTCATATTACCACGCTGCAGCCGGCATTTAAGCAAACCGACGGCGGGCAGGTTGCTTTTTTTGAATACAGGGTAGACCCTAAATGGTTTTGCCGCATCCTTACCCTGTTAGATATCTGGGTGGTTTGTGGTATAGTAACCGACTGCGAAACTAAAAAGCCACTATCGGGTGTTAAAGTATTTGCCTACGATGTTGACCTGATACAGGATGACACCTTGGGTAATGCCTATACAGATAGCAATGGCAAATTCACCATCGTATATCCGGGCGCCAATTTCAGGCAAACGCTGCTTTCGCCATTTTTAAATGTAGAGTGGCCCGCCGGCCCGGATTATTATTTCAGGGTGGAATCGTCATCAGGCGCCGTTTTGCTGCAGGAAGACCGCACCCGCGGCCGCCAAACCGACAGGCACAACGCGCACAATTGTTTCTGCGTAAAACTTTGCATAAAAGATGGCGGCATTTATACCAGCGATGTGCCCTGGTTTACATCGGTAGGTAAATTCAATATCACATCGGATATTGATGGCTCAGGCAAAACACTTACTACCAAATCTGGCGTTGGTGGTGTAGGTTATGGTTTCTTCAACTCGGTAAACCTGGTTGGCTACGCAACCAAAAAGGTGCCCACAGCACCTGCAAGCGCGTTACATTACCGCTTTTTATACTCGCTGGATAATGTGAATTACAGTCCCGTTACCAGCGCCCAGATGGACCCTACTCAGCTTAAGGTTGCCACCCGCCAAATTACCTGGAACGGGGGCCCCGCGTTTCAAAATGTGGTTATCGATTTGGGGCAACCTGCTTCGGTAGCGGATAGCATCCCGGCCGATAATTTCCCCAGCCCAATTGCCGATCATGTGCTTCATCCCGATGCCAATGGCTGGATAAGGGTTGATCAGCCCGCCCTGGATAATGGCTTTTACGGCCCGCTGGTTTTACTAAACACCAATACCATTATTGGCGGCGGCGATGCCAGCGCGGGTTTAACGCCCGGCAGCCCGGTTAGCGCGGCCAATCAAAAAAACGGCACAATGCTATACCTTAAGTTTCAAACAACCGATGATCCAAGCAACCCTGCATCAACCAATTTAAAAACACAATCTATCATCGGTAAAATATATGTAAACAACTGGAACGAGGTAAGCCTGCTTAAACTGGAAGAACTGTTTGCCGGTGGCGGCAGCGGTTGTACCCCCGTACAATCACAAGCCCACGTTGATTATACGGTTGATCATGAATTAATAGGCAGCTGGAACATTGGGATATGGTCAAACGCAATAGGTAGCGTATCGGGCTTACCATCGGGCAATGTACCAAGGGGAAATGCCGCAGTGTATAACCTCGCAACAGCGGCCTTGTCGCCTGCATTTAGTACCTGGCCGTCATGCGCCTACAGCTTAACGTTAAACACCGTACGTAAGTTAACCACAGGCGACTGGAACGATTATGTAAAAACAAACCAGGTTATTTTTTGCAAGTAAAATAGCCGTTAAGGAAAAGGGCATCCTGTAACGGGGATGCCTTTTTTGTTTAAAAGAGCCTCAAAATATAAGAGAATTCGTAAACGATAAATAAAATTACCAGTATGGCATGAAACGTTTTGTTGTTCACTTTCATGGCTACCATGCATAATACAAAATGGCTGATGTTGCGGATAGGATATTCCAACGTATAATGGCTATAGTAAGCCTGTCCTTTTATAAAAGTATCAACCATATCTAACAGGTAACTTGCACCTAATATGCCGAATATCCATTTGCGGCGCGAATAAAAGTAATCGTTGTAATCTTTATAGTCGTTCAGGTCTTCCGGGTATAGCAGGGCGCATACGCTGTAATAAATTACAATGTAAAAGATCACAAAGAAATACTCCAGGAACAGCCAGTGTTTAATATCATGCAGGTTAAACTCCCACCACCAAAAATGCAGCAGCAACAGGAACATGTAAAAAGCCCAGAGGTTGTGCACCCAGTAAGGTTTGTTGCGCCCAGGATGTTGAATTTGCTTAGCCGCCCCTTTCAGCAAATGGGTAATACTAAGGCCCAGTATAATACCAATAACAGATTTGATGTGGCTGAAAAAATCCATAGATAGTAAGGTGGATGGTAATAGTTAAATGTAGATATTTGATAATTAGCTTTTAAGAAAAATATCAAATATACCGCTCCCAATGACACAAGATCTAAAAGATGAGGCTTTAGAGCAAATAAAGTTGGACATCAAATTTGGATTTGAAAATGAACAACAGATTTTTGAAGGTTTAGAAGATATGTTTTATGATGAGGACGACATTGACGAAGAATGGCTAAAACAAACCATACATCAACGATACAATCAGCATCAAAAGGAAGCTTTGCAGTGGATAAAACCAACCGGATTTGATAGGCTGGCAAGGGCATTTGACCAACTAATTGTGCAAAAGATAGTATGCCTGCACAACGCCGGTTATACCAAACAAGATGGCGAAGGCGATTGCATGGAGACTATAGAACGCTTGGATGAATTAGGTGTTAAAGCTATTGGCTTTTGCTATTATCACGCGCAGGATTTAGCCAGGGCAGTTGACCCAGATACCCGGAACTTGTATTTAGGTTTTGATAGCGTTACGCAAAATGACGATGAGGCCCTGCAGGTTGCCCAGATGATTGTTACAGCACTCAAGGAAAACCACCTCCAGATAAACTGACCAGGCACCGTTACCCAACGGATAGAAATTGTAAACATAGATTGGAAAAAAATACCCGACAATGAAGAATGGGGAGCAGAGCGGGTTATACACATGTTGACTAAGCCTCAATCAAATCAGAAGCCTTTTTGGAAACTATGGTGATGCAAACACGACATTGGCTAATAACAAAAAGGCAAGTATATTTTTCTTACAAACAAAAAACGATACCCTTGTTTTAGAGCATCGTTTCACAATAAGATATTTAATAACTCACTAAAAAATCGCCTCGGCTATCCGCTTAGTCGGCCCTGCGTTGCTCATGGTGTAAAAATGCAGCACGGGCACACCAAAAGCCATTAACTCGCGGCATTGGTTTATCATCCATTCCACTCCGATATCCCGCACATCTTTTTCAGATTTGCAGCCGTTAACCGCATCGCATAAATCTTCGGGCATATCAATATGGAAGGTTTTGGCTAAACCGATTAACTGTTTTGAGTTGGTAACAGGTTTTAACCCCGGTATAATAGGCACATTGATGCCATTGGCCCTGCAGTTATTTACAAAATCGAAGTATTTCTGGTTGTCAAAAAACATTTGGGTAACAATAAAATTCGCGCCCATATCTACCTTTTGTTTCAGGTATTTAAAATCTGTTTTAAGGTTGGGTGCTTCAAAATGTTTTTCGGGATAGCCGGCAATACCGATGCAGAAATCGGTTTTCAGGCTATCGTCGTTATGCTCATGTAGATATATTCCATTATTCATGTTCACTACCTGTTGCAATAAATCTGTAGCGTAGTTATGCCCGTTGGGCGTCGGCACAAATGAAGCATCGCCGCGGCGTGCGTCGCCACGCAAAACCAATACATTCTCGATGCCTAAAAACTGCAAATCAACTAAGCCATTCTCCGTTTCATCCTTAGTAAAACCACCACACAACAAATGCGGAACGGTATCTACCTTGTACTTATTCATGATAGCCGCGCAAATGGCGATAGTACCCGGGCGTTTACGATAGCTCAGTTTCTCCAGCAAGCCATTATCATGCTGCTTGTAAATAAAATCCTCGCGCAGCGATGTAACATCAATAAACGGCGGCTTAAACTCCATCAGCGGGTCGATAGCATCGTAGATGCCTTTTATGCTTTGACCTTTTAGTGGTGGGATTAATTCGAATGAGAATAAGGTTTTTCCTGCCGCGTTCTTAATGTGCTCTGTAATTTTCATTATTTTGTTGTAGGTTGTGTGTTGAAAGTTGTAAGTAAAAAGATTTATTCAGAACTAAAATATCTGATGAAACCATTAAGCAGTTTTCTTACAATTTCCAATTGTGATAGGTATTTATCGAGTTGTAGTTTTTCAATGAAGTTTAAATCGTTGCTTAAAAAGAGTTGTGTTTCTAATTCATATAGTGATCCCCTTGCTATGTAGAAAAACTGAAGACTGTCTTTTTTATGATTTCTTCCACATCCTTCAGCAATATTTGATGGAATAGAAACAGAGCATCGTCTCATCTGGTTACTTAGACCAAATTGCTCTTCTTTTGGAAATGAACGTGTTGCAGAATATACTTCGCTAACAAGCTTCCTTGCTTCAATCCAAACATTTAATTCTATGTATTTTTTATAATCGCTTTGCACGTCGTTTAATTAAAAGCTTTTTTCTCATACAACTTACAACATTCAACACACAACTCAATAATTTATATTAGGTCCCAACCACCTCTCGATGTCCTCTAAAGGCATTTGCTTCCGCACCGCATAATCCTCCACCTGATCTTTACTTATTTTACCTAGCCCAAAATACCTGGCCTGTGGATGTGCGAAATAGAACCCGCTAACTGATGCTGCAGGCGTCATCGCTAAACTCTCGGTAAGGTGCATTTTTGCCGTATCTTCCGCTTTTAACAACTCAAATAAGGTTGTTTTCTCGGTATGATCCGGGCAGGCAGGATAGCCTGGGGCCGGCCGGATGCCTTGATATTCTTCCTTGATCAGGTCGTCGGTACTTAGTTGCTCGCCCTTGCTGTAGCCCCAGTATTCTTTACGTACCAGTTCGTGCATTTTTTCGGCAAAAGCTTCGGCAAGGCGGTCGGCAAGGGCTTTGGCCATAATACTGTTGTAATCGTCATGATCGGCCTCAAATTCGGCAACCAGCTCGTCGCAGCCAATGCCGGTAGTTACGGCAAAGCCACCAAAATAGTCGGGCACTCCGCTTTCTTTTGGTGCGATAAAGTCCGATAGTGCATAATATGGGTCGCCTTTAACCTTTTCGGCCTGTTGGCGTAGGGTATGGATGCGGGTTAACAAAGTAGTGCGGCTTTCGTCGGTATATAGTTCAATATCGTCCCCAACACTATTGGCCGGCCAAAAACCTATGACGCCATTGGCATGCAGCAGTTTTTCTTTTACTATTTTGTTTAACAATACCTGTGCATCGTCATAAAGCTTTTTGGCTTCATCGCCCACAAATTTATCGGCAAATATCTTGGGATAACTGCCCCGCAATTCCCAGGTATGAAAAAACGGTGTCCAGTCGATATAAGGAACCAGTTCTTCCAACGGATACGATTCAAATACTTTGGTACCGGTAAACGTTGGCATTGGCGCTACATCGCCATCCAAACTGACCTGGAAACGGGATTGCCTTGCTTGTTCAATAGTAACAAAACGTTTATCCGATTTTTTATTTAAATGCGCTTCGCGCGATTTGGCGTATTCTTCTTTAATGTTCTGGATATAGGCATCCCGGCCATCGCGGTTCATCAGGCTGCTACATACAGTAACGCTACGCGATGCATCCAGCACGTGAATTGCAGCGCCCGAGTAATGCGGATCGACCTTAACAGCCGCATGGATACGCGAGGTAGTAGCACCGCCAATAATCAGCGGTATAGTAAACCCTTCGCGCTCCATCTCTTTAGCAAAATGCACCATCTCATCCAGCGACGGCGTAATCAAACCGCTGAGGCCGATGATATCTACATTTTGTTTTTTAGCTTCTTCAATAATACGTTGTGCCGGTACCATAACACCCAGGTCAATCACCTCGAAGTTGTTACAGGCCAATACTACGCCTACTATATTTTTACCTATATCATGCACATCGCCTTTTACGGTGGCCATCAATATTTTACCGGCATTGGCACGGCTGCCGCTGCTGTCTTCGCCGGCATCAATAACCCGTTGCTTTTCCAGCTCGATAAATGGCAGCAGGTAAGCCACCGCCTTTTTCATTACACGGGCCGATTTTACTACCTGTGGCAAAAACATTTTGCCAGCGCCAAACAAGTCGCCTACAATGTTCATCCCGTCCATCAGGGGGCCTTCAATAACCTCCAGCGGTTTGCTGTAAGTTTGGCGGGCTTCTTCTACATCGTCATCCAGGTATTCAATAATGCCTTTTACAAGCGCATGCGATAATCTTTCCTGAACAGTCCCTTTGCGCCATTCCTCATCGCGCACCACCTCTTTGCCTTTGCTTTTTATGGTATCAGCATATTCAACAAGGCGTTCGGTAGCATCATCGCGACGGTTAAGCAGCACATCTTCTACCAGCTCAAGCAGGGTTTTATCTATTTCCTGGTAAACTTCCAGCATGCCGGCGTTAACTATACCCATATCCATACCGGCGCCAATGGCGTGGTATAAAAATGCGGAGTGCATGGCTTCACGCACCACATTATTACCCCTGAAAGAGAAGGAGATATTACTTACCCCCCCGCTTACTTTGGCATGTGGCAGGTTTTGCTTTATCCAGCGGGTGGCTTCAATAAAATCAACCGCGTAGTTGTTATGCTCTTCTAAACCGGTTGCAACGGTTAGGATGTTAGGGTCGAAGATGATATCCTGCGGAGGGAAACCAACCACGTTAACCAGAATATCGTACGATCTTTTACATATCTCAATACGGCGTTGTAACGAGTCGGCCTGGCCGGTTTCGTCAAAAGCCATTACAACAGTGGCGGCACCATAGCTCAGGATTTTGCGGGCCTGCTCAATAAACTTTTCTTCGCCCTCTTTAAGCGAGATGGAGTTTACGATGCCCTTACCCTGGATGCATTTTAAACCAGCCTCAATAACCGTCCATTTTGATGAATCGATCATGATAGGCAGTTTGGCAATATCCGGCTCGGATGCTACCAGGTTCAGGAATTTTACCATAACCGCTTCCGAATCAATCATGCCTTCATCCATGTTGATATCAATAACCTGGGCACCGCCCTCTACCTGTTGCAGTGCAACGGCCAGAGCGGCTTCATAATCTTCGGCTAAAATAAGTTTTGAGAATTTTGGCGAACCTGTGATGTTAGTACGCTCGCCCACGTTTACAAAAATGCTGTCGGGCTTTATGGTAACCGCTTCCAGGCCACTCAGGCGCAGGTCGGATTCAATTTCGGGGATGAGTCTTGGGGGGTATTTGGCTGCCTTCTCGGCTATGCATTTGATATGCTCGGGCGTGGTGCCACAACAACCACCAACAATATTAACCAAGCCAGCTTTAATAAAATCATCAACCTGGTGCGCGGTTTCATGCGCGGTTTCGTCGTACTGGCCAAACTCATTAGGCAAACCGGCGTTAGGATATGCCGATATAAACACATCAGCCTTTTCAGAAAGTTCGGCCAAATGCGGCCTCATTTCTTTGGCACCCAAAGCGCAGTTTAAACCAACCGATAACAAGTTGGCATGACGGATAGAATTCCAGAAAGCTTCCACCGTTTGCCCGGAAAGGGTACGACCAGATGCATCGGTAATAGTACCGGAGATCATGATAGGCAAATGCTTGCCCGACTCATTGGCGTATTTATTGATAGCGAACAAGGCCGCTTTGGCATTCAGGGTATCAAATATGGTTTCGACCAATAATAAATCAGATCCGCCATCAACCAGGCCACGTACCTGGTCGTAATAGGCATTGGCCAAATCATCAAAAGTAACGGCGCGGTAACCCGGATCGTTAACATCTGGCGAAAGGGACGCTGTACGATTGGTTGGCCCAATAGCACCCGCCACAAAACGCGGCTTTGATGGATTTTTTTGGTTGTATTCGTCGGCCACGTCGCGGGCAATGCGCGCGCCTTCATAGCTAAGCTCGTAGGCCAGCTCTTCCAGCTTATAATCGGCCAGTGAAATAATTTGTGTACTGAAGGTATTGGTCTCGATGATATCAGCGCCGGCATCCAAATACTCGGCATGAATAGCCTTGATGATATCCGGGCGTGTAATATTCAAAAGGTCATTATTCCCCTGCAGGTCACTATGGTGATCCTTAAACCTTTCGCCACGAAAATCCTTCTCGGTAAGCTGGTACCGCTGTATCATGGTACCCATTGCCCCGTCAATTACAAGGATGCGTTTTTCTAATTCTTTTCTAATGTCCATTGTTGTATCTGTTGCCAGGTTTCTGTGGCGGGTGGCGGGGGCCTTTCATACTGATATTTGCAAAAGCAAATCACAGGAACAGGAACCGGGCAACACGCAACAGAAATAAAAAAGCTTACATCGAAAAGTCGGGTGTTCAATTGACTTTCGCTTATCTTTCCAGGGGCTGTTTAGCCGGCCAGGTAGAATGTAGCACCTTGTGAAGCACAGGTTGCTAAGACATCGCAGGGTCTAATCCCTCCGTCTTTCTCCATAAGCAGTGCAAAGGTGCATAATAAAGCGGTAAAATGCAATAGTTTATATGCCCGGCTATGTGTACGCTAAGTAAATTTATGTGTACAAAAAAAGCTGCCTTTGCGGGGCAGCTTTCAAATAATAAATGTTGGTTTCTTATTATCTTCTTCTGCCGAATAAACGCAGGATCATCAGGAAAAGGTTGATGAAATCGAGGTATAAGGTTAAGCCGCCCATCAGTGCCATTTTTTTGGCAGACGCATCGCCATATTCAAGGCCGGCACCAATGTTTTTAAGTTTTTGAACATCATAGGCAGTTAAACCGGTAAATACCGCGATACCTATGTAGCTGATAACATATTCTAAACCTGTGCTTTTTAAGAAGAAGTTGATTAACGAAGCAATGATAATCCCAACAAGCAGCATAATCATGATCGATCCGAAGTTAGTTAAATCAACCTTGGTTGTATAACCGGCTACTGCCATTACACCAAACACCAGCGAAGCGGTTAAAAATACGCCCAGTACGGAGCCTGCCGTATAAATTAACAGGATAAAACTTAAGCTGATACCCGTTAAAGCTGCGTATGCTATAAATAATAAGGCAAGCACGGGGTATGAAATTTTGTTTAATCCAAAACGCATTAATAAAACAAAGGCCAGTGGAGAAAACATAGCCACATATGCAAACATGGTTAACTGACCGGTATTGACATCAACCAATGTGGTTAATAATGCGGGAGATGTAGCAAATGCAAACGAGCACAAAGCCGACACTGCCAACGCTCCAAACATCCATAAAAATACATTAGCTATAAATTTACGCGATGCGTCTTGTTCTGTTATTTGGATTACGTTTTTGTATTCGTATCCAGAATCTTTAATTTCCATTTTTTTTATTAATAAATTAATACACGAATATACGAATAATCGGTGAATATATTGTGAAGGAACGTATCAGGCAAATTAGTATCAGGTATCAGGACAACCTTGCATATTGAATCAGTCCGGAAATCAAAAATCTTGCTTCTTGATACAGGGCAAACGCATCTAATTGGGTTAACATAACTTAACACATTTCAGATATATTTTTTATAAACATCTAATAATCAGCATTATATATTTTATCATGGTTAACATCAAAAAGACCGAATTTAGGCGCATTCCAATATTGGGGCCTGTCGCTGGTCGCCATAAGGTACTTGGGTAACTGCATCATGTAACCAGGATCAGCCAATAAAATAAGGTATTATTTGATGCTTATCACTTCCTGATGCTATAAGCTCATTCCATTAGTTATTTCTATATAGATGCGTTTGCATTGCTATTAACTACTTGCTACTTTCCTTAACTTCTTCCGTTTTTAAATTTCCCGCCAGCTGCGGGTTTTGGGGGGGGAGTTTTTTTACCTCCCTTTCCACCTCGGTTTGCTGTACAGATACGGCATAATCTGCAGGTTCGATGTGGCTGCCCGATGCTTCGGCATATACCTGGGTAAACTCGGCACCAATGTACAGGATAGCCGATGTGTAATATATCCAAACCAGGATAACTATAATTGAACCGGCTGCGCCATAGGCCGAGCCCTGCGCCGTATACTGAATGTATAAGCTGATAATATACTGGCCAAGCATAAAAAGCAAGGCGGTAAAAAACGCACCAGACCGTACATCGCGCCATTTAATTTTTACATCGGGCAAAAACTTAAAAATGATGCCAAATAATGTGGTAATTACAACCAGGGTAATGCCTAAGTTAATTCCTTTTAAAAGCAAACCTGTTATAGAGGGTATAAAATGTGCTATCTTGTCTTTTAAGGCATCCATTATCAAGTTGATAGCCAACGTTGCCAAAAGCAAAAAGCCAAGGCTGATGATAAGCGAGAAAGAAACAAACCTGTTTTTGAGCAACTGTACCCACCCTCGTTTAGGCTTGGCTTTTACCCGCCAAATAATGTTTAATGAATCCTGTATCTCAATAAAAATGCTGCTGGCGCCTAATAACAAGGTAATTACGCCAATTACCACAGCAACACCGGACTTGCCCGAAAGCGCTAAGTGTGTTAAAGCATCCTGAATTTGCTGCGCCGGTCCCGGGCCAACGTAGTGAGCAATTTGTGGATAAAGCCTATGGGTTGCGGCATCCTGGCCAAAAACAAGGCCGGCTACAGAAATGATGATGATTAATAAGGGGGCTATCGAAAAAACGGTATAGTAAGCCAAAGAGGCACTTAGCTTTAGGCCATTATCGCTTATGAAGCCGCTAAACGTGGCTATCAACACTTTCCAAAGTTGTTTTAGATATTCTTTGCTTAAAACTTTCATGCTTATTCTTTTAATCAATTTTAACCCGGCTATAGCTAAGCAATTATAATGCCTTTGTGTAGCCCGCTTTTAAATGCTTGCTCATAAATTTAATTTATAATGCTGTAAACGGAATATCAGCCAGTTGATAATTGCGCCATCCGTCAAAATCATAATGCCACCACTCGGTGGGCAATACCGTAAAGCCATGCGCGTGCATAATTGTTTTAAGCAGCTCACGATTGGCGGTTTGTAACGGTGTTGCCCCGGGATAGTTGGCCGATGCCTTTTTGCTGAAGCTATCAAAGCCGGTTGGCATCTGCAGTTCTTTTCCGGTTTCAAGGTCAATCAGCGTAAGGTCTATCGCGCAGCCACGATTGTGCTTTGAGCCGAATTTAGGATTGGCAACAAAATTGGTATCGGGCGTGGTTTTGTAAAATGCAACAGTGACAGCATAAGGCCGGTAGGCATCAAATATTTTTAAGCCCAACCCCCTCGTTTTCAAATCAGCTTCAACTTCCGCTAAAGCTTTTACAACAGGTAGCCGGGCATATGCCTTAGCCTGCCTGTACATAACCCGATGCATAAAATTGTTAGTTGTGGCATAGCGGATATCGAGTTTTATAGCCGGGATGTATTTTATTATTTCGACCAGGCGTTTATTTGAATCGGCCTTTACCTGGGCTTTATAGCCTGCAATGCCGCAAACACGGGTGCTGTCAATATACTTATAGTGCTGCGCTCCGGCATTAAGGCTAAGTAAAACAAAAGCAAGCAGGCAATAACGCATCATACCATTACCTGTGCGATACGATGAGGAGGTCAAGGTCCTTACACGGAATTGAAAACCGCTCGCCAATGTACTTATTGGTGAGCTGGCCCTGGTAAATATATACCGCGTTGCGTACACCCGATTTTTGCCATATCACGTTTTTAATACCGCCTTGTTCGCCTATATCCAGCAAAATGGGGGCAAAAATATTGGTGAGGGCATAGGTAGCTGTACGGGCAACCCTCGAAGCGATGTTGGGTACGCAATAATGAATAACATCGTATTTGCGAAAAACCGGGTGCGTGTGGTTGGTAACCTCCGAGGTTTCAAAACAACCGCCCTGGTCAATACTCACATCGATGATAACCGAATCGCGTTTCATGCGGCTTACCGTAGCTTCGGATATGATACAGGGGCTGCGGCCATCTTCGGCACGGATTGCGCCGATAGCCACATCGCAGGTGGTAATGGCTTTTTCTAATACAATGGGCTGCACCACTGATGTAAATACCCTTGCACCAATGTTGTTTTGCAAGCGCCGCAGCTTATATATTGATGGATCAAAAACCTTTACTTCGGCTCCTAATGATATGGCTGTACGGGCAGCGTATTCGCCAACGGTACCTGCTCCTAATATTACAATTTCGGTAGGTGGCACACCGGTAATGCCCCCCAGCATCAGGCCTTTGCCTTCAAAAACATTGCTTAAATATTCTGCTGCTATCAGTATAGATGTGGCCCCAACTATTTCGCTCATGGCCCTTACTACGGTTAATGAGCCGCCTTCATCAAGCAAATGCTCAAAACATAGGGCGGTAACATTTTTTTTCATGAGGGCATGCAGGCTATCGGCTTTCAGGGTAGCCAGCTGCAACGCCGAGATCAGGATTTGGCCATGTTTCATCATTTCAATTTCCTGAACCATGGGCGGGGCAATTTTAATAATGATATCGGCCTCGTAAACCGTTTTAGTATCATAAACAATCAGGGCTCCCTGTTCGCTGTAATCTTTATCGCTAAAATTGGCAGCCTGCCCGGCATTGCTCTCCAGCATTACCTGGTGGCCATTATTAACTAACAGCGCAACCGAAAGCGGTGTAAGCGGAATCCTGTTTTCCTGGAAGGAAATTTCCTTAGGAATGCCAATAAATAATTGATTCTTTTTGTTTTTGACCTCCAGCATTGATTCCTGGGGCTGCATCATGGCCTGTTTGGCAACATCCGAAAACCCACTGTATTTCCCTGAACTCATGTATATGTTTTTTTCTGGCTGATGAAGATAAGAAAAAAGGATGTATCCTGAAACTAAATATTTTCTATACTAACCAGCCTTGCGCCATCGTCCAGCACTTTAATAGTTATGTTTGAATAATGCTCTGGGAGCAAATCGGGGATCTTTTCGGGCCATTCAATAAAGCACCAGGCACCGGCGTAAAAATATTCTTCATAACCCATGTCCAGCGCTTCGGTTTGATCTTTAAGGCGATAAAAATCAAAATGATAAATTTTATCCTTCGCGGTATGGTACTCATTAACAATGGAAAACGTAGGGCTGCTGATATTATCCGTAGTGCCCAGCGCCTTGCATAGCTCTTTGATCAGCGTAGTTTTACCCGCGCCCATATCGCCGTAAAATAAAAAAATACGGTTATTGCCGGCATGCTCAATAATAGCCCGGGCCGCCTGGGGTAAGTTGGATATGGATGAAATAGTTAGTTGCATAGGCCCCCTCTAAATCTCCCCCGGTAGGGGAGACTCTTAGTTAGTTTTTTTGTTTATTAAGCCCTCCCTTCCGGGGAGGGTTTGGGTGGGGCTAAATTAATCAAATATCTTCAACCAAAAATCTCAAAAACCTATTGGTTGCATCTATCACAACAGTCTCACAAAAATATTTTCAAAAAAACTCATCAATCCATGTTAAAACCTGTTGTTTTGTATATAACCATGCTACTATGAGCAACATTCTTCATATCCTTAACGGCGATTCAACATGGCATAGCTTTAACCAAACCGGCCTTGATGGCGATGTAATGGTTTGGCGCGAGGTTTTATCAGAAGGCCCCTTGATGGAAAATATCTCGTCGGGCACTTTCTGGAGCAGCCGATCCAGGTGGATGGGCAAAACTTTTAACGAGCCTGAAGAAGAATACAAGCACAAAGTGATTGACGAACTGGGCAAACTAAACGGACAATACGACGAAGTGAATCTTTGGTTTGAGTTTGACCTGCATTGCCAGGTAAACCTGCTTGGCGTAATGCGCATGCTAAACCAGCAAACCAATATGTCGGCCCCTGCCGTATTCCTGATTTGCCCAAATGACTTCCCCGGCATCGACGATTTTAAGGGTATTGGCCAGTTAAACGGCGATCAGCTGGAAGACCTGTATGACAGCCGCGAACAATTAAGCGACTGGGAATTTGAGCTGGCTGCCGAAGCCTGGCCATTAATTGTTAAAGGGAATGCCGATGAAATGGACCAATGGCTTAATGAAAATTCCTTTTGGGGTGCTTTACACCTTTTGAAGCCGGCGCTGCTTGCACATTTAAAACGCTTAAGGCTAAATACCAACGGCCTAAATTACATTGAACAAAAACTGCTTGACATTTATAACAGCGGTATAAAAACCAGGCCTGAAATGTATCATGCATTCTGGTCGACAGAAAAAATATATGGCATGGGCGATAGCGAGATTGATATTTACCTTAAACTACTGGCAGAAAAACAGCTAATACATTAATCAGCAGGTGCCGGCAGTATTATCAAATAAACAACGATTAAATATCGAACACTGAATATCGAATAATGAAGGAAAACTTCGGTGTTGGACATTCGAAATTCGTTACTCAATATTATTTGTGCCTTTTTTACGCCTCCCCACTACGGCACCGTGACGGCAATGGTTGGCGACCGGTCGCTTTCGTTTTTCATCCGGTCAAGCGCGGTTACTACATAAAAGTAGGTTTTGCCTTTTTGTACGGTATTGTCATCATAACCAGGGTTGGTGTTGTATTCAATTTTGAGGATGTTTTTAGGATCGTCTATATTTATTTTCTCGTTATCAAAACGGTATATCACGTAGCCGTAAACGGGTTCTTCATCTTTAGCCAGTGCCGGGGCCTGCCATCTTACAGCTACGCCACCTTTTAAGCCGGGGCGGGCCGTAACGTTTTGAGGCGGATTGGGCGCTATAGAATCGCGCCAAAGCATTACCGGTGGCAAAGCGGGGTACCTGTAATAATTATCCCGCAATGAATCGGTTATACCCAACGGGTTATTGGTAAGCGAACTGGAACTAAAATATACACTCCCCTGCGCCCTCGGGTTATTCCTGATGAGGGTTATCTGGCTGGGCAGCTGCGCCGGGTTTTTAAAAGCCAGGGTTTTACGTTCATTTATACGGTAAGCGGCCTGGCCTATATAAAGGTGCCTGCCATAGGTATTATCGCTCCACCAGCTTAATAGTTTATCAAACGCGGCAGCACGGTTGCCAATAGGCCAGTACAATTGCGGATTTATGTAATCAATCCAGCCTTCCTGCATCCATTTGCGCGAGTCGGCATAGTTTTCATAGTATGATGATCCGCCGTTGGTTTCAGATCCCACCTCATTTTGTGCCTTATTGGCCCAGATACCAAAGGGGCTGATACCGAATTTAATATTCGGGTCATGCGCATGCACGCTATCGGCAATCATTTTTATCAGCAGGTCAACATTGTGCCGGCGCCAATCTTTTATATTATCAAAGCCCTGCCCGTATTTGGCGTAAGTATCCTCGTCGTTTATTTTTTGGCCTGCAATGGGGTAGGGGTAAAAATAATCGTCCATGTGTACGCCGTCGATATCATAGTTATCTACCACATCCAGTATTACCTGTACTATATAATCGCGCACTTCGGGCAGGCCGGGATTAAAGGTTTTGATGCCGCCATAGGTAAAAAACCATTCTGGTTTTATCCGGGTGATGTGTTGGGGGCTAAGCGCGGCAAAGTTGCCATCAAAAGTTGCCCTGTATGGGTTAAACCAGGCATGCAGTTCCATGCCTCGTTTATGGGCTTCGGTAATGGCAAATTCCAAAGGGTCGTATCCCGGGTTTTGGCCTTGCCGGCCGGTTAAATATTTTGACCATGGCTCGCGGCCTTTGGCATAAAGGGCATCGGCAGCGGGCCTTACCTGTAGCATAATGGCATTAATCCCGGTTTCCTGGTGCGAATTCAGGATATCCAGCAATTGCTGCTTTTGCTTTTCCATGGTGAGCTTAGTACTTGTTGGCCAGTCGATATTTACAACAGTAGCTATCCAAACGCCCCTGAATTCGCGTTTGGGTTGGGTTTTAACAGCAGCCGGGGCATTTGCCGGTTCGGCCGGCTGCGCGTTAACGCTTGTTATGATAAACAGTGTAAATATCAATAGTAAAATATGGCGGGATATATGCATTAAAGCCGATTTGTTAAAGCTGCAAAGATATAAAACTCACATTGCAGGTGTTTTATTATAACTCATAAAATTTGCACACGAATTATACTGCCACCGTAATAGATTGTATCGAATTCCACGAATTTTAATATGAAGTAGCAATGATTGATTAAGCGAGAATATACCGTAGCCGGGACACAACTGACCGGATTTCACAAATTTTTCACTTGTTAATAATTTTTCAAATAACAAGCGATAAGGATTCGTGTAATTCGATTTAATTGTAGCCAGCTTGAAAGGCAATTCGTGTCTAAAATTTGCTTGTGTGTTGTGTTTTTGGCATTTTGTGCTTAATTTTAGCCGTCACCAATACATTTTTCAACCTGCATTTTTTTTGAAAATCATAATTTTAGCCTTTTTACGTTTAATATCGCTAAAGAGTTAACCACTTAAAAAAACAGTTAGAATTGCAATAAAAAGCATGTAATATCAATTAATATGAATATGCTTGTACATTAATGTTCCGGTTAAAAAGGTAGATTTTTAAAACAGCTGCCGTTTTAAACTGTATTTAAACTTTAAATAATTAATTGCTATGGAAAATCAATATGGGCAACCACCTAAGAAAAATTCAAACGTAATTTATTTTCTGATTGTGGTGGTTTTGGCTTTGTTAGGTACCGATGTGTATTTGTACTTGCAAAAAAACAAGTCGGATGTGCGGATAGTTACCCAACAGGATGAACAAACAAAACTAAAAGCAGACCTGGACAGTCTTGAACACCAGGTTGAGCTTGTAAATGCCGGCAAGGCCAAAATGTCGGCCGAAATGATAGCCAAAAACGATTCGTTAAAAGAAAAAATTAAAGTTTTAAGGGTACAACTGGCTAAAGGCAAGCTTACCAAGGCCGAATTGGTAAAGGCCGAAGAGGATGTTAAACAACTGCGTTATTTTGTAACTAAATACACAGCCGATATTGAAGAACTTCATAAGCAGAATGCCACGCTTGCCTCAGAGCGGGATACACTGAAGAATAACCTGGCTACAGTATCTAAAAAAGCCGATACCCTTACCAAACAAAACCAGGACCTGGATGCCAAGGTAAAAGTGGCGCAGGCCTTAAAGCTGGCCACATCAAATATTGTGGCCTATAAAATAAAGGGCAGCGGAAAAGAGGTTGATGTTACCCGCGCAGGGCCTGCAAAAAAAATAAAGATAAACTTTACAGTTGCCAGCAATACATTGGCCAATAAAGCCATGCATGATATTTATGTACGTATTATTGACCCTACAGGCAACCTGATAACCGCGCCCGATGGCGGAACTTTTAGTGCCGATAACACCGACCTGCAATACACCTACAAAACATCTATTGATTTTAAAGATGATGGCACCGAGTATACCATTGACTGGGTTAACCCAACCCCGCCGTTTGTAAAGGGCACTTACACTGTTTTGCTTTATGCCGATGGCAGCACAATGGGAAAAACAGGTTTTACACTGAAATAAAACAATTCAATTTAATTAATGAAAGCCCTGTTCCGGATGTGGAACAGGGCTTTTTTGATTATTGCCGTTGTGGTGCCGGTGCCAGGGGCCTATGGCATTATATGATCTGATTTTCAATGAGATATTATATAAATTCACCCCCAAAATCCGTAAAAACACCTTTGTAATAACGTAGTTTTACGTGCAAATATTCACCGCGGGGCGGCTAAATTTACTTAGTCAATTTAAATCTAAACCCCTGAATTATGGATCGCGCCATTATCGAAAAAGACCAAAGGCAACGTGAAAAAATATTACCTGTACTTTATTTTTGTTCAAGTTTTTTTGGACTCGGACTTATAAGCGCACTTATTTGGGCGCATAATGTGCAGGCCGCCATGACCGCGGTGGAGTGGATTATAGCCTGTACCATTAGTGGTGGTTTCATTGGTTTTCTTTTTGGTATCCCCAAAGTGGTACAAAGTGCCGGAACGCCTGCCGGCGCCGAAAATTACCGGCAACAGGTTAATACCAACCTTTCAGATATATCCGATTGGCTTACAAAAATTATAGTGGGTTTGGGCCTGGTAAAACTTACTAAAATTCCGCCCTACTTAAAAGGCATAGCGCAGGCATTTGCCACCGGCCTTAATGAAGCTGGCAAAACCGAAGCACCCACTGCTATGGCTTTTGCATACGGCCTTGTTATAGGCTACTTTGTGGTTGGCTTTTTGTTTGGGTACCTGGTTACCCGCCTTTACCTGGCTGCCGAATTCAGGGAAGTAGATAAGGCTGCTACCCTAACCGAATTAAAAAACCAAATTGATACCGCACAGGCAAAAATTGAAAACGTGGAGGCCGGGCAGTCGATGCTCACGCAATCGCTTATTCAGAACGCTCCGGCCGCGGTAGCCGAAGATAAACAGGCCAACCTTGACAACCTGAAGGCACAGGCAGATGCCTATTTGAGCATACAATCGGGCGATTATGGTGCCCGTGTGCGTATGAAAAATGCCAGCGCGGGCAATATGGCGGCCTATGCGTTAACTAATAAAATTACCAAGGACGAAATCCTGGAGCTAAACGCTACTTCATTTAACCAGGGGCTGATTGTGGCGCTGGCTACCCTGATCATCACCAAACCCGAACCCGGCGATCTGGACCGTTTGCTGCAATATGCAGACCAGGTAACCTGGAAACACGTAGAGTACCGCGTACTAAACGCCATTAGCCAGCTAATGGCTCAAAAGCTTGTAAAAGATGCTGATAAAAGCCGGATTAATAAACTCCTTGATAACTACCGCAAAAATGCCGATAGCTCGATACTCGACCGGATAAAAATACTGGGTGCTCAGGTAGCCGATTACAGCGAGAAATAGGAGGTTGGTATACGATTGAACCATTAACGATACCACCGGAGTTATTGGAGGATAGTTAGTTGGAAGTTTAAAGCGCAAAGGTGAAAAAAGAAAGATCATGCCCTGAATTAAGACTAAGCACTTTCGGCTTAACACCTGTGCCTCCCAATAAATCTTTAATTATTGCTATAGCCTAATTTTTATTATTTTTGGGCACATAAAATTTAACGACATGAATTTTCCCGCTGAATTAAAGTACACTAAAGACCACGAGTGGATAAAAGTTGAAGGCAATGAAGCTACAATTGGCATCACCGAATTTGCTCAAGGCGAGCTTGGCGATATTGTTTATGTGGATATTGCATCCTTAGGGAAAGAAGTTGCTAAAGATGCCGTTTTTGGTACGGTTGAAGCAGTAAAAACAGTATCAGACCTGTTTATGCCTGTAACCGGAACAGTTACCGAAATTAATTCCGCACTTAACAACCAGCCCGACCTGGTAAACTCAGATCCTTACGGCGAAGGCTGGATGGTAAAAATAACGGTTGCCGATCTTTCGGAAATTGAAGGCCTTTTATCTGCCGATGACTATAAATCTGTTGTTGGCGCTTAATGAAAGCAACACTAAAATATCAGGGGCCCGCAATTTTGTGGGCCTTATTTATTTTGATAATTTGCTCTGTTAACCTGGGGTCGGCAGGCGACTCGCCTATGTTTTTTAAGGGCTTTGACAAGCTTACGCACACCGGATTGTTTTTTACATTGGTTGTATTGTTTTGCAATGGTATAATAAGGCAACAAAAACCAAGGCCATTATCGTATACACGGGCGTTGATAATAGTTATAGCCGCGATTGTTTTTGGCGGCTTGATAGAAATATTGCAGCTGGAATTTTTTCCGTGGCGCAGCGCCGAATGGAGCGATTTCTTTTGCGATGGGCTTGGGGCTTGTATGGGTATTTTTGGTGTTATGCTAACAATAAATGCAATTGGCAATGAAAAAAAGTAAACTTATTATCCTGGGTGCAGCAATCCTGCTAACCGGTTTTTCATCATGCGGTATCTTCAAAAAAGGATGCGGCTGCCCCACGTTTGGAGTTACCAAAATTCAGAGCAATATGAAAATTTGTTAATTTTAAAATGTCGTGCCCCGATATCTTTTTCGACTTTACATCATATTAAAATCATTTTCAAATTTTCAAATCCTCAAATTTTCAAATAATATAAAAACGCCATGGCTGTTTATTTGGATTTAATATAAATAAGCTTACATTTGCTCAGGTTAATTTTATACGATGAGACTTTCACAACTTGAAGTAGGCGAAACAGGAATTGTTAAAGAATTTACTGACCTTGAAATGTCGGTTAAATTGATGGAAATGGGATGTTTACCAGGTGAGGAAATTAAAATTTCGCGCATAGCGCCCCTTGGCGATCCGATAGCTATTCATGTTTCAGGTTATCAGTTAAGCCTTCGTAAATTTGAGGCCTCCACTATTATTTTGCAGTAGTTTTTGTAACCATTGAAAGCCGATATAAGAGTTGCGCTTGTAGGAAATCCAAACACCGGTAAATCAACTCTATTTAATATACTAACCGGTCTTAATCAAAAAATAGGAAATTTTCCGGGGGTTACTGTCGACAAAAAAACAGGTTTTTGCCAGCTGCCCGATGGCCGCACCGCCGAAATTATTGACCTGCCAGGTACCTATAGCATCTACCCCAAAAGTAAAGACGAATCCATTGTATTTTCTGTTTTAGCCGACAAAGCTAAAGGAATGGTACCCGACTTGATTGTGGTAATCCTGGATGCATCTAACCTTAAACGCAATCTGCTGCTGTACACCCAGATAGCCGACCTGAAAATTCCGGTTATTGTTGCCCTTAACATGATTGATGTATCAGAAAAAGCCGGCATCATCATCGATATTAACTTGTTTGCCCAAAAGTTGGGCGTTCCTGTGGTACCAATATCCGCCCGGAAAATAAAAGGGATCGATCAGCTTAAAACAACTATAGCCTACGCTAATAAAATTGCCCTGCAGCAGGACACCATTGATGTAGATACAATTGCACCAAAACTGGTAGCACAAATTCAGGCCGAATATAAAATTGATAATCCTTACTTAGCCCTGCAGTTGGCGCACCAGCATGAAACGCTGGGCTTTTTAACGCCTGCCGAAAGCGACCGCATTGAAGAATTGGAAAAGGAACACGCGTTCCACTCGCAAAAGGCGCAGGCCTCCGAAACCATTGCCCGCTATAACTTTATAAACGATCTTTTATACGATACTGTTAAGAAACCCGAAACGGCGCATGACGAAACCGTAAGCAACAAAATAGATAAAATACTTACGCATAAGGTATTTGGCTTTATCATTTTCTTCGCCATACTGATGTTTATTTTCCAGGCTATATTCTCCTGGTCGGCCTACCCCATGTCGCTTATCGAACAGCTTTTTATAAAACTGCAAAGTTTAATAAGTAAAACCATGCCGGCCGGGCCTTTAGTTAGCCTCATCAGCGATGGTATAATTGCCGGCTTAAGCGGGGTAATGGTTTTTGTGCCCCAGATAGCCATACTTTTTGCGTTAATATCCATACTGGAAGATACGGGTTACATGTCGCGAGTTACGTTTATGATGGATAAGGTGATGCGTAAAGTGGGGCTCAACGGCAAATCGGTGGTGCCGCTTATTGGCGGCTTTGCCTGCGCGGTGCCATCTATTATGAGCACGCGCAATATCGAAAACTGGAAGGACAGGATGATTACCATTATGGTTACCCCGTTGGTAGCCTGCTCGGCCCGTTTACCGGTTTATACCTTATTGATTGCGCTGGTAGTGCCCGACCGTAATGTTTGGTGGGTATTTAACATGCGTGGGCTTGCGCTTACTGCCATGTACCTGCTCAGCATAGTATCAGCTATAGTAGTGGCCTTTGTCATGAAATTTATTCTGAAATCGCGCGAACGCGGTTACTTTATTATGGAACTGCCGGTTTACCGGATGCCGAGATGGAAAAACGTAGCATTTACCATGTACGACAGGTCTAAAACTTTTGTTTTTCAGGCAGGTAAAGTAATTATAGCGGTATCCATCATCCTGTGGGTACTAAAATCATACGGCCCCGGCGATAGGTTTGCGCAGATAGATAAAGCTTTTAGTCAGCCCAAATACACTAAAACTATGACACCCGATAGCCTGGAAAAGGTTATCGCATCAGAAAAATTGGAAAACTCTTATGCCGGTGTATTTGGTCATGTAATTGAGCCAGTTATTAAGCCCTTAGGGTTCGATTGGAAAATAGGGATAGCCCTCATCAGCTCTTTTGCTGCCCGCGAGGTTTTTGTAGGTACTATGGCCACTATTTACAGCGTAGAAGGCGATGCCGACAAAATGGAATCGGTTCAGCAAAAAATGCATGGTGCTACCAATCCCGATACAGGTAAGCCGGTGTTTACTTTAGCTGTGGCCTTTTCATTAATGATGTTTTATGCCTTTGCCATGCAGTGCGCCAGTACTGTTGCAGTAGTGTTCCGCGAAACTAAAGACTGGCGCTGGCCAGCTGCCCAGTTTGCTTACATGACAGCGTTAGCTTATTCGGCCAGTTTTATTGTTTACCACTTGCTGAAATAGGTTTTTGTTGATGGTTGATAGATTATATTCCATGGCCTGGTTCTTTCAGACGGCTGCAAAGTTCCTTTTTAAAGAAACCACAGGGAACGAACTTCTGAAGTTTTGCATTATTCCATGCCGGACGCCCGTAGTTTAGCTTGCAGGTTTTATAGTTTAAATCGTTAAATTTGTTTGATAAACAATCACTGTAGCAATTGCGTCATGAAAGAAGTAACCATAAAGTATAAAAACAGCAAAACGCTGGATGCTTTAAAAGATCTGGGAAAGTACCTGGGATTTTCTGTTTCTGAGCAACGCCTTGCTATTAAAGGAAAGCAGGAATTTTATATAAATGGCGTTACCGTGATACCTGGTGACGAAACTATAGATGTTTCAGAACTGCATGAGGTTTTCACCGGCAAAGGAATGGATGCAGCTGAATTAAGGAAATCCGGATGGCAGCGGAAAAAATAATTTGTGATACTGATGTTATCATCGACTATTTTGATACCCGTAAATCCCGTCACGAAGAGACCCGGATTATACTCGAACAAAAAATAGGTTTTCAGCATATATTGATTTCCTCCATCACAAAAATGGAACTTATTTCGGGTGCCAATAACAAAGCCGATCTGCATAAAATAAGTAAAGATATCAACAGGTTCGGCGTCCTTTTAATTAACCCCGAGATAAATTTACGAGCCATAGATCTTGTGCAATCCTACAGGTTAAGTCATGGTCTTGCAATTGCTGATGCAATGATTGCCGCTACCGCTATTCAAACGGAATTAAAGTTGTTTACCTATAACATCAAGGATTTTAAATTTATATCTAAACTATCTTTGTATAAACCGGAATAGGAGAACTTAAGTTACTGATCATGATCATCAACGAATAATAATCTCTTTGTAATTACTTAAAAACTTCGCGCTATGATCTATGAACCATCAACTATGAACTGATGAAATCATTATATTTGTGTTGAGGTAAAAATTGGATAAAGTAAAAGTTTTAGAAAAGTATCTTCCACCTGATGCTGCCCCGCTCATTGGCCGCTGGATTGACTACTTTAAATGCGAGTTTAAAATTTCGCGTAACCGCGGCACTAAATTTGGCGATTATCGTTCGCCTTATGCCGGTAAAGGCCACCGTATATCGGTTAACTATGACCTTAACCCCTATGCTTTTTTGGTAACTACCGTACATGAGTTTGCGCACCTGCATACCTGGAACGAGCATAAGCAAAAAGCTAAGCCGCACGGAACCGAGTGGAAAGGTAATTTTAAAAAGATGATGCAGCCTTTTTTTGAGAAGGATATTTTTCCGCCCGATGTAAAGCACGCCATTACCAGCTACCTGGATAATCCGGCGGCTTCCAGCTGTTCGGACCTGAACCTTTACAGATCGCTCCGCAAATACGACGCACCTAAAGAGGCAATGCTAACGGTTGAGAAAGTCCCCTTTAAAGCCCTGTTTAAAATAAAAGGCGACCGCGTTTTCAGGAAGGAAGAACAACTGCGCAAGCGTTTTAAATGTGTGGAGGTGAAAACCAAACGTGTTTATTTGTTTAGCCCGGTTGCCGAAGTGGAATTGGTGGAGGAATAGTTTTTAACGCCTGCCTGCTTGAATATCCTGCGGGAGACGCAGTTATGCGTCTCTAAATAAAAAACACAGCGCTCATCATCACGATTTTTACCCGCCTTTTTAAACTCATCCCCGCCCAACAAATTAAATCCGTACTTTTACCCCATGGCAAAAGTTATATCATTTGAGAACAACCCTTACCAGGAGAATACTTACATTTTATATGATGAAACCGGCGAATGTGCAATTATTGATCCGGGAATGTATACCGCTACCGAGCAAAATGTAGTGGTAAATTTTATAAAGGATAATAATTTAAAACCCGTTTTATTACTAAATACCCATTGCCATATTGATCACGTTTTGGGTAATAAATTTGTATTTGATAAGTACGGGCTTAAACCCAAATTTCACCAGGGCGAGCTGCCGGTGTTAACAGCCGTAGTATCGTACGCCCCGCAAATGGGCATCAGGTATGAGGTATCGCCATTACCGGATGAGTACCTGCCCCAAGCAGGCGCCGTAAAGTTTGGCAATACCGTTTTGCAACTCATTTTTGCCCCTGGCCATTCGCCTGCGTCATTGTGCTTTTATGATAAAGAGGCCAATATTTTAATTGGCGGCGACGTGCTGTTCAGGCGGAGCATTGGCCGTACCGATTTACCCGGCGGCAATTTTACCCAGCTAATGGATAGTATTGAACAAAAGCTGTTTGCACTGCCCGATGATTGCACTGTTTATCCCGGCCATGGCCCCGAAACAACTATCGGTTACGAAAAACAAAATAACCCGTTTTTGACTTAGCAATTGGTGAGGTTATACGTTAGACGCGCATGCTTAGCAAATTGGTGAGGTTATACGTTGAACGTTTTACGTTATACGTAGCTGAAAGAAATCAAATTAAACAAAAAACGTATAACTTACCACGTAAAACGTACAACCTATAACATAAAACGTACAACCTTACTTGAACACCGCGGTATACATAGCTAAAAGATACTTGTTTTCGGGCAAGAAGATGCATGCCATCAATATCATCTCGGGCATATCCATGCTGGGGGTATTGGTTGGCAGTGCTGCGCTTATTATTATTTTATCGGTGTTTAACGGGTTCGAGAAAGTGATCCTTTCGCTTTACAGCAATTTTACGCCCGAAATTAAGATAGAAACCCGCCTGGGCAAAACCTTCGACCCTAATACGCCTTATTTTACATCGCTGCATAACGATCCGCAGCTGTTTTCATTTACCCAGGTATTGCAGGAAAAAGCTTTGATAAAATATGGCGACAAGCCTTTTTTAGGGACAATAAAAGGCGTAAGCGACGATTTTTTAAAAAATAAACAACTGGATAGCACCGTGCAAAATGGCTCTTTTACGCTAAAAAGCGGCGGGCGCAATTTTGCTGTAGTTGGCGCAACCATCCAGGGCAACCTGGGCATTAATGTACATGACGCGCTGTTGCCTATCCAGATTTACTCGCCAAGCCGCACCGCGGTAAACTCCGCAAACCCGTTGGATGAGTTTAGGGTGCGCTCCATAAACCCATCGGGCGTGTTCGGTATTCAGCAGGATTTTGACGATATTGTGGTAACACCTATTGAGTTTGCCCGCGATTTGCTCGATCAGCCTAAGGAAGTAAGCTCATTGGAGCTTATTTATAAAAAAGGCACCAATCTTGAATCCGTTCAAAGCAAAATAATAGATGCTATTGGCAAAAGCTACACAGTAAAAAACCGGAAACAGCAAAATACCGAACTTTATAAAACCCTGAACTACGAGCGCTGGAGCATTTTTATGATATTAACCTTTGTGCTTATTATTGCAATATTCAATATCATTGGCTCGTTAACCATGCTGGTTATTGATAAACGGGCAGATATTGCCATTTTAAGCAGTTTGGGCGCCAATAAAATGCTGATACAGGGCATATTCTTTTTTGAAGGGATGATGATATCGATATTTGGTTGTATTGTAGGTATTGCCCTGGGGCTGGGCGTTTGCCTGGTACAGCAGCACTATGGTTTAATAAAAATGGGCGCAACCCTATCGGTTCTTGACGCCTATCCCGTGGATTTGGAAATAGGCGATTTCGGGCTGGTTTTTTTAACCGTAGGAGCTATTTCGGTAATTGCATCGGGAATAAGTGCACGATTAAGCATCAAAGGATTGGACGAAATCAAACAGGATTTGTAAATTTGTTATATGAGGATAAGCTATTTTCAGTATCTGGCCTTTTTATTTGTTTTTTTTATAGCGGTATCCTCATGTAACAGGAAACCGGATAAGGCAGATAAACCTGTTGTTTATAAAGGTTTATATAGTTTTGGTCCCGAAATAAAATCATTTAAAGATTGCGATAGCGGGCAGGAGTTTTGGGTAACTGATAGTTCGGCGCGGCTGGAGTTGCAATACTCTCAAATGAATTTCGAAAAACCTTATGAGCCGGTTTATGTTGAGGTAGAGGGTGTAAAACTAAAATCGGGTAAAGAGGGTATGGGCTCGGAGTATGACAGCACCCTTGTGGTAAAAAAAGTAGTAAAAATAACAAAAGAGATCCCGCAGGATATGTGTAATTAAGTTGCGAGTTTTGAGTCAAGAGTTTTTTTTTGACTCAAAACTCAATACCCACAACTCAAAACTATCCCCGGGAACCAAATAAATAAACATCTGCCTCAATTGGCGTTAACTTATCATCATGGAATCAAAACGTCAGCAAAAATTTGCAGGGGTAATACAGGAAGACCTGGCGGCCATTTTTCAGCGCGAAGGCATGAATTATTTGCCTAATACCCTGGTAACTATAACCAAAGTACGTGTTACACCCGATTTGGCCATAGCGCGTATATTTTTAAGCTTTTTTGGCAACACTAATTTGCAGCTGGCCTTGCAAACCATTAAGCTACATGCCTCCGAAATTCGCTACAAGCTGGGCGCCCGTATTAAAGACCAGGTAAGGATTATCCCCCAGCTGGAGTTTTTTGTGGATGATACCAGCGAATATGTAGAACGTATGGATAAAATATTCGACAAAATAAGCAAGGAAGAGCGCCAGCCAGATACCGAATAGCAATTTAAGTCTTAAGTTCTAAGTCGGGATGGGTCTTAAGTCAATAAAGATGAAACTATTCTTTAGGCCTAAGGCTTTCGGCTAATGACCTAAAATGATTAATACTTCATGGACCGGCACCAACAGCTGAAAACTTATTTACAAAACAATCCCGATGCCATTGGCAAGGTGGTTGATTATGATGCCGGCACCGACCGGCTTTTTCCGTTGGATTTTACCGCAGCAAATACAGAGTTGAGTACAGCCATAATTGGCAATATCCAACAGTTTACCAATTGGGTGAGCGATAAGCTAAAAGCAAATAATTGCCGCTACGGCATTGGCGGTTACCTGGAGCACCGCACTATTTATGCCGTAAGCACCCACTTTGATACCGAAGATGAGCCACGCCGCCTACATTTGGGTGTTGATATCTGGGGGCCGGCGGGTACGCCCGTTTACACACCATTTGCCGGCACAGTACACAGCTACCAGGATAACAACAACCTGGGAGATTATGGGCCCTGCCTTATACTGCAGCATAACCTGGAGGGCTTAACTTTGTACAGCCTTTACGGCCACCTGAGCCGCAAAAGCCTGGAGGGTTTGGCTGTTGATATGCCGGTTGAAAAAGACCAGCAAATAGCTACACTTGGCGATAATGCCGAAAATGGCCAGTGGCCGCCGCACCTGCATTTTCAACTGATGTTTGACATGGAAGGAAAGTTTGGCGATTATCCCGGGGTATGTAAATATTCGGAGATGGAAAAGTATAGAGTTAATGTACCTGATCCGGGATTGGTGCTGGGTTTTTAATGCCCTCGTTTAATAAAAAATCGTCCTCTGGGATCTACCTGCTGTGTACAGCCGATGGAAAAGTTCGCAAATGCTTGGTATACTTCTCCCCATTACATATTCAATTTTCCTGTCATCCTGAAGAACGAAGGATTTATCTGCTATGCACGGCCGAGCGAAAAGTTCGCGAATAGATCCTTCGTTCCTACCCGTGACGGGGTTCATTTTCTGTCATCCTGAGCGATGGCGAAGGATCTATTGTACGCCATGCATAGCCGCCAATAAAGTTCGTGAATAGATCCTTCGTACCTACCCATGACATGTTATACTTTCGAGGTGCGCAGGCCTGTCACGCTGAGCCTGTCGAAGGGTCGCACGCGGAGAGGCCTTTGCCCGCTGCCAATGACAAGTCTGTAACTTGCTGGTTATCAGTATTAAAAAATGTCATTTTCAATGAGGTTATTTGCTAAACGCAAATATCGGTTACTCACCATGACAGCCTTTTTAAAGATGTCGTTCTCCCTTCAGAATTTCGCGAAATTTTACCACTCAGCATGAGAGTCTTTTATGTTTGAGTGTCACTTCCTTTTCCGAACCCGCAGATTTTAAAACTCCGCATGCTTAATCGACATAGCTTAAGTTTCTCCAAGTAAGTTTACGTGCATATACCCCAACATTTTTTATCCCCCAAACATTATTCCCGTTTTATTGTCGATATTTATAGTATGATAAAGCGCCTGCTCGCCGGTATAATAGTGTTAACAGCTGCATTTGCTGCAGGTGCCCAGCCTGTATTTAAAGGCGGGCAGCGCGCGCTGGATGATTTTCTGAAATCAAAAATAGTTTACCCGGAGTATTCAAGCCGTAACTGTATTTCAGGCACGGTAAATGTAGCTTTCCGGCTGGATAAGCAAGGGCGGGTAACCGATGCTAAAGTGCAGCAAGGCCCCGGAATTGATCTGGACGACGAAGCCCTGCGGGTTATTAAGCTAACATCCGGGTTATGGGTGCTGCCTGCTGGTTATAACCCCACAACCAATCTGGTGCAGCCCATCAGGTTTGATCCCGATCAAACGCGATGTGGGCAGTCAACCATTAGGAATATGCAGGCCGCCATTGCCGATTATAAAAACCGGCAGGAACTGGAAAACGCGGTTACCAACTACTACATTAATAAGTACCAGGGCAAGGCCGATTTATCTAAAGAAAACACCATCATCGCGCTTAAACAACAACTGGGTTTTGATGACGAATTGATCAGTGATATCCTTAACAAGGCCGTCGAGAAAGTAAAGCAAAATGATATAGCCGGTGCCTGTACCGATTGGAACTTTATCCGTAATATAGGCAGCGATAAGGCCGATAGCTTTATCCAAAAGTATTGCAGCAAAAAGCCCTGACCAGCGTACTGACCAGGGCTCCCTGAGTTTGTGTGTGAAACAGATGTTGCTGGCTAAATTGCCAGCTCAACCTCACCGATGGCCAGCAGCATAAGGCGGCCCTGGTATTCAACCCATACATCGGCAAAACCATTACTATCATAGCCTAAAAATTTCATGATAGGGCTGCCAATGTCCAGGTTTTTCCACCTTTTACCAATGTACTTAAGTAACTGACCTCGTTTTAGAGTGGTGTGCTTTGCCATAAGTTTGATTTTTAAGGGTGAAACAATAAACTAAGTTAATTAACAATTGAGAAAATATTTAACCTTTAGAAAATAATTTTTCTTTTGTATCGGGTTTATTACAGAATATATCCCGGCGGTGTATATCAATAAATAGATGCTTTTTGTAAATAATTGCTTTTCAGCAATTTACCACAAAAGCGGTTTATTTGGTTTTATTGTAACTTTTAGGGTCAAGTGCCTCTGGCGACCAGCCCTTAAAAAACTCCAGTATTTTATTCTTGTTATAACCTTTGCCTTCTTCCAGGTATTCGGAATTTTGGGTATGCAGCCGGTTGCCCTTATCGTCCAATATAATAAAAACAGGGAAGCCAAAACGCTGTGGGTAGCCAAGGCTTGCCATTAAAGCATCGTTGGTATTTTCCTGGCTATAATTTACATGCAAAACTATGTAGTTTTTATTCATGTATGTGTTAAGTGTACTATCGGCAGTTACCTGGTTATTAAACCTGATGCACCAGCTACACCAGTTGCCTCCAATTTGCAATAGTACATTTTTATGCTGACTGGCAGCCTGTTTAACCGCTGCGTTAATTTCGGCCCTGGCGCTGGCAGCTGGGTTGTACAAATTTGGCTTGTCCTGCGCATTGGCGCCAAAAGCAAATAACAACACAAAGGCAATTAAAATCAGTTTTTTCATAGTGGTTAAGTCAAGCCCAATTTACAAAAAAGAAAATTCAACTATCAGGCAGTGTTTAAAATTATTGCAGTAAATCAACAAAAAAGCGCTAAAACAGGCACTTGTGAACACATTGTGGAAAACTCTGAAATGGAATGACAGTTTAAGAATAATAAATTTGATATAAGATACCCTAATAACACCCCTTTGTAGCTTTACCTTTGAATATCGATACGTGCAGGCGCTTATTTAAACTTGAGTTTTTTCAGTTATAAATAGTTAATATGTGTGAGAGCCCTGCGCCATGCGGGGCTTTTTTTTGACAGGATTTAAGGATTTACAGGATTTTTTTAGTGTCTCGTCCTGAAAAAAGTTTACATTTTTTTAGTTTAGTCCTATTAGTTGTTTACATAGGCATCTACGCATTTGAAATCTGCACATCTGCCTATCTATTTTTAATTTAACATTTCCTTCATTTTTCCAATGAATTTTTTTTACGACCTTTGCCGGCGTTAGTACTTTTAGTTATAGGCTATAACCAGAACAGCGATATGAATTACACCATCAATAATTTACCCGAACGTACAGCTAAACCCCGCGATAAAGGCATTACTATGGTAATGGACAAAGGTTTAAGCTTAAGGCAGGTTGAAGATTTTATTGAGGTTGGCGGTACACATACCGATATCGTAAAGCTGGGCTGGGCAACATCATACGTTAGCCCTAACCTGGATGAAAAGATAAAGCTTTATAAGCAAGCAGGAATACCGGTATACTTTGGCGGCACTTTGTTTGAAGCTTTTATTGTACGTAACCAGTTTGATGATTATTGCCGCCTGCTGGATAAATACCAGCTGGAGCACTGTGAGGTATCAGATGGCTCAATTACCATCGAGCACGATGTTAAATGCAATTACATCAGCAAACTGGCCAAACAGGTTACAGTAATATCAGAAGTGGGATCAAAGGACGTGCAAAAAATTTTCGCCCCCTATAAATGGATCAAACTCATGAATGCCGAGATTGAAGCCGGTTCATGGAAAGTTATTGCCGAAGCCCGCGAAAGCGGTAACGTAGGCATATACCGCGATTCGGGCGAGGTAAGGCAGGGCCTGGTTGATGAGATACTCACCCAGATACCCGAAGGCACCATTATTTGGGAAGCGCCGCAAAAAGCCCAGCAGGTTTGGTTTATCAAGCTTATTGGCGCCAATGTAAGCCTGGGCAACATAGCCCCTGCGGATATTATCCCGCTGGAAACATTGCGCCTGGGCATCCGAAGCGATACATTTGATCATTTTTTGAATTTATAATTAAAGACAACAGAGTCAAGAATTAAGATTAAACTCATTAAACTGATTTGCAGCTATCTTGATTCTACTCTCCTGGTTTGTGTCCCCGCAGGCCGCTATTTTAAAGATGATAAGTTCACCATTGGCCTGGGATCGAAACTCCGTGTCCCTTTACATTATCCTATAATGATTTTCATACGGCAGTTATCATTTCTGTGTATATCTTTAAGCTTTTATTTTAGGCGATACTAATTGAACAACAGATGAAACACTACGGGCTTATAGGCTTTCCGCTTTCGCATTCATTTTCGAAGAAATATTTTACCGAGAAATTTAAAACCGAAGGCATTGAAGATGCAGTTTACGATGTGTATCCGCTGGAACATATTAAAGATTTACAGGACTTGCTGGATGAACATCCCAACCTTGTTGGTTTAAATGTTACTATCCCCCATAAAGTTTCCATTATTCCATACCTGGATTGGGTTGAGCACGATGCCCGCACGGCGGGAGCCGTAAACTGTATTTGCATAAGCGCCGAAAGCCCCCTGCAGGCAGCATTTACAGGCGAGGTTGGCATTACCGGGCACGATTTTAGGCTGGAAGGCTACAACACCGATTTGTATGGTTTCGAGATGTCGATAAAGCCACTCATTAAGGATACCAATGACGAGGCCCTGGTTTTGGGCGATGGCGGGGCCGCAAAAGCGGTGCGCTGCGTACTGGAAAATTTAGGCATCACTTACAAAACCGTCACCCGCAAGCCACATCCCGACCATTTGTTGTTCAGCGAATTGAAACCGCATCATATAAAAAAGCATAAAATTATCATCAACACCACGCCTGTAGGCACATCGCCCAATATTCACGAATGCCCCCCTATACCCTACGAGGCCATTACCGATGAGCATTTACTGTACGATTTGATTTACAACCCCGAGGAAACCCTGTTTTTAAAACAAGGCCGCGAACGTGGAGCAACCACCAAAAATGGTTACGAAATGCTGGTATTGCAGGCCGAAAAATCATGGGAGATATGGAATACTAAAGACCTGCGTGTATGAGGTATTTAACATTACTGGTTTTAGCTTTATTTGTTTTAGCTGCATGTGGCGGCAATCATGATTACTCGCCCAAACCCCGTGGCTACTCCCGCATTGTGTTCCCCAAAAAGGAATACCAGGAATATGATGGCGGTTGCCCCTATAGCTTTACTTACCCTAAATACGCTGTTATTGAGCCGGATAAGAGCAGCAATGCAAAGCCATGTTGGGTAAACATGCAATTTCCTGATTTTCATGCCACGCTGCATTTGAGCTATCAACCGGTAACCACAAAAAAAGAATTTAACCAGCTAACCGAGGATGCCCGCACCTTTGCTTTCAAACATACCATAAAGGCAACGTCAATTGACGAGGGCATAATTGCTTATCCGGAGCGTAAGGTATACGGCATTTACTATACTATTGATGGCAACGCAGCATCATCGGCCCAGTTTTTCCTTACGGATAGTACAAAAAATTACCTGCGGGGGGCTCTTTATTTTAACAACGAGCCACGGCTTGACTCGGTACAACCAGCCTTAAACTTTGTAAAAAAAGATGTGGAGGTTTTGATTAAGAGCTTAAAGTGGAAATGATTGGACGTTCTGTACTGTCGTTCAACTTGCGTTAATGCGCTGCCGCTGCCTGCGTATTAACGGTAATTTACTATTTGCGTAGCCTTGGAATACCCTGCGCGATGTTGGCATCTTTTACTAAATTCGGTTAGTAACTAAATGGTATAACAACTACGCATTGGATTGCTCATGATTATTTGACTATCAATATGTTAAAACGGAGAATGGCTTGCTAACAGCAGACTGCAAACTTACTTTTGTTTCACTTTTAAGCTTGTAATTATGAAAAGTAATTTCCATCACCCTTTTACCTCAGAAAGCAAAAGAAGGACAAAAGCGGACCTGTCGCTGCCTACATGCGTATTAACGTAGATGCAAATGCGTAGAAAAGTCTGCCGGACGTGAATGTGGTCCGATTAAACTGAACAGGCATGTGGGTCGGCACGGCACGAAGGAGGCGACCAAATCCCTTAACAATTATCTGAACAGCGTGTAAAACAAGCTAACAAATGTTTATCAGTTGTTAATTGTTGCCGTTTGTTAATTTGTTTTTATTTGCGAATAACTTGTAACTTGCTTCATATTAACCAATAAAACATTCCCCATTATGAAAAGTATCACATTCAAAAAATCATTTATGCTCGTTTTGTTCGGCATTATGATGTCGTTTACTGTTATGGCACAAGAAAAAGCAAGCCCTGCGGCTACCGCCACCGGCATTATAAATGGCGCTGCGGTTACCATTGTTTACAGCAGCCCTGCGGTTAAAGGCCGTACCATATGGGGTGGCCTGGTACCTTATGATAAAGTTTGGCGCGCGGGCGCCAATGAGGCAACCATTTTTACTACCGATAAGGCTTTAACCATACAAGGCAAAACCATCCCGGCCGGCAAGTACAGCCTGTACGCGGTGCCGGGCGAAAAAGAGTGGAAAATCATCTTCAATTCGCAAACCGGGCAATGGGGTATTAAACGCGATGGCTCAACCACCCAGGACCCTGCAAAAGATGTTGCTGTGGTAACTGCTACTCCAGGAAAATCTGCAGGCATGAGCGAAAGGCTAACCTACACCATTTCGGGAAAAGGATTTGAACTGAATTGGGAAAATTTGACTGTGCCGGTGGTTTTTAATTAAAGCCAAAAGCTTCATAGAGCAGGTTAAAAAAAAAGCCGCCTCATCAATACAGATGGGGCGGCTTTTTTTGATTTCGTTATTATTTATAATGGCTTACTTATCTTTTAAAAACTTTCCCAGGGCTTTGCCTGCGGTGGCATATGATTCGGCTAACCTTGTGCCGGTATCATAATCGTAACCGCCAAAGGTACGGCCAGGTGCTTTTTCAACAGATATAGTGGCAATTACCTTGCTCCTGTTAGCAGTTTCAACAATTACAGCATCGCCGCTAATCTTGGCGTTTTCGCGGCTGATGTAAATGTTGTAGCCAGGTTCGGTAAACCAGGTATTAAATATAATGGTGTATTTGGCAGTCTTGCTTTCGCTTAGCATCGAGTATTTTTCAAACAACTCCATAAATTTAGGCTCAAAGTTGGCCTTCCGGTCATCTACCCACTGTTTTACCCAGGTATCGCCCCTGCCATCTTCTTTCTTATTATAATCTGCTTTTTTGCGTTCCAGGTAATCGGCTTCATCTTTGTATTTGCCTACCGCCATGTTGTTGTAGGTAAATTCAACATTGATGGTTGTTTCGCTTTTTAGTGCAGAAAAGTCGCCATCTTTTAACTTAACTTTTTGAGCCATTGAGGTTGCCGAGAACGATAGCAGCGCGATAAAGGCTGCCCCGGTAATTAAAATTTTCATTGCGTGATTAGTTTTTTGATTTGGAAATAAAGCTATATAAATATTTTGATTAAACAAGAAGGTGTTTTTTTTGAGTGGTTGATTAGCCTTTTCAGCCGGTCGGCTTTCTTTGCTGCCGCCTCAATGGCTAATCGTTGTGGTCCGCTGATAAGTAAACGCCGTGCTAAGTAATAACCAGACTTTTTGGCGTTAGGGTTAAGGTGTTACATATAACTAAAAAGGTTCGCCAGGGTATGAGTTAAAACGCGGGAATTTGCGATTGGTATAATCTCAAGAGGCTGAACCTTTTCCCATTGTTTTTAATTAATCATTTCAAACAGCAATCTTAATATTTCAAATCAGATACACATTTAATAGATCGGGAATGTGCTACCGTAAAAATCAGTTTGAACAGCTTTTTAAAAGAGTTGTTTTTTGCCTGTATATGTAACAATAATATGATTGATAGGCCTTTAATAGCTGTATGTGTAACAATTATATGTTTATTATTTAATATGCCCTTTATATGTTGAACATTTGCACTTTAAATGTGTCTTTAACACAAATGAATACACTTGTAGCTGAACATATATCATGAAACCCCTAATTTTTACTTTAAGTATTTTTTTGTTATGCGCCCTTGGCGCCCACGCCCAAACTGCGCGCGATATTAGCGGTACCATTGCCGATACAACCAAACTAAGTTTGCCCGGCAGCAGTGTAAAACTGGTAAACGATGCCGGCGATAGCTCATTAACCGTTGCAGATGCTAATGGTAAATTCAGGTTTGCGGGTGTTAAAGGGAGTAAAATAACGCTCACCATATCGTCAATTGGGTTTACTGCAATAAAAAAGCACTTTGCCCTGGAGGATAACACCAAGCCGGTAGATTTGGGGTTGATATTGTTAAAGGCCGAAACAAATTTGCTTGGCCAGGTAAACATTATAGGGGCCGCCAACCCCATTACCCTTAAAGAGGATACAGTAATATACAACGCGGCTGCCTACAAAGTACGTGCGAACGCGCCCACCGAAGATTTGATAAAAAAGCTGCCCGGTGTGGATGTAGATGTAAACGGCAATATTACCACACAGGGCAAACAGGTTACCAAGGTGCGGATAAACGGCAAGGATTATATGGGCGGTGATGTGCAAAGCGCCACCAAAAACCTGCCTGCCGATATTATTGAAAACATACAGATGATTGACGATTACGGCGACCAGGCCAACCTTACCGGCATTAAAACCGGCGACCCTACCAAGGTAATGAACATTACCATCAGGAAAGATAAAAACTATGGCTATACCGCCCAGGCAACTGCCGGCGATGGCCGCGATGCACTGCCGCAAGACCAGGGCGTGCCCAATAAAAACCGGTATATAGGATCATTAAATATTTTCAATTTTCACGGCGATCAGCAAATTGCGGTGCAGGGAAGCATCAATAATACCAATGTTAATACCTTCTCATTCGGCACTACGGGTGGTGGTGGCGGCGGTGGTTTTGGCGGCGGCGGTGGCCGTGGTAACGCGGGCCGTGGCGGTGGCGGCGGCGGAAGCCTAATTACCGCTCAAAATGGTTTAACCGATGCAAAATCAATAGGTATAAACTTTCGCGATCAGTGGGGCAAAAAACTGGCCGTATATGGCAGCTATAGCTTTGCGGATAATACTACAAGCACCAATAACAATATTTTTCAACAGAATACTTCTGCCGCTAACCCAAGCGAGCAGCATCAGTTAAGCCTTGAAAAAGATCAGAATATAAATCACCGCTTTAACTGGAACATGGAGTATAAGCCGGATACTGTTAATTACTTAAAAGTGGTACCATCTTTTTCATACGGCAGTACCAACACCAACGAATCGGATAGTGTAAACCTTACCCGGAAAGGAACGCTTGCTTCGGCATACACCTCTACTACCAATGGCGATTCGCAATCGCCTAATTACGGTATTACAGCATTGTATAACCATAAATTTCCGCATCGTCGTAACTTAAGCATTTTTGCATCGGCAAGCTCCGCGCCAACCACTTCGTATCAAAACCCCATTTATAATTTTGTTCCGGGCACACAGCAAACCGCTCCTGAAAACCAGATTATTAATACCTATAGCCGTACCAATAGTGTTGGTGTAAACCTTTCATACCTTGAGCCATTGGGCACACGATCGTATCTTGAGCTTAATTACGCCTTAAATCATTCGGCAACGGTAAATAATAAGGAAACTGATACCCTAAGTAACGCCCAAACCTGGAATGTGTATGATTTGCTGTCAAACAAATTTGATTATACGTTTACCACCAATAAGGTTGGCTTAAACTATAGGTTTATCGAGAAAAAGTATAACTATACTTTGGGCCTGGCGGTTCAGCCCTCAACCTTGGATGGCCACTCCGTATCAAACAATACCATCCCTGATACGCATAAAAACACCTTTAATATTATACCTACAGCCCGCTATATTTATAATTTTTCGCGCAGCAAAACATTCGCGGTTAACTATAACGGATCAAACGCAGCACCAAGTTTTACCCAGTTGCAGCCGGTTATTGATTTTTCGAACGCGTTGTACCCGGTACAGGGTAACCCATACCTGAAACCTGCGTTCACCAACAATATATCTATCAGGTATAACAACTTTAGCTTTACCACAGGCAACGTGTTTTTTGCAAACTTTACCTATCAAAACATATCCAATCAAATTGTAACCAACGCTATTTCGTCAACCACTTCCAGCCGAATTTTTACCCAATACTTAAATGCAGATGGCTTTTATAACTTTACCGGCCGTGTAACCTATTCAAAACCATGGGCCGAGCGTAAATACTCGGTTACCCTAAATGGTACCGCCCAGTACAATAATAATGTTGGTTATTTAACCACGGTTACCGGCGATCCGCTTGCGGCTACTGCCGAAGAAATTGCCGCGGCACAACAAAAAAACATTGCTAAAAACCTGGTATTTACGCCCGAAATCAGGTTCAGGGTTGATTTGCCGAATATCATCGATGCACAAATTTTAACCAACTATGCCATCAACCGCACAAACAACTCGATAAAAAACCCGGTTAACGATGGTTTAACCAATATAAAAACCTGGAACATTGGCCTTAACGGCAAAAACTATTTTGGCGATTGGGTATTTAGCTACGATTATACCAAGGCAACCAACTATGGTTATACCTCAAACATCCAGATAACCAACCCCAACATTTTAAACGTATATGTTGAGCGCCGTTTCCTGAAAAACAAGGTGGCTACATTGCGCCTTTCGGCATTTGATTTGTTTAATCAAAATACCGGCTTTTCATCAACAACAACTACCAGTTCAATTACACAATCGAGCGTGAACAGGCTTGCACGTTATTACCTGCTTACCTTTACCCTGCGCCTGCAAAAGTTTGCCGGTAAAGCGCCAACCCAGGACATTAGGGGCGACAGGCCGCGTGGCGAGCGTGGTGGCCCCGGTGGTGGAGGTCCGGGAGGCGGCGGTCCAGGAGGCGGCCCTGGCGGCCCGCAATAAAAGGCATAAACTAACAAGGCCCTATCCTAAACAGATGGGGCCTTGTTGTATATTGTAAAATAAAAATTTAATGTTTATTAACTAATCAGCACTTTGCTGATAACCTTTTCCAACTCCTCCAGGTCAAACGGTTTGGCCAGGTAGGTTTGGGCGCCGGCATTGCTGGCCAGGATCTGGATATCGCTATTGGCCGAGAAATAAATTACCGGGATGTTTTTTAATTCTTCGGATTTTTTTAACGTTTGGGTGGCAATAATGCCGCCGGCATCCGGAATCCAGTTATCCATGAGTATAACATCCGGTAAAACGCGCGATACTTTTTCGGTTATATTATTGCAATCAGTGAATGTAAAAACCTCCCAGCCTTGCTCTTCTAAAATATAACTGCATATAGAAAGGATGTCTTCGTCATCATCAAAAATGATGATCTTTTTATTCGAGTCTCTCATGTGGATAGTGCAAGTGAAAATATAGTTTATTTTTAATAAAAGCAAATAAATTTAGGTTCTAATTAAATGGCACTCCTGCCCATTATAAAGCGCCTTTTTAGATGTATAATCCGGTCAGTTTAATACCACTTAGTCCCGGTATAGTTGTTATCCGGTACCTTTGTGTAACTAATACACGTAAATTGTTGGTTACTTAATAATTTATGCGGTTATATCTCAAAAACAATAATAAATTTACTCAACCAATTGCCTTCCGGCCTTTTCAAAGCCTGTTTTGAATTATGTATAACCCGTTAAATATTTGTTTGATGAATAAACATGTCATTTCGTTTTTATCGGCGGCAGCGCTGATGTGTACCGCTACCATAGCATCAGCCCAAAAAACAACAGCGGCCAGCCTTTGGCTTACCAAAGCCGATAGGTCGGCATTGTTTGCTAAGCAAAAAGAAGCGCTGGAGTTTAAGGCAGGGGGCAAGCCCAATGATGTTACCATTACGGTGGATGATAAGCAAACTTACCAGCCTATTGATGGTTTTGGCTTTGCGCTTACCGGCGGCAGCGCCATGCACATCATTCGCATGAGTGCTGATAGCCGCGTTGCGCTGTTAAAAAACCTGTTTGCGGTTAATGATAACAACATTGGGGTAAGCTATTTGCGGTTGAGCATAGGCGCATCTGACTTAAATGAAAAAGCTTTCTCGTACGATGACATGCCCGCCGGCCAAACCGACCCTACGTTAAAACATTTTGACCTTGGCCCCGATAAGCACGACGTAATACCAGTGATGAAACAGATACTGGCTATTAACCCTTCAATAAAAATATTAGGTTCACCATGGTCGCCTCCGGCATGGATGAAAACTAACAACGATACCCGCGGCGGCAGGCTAAAACCCGAATATTGGGGAACCTACGCTAAATACCTTGTAAAATACATACAGGGGATGAAAGCGCAGGGCATAAACATAGATGCCATTACCGTACAAAACGAGCCTTTACACCCCGGCAATAATCCCAGCTTACTATTGGTTGCAGCCGATGAAGGCGCTTTTATCAAAAACAACTTAGGCCCTGCCTTTAAAGCAGCCGGCATCAAAACAAAAATTATTTTGTACGATCATAACTGCGACCGGCCCGACTACCCAATTTCGATATTAAACGATAAGGCGGCAGCCAAATATATCGATGGCTCGGGTTTTCACTTATATGGCGGCGATATCAGCGCCCTAAGTACCGTACACAACGCCCACCCCGAAAAGAACGTTTACTTTACCGAACAGATGGTGGTTGAGCCCGAAAACGAATCGACCATTGATATGAGATGGCCCTTAAAAAACCTGATTATTGGCGCAACCCGCAACTGGAGCCGCAACGTACTGGAATGGAACCTGGCCGCCGACCAGGATTATAAACCTTATACCGATAGGGGGGGATGCCCGTCATGCCAGGGCGCGGTTACTATCAATAAAAATGAGGTAAAAAAAAATGTGGCTTATTATACCATAGCGCATGCATCAAAATTTGTGAGGCCAGGTTCGGTACGCATAGCATCAAACAACCTGGATAAATTGCCAAACGTGGCTTTTAAAACCCCCGATGGCAAAAAGGTTTTAATAGTGGCCAATACCAGCGAAGCCGCGCAGGATTTTGATATCAGCTACGCCGGCAAAATGCTTGCCGCTCATTTGGATAAAGGATCTGTTGGTACTTATACCTGGTAGGTGAAAATAGAATTAAGAGTCAAGAATCAAGATGAGCGCAAAAGGCTGTTACTTTTTTCTTTCTTGGTTCTTGACTCTAATATCTTGGCTCTCTTAAAATAAACGTTATAATAATCGCTAATAACATGTTAAAAAAATCTGTTAAAAATATATTTTCTTGCAAGGGCTTGCTGGTATTGGCCGCGGCCTCCTTTATATCGGTACAAAGCCAGGCGCAACAGGGCTTTTTAAAGGCCGATGGAAAAAAAATAACCGACGAAAAAGGCAAAAACGTGCTGCTGCGCGGCATGGGCCTTGGCGGCTGGATGCTACAGGAGGGTTACATGCTGCATGTAACCAAAGATAGCCGCCAGTACCGCATCCGCGAGCGGCTGGAGGAGCTGATGGGGCCGGCAGAAACCAAAGAGTTTTACGATACCTGGCTGGCCAACAACACCCGTAAAATTGATGTGGATTCGATGCACCGCTGGGGCTTTAACTCGGTTAGGCTGCCCATGCATTATAACCTGTATACGCTCCCTATAGAAAAAGAACCCGTTGCCGGGAAAAATACCTGGATAGACAAAGGCTTTAAAATGACCGACGACCTGCTGGCCTGGTGCAAGGCCAACCATATGTACCTGATACTTGATTTGCATGCCACCCCGGGCGGCCAGGGTAACGATCTGAACATATCTGACAGGAATACCGATAACCCCTCGTTGTGGGATAGCGACGCCAATAAGCAAAAAATGATTGCCCTTTGGCATAAACTTGCCGACAGGTATAAAAACGAACCTAACATAGCCGGTTATGATATTATTAACGAACCCAACTTTGGCTTTGATGACCCGGCGAATGATAAAAATGGCCTGAAGGAAAAAACCAATGCCCCGCTAAGAAAACTAATGGTTGATATTACCACGGCTATACGCCAGGTTGATAAAAAGCACATTATTATTATTGAAGGCAATGGCTGGGGCAACAACTATAACGGCATTTTGCCGGCCTGGGATAAAAACATGGTGCTTAGTTTTCACAAATACTGGAACTATAACGACCAAAAATCGGTAGCGCATATTGTAAAAACCCGCGACCAGTACAATATGCCCGTATGGCTTGGCGAAACCGGCGAAAACTCTAACGTATGGCTAACCGAAGCCATCGGCCTGTTAGAGAAAAATAATATCGGCTGGGCGCTTTGGCCGTTAAAAAAGATGGGGAATAATAATCCTATAGAGATACCATCTAACCCGAATTATGATGATGTTACCAACTATCTGAACACCGGCCGTAACAAGCCCAAAGAAAGTAATGTTTACAGCGGCACTTTAGAAATGGCCACTTATGCCAAACTGGAAAACGCCATTATTCACCATGATGTGATAGATGCCATTTTCAGGCAGCCCCATACAACCGTAACCAAACCGTTTAAGGCCAATAAGATTACCAACGGCACTATCATCAACGCGGTAGATTATGACCTGGGCCGCAATGGCTACGCCTACTTTGATACCGATACTGCCGATTACCACGTATCAACCGGTAAGTACGGCAAAGGCAACAATGGGCACATGTACCGTAACGATGGGGTAGATATCGCAAAAGATTCTGCCGCGTACAACAGCTACTATGTAACTGATATTGAAAAAAGCGAATGGCTGCAATATACGGTGAAAACCATGGCACCCGGTATCTACACCGTAAAACTTAAAATAGCGGCAGCTGCCGATGATGGCAAAATAACCTTGGATGTTAACGGAATTAAACAGGCTATCGATATTCCCGCCACCGGGGGCTTTAAAAAATGGCAGGTCATCGAACTAAAAAATATTAAGCTAAAAGCCGGCAGTAATAAAGTAAGGATTTATGCAGATATGGGCGGCTTTAACCTGCATTGGATGAAGTTTGATAAGGGGAAGTAGCGGGTCGCCTGTGCGGTTAAAAACTGTTTAAAGCTGAAAAAAGCCGTTATGACGTGCCAGGGATATAGTTAAACGAATGCTCTAAACTACCGTCATTGCGAGGTACGAAGCAATCCCGAACGATGTGGGACTTAGCATGTAGGGGATTGCTTCGTACCTCGATTTGATAGTGACAGTCAATAACTTATAAACACGTCATTATAAGCGTAGCGCGGCAATCGCGAACTTTATAAGTCTACACTACACAGTTCGCGATTGCTTTGTTCCTCGCAATGACATAAGGCAATGCAAGGCTATTGTTTGTAAATCAGTACCCCTACCTCACCGGCTCATACAATCCTAAACTTTTCGATTTTCTGTATACTACTTGCCATAGGTGGTTTTTGCGTGCCCTGAACGATGCCGCGCAGCCGTTAAGGTAAAACTCCCACATACGGTAAAAGGTATCGCCATATTTATCCTTTATCTCGGGCCAGGTTCGTTTAAAGTTGTGCAGCCATTCCATGCAGGTACGGTCATAGTAAACGCCAAAGTTGTGCCAGTCCTCTAAAGTAAACAGGCCCATGGCCGCGGTACTAATTTGCGGCGGCGATGGCAACATACCGTTAGGGAAAATATATTTATCTATCCATGGGTCAGTTTTTGTTTGCGAAAAGTTGCCGCCTATGGTGTGTAACAGGAAAATCCCATCGTCATCCATACAGCGGGCTGCTACTTCCATTAAACTGCGGTAATTTTTGTAACCAACATGCTCCATTAGGCCAACGCTGGCAACGCGGTCAAACTTTTCATTTATATCCCGGTAATCCATTAACCTGATCTCGACAGGTAAGCCTTTAGTGGCTTCGCGGGCCAGGTTAACCTGCTCTTCAGAAATATTAACACCAACCACGCTTACACCATATCTTTCGGCTGCAAATTTAGCTAAACCTCCCCATCCGCACCCTAAATCCAACATGCGCATTCCCGGTTCCAGCTTCAGCTTCCGGCACACCAGGTCGAGCTTATCTTCCTGCGCTTCATCAAGTGTTTGGGCCGTTTTCCAATAACCGCAGGTGTATATCATGCGTTTATCCAACATGCCCCTGTAAAGATCATTGCCTATATTATAATGCATATGCGCAACCTTTTTAGACTTTGTCTTGGTTTGCATGTTCAGGTATTTGGCTTTAAGCGCAAATTTTATAGTGTTAAAGTTTTTGGGGATTAATTTGTCAATCCGGTAATACATCATCCTGTAAAAAAACTCGTCTAAGGCAGGGCATTCCCACCAGCCATCCATGTATGATTCGCCAAAGCCTATCATTCCATCGCTAAGCAATCTGTCATAGGTTCTTTCATCATTTACCTTTATATCCCAGGGGTTATCACCGTTTATTTTTATATCGCCCCCGGCAAACATTTTTTCAAAAATTTCTTTTGACGAACTCATACGGTAGTATTTTAAGTTTTGGGGTGAAGATATCTTTTTTCTGACATTAACGCAAGGTTGCCAAGGCTGGCATTGCTCAATGGTTCAATAACCAGGTTTGTTTATTGTTTTTTATTTCATACTTAAGCACGCCGCCGCGCATGCCCGCATATAATATACCATCTTTGACCACTACAGAATTTGGATATAAGCCTTGCGACCAAAATCCATCTGCAATCAAAGTAACTGCTTTGCCACTTTTATTAATTTTCAAAATCCGACTGGACGTTACAATATAAAAATCGCCGGCGTTGTCAGTAGTGAAAACCTCCGGAGCATCCGGTAATTTGAAATAAGTGTTCGATGTCCACCTGCCGTTTTTCTTATCAATAGTTATGATACTCCCCTGTGAAAATCCCATGTGGTTTAAACCCTGTATGGCATAATTCCTGCCATCTTTCTGCGTAAATTGTATTACCTGGTCGTTCGATATTTTGTAATGCTTTTTGCCGTCGGCAGTAAACCAATAAAGACTGCCTCCCCATTCGCCTCTGTTGAAACCAATAATTAAACCGTCATCAACTTTCAGATAAGATACTTCGCCTACGGTAATTTTATCTTCTTTATTAACATCTGCCTTAAAAGGTAAGTCTTTTGAAGTCATCCTATCCTTCTCGCTCCCTACATGTATCTCATTATCGCTGAGAGATACGGCCCAGCCAGTAACAGCCCAATTATATTTTATAAGTGAATCCTGGTTAACAGGCACTGGATAACTATGCCAGTTTTTAATCAAACCTATATTTTCCTGGGAGGAACAGGAAGAGCAGCTGAAAAGGATAAATACTAAGAACAGGCGACCAGGCATATAGATACTTCTACTTTTTAACACTCACCTCGGTAATAGCCGTCCGGCGGGTAGCGGTATAAACAACGCCGTTTACCATTTCGTACCCGGTAGAAACGCTTTGAGAGTAGCGTTTTAAAACAATCCCCGTAAGGTTATCTATCAATATTGATCCGTTAATGCGGCTATTTAAATTGCCGCCTAAAACCGATGTTTTGTAGGTTATGGTAGTAGTGCGCCCGCTTACAGCGTAAATGGTATAACTGGTTTCGGCAGCTTTGGTGGCATCTGTCCATGTATAGCCTTTTTTTAGTGTTGGGTTTACCGGGAAATCGACCATAAACTGCAAGGTGCTGCCGGGCAACAAACGTTCGGGCTGGATGCCGGTGAATGACAATAGCGTATCATCTACCGATACCGGGCGTTTTAAATTCAATACTTCGCCTTTATGATTTACAGAAACTACCGGCCGGGTATTCAATATTTTTTGTAAGCCGGCATGAATTATTGAATTCGGATCGCCTGGTTTGGCCGAATTGTACACCAGGTTTTGGTCCATTGCATTTACTGTATCAATCAACTTATCGGTTATGATAGTAACAGAGGCACTTCTTTCGGTTGCATCTGTTACTTTATAGGTTTTAACAATGTTTGAAACCGAGCCAACATGCAATGTTTGGCCGCCACGTTGTAAAACACAATTTGATTTGGTAATCACCTGCCGTTGAAATTCATCGCCTGTTTTAAATCTAATTTGCGCACAGGTAACACTGCCAATAAATGTTAGTGTTATAATAAATATATGTTTTAAATATACCATGATATATTATATGGCCTATTGCTAAGCCAACCTGTTTTATTTTATAACTGATTTAGATTTAACTTTTTGCGTGCCTTTAACGCTGCCTGAGCTGCTTCCTTTTACGGCTGTTGTAATCAGCTTAAAATTGGCGTTTTCAGGAATCCCTGGGCTGGGCCATGGTTCTAATCCACCGCTGTTTGCGGGCAGGTTAGGGGTAACCGGGTTAAGCACCTCGGGCATAGCTGGCATTAATACGTTTGCGGGTGCGGGCTGGCCCGATGGCACCGGCTCGGCAGGTAAAGCAGGCAATTCAGGCGATGTAGGTATGGGCAGCTCGGGAATGGATGTCACCGGTAAATCGCGCAGGGATTGTTTTGGTAAGGCCGGGGTTTCGGGTGCACCGGGCATGGGAATTTCGGGCAGGTTGGCCCCAATGCCCAATATAGTTGGCTGGTCGGGACTATTTACCATCGGCGACGTTGTTGAAATAGCTGCCAAAACCGGTATTTGAACGGGCGGCGCGGGCGGCAATGCAACCGGCGGAATATCACTCAGGCTAAGCGAAACGGGTTTATCCAATGAAGGCTTGCCATTGCTACCAACTTTTACCTGGGTACCGGGATGCAGGGGGGGCGGCACCGGCGGCGGTACATTCCAATCGGACTGATTAGTTTTGCTTTGTGCTATTGCCTGGTTTAGGCAGCAGGCAATGGTTATAGTAGTAAAAACCAAGGCCACCAGCATTTTGCCGCTGGCTTTGATTTTTCTTGCTTTTTTGATCAGGTATGTTTCCATTAAATGACTATCTTTTTTTATAAAAGCAGGTAGCAGATATAAAATGATTGATTATGTTTTGCTGAACTATATTATATTTTGTTAGTTGTTGGCCATTTTATTGGTTTACGCGCTGCGCAGGTAATCCATATTAAAGTTAGTGTTTTTTAATTTATCAGCACTTAAATCAGCATTAACAAACGCATCCGGCATTGCGTCGGGCCGGTAGTCTTTTCTGTTTTTCTTTTTATTGTACTAATTATTTGTAAATCTACACTTTATCGGTCCTACAAAAAATACCAATTGCTTTGTATTGTGTGCCTTTTTAATACTCCATAAAATTGTGGTATGCAAAGCTCAATAAATATAGCAGGCAACAGCAGGCTGCATTTATTGGCTGCTTAAAAACCAATTTGTTTCACTTAAAATTAAGGATATGACAACCATTTTAGAATACTTAGCTTATTGTACCCCGGTTGTTTTTGTGGTGTTGTCGCGTGTTTACAAACTAAAATTCAACAAATTACAGGGTACCGGTAAAATTCCTGATATTCAGGGTGCTAAGCAAAGGCAAACATTGTTTTCGGTACTGGCCGTAATATCAGCATTACTAATAATTGTTATACAATCGGAGTTTTTTTTTCAAAGCTGATAAATTGCTATCTTTAACTGGGGCCATACACCCGGATATGAAATACTTGTTGCTACTTTTGTTTTTTTCAATTATCCTTCCGTGTTTCGGTCAGAATATTGATAGCTTAAAAAAAATAGTGGTTGGTACATCGCCGGCCCAAACGCGCTTAATCGCTGCCGAAAAAACTGTAGCTTATCTAACCGCCGAAAATAAAGAAGAAACTTTGCCTGTTGCCCGGATAGGGCTAAACCTTGCCATGAAACTTCATGATAAAAAAGTAACCGGTTTAATGCTCAGAAGCATAGGTGCAATTTATTTTTTAAAAGGCAATTATGATTCTACAGCCCATTACTACGGTAAGGCTGTGGATATGCTTGGCACCCTAAACCAGCAGCATGTTTTGGCTGATGATTATATCGCGTTAGCACAGGTGTATGCCAAACAAAAAAATTACGATAAGGCCATTAGCCTTTACAATGCAGCGATAGACATTGCACCCAAAACGGGCACGCGTAAAACGCTGATGATGGCATTAAGCGGACTTGGCCAACTGTATGAAGACGGGCAAAATTACCGAGAGGCACTAAATTACTACAGGCAATCTTTTGACATCGGCGACTCGCTTGATTTTGTAAAAAAGGCAAAGGAAAACACTTCCGAAGCTTATAGCCATAATTTTATGGGAGATGTTTTGGGCAGTATGAAACAAAAAAGCATCCAGGCGCCCGACATTTTGAAAACGATAGAAACAAAAAAAGCATTAAACGATACCCTGGCGCTTACCATTAATTATTTTAACCTGGGGCAGTTGTACAAAAGCAACAGGATGTATCCGCAGGCGCTGGATGCTTTGCAAAGTTGTTTGCAATACGCCACGCAAATAAATTATACCGACATGCAAAACAGCGCTGTTAATGAGATAGCCGATTTGTATGGACAGATGGGCGATTACAAACAATCGCTTTTCTACTTAAAAAAGCATGCCATATTAAGCACCGCCAAAAACTCAAAAACTATTGATGAACTGCAAACCAAGTATGAAATAACGCAGCGGGAAGACCAGTTACTGAAACAGCAGTTTGAAATAACCAAACGCAATTATTGGATGATAGGCATTATTGTTTTTGTATTGCTGGTGCTTTTGATAGTTTTTGTTTTTTATAAGCAGGCGCAGCTAAAGCAACGCAACGCGGCCATGCAGGCTATTATTGAAACCGAAGAAAGTGAGCGCAGGCGCATTGCGCAGGATTTGCATGATAGTGTAAGCCAAACCATGTCGGCAGCAAAAATTAATTTAACGGTTATTGGCGGCGAGCTGCCTTTTGTAAGCGATGACCAGCGAAAGCGATTTGAAAAGGCAATAAACCTGGTTGACTATGGCTTTAGGGAAGTGCGCACCATATCGCACAACATGATGCCATGGGCGCTCCATAAAACAGGCCTTGCACAGGTGATTAAACACTTTATTGAGAATATTGAAAACGATACCATCGCTATAAATTTTTACAGCAAAGGCTTTGATTCGCCGTTTGACGATACCATCGAAATTATTTTGTACCGTGTTTTACAGGAAAGCGTGAACAATGTAATGAAACACGCTAACGCAAGCCGTTTAGACATCTCGCTGATTAGGGACGAGACAAACATCAGCCTTACTATTGAAGATAACGGCCTGGGCTTTGATGCCGCCAACCCCGAAGCTTATAGCGGCATGGGCCTGAACAACCTGCGCTCGCGGATTAATTTTTTGAAAGGCAAAGTCGAGCTGGATTCGCAGGTTGGCAGGGGTACGCTGGTATCGGTATATGTACCGGTTAGCGGTTAGTTGTAATCGGGAGCGGTTAGTGGTCAGTAGTTGGTATCAGTTTCTAAGTCAAAAATATCAGACATTAACATTGTGCTGCTGTCGTGTCATCGATAATTGGTGGATAGTCTTTAGCCAAAAGTCTTAAGTTCCAGGCCAAAAAAGAAAAAATCAACTTTAGACTTACGACTTAGTACTGTTGACTTAACGCTACAATATATTAAACGCCCATCTGTTTTACCACCCGCCTGTGCGCCACCTCTTTTCCTTTTTTTGATTTGCCTTTTTTACGCTTGCCCAGCCAAATGATAAACCCTGTTATGGGCAGCGAAGCACAGATCAGGCTGGCTAAAAAAGCAATGATTTTACCTGTAAGGCCCAGCACCTGGCCAACATGCAAATCGTAATTCATGTTATTCATTTTCATGCCGGGGCTTTTTTGGGCATGGCTGGTTTTCTTGAGCATTTTGCCGGTATACTTTTCAAAAGCATACTCATCACTTTTGTAATAATGCAGGCTTTGCGCGTAGGCGCTTATGCCGATAGTTCCCGAAGCGGACGCATCATCAAACAGCAAAAACATTTCGGCCCGGGGCGATCCTGTCTGGGCGGCTTCAAAAGCTTTATCTATCACAAAGCGCGTATTGGTTTTTCCCCTTAAAACCGAATCCGATTTTAACACTGCTTTTTCCTGGGGATAGGCCTTGCCAAGGTTGGCTGTGGTATATATGCCTTCTCTCATCCAGTCGAAGGCGATAGATAAGCCTGTGATAGCTAAAATCAGGGCGACGCCGGTGGCATAAAAACCTAATACATTATGTAAATCGTAATTAACCCGGCGCCAGCGGCCGTTCCATTTTATGGTTAAGCTTCTCTTGCGGTCGGTTTTACGTTTAGGCCACCACAGGATGATGCCTGTTATCATGAGCACCACAAATATAATAACCGATATCCCCACTACCAATCCGCCTATTTTGGGCGGCAATAGCAGGTACAAATGAATGTATTCAACAATTATAAAAAAATTGTGCATCGGGTTTTCCGTGTGGGTAACCTTGCCGGTATAAGGGTTCAGGTATACATACAACATCCCCTTATCCTTCGGCAAATTCACCAGTACACCGGCCGGCCTGTCGGCCCCATAATAATACATATAGCTGGCTGTAGCGCCCGGGTATCCTTTTAAACCTTCGGCCTTTAGTACAGATGGCGGCAGGTATGGTTTATACAGGTTATCTACATGGCGATAATGGTGAATGGCATCCTGAATCTCGTCCTGGAAACAAAATATACAGCCGGTAATACTCACAATAAACACCACCAGCCCGGATATAAAGCCAAGCCAGCGGTGCGCAAATAGTATGCCTTTTTTAAAGGTTATCATTAAAATTTATAGGTAAATGTAAGGGCGTAGTTTCTTAATTTTTGCGGGTTAACGGTGGTATAACCTATCCAGTATTTTTGGTTGGTAAGGTTATCCATCTTAGTGCCTATCCTGTAGTTTTTCAGGTCGTAAAATGCAGAGGCATTAAAAATGGTGTATGCCGGCAGGGTAAATACACCCTGGCTTACACTGTTAATAATTTTGTTATCGCTGGCGTAGTTGCCGCCAAATCCAAATCCTAAACCTTTGACAGTGCCTTTTTGTAAACGATAACTTACCCAAAAATTGGCCAGGTATGGCGAAGACGCTGTTCCCGGGCGACGGTTGGCCACATCGGCATTGGTGGTAGCATCGTACTTAGAGTCGTTGTACGAGAAGCCCAATACAGCATTTAGGCCGGCAATAGGGTTGGCAATCACCTCGGCCTCGATGCCTTTGCTCAACTGGGTGCCATCCTGGATAACCCGGTTTGGCGTAGCTGATGGGCGGGTGATATCTTTAACTTTAATATCGTAATAGCTAATGGTGCTGCTTAACTTACCCTCAAACAAATCCAGCTTAACACCGCCTTCAATTTGGTTGGCGTGCTCGGGTTTAAGTGGTTTATTATCTTCGGTAATGCCGGTTTGGTTACGGAAACTGTTTTGGTAATTGGCAAACAAGGATACATGATCTTTCACAGGCTGATAAACCAGGCCAAATTTTGGCGAAAATGCAGTTTGCTGGTAAGCGCCATACCTTGTTTTGGTAGTAGGATCGTAATTGCCGATATTAACAAAACGATCTACCCGCAGGGCTGCCGATGCAAGTAACTGATCGGTAATGTTAAATACGTCAGATACATATGCACTATAGGTGTTACGGATATAAATGGCCGGGTAGGTAAAGCCGAAGGTGCCGGTAGCATACATGGCATCCATAGCGGCTTTGTTAAAGTTGCTGTAATTTTGGTTCCCTTTTAATGATACGGTATCCAAGGTGCTGCCGAAGAAGTACTGATTGGAGTTATCCCTGAAAAAATCAAGCCCGCCCACAAACCGGTTCCGGAATTTGCCAATCTTGAAATCGCCATTAAAGTTTTGCTGAATCTCGATCATGTCATCCTTGCTTTTGCGGGTCGACTGATCATTGCGGGAAACAGAATCGCCTGGAAGCAGGTAATAGTAAGGGCCAAAACCATCAGAGTAACTATGGGTTGATGCGATGTTGGTACGCGAAGTCCATGAATTGGAGATCTTATATTTTACTTCGCCATAAAAATTGGTGCTTCTTGATGTTTCCGTTAAATCATTCCCCATGTATGATTGCTTGTAATCGATAGGAAGTTCATCAGCCCGGTTGTGCCCAAGCTGGGCAATGGTAACGCCATACGGGAAAAAGAAGATGGGCTTACCAATGCTTTTTCCGTAAAACAACTCTGCATCTACCGCAATGCTTAACCTGTCGGTAGCGTTATAAACCAGGCTTGGCGCCACAGCAACCGTGCGGTTAAAACCAGTGTTTTGAAAGCTGCCTTCGTGGTTATAAGCTGTGTTTAAACGGAATAATACTTTTTTTTGAGCGTCGAGCGGCATGTTAATATCGGCACTTACACGCTGAAAATCAAAGTTACCTGCAGAGGCGGACACTTCGCCGCCAAATGAGTCATAGGGCTTTTTGGTTACGCGATTAATTAAGCCTCCGTATGACGTAAGACTGCTACCGAACAAAGTGGCCGATGGGCCTTTTATAATCTCGATACGATCGATGTTGGATGCATCAATCTGGCTGGTAACATTACCGGCAATACCGTTGCGCAATGCAGATTGTACCACAAAACCGCGACTGGCATAATAAGCGCCACCATCGCCGCCGCGACCGGTTGCCTCCCACATTTTTTGGATTCCCGATGCGTTGCGTATGGCGTCATCAATCGAAAACACCTGTTGCTCCTGTAATAACTGGCTGCTGATACTATTGTAAACCGAAGCGTTTTCCAGGTTGTTCAAAGGCATTTTAGATACATCAACGCTTTTGTTGCGTTTAAACTTATTGGTTTTATTGGCGTTGATATTTACTTCCTGCAAGCCGTGGGTAGCGTCAGATACGGTGAACTGCGGCATAACAGTAGTTTTACCGGCGATAACCTCAACGGTCGCCTCCTGACTTTGGCTGCCAACCTGCGAAACTACCAGCGTGTATTTGCCCTGCGGCGCCCTGAAGCTAAAATCGCCGTCGTCATTAGTAACAGCGCCATATTTGGTGCCCTTTAACATCACCGAAACATTGTCGGCCGGCTTATTGGTATTGGTAACCACGTGCCCGCTAACGGTTCCCCGATTTTGCTGAGCAAATGCCGTTGTAACCATTAAAAGTAACAGTACAGGCAAAAGAACAATAGAAAATAGTTTGTAAAAGTAGGGTTGGAGTTGATTCATTTTTATTTAGACTAATTATAAATAATGACCAAAAGTAATCCATTATGACAATTCATCCAAATTTATTTAGAAAGATTCTAAACAAGTATCAAGTAGTTAGTATCAAGTATCAAGGCCGGCCCACAGGAATCGCTTTGCTCATCTGCACATTTACAATCCGCACCTTCAAAAATCCGAAATCGAACATCCGAAATCGAAAATCCTATATATCCATCACCTCTTTTTTCTTCTTACTCTTCATGCGCTTGGGTACAAACTCAAGTATTTCGTTTTTGAGGGCTTCAATCAGGCGGCGCTTCAAAAAATTGCGTTGGATAACGATGCTTACTTCGCGGGCTGGTTCGGGCGATTTAAAATAGCGCACTTTGTCCAGCTGTTTATCGTTTAACTCGGCAAGGGCCAGCTCGGGTAATATGGTGGCGCCATTGTTCTGATCGACCATGCGTTTAAGGGTTTCAACGCTGCCGGTATTGTATTCAAAATGCTGGAAACCCTTGGTGGCCTTGCGGCGCTGGCAAATATTTAATACCTGTTCGCGCATGCAATGCCCTTCGTTCAGTATCCATATCTCCTCCATATCAATGTCATCGGGGGTGATGTTTTTCTTTTTTGAAAGCTTGCTGTTTTTAGATACGTAGGCTACAAAATTTTCATAAAAAACGGGAATCTCCGTCAAGCTACTTTCATGCAGCGGAGTTGACAATATTCCGCAATCAATCATCCCCAGTTTTAACTGCTGTACAATTTCTTCGGTTGTTTGCTCCCATACCACAAGCTTTACCTGCGGGTATTTTTCAATAAACCCGTGGATGATTTTTGGTAAAATGTAAGGCGATACGGTGGGGATAATACCAACCCTTAATTCGCCCGATAGCTCTTTTTGCCTGTCGGTGATAATCTCCTTGATCTTTTCACTTTCAGATAGCATAATGCGGGCCTGGGTAATTATTTCGATGCCAATTTCGGTAGGCGTAACAGGCTGTTTACTGCGGTCGAATATTTTTACACCGAGGGTATCCTCCAGTTTTTGTATCTGCATGCTTAAGGTAGGCTGTGTAATAAAACACTTTTCGGCAGCTAAAACAAAGCTGCGATAAGTATCAACAGCTACAATGTATTCCAGTTGTGTTATGGTCATTTGATATAGATAAACTCTATACAAATATAGTAATTATTGATTTTCTCTATTGAATTATTATGCTGAAGTTTGAATTACAAAACCAAGTATTTATGGAAACTAAAAAGAAACTGACAACAGCCTCGGGCAAGCCTTACGCCGAAAACGAGAACTCGCAAACCGCGGGGCCACGGGGCCCAATCCTGTTGCAGGATTTTATTCTGCACGAGAAAATGGCACACTTTAACCGCGAACGGATACCTGAGCGTGTTGTGCACGCCAAGGGTTCCGGGGCATACGGCACACTGACAATTACACATGATATAAGCAAATACACCAGGGCAAAAGTTTTTAACGCCATTGGCAAGCAAACCAAATTGTTTCTTCGATTTTCGACGGTTGGTGGCGAAAAAGGATCGGCAGATACCGAGCGCGACCCGCGGGGCTTTGCCATTAAGTTTTATACGGAGGATGGTAACTGGGATTTAGTTGGCAATAACACCCCTGTGTTTTTTATAAAAGACCCCAAAAAATTTGGCGACTTCATCCACACGCAAAAGCGCGACCCGTATACCAATTGCAAAAGCGCTACCATAATGTGGGATTTTTGGTCGTTAAACCCCGAAAGCCTGCACCAGGTAACCATCTTGATGAGCGATAGGGGTACGCCTTACGGCTATCGCCATATGGATGGCTTTGGCAGCCATACCTTTTCATTTATTAATGCCGCGAACGAAAGATTTTGGGTTAAATTTCATTTTAAAACCCTGCAAGGCATCAAAAACTTTACCGATGCCGAAGCCGGCGAGATGCGCGGCAAAGCTCCTGATTTTGCACAACATGATTTGCTAACCCATATTGATGACGGCGATTTTCCGAAATGGGCCATGAAAATACAGGTAATGCCCGAGGCTGATGCCAAAACCTACCACATCAACCCATTTGATTTAACTAAAGTGTGGCCACATGGTGATTACCCGCTGATTGATGTTGGTGTATTGGAATTGAATGAAAACCCCGATAATTATTTTGCCCATGTTGAGCAGGCTGCTTTTGCCCCGGCTCACGTTATTGATGGTGTTGGTTACTCGCCGGATAAGATGCTGCAAGGCCGTATTTTATCCTATCCGGACGCGCACCGTTACCGTTTAGGGGGCAATTACGAGCAAATACCGGTTAATAAATGCCCTTACCTGGTAAGCAATTACCAAAGGGATGGCGCAATGGCGGTTAATGGCAATGGCGGATCGGCACCTAATTACTTTCCCAACAGTTTTGATGACATTGAGGCCGACCAAAGCTATAAAGAACCCGCCTGGGATTTTGGCAGCTCTGTTGGCGATTGGTACGACCGCAATGCCGAAGGCGAAAACGACCATTACACACAGCCCGGCAATTTGTACCGGTTAATGGATGCCCAACAAAAGCAGGATTTGATTAATAATATAGTAAACTCCATGAGCGGTATAGATGGGCCGAAGAAAGACCTGATTACCAACCGCCAGCTTTGCCACTGGTTCCGTGCAGATATTAACCTGGGCATGGCCATAGCCAAAGGCCTGCAGCTTGACCTGTCAGAAACAATGAAACATATGCCGGCTTAGAGGTTTTACGTTGGACGTTGTAGGTTTTACGTAGACAGCCTAAAGCAAAAAAGCCGATAGCAACTACTATCGGCTTTTGCAATAAATAAAAACGTATAACTTACAACGTACCACCTAAAACCTACTCCACCGTAACCGACTTAGCCAAATTTCTTGGCTGGTCAACATTACAGCCCCTCATAACAGCTATGTGGTAAGCCAGTAATTGTAATGGTATAGTTGCTATTAGCGGCACAAACGCTTCGTGGGTTTGGGATATCTCAATTACATAGTCGGCCATTTCTCTTACTTCGGTATCACCTTCGGTAACAATGGCTATTACGTGGCCTTTGCGGGCTTTTACCTCCTGTATATTACTTATTACCTTTTCGTACGATGAGCTTTGGGTTGCAATTACAACCACCGGCATATCATCATCAATTAAGGCGATAGGGCCATGTTTCATTTCGGCAGCAGGATAGCCCTCGGCATGGATATAGGAGATCTCTTTCAGCTTTAAAGCGCCCTCTAATGCAACGGGGAATGAACTGCCCCTGCCCAAGAACAGGCAATTAGTCGAGTCTTTAAACTTGGCGGCAATTTTTACTACATGATCGTTGCATTTTAAAGCTTCCTCAACCAGTTGAGGGATCTGGTTCAATTCGGTTAAATATTCCACCAGCTTGCTTTGGGTTATTTTACCACGCTGCTGGGCTATATAAAACGCTATCAGCGTTAAAACACTTACCTGGGCTGTAAACGCTTTGGTTGAAGCTACGCCAATTTCGGGCCCCGCATGTGTGTAAACACCGGCATGAGTGGTGCGCGGAATGGACGCACCCACCACGTTGCAAATTCCAAAAATAGTAGCCCCTTTTTCTTTGGCCAACTCTATTGCTGCCATAGTATCGGCAGTTTCGCCGGATTGGGAGATGGCTATTACCAGATCTTTCTCGGTGATGATAGGGTTGCGGTATCTGAACTCCGAAGCATACTCCACCTCAACAGGTACACGGGCGTATTCCTCAATCAAATACTCACCAACCAGGCCAGCATGCCATGAGGTACCGCAGGCAATAATGATGATCCTGTCTACGTTCTTGAGCTTCTCCGTATATTCTTTTATCCCACCCAATTGTACTTTACCTTGCTGCGGGTAAATACGGCCGCGTAAGCAATCGCGGATAGAGCGCGGCTGCTCGTAAATCTCTTTCAGCATAAAATGCTCGTAGCCGCCTTTTTCCAGCATTTCCAGCTTTAGGTCAAGCTCCTGGATGTAGGGTGTTTGAACCGAGTTGTCAATGTTTTTGATCAACAGGTTATCGCGGTGTATGTAGGCAATTTCGTTATCGTTTAAATAGATCACATTTTTGGTGTACTCCACAATAGGCGTTGCGTCTGATGCTATAAAGTATTCGCCTTTGCCAACACCAATCACCATGGGGCTACCTTTACGTGCTGCTATCAGCAAATCGGGTTCATCGGCGCTCATGATCACTATGGCATAGGCGCCAATAACTTTAGTAAGTGATACCCTTACTGCCTCGCGCAGGCCAAGGCCTGTTTGGTCCATGATATCTTCTATCAGGTGAATGAGCACCTCGGTATCGGTATCACTTTTAAAAACGTGGCCTTTGGCTGTAAGCGTTTCTTTAATAACGCCGTAGTTTTCGATAATACCATTATGTATTATGGTAAGCTTACGATTGCCAGACGAGTGTGGGTGCGAGTTACGGTCGCTTGGTGCGCCGTGTGTTGCCCAGCGGGTGTGCCCCATACCTATTGATCCTTTAAGGTCAATACCTTTTACAAAGTTTTCAAGGTCATCAACCTTGCCGGCCTTTTTATAAACCTTAAGCTCTTTATCTAACAGGGCAACACCGGCACTGTCATACCCCCGGTATTCTAAACGATGAAGTCCTTTTATAATGATGGGATAAGCATCTCTGTAACCTATATAACCAACAATTCCGCACATAGTAAATTTTATAAAATGTAAATGGAGCAAAAATAATCAGCTATATAACACACTTCATAGCTTATTATTTTAATTATTTCAGAAAATGGAAAGGTTTTTACTTACTTAAAAATTAATTTTAAGAAGTGTTTTGGGCTTAAACAAAAAAATCCCCTAAGCGGAGATTCTTTTTATTTTAATTGAGCCTTTACAGCTTGGGTATCTTGGTATAAAAAATATTCAGTTTGATACGGTAAGGCGAATTTTTATCGCTGCCAATCAATATTGTGCGGCCGGCAATTTGCGCGCTTGGAGATATAAGCCCTGCGCCAGTGGTTGAGTTTACTTCGCTGGTATCAATAGGGGCTACGTAAGTGCCATAATCTATTGTCTTTTTACGGATCAAATCCTGGATGTAGCTTGTAATTACAAACCGGTAGGCTTTTATAGGTTCTTTGGTTGTGCGGGTATAAAAACCGCCAAATACCCCCGCCTGGTAAAGCGCGTTTGATGACGATGCATCCTGTATCAAAATACGCTGGTTGGCGATATCTAATTGATACATGGCCAATTTAGGCAACGACGGATACGGAATACCTGAGCCCTGCACAGGTGTTATAATTAACTCGGCGCGGTTTAACACAATTGAATCGGGGTTAAGCTTACTTAAACCCGGGAACCCAACTTTGGCACGCAATGCGCCCAACCCTTGCAGGTAAACTGTAGTTTGGCTGGTTACACCAGCAGTTGCGGTTTTGGCCTTTGTTATAGCCTGGCTATATTGATGTCTTATTTCGGCTGCGTGAATCGGGAAGGTTAACGATACACTTGCAGTATCTGTTGTTGTGTCATTCTTGGCCTTGTAAAATACGTCAAGGTGCGACCGTGTAGACGAAAGATTTAATTGTAATGTACCACCCGCGTTTGAAGATTGTACCCTGGCCAGCGTTAAATATAAGCCCTTAACCAAATCCTGGAAAGCCGCGTCAGAAGCTAACGCTGTACCAGTGGCATTAAAAAGGTTATCATAAATAAACTGCTTGCTAAAAGGTATACGTAACTGCGGCGCAACCCTTTGCACGGTATCAATGGTGTCCTTACGTATGCGGGCAATAGTTAAGCTATCATGGGTGTTGGCAGTAAAGGTTTTAGTTGCCAATACAGTAGCCTGGCTCGCCCAGCGTTTGGTGCCATAATAGGTTTGGTTAGTGGGTTTATCTTGTAGCTGATATACGTTAACTTTATATCGTGAAACTACTGAATCGCCATAAAAGCCATCGGCATAGCCCAATACCAGCACAGCCGAATCTATAGTAAGCGTGCCTGCAGGAACAGTATACGGAGCTGTTGGTAATTGAATGCCTAATGCCACATTTGTTTTTGTTGTGCCAAAAATTGGGTCAACAAACTCGCCAAGTGGTGTTTTGGTTAATCCCGATGTAACTACGGTTACAGTATCTTCGTCAACAGTGTTGATGGTAACGGTAGTATCAACAAGCAAAGTGCCGCTTACCTGGGATGATGTATCTACGCCTAAACCTATGCCCTCCTGGCGCTTACAGCTATTGAAAATAAAAAGACTTATTAACAGGGTCAATAAGTCTAATCTGAAAAATTTCATATATAATATTAAGTCTTATGCAACATGCACCAATTCGTCGTTGGTAATTTCGTCGTAAAAATTGTAATAATTTTCGAAATCTGCGGTAGAATCAAATTCTAAAACCGATTTATTGCTGTTTTTAACATTATTTAACACATCTGCGTCGATATTCTCGCTGCCCAAAACAATCCCGTCTGAGTACTGGATTGCGCCGGCATAAAGTGCAGTGTTAGTGCCCTCTTTGTAAGCGTCAACGTGAACCTCAGTCATGTTGCTCATGATTGCTTTTTGGGCAAAATCGGCACCAAGCTTATCATTAAAGTCGTTTTCGTAAATCGAATAAATGATTTTTGAATGCTTGAAAGTCGGGTCGTCTTTGTAAGTAGTTTTTAAATATGCAGGCACCAGGGCGCTTAACCATCCATGGCAATGGATGATGTCTGGAGCCCATCCTAATTTTTTAACCGTTTCCAATGCACCTTTGCAAAAGAAGATCATACGCTCGTCATTATCGGCATAAAACTTGCCGTCCTTATCACCAAACACATGTTTACGCTGAAAATATTCTTCATTATCTAAAAAATACACCTGCATACGTGCTGCCGGGATAGATGCTACCTTAATGATCAGCGGGTTATCATTATCGTTGATAATAATATTCATACCCGATAAACGGATAACTTCATGAAGTCTGTTCCTGCGCTCGTTAATATTGCCAAAACGCGGCATCAGGATCCGGATCTCGAATCCCTTCTCCTGCATTGCCTGCGGAAGTTGGCGTGTTATTTCAGCAATTTTTGTGAGTTCAAGGAAAGGAGACATTTCATGAGTTATAAACAATAGCTTAGATTTACCCATCACTTAATCAGTATTAAAAATATGTAAAGAAGTCAAAAAATTTGAGTTTGCAAATATAATCATTATTATATGAACTGTCAACGAATTGTGCAAGTAACTTTTGGTATTTTTTGCGTAAATGCACACCTTTACCAAATTTTGTAATTCAAACTACATTGAAGATATTTACTACCAGGCAACAGGTAACCCAGTACTTTGCCAACAAAACCAACAAAACTGTTGGCTTTGTTCCTACAATGGGTGCGCTGCACAATGGCCACTTATCGTTAATTAAACAGGCTCAGCAAATTAGCACCGAAGTGGTTTGCAGTATTTTTGTAAACCCCACCCAGTTTAACGATCCAAAAGACCTTGAAAAGTACCCCCGGCCCATTGCTGCGGATATTGCAATGCTGGAGCAGGCGGGCTGCGATATATTGTTTAACCCGGCGGTTGATGAGATGTATGATGATAATGAGAAATGGCATTTAGACATAGGCAACCTGGAGCACTTACTGGAAGGCAAATTCCGGCCCGGACATTACCAGGGTGTTATGCAGGTGGTAAATAAACTGTTCAACATCGTAACGCCCGACATCGCATTTTTTGGGCAGAAAGACTACCAGCAGTTTATGGTGATAAGCAAAATGGTTAATTTATTAAGCATGCCCGTAAAGCTTGTGATGTGCCCCATTTTGCGCGATGCCGATGGCCTGGCCATGAGCTCGAGGAATATTCACTTAACCGCCGACGACAGGCAGCACGCCCTCATCTTATCAAAAACATTAAACTGGGTTAAAAGCAATTTCGATAAAGAAAATATCCCGCAACTTCAGCAGCAAGCCGAACAGATGATAGGTGCTGAGCCGGAAATTAGCCTTGAATATTTTGCAATTGTTGATGGCAGCACATTGTTGCCGGTCACCGCTGCCACTAAAAATATAGTAGCCCTGGTAGCAGCCCGGGCGGGTAAAACAAGATTGATAGATAATATGTTGATGCTTTAGTTCATAGTTGATGGTTCATCATCATGGTACAGGTTGTTTATTAGGTGTTGACTATGAATTAATTGTAATCTTTTTGGCCATGAACCATCAACTATGACCCATGAACAAAAAAGTTTATAACTTTGCGCCATGATTATTGAGATATTGAAGTCCAAAATTCACAGGGTGAAGGTTACGCAGGCGGAGCTGAATTATGTGGGCAGTATTACAATTGACGAAGACCTGATTGAAGCAGCCGATATTATTCCGAACGAAAAAGTTCAGATAGTGAATAACAATAACGGCGCGCGTTTTGAAACTTATGTTATAAAAGGTGAGCGCGGCAGCGGCACGGTTTGCTTAAATGGTGCTACCGCCAGGCTGGCCCAGGTTGGCGATGTGGTTATCATTATGTCATACGCTTATATGGAGCGCGACGAAGCGCGAAAATATGAACCCATATTGGTATTTCCTGATGCCGATAATAAATTAATAAAGTAAATTAGCGCGGTTTTAAAGCCCCTGGTTTACTAATGAAATTACCTTTAACCTTTACCTTTCTTCTTATGGCATCGCTGTGCTTTGCCCAGCGCCAGAATGTTTATTTTTTGAAAAACAACGGCAAACATGTTGATGTTCGCGACAGCGCCGATTACATCAGGATCATTCGCGAGCCCGATTCAGGGACTGTTTTTTTCAACGTATTGGAGTACTACCTTAACGGGAAAATTAAGACGTTGGGTAAAACCTCTACCATCGATCCGGTAACACTTGAGGGCCAGTGTGTAACGTATTTTAAAAATAGCAATAAAGAATCTGTACGCACCTACAAAAAAGGCAAAGTGATTGGTAGCGCCTATGATTATTTCCCAAACGGCAAGTTATACCTTGGCAGGGAGTTTCCTGATAACGATAGCCCTTATAATGATTTTGACGGTAACTACTTATTAACAGATTGTCTCGATTCATTGGGAACGCCGCTGGTAACAAACGGCAATGGGCATTATATTGGATATAATGATAATTTCAAAAAAGTAACTGAAGAGGGCGAAATTAAAAATGGCAAACGGGAAGGGCTTTGGAAAGGCCGTTTTGATGATATCCATACTCGTTTTGAAGAGAACTATAGTAACGGCCAACTTATTTCAGGCACTGCTACATTAGATGATGGCAAGGTTAATACCTATACCAAAACAAGGAGTGTGCCACCGCAGTTTAAAGGCGGGGTACAGGGCTTTGGCAGGTACCTTTCCAATCATATTGAATACCCCACCTACGCAAGGCAAAATAATATACAGGGCCGTGTAGTTTTAACCTTTGTTGTTGAAAAAGACGGGCAGGTTACCGAGGTTAAAGTTGTAAAATCTGTTAGCCAGGAACTTGATGCAGAAGCTGTAAGGGTATTAAATGCTTCGCCGAAGTGGATACCTGGTATGCGTTTTGGATCGCCTGTAAGGGTTTTGTATTCGGTGCCGGTTGCTTTTGCATTGCAAGGCTATTAAATTATCGTTCCCGAGGTTCGGCGCCTATGCTTAATGATACTTTCAGTTCTACATCGGTGTTAACGGCTTTACGTAACAGGTAAACCATCCTGATGCGCACGCTTGGTTCCCTTACAATCTCGTCCAAAAAATGCGAATTATCTATATCCAGTACCACACTGTTGCCAACGTTGGCAGTAATATCTTTACGGATGGCTACTAATACCTCATCGCTGCCATCGGCTTTGGCCATATATATCCTTAAAGCAGCAATATTGCCAATATTATAATCCGATGGATCTTTTGACTGCAGCTTTGCCGATATAATACGAACTTCACTTATCCGGTTTGCATTATTGCCATCTTTGGTGAAATCCTGGTCGAAGCTGTTGGCCGTACTTATGGCGGTATGCGGCTGATCGATCGATGATGATGCCGGAATTACCAGGTTAGCCGTATAAGGGAACGTAGATTTCATGATTGACTGCAGCATACCACAGCTTCCGAACAGGAAAATAGCGGCAAACAGAAAAAATGTATGTTTCTTCATCATAATTTATCGCTGTAAGGTAATTGTACATTACTACAATTACAAGTTTAATTGGTTTTATAGGTAATTTATACCTTGTATAAATATATTAAGATTTTATGGAAACAAATGGTTTATTGCAAGTACTTAATAATATAAATATCCTAACACCGCAGATAAAAAGCCAGCTTGAGTCATATCTGGTTGAAGACCATTATGCTAAGAAATCCATCCTGTTAAAAGCAGGACAGGTGTCGCAGCGAATTTATTTTGTAAAACAAGGCTTTACCAGGGCCTACTACCACAAAGGGGAAAGCGAATTTACCAGCTGGTTTATGGGAAAGGGCGAAATTATAGTATCGGTTTATAGTTTCTTTTCCAGGAAGCCATCGTTCGAAAATATCCAGGTGTTGGAAGATAGCATATTGCAGTCCATTAATTGGGATCAACTGCAAAGTATTTATAAAAATCATCCGGAGTTTAATTTAACCGGCCGACTAATTACCGAGCAATACTACATCCGCAGCGAAGAGCGCGTCATTAACCTGCAAACACTTACCGCAAAACAGCGCTATGAAAACCTGTTATCCTCCTATCCCGACATTCTTCAGAAAGCATCCCTGGGGCAAATAGCATCATTTTTAAGTATTAAACAGGAAACCTTAAGTAGGATAAGAGCTAAAGGGTAACGTTTTTTGATATAAGTCAAAACTTATTGACCGGCCTGGCACCGAGATTTGATTTAATCAAAAACATAAAACCATGCTTTATATCATCTTCATTTGTTTCGCCGTTTGTTTCCTCATTGAAAAGCTTTCGCCGGGGTGGAAACTCCCTCAGGTGCCTACCTGGACCATCAGAGTGCTTGCTATCAATTTTGTACAGTTACTCATTGTAGTTATTGCCGGTTATAGCTGGGAAAAATGGCTGTCAGGCTATTCTCTTTTCTTTCTGTCGCGCCATATGCCTAATTGGCTTGGCGGAGTGGTGGCTTACTTTATAGCAACTTTCATATTTTATTGGTGGCACAGGTGGCGCCATCAGAGTGATTTTTTATGGCGGCATTTTCATCAGATACACCACAGCGCGCAACGCATTGAAGTAATTACATCCTTTTATAAACACCCGCTCGAAATGATGGTTAACTCCGTAATTGGCAGTTTACTGGTGTACACCCTGCTTGGCTTAAATCCCGAAGCCGGGGCTATTTATACCCTATGCACAGCCCTGGGCGAATTTTTTTATCATACCAATATAAAAACACCAAAATGGATAGGCTATATTTTTCAACGGCCCGAAATGCACCGCATACATCACGAGTACGAAAAACACAGTAATAATTATGGCGATATTGTTTGGTGGGATATGTTATTTGGCACCTACAGCAATCCGCGAAACTTTACAACATCATGCGGATTTGATACCGACAAGGAGCTAAAACTCACCGAAATGCTGAAATTTAAGGACGTACATAAAATATAAATATTAATTCAAAAAAAACATTAATTGTGTCGGTCAAAACTCTATCTTTGCACCCCGACACTGAGGTCGGGATTTCTCGCCTTCAGTGCATAGGAAAAATCGTTTGCCGGCCGCAATGTCCGGTAACTTTTGACTTAGAACTTTTGATTTAAAAAAAAGCCCTATGCCCAAAGATAATTCCATCAAATCCGTTCTGATCATCGGCTCTGGCCCCATCATTATTGGCCAGGCCTGCGAATTTGATTACGCCGGCTCGCAAGCCGCCCTTTCCCTTAAAGACGAAGGCATTTCCGTTTCCATTATCAACAGTAACCCCGCCACTATCATGACGGATAAAGTTATTGCCGATCATGTGTACCTGTTGCCCTTAACACCTGCCAGTATCGAACAGATACTCATCGAACAAAAGATCGACGCTGTATTGCCTACCATGGGTGGCCAAACCGCGTTAAACCTTTGTATCGAGGCAGATGAACAAGGGATATGGAAAAAATACGGTGTTAAAATTGTTGGTGTGGATATCGCCGCCATCGAAAAAACCGAAAACCGCGAAGCTTTTCGCCAGTTGATGGTTGATATTGGTGTAGGTGTTGCAACTTCAAAAATTGCCAATTCGTTTTTAGAAGGTAAAGAAGCTGCCCAGGAAATTGGTTTCCCGCTGGTTATCCGCCCAAGCTATACACTTGGCGGTAAAGGCGCAGGCTTTGTACATAAAAAAGAGGATTTTGATGCCGCTTTAAGCCGTGGCCTGCAGGCATCGCCAACCCACGAGGTTTTGGTTGAGCAAGCGGTTTTAGGCTGGAAAGAGTATGAGTTGGAGTTGTTGCGCGATAACAACGATAACGTGATTATCATCTGTTCTATCGAAAACTTCGACCCAATGGGTATCCATACCGGCGACTCGATTACCGTGGCACCGGCCATGACTCTAAGCGACCGTTGTTACCAGGAAATGCGTAATCAGGCCATCAAAATGATGCGTGCCATTGGTAACTTTGCAGGTGGCTGTAACGTACAGTTTTCGGTTAACCCTGCCGATGAAGCCATCATTGCCATCGAAATTAACCCACGCGTTTCGCGCTCATCGGCATTGGCATCTAAAGCAACCGGTTACCCAATCGCTAAAATTGCTGCTAAGCTGGCCATAGGTTATAACCTTGATGAAATAGAAAACCAGATCACAAAAACAACTTCGGCCTATTTTGAGCCTACTTTGGACTATGTGATTGTAAAAATACCTCGCTGGAACTTTGATAAATTCAAAGGCGCCAACCGTGAGCTTGGCCTGCAAATGAAATCGGTAGGCGAGGTAATGGGTATTGGCCGCAGCTTTATTGAGGCTTTGCAAAAAGCCTGTCAGAGTTTAGAGATAGGCCGGGCAGGTTTAGGCGCCGATGGCCGCCAAAGCCGCAACCTGGAAGAAATTATGTACAGCCTGGAACACCCAAGCTGGGACAGGTTATTCCATATTTACGATGCGTTGAGCCTTGGTGTACCAATTGAATCTGTACGTAAAGTAACCAAGATCGATCGCTGGTTCCTGAACCAGATTATGGATGTGGTTAACTTAGAGAACGAACTGCGCCGCTACTCACTGAACAATATCCCTGAGGACTTCCTGTTCACCCTAAAACAAAAAGGCTTCTCGGATACACAGATAGCCTACATTTTAGGTAACGTTACCGAGGAAGATGTATACCAGCGCCGCAAGGCATTAGGCATCAAACGCGTGTACAAAATGGTTGATACCTGCGCTGCCGAGTTCCCTGCTAAAACACCTTACTACTACTCCACTTACGAAGGCGAGAACGAATCTGTATCGTCTGATAAAAAGAAGATCATCGTATTAGGATCGGGCCCTAACCGCATTGGCCAGGGTATCGAGTTCGACTACAGCTGCGTTCACGGGTTATTAGCCGCTAAAGAATCGGGCTTTGAAGCCATCATGGTTAACTGTAACCCTGAAACGGTTTCAACCGACTTTAACATGGCCGATAAACTGTACTTTGAGCCGGTTTACTGGGAGCACGTTCGCGAGATTATTGAACTTGAAAAACCTTACGGTGTAATTGTTCAGTTGGGTGGCCAAACCGCTCTTAAAATGGCCGAAAAAATGCACCAGCATGGCATCAAAATCATAGGCACATCCTTCAACGATATGGATATTGCCGAAGACCGTGGCCGTTTTAGCGATCTGTTAAAAGATTTAGATATTCCTTACCCCAAATATGGTGTTGCTGAAAGCGCTGAAGAAGCTCTTGAGGTTGCACATCATGTAGGTTACCCGGTTTTGGTTCGTCCAAGCTACGTATTAGGCGGTCAGGGCATGAGCATTGTGATTAATGACGAGGATTTAGAGAAAGCTGTTGTGAGCTTGCTTAAAAACCTGCCAGGCAACCGCGTACTGATCGACCACTTCCTTGACCGTGCTGCCGAGGCCGAGTCTGACTCGATAAGCGATGGCGACGATGTGCACATTGTTGGTATGATGGAACATATCGAGCCGGCTGGTATCCACTCAGGCGACTCGTTCGCGGTATTGCCTCCGTTCGATCTGTCGGACAATGTGATCAGCCAGATGGAAGAGTATACAGAGAAAATTGCCAGGGCGTTAAATGTGCGCGGATTATTAAATATCCAGTTCGCCATTAAAAACGACCAGGTGTATGTGATTGAAGCCAACCCGCGCGCATCACGTACGGTGCCGTTTATAGCTAAAGCTTACGATGTACCTTACATCAACATAGCAGCTAAAGTAATGCTGGGTGTAAATAAATTAAAAGACTTCACCATCGAACGCAAACTTTGGGGCTATGCCATCAAAGAGCCGGTGTTCTCTTTTGATAAATTCCCTGAAGTAAACAAGGAATTAGGCCCTGAAATGAAATCGACAGGAGAGGCGATACGCTTTATCCCTAACCTGCAAGACCCATATTTCCGTCACCTGTACAAAGAGAAATCGATGTACCTGAGCCGGTAGTTTGTAGTCCAAAGTATTAAGTCCAAAGTTAGAAGTAATAAATCGGACTTAAGACTTGAGGCTCAGAACTTAAGACTTGACAGTGTTTAATAGCTAATAACAATTGCCTGTAGCCCCGGTTACAGGCAATTTATGGTTAAATTTAGTTGCTATAGTTTGAAAGTTAATTTAAATAATAACCAGGCATTCAACCTTAATAGTGTTGATCCTGATGATTTAGGTGACGTTCTTGTAAAAATTGAAAGATCATTTAATATCAGTTTCGAAGATACATCTGTACGGGATGTAAAAACCTTCGGTAAACTTTGCGATATTGTTGTTGAAAAGATAAAACATGTAAACAACGAAAGCTGCACCACTCAACAGGCATTTTACAAAATCAGGAATGCCATTAACTGCACCATTACCGCCCCAAGGGAATTGGTAAAACCCCAAACCCGGCTCGAAGACATTTTTCCGCGCGATAACCGTATCGTAGTTATTAATGAGATTGAACGGGAAATGGGTTTTCAGCTTAATTTACTGCAGCCCAAACAAGGTGTAATTGCCGCTTTTGCCTTTATATTGGCGGCATCCTTGGCCGGCTTTTTCTTTCAGCCTGTAATAGCCGCTTTTGGCCTGGCAATTGCTCTTTCGGGATTTGCCCTTGCTGGCAGGTTTGGAAAAGAACTGAAAGTAAAAACCCTGGGTGACCTGGCCGAAAAAGTGGCAAGGGAACATTACCTTAAATGCAGGCGCGATGCTGCAACAGTGAACCGCGCCGAAGTAGCACAAAAAGTAAAAGACCTTTTTACTAACGAACTGCACCTAACCACTGGTATAAACTCATAACGCTAAATTTAATTAGCGACATAAGTATTTTTTGTTTTTTACGTTATTGTAATAACATGATGAAAGCCCCCGGCATTAAGGGGCTTTTGTTGTTTTAATACAACTACCTTATGAACGCTGCCTGCAAAGCCTTAACGTCCATCCTTGCATCCTGTTGCCTCATTTTTACTGTACATGGCGCCAAAGCCCAGGCTAAATTTGCTATTGGAGGCGGTGGGGCATTAAGCTACTCCAAAGAAAACATGCCCGGCTATGGAATTGTAGGTCAGGGCGAGTTAAGATTAAATAACTTTTTGAGCATTACACCATCCGTTGGTATCGAGGCGCCTTACCTGGCATATGCCAGTCTTGTAGCCAGGATATACGTTACTCCTCAATTATACCTGCATGCCGGTGGCTTTGTGAATGCCGAAGGCGAGGTGTTTAGCGAGACAGGGGGTGGTGGCACAGCTGGTATAGGATATATGGTGATGACCACAACACATCAAACTATCGATTTAAACTTTCACGCCGATATCAAAAACAATAACAACAGATCGTTAAGCATTTTCGGTATGCGGCTTATTTACAGTTATTCGTTTACAAGGCTAAAGTAATAAGCGCAAAGCCGGCAAGGCTATTTATCAACCATTAGCCCCTTTACCTCAAACGTAACCGCCCGCTTAGGATCGGTTTTTACCTTGTGCTGCTTTTTACCGCTTACTGTATCGCCCGCCAGGTGTTGCAGGTCATCGGCAATAAACATTTTTTCGGCAACGCCTTCCATAATTACGGTACGGCCAGCTAACTGGGCAGGTAGTATAACATTGTAATTTTTAAAGTGAGCTGCCATTATTTTGCCGCCACCCGCGTCTACATCAAACCAGCCGCCTTTTTCTTTGGTCACTTTTATAATCTTACCCTCAATGGTGGTGCTTATCCTGGTCTTTTTGCCCATAAATTCTTCCAGCTTATTAGCAGGCATCATGGCAATGGTATCTGGCTTTTGGCCGTAAACCATACCATGGGGTAGGGGTATGTGCTTTTGGGCAAATACCATCGCAGGCATTAGTATCGCAATTAATAATGTGGGTATTTTCATACTTATAGCTTGTTTTTACATAACACCATAGCCTGTAAAATGTTGCATATTTACTTTAAGGGCCTATTACTGTTACATTTTGTGGTTATTGGCCGTATTATATTCACTTTAAACTCATTTATTTTTATTCAATTTGTAACCGGCTTTTATTTAAGTGTTAATGAATGTTAAAATATTCGTTTTAGGTAATAAGCTTTGTCAAGTTGTTTATTTTTACAGCTGATAATACCGTGCTCATTAATTCATATTACTTCAAATGAACAAAAATCTTACTAATTCCATCCTGTTTGCGGCAGTAGTGTTTACTATTGCTTTAACCCAGGCAGGGTGTGTTAAAAGCAATAATCCTACTCCTGGCGTAGTGCCTGTTATATCCACCACTGATGTGGTTAAAGATGCTGCCGATACCAGCGCCCATAGCGGTGGTTTTATTACCGAAGCGCTTACTTATGCCGTATCAACCTATGGCGTGTGCTGGAGTGCAACAAACCCAACCCCAACTACAGCCGATTCAAAAACTGCCGATTCTGTTAACTATTTAAGCTATGCCAGTAAAATGAAAGGCTTAAAAATTAACACCAAATATTATGTACGTGCCTATGCCACCAATTCTGTTGGTACCGGCTATGGTAAAGTTGTGGAATTTACTACCGGCGCCGATTTGACATCGAAGGTAGGCACCGTGACCACATTTGCCGGTAATAGTATTGCCGGCTTTGTTGATGCTACAGGTGATGCTGCGTCTTTTTACAGTCCGCAAGGTATCACCATCGGCAGTACAGGTACCATTTATATTGCCGATGCTTTCAATAGCGCCATCAGAACAGTTACTACCGGCGGTACGGTAAACACATTAACCGGTAACGGAACTATTGGATACATAGACGGCTCATTAGCCGATGCCCGTTTTTATGCACCGCAAAGTTTGGTAACTGATGCCGCGGGTAACATTTATGTAGCCGATTTCAGCAACAACATTATCCGCAAAATAACTCCGGCCGGTGTGGTAAGCACCCTGGCAGGCAGCGGAACCGCAGGTTATGACGACGGAACAGGTGCAGCTGCCACATTTAACAACCCCCGCGGTATTGTGATTGACGGCTCTGGTAACCTTTACGTAGCCGACAGGGGGAATAACCTGATCCGCAAGGTTACACCGGCTGGTGTGGTAACAACATTTGCCGGCAACAGGGGAGCAGCCTGGGTTAATAATACTACCGCTACCAGCGCCTCATTTAACAAGCCATCGGGCCTGGCTATAAATGCGGCCGGCGATATTTATGTGGCCGACGCGCTAAACTATTCCATCCGCAAAATAACAGCTGCTGGTGTAGTGAGTACCTACCTTGGCGATCCAAAACACAAGGTTATTGGTTCGCCAGTGGCATTAACATTTGATGCCAAAGGGAACCTTTTTATTGCCGACCAAACCGGCCGTGTATTTGAAATTACTACCGATAAGGTTTTATTACCATTGGCCGGCCTTAGCGCCACGGCGGGCTTTGCCGAAGGTAGCGGTACAAGTGCCTTGTTTGCATCGCCACAGGGCGTAGCTGCAGATGCAAGCGGCAACCTATACGTAACCGACTCGGGCAACAATCGTATCCGTAAAATTGTATTGCCTGCTTTATAGATAGGTGAAAGGATAAAGGCGAAAGGTAAAAGGTAGCTGCGTTTGCGGTATGCCTCAATGATGTGAATCAACCAGCGAAGCAAGGTTGATTCACCTTTCACCCAAACAATTGCCCAAATACCTCTTCGATGCTGCTTACTATTTTAATATCGATATCGTAGCGGGATAGGTCCATGCGCTTTTTATCCTGTCCGCCGGATGGGAGGTTATACTTAGAGATAAATATCTGGTTAAAGCCCAGTTTTTGTGCCTCGGCAATGCGTTGCTCTACACGGTTAACGGCCCTTATCTCACCCGACAGGCCAATTTCGCCGGCAAAACAGGTTTTAAAGGGGATAGGCATATCTTCATGAGACGATATAATGGCCGCAGCCAGGCCCAGATCGATAGCCGGATCTTCTACCCTGATACCGCCCGTAATATTCAGGAACACATCTTTAGCCGCAAGCCTGAAGCCACAGCGTTTTTCCAGTACAGCCAGCAGCATGCTCATCCGTTTGGTATCAAAGCCCGTCGCCGTACGTTGCGGGGTACCGTAGGCTGATGCGCTTACCAATGCCTGGGTTTCTATCAGCATGGGCCTCATGCCCTCTAAAGTGGCCGATATGGTGATGCCGCTCAGCGGTTCGTCGCGGTGCGATAGCAGGATCTCGGAAGGGTTGGATACTTCCCGCAGCCCTTCGCCCATCATTTCGTAAATGCCCAACTCAGATGCCGAGCCAAAACGGTTTTTTATCGTGCGCAGGATGCGGTAAACATGGTGCCTGTCGCCTTCAAATTGCAGCACTGTATCAACCATGTGTTCCAGTATTTTAGGGCCGGCAATTGCGCCGTCTTTGGTAATATGCCCTATCAGGAATACCGGGGTCGAGGTTTCTTTGGCAAAGCGCAGCATTTCGGCGGTACACTCCCGTACCTGCGATACGCTCCCCGGGGTGGATTCAATGTGCGATGAATGCAGGGTTTGGATAGAATCTATCACCACCAAATCGGGCTCCAGCGCCTCTATTTGCTTAAATATGTTTTGGGTAGATGTTTCGCAAAGTACATAGCAGGAGCCTCCGATTTCGGATTTCGGATGTTCGATTTCGGATTTAGAATTCAGAATTTGATTTTTAGCATTTCCCCCGTCGGGGGCTAATCTTTCCGCTCTCATCTTAATCTGCCTTTCACTTTCCTCGCCCGATACATAAAGCACCTTCAGTTTCGGCATATTTAGCGCCAGTTGCAGCATTAGGGTTGATTTACCTATACCAGGCTCTCCGCCAATAAGCACCAGCGAACCAGCTACTATACCACCCCCCAAAACACGGTTAAATTCCTTATCCGGCGTAAGTACCCTGTCTTCTTCGTTAAAAGTAATATCTGCTACCTGCACGGGCTTGTTGGCGCGTTGCTGGGTATTGGATGTTACCTTCCAGGTGGGTACAGCATTGCTGGCGTTGCCCTTTTCTATAATTTCTTCTACAAAAGTATTCCATTGCTGGCACGATGGGCATTTGCCCAACCATTTGGGCGATTCGAAGCCGCAGCTTTGGCAGAAATAGGCAATTTTAGTTTTGGCCATGGAGATTCAGATATGCAGATTTTAAATTTCAGATATGCAGATGATGCAATTTGCATTGTATATACAAATATGCCAATAAGTTTACTTGTTTGCTAATTTATTTAGTAATTATTGTTGGCGCTCTTTATTTTAGACCCGCGAATACGTATGTAATTAAAAACGATTTAGCAAAGAACTGTTTAACATACCGTAGACTGGCTGGTAAATAGCTGCCCCATGTAAGCAATAATCCAGGAAAAAACGGATAGTGATGCCCTAACTATTTCCCCTATAAAAAACATACAGCTTCCAAAGAATATAACATCGGGATAATGCCAGTTAAAGAGGCTTTAATGACTTTGTCGCATTATACCCTTAATTTGTCATAAACCGGGCTAGCGGCAATGGTATTTATCTTATAGCTTTGTTTTTGGACAAAATGATAACCGGGAGTAGCCGTTATCATCACAAATAATTAACTATTTTTAAACCAACCTAAAAACACCGCTTACCCATCCATGAAAACCATTTTTGACAAAGCCACCCGTGCCGAAATTATTGACCGTATAGGCACCCTCAACGAAAGCAGCACCGCTCAATGGGGCAAAATGACCGTTTACCAGATGCTGAAACATTGCAGCCTATGGGAAGAAATGGTATTGGGTAAAACTATGTACAAACAATCGTTCATTGGGAAGCTGTTTGGCAAAATGGCCTTGAAAGGCATGCTAAAAGACGATAGCCCTGTCAAAAAAAACATGCCTACTGTGCCCGGGTTTAACATTACCGGCACGGGCGACGTGGAGGCCGAAAAAGCCAAATGGATAGAACTGATACATGAGGAAGAAAATTTTGCCAATCACAATTTTGTACACCCTTTTTTTGGCAAAATGACCAAAGAGCAAATAGGCTGCTTTGCCTACAAACACATTGATCATCATTTGAGGCAGTTTGGCGCATAAACGTTGTTTCCCGATGACTTGTGTACTGGCGGGTATCCGGCGGCTTTCCTGAGGTACGAAGGATCTATCAGCCGTGCACGACCGATAGAAAAGTTCGCGAATAGATCCTTCACTACGTTCAGGATGACAGTTCTCTTATTGTATGTCATTCCCCCTTCAGAATTTCACGAAATTTTACAACTCAGTATGACAGTCTTCTTTACAATGTATTTCCCCTTGTCAACTTTGGGAATCCTTACGACTCGGGGCAACTTTTTAGGGTATATTATTCCTGCTCCGGTTTCTTTGGCAGGGTTTTTATATTGAATTTGGGCTTGTAGGCAGGTTTTGCGGCCGGCGTTTCCTGGGTGGGTTCATCGGCGCTTGCTTCGGGTTGTGATGGTGTAACTGGCCCGGCGGGCACTTCCGGTGCTGGGGTTGCCTCCTCTTCTGCAATTGGTTTCGGCTTCATCATGGCCGCGTTGAAACGGGGCTTAAATCCCGGCTTTGCAGCGGGTGTTGCCGTGGGTTCAACAGGCATTTCTTCTTTTTCTTCCGGTTTTTCTGCAGTGGGCTCAGTTCCTTCAACGGGTTTTGGCTTCATCATGGCCGCGTTAAACCGTGGCTTAAAGCCTGACTTGGCAATAGGCGTTTCGGGGGCTGCTGCTATTGGTTGTTCTTTTACTTCCGGCGTATCGGCAGGGGCTTCGCTTTCTTCGGTAGGCTTTGGTTTTACCATTGCTGCATTAAACCGTGGTTTAAAACCAGCGGGCTTGGTAGCAGGCGTTTCTGTGGGCGGTGTAACTCCTCCATCGGCAACATCCGGCTTTTGTTCAATAGCGCCTGCGCCTTCAGCCGCTTTGGGTCTTACCATGCCCGGGTTAAAACGCGGCTTAAATGCCGGTTTGGGTGCTGTATTTTCTGTTGGCGTTGATGCTTCTGCGGGTTTTGTTTCTTCAATTGCTTCGTCAACTGGTTTTGGTGGTACCGCTGTAGCCCTGAATTTTGGTGTAAACCCAATTTTAGGTGGCGGCGTGTTGCCGGGCTCTATCAGGCTTTCGGTAATAGTTTGCTCGGCCAATGGGTTGGCAATGTGAACCCGTTCGGTTTTAACTTCAGGCGCTAAAGGGAACCGGCGCCTTAATTTATTAAACCAGTATTTTTTGCTATGGTCAAAACTTTTCTCGCCCATTTGCTCAAAGTGGTCTTTAAATTCCGAAAACAACAATCCCTCGGCCACTTGTAAAGCAGCAAGGTCAATTCTTTTCTTTTTAAAAAACTCTTCGAATAGCATAGGAATTAGATGTTAGAATCAAGAGCCAGGAATCAAGACAAATCGCCCGCATTCAAAACTCTTGACTCCTGGTTCTTGTATCTTGACTCTATAAAGTCACGTCCACATCCAATTGATTAAAATGGATGCCTTTATCTGTTTGTTTCCAGTCTTCGCGTTCTTCATCAGTAGCGTTCATCAGCTTAGGAAACCACTCCAGCGGAAAAGCTTGTTGCTTACCATCGGGTTTTTCAACAAAAAGCAGGCCGTTAGCAAAGCTTACCTTTACTTTTTTTTCTTCCTTACGTGAACTGAATAGTGGCATGTTTTTTATTTTGAGAATTTGAAAATGAAAAAGCGCTATTGATTTGAAAATTATTACCTTATCAAACCATCTTCAAATTTTCAAATCCTCAAATTTTCAAATCAAACCTTACTCCGCCATATTATGGTACACCGCCTGTACGTCGTCGTCCTCTTCCAAACGGTCAATCAGTTTCATGATATCAACAACCTGTTCTTCGGTTACTTCGTGGAAAGATTGCGGTACGCGCTCCAGTTTGGCCGATTTTACTTCAACTCCGGCTTCTTCCAGGGCTTTCTGCATTTTTCCAAAATCTTCAAACGCAGTGTGGATAACGCCGATATCCTTTCCTTCTTCATCTGCTTCAACAAACAGGTCTTCCAGGCCGGCATCAATCAGTTCAAACTCTAATTCTTCCAGGTCGCGGTCGCCCGGCTCAAAGGTAAATACCGATTTGCGGGTGAAAATAAAATCCAACGAGCCGGTTTTCCCCAGCGAGCCGCCATATTTGGTAAAATAGCTGCGCACGTTGGCAACAGTACGGTTGGTATTATCGGTAGCTGTTTCAACCAAAACAGCAACGCCATAAGGTGCATAGCCTTCATATACAAGCTCTTCGTAATCTTTTTCGTCGCGGCTGCTTGCACGTTTTATGGCGGCTTCCACGCGGTCTTTAGGCATATTTACTGCCTTGGCGTTTTGCACCGCGGTACGCAGGCGCGAGTTGGTATTTACATCGCCACCACCTGCTTTTACGGCCATTACAATTTCTTTCCCTAAACGGGTAAACTGCACCGCCATTTTGGCCCAGCGCTTAAACTTTCTTTCTTTGCGGAATTCAAATGCTCTTCCCATAACTTTTTTAGTTCATTGTTAAGGTTCATGGTTTACGGCTGCTGCCATAAAAAAGAACCCGTTGTATGCCTTGTTATACAGCGGGTTCAAATATAATATTGTTTTTTTTAACGGCTGAATAAAAATCCAGAATTGGGTGTGTCCTTTTTTGTGTTGTAAGGGGATCATTATGTAACCCCGAGCACCGCATGAGCCACCGGGATTGTCGGCCTCCCGCCTAAATAAAAAACAAAATCATGTAACGATAATAGCGCAGCCTATGTCTTATAGTTATGATGAAACCGATACGATTATTTCTGTTGCCCTTATTCACGTTATTACTATTCAACTTTGTACAGGCGCAAACGCCGGGTGCCAGAATTTCAGGATTTATTTTAGATGATACTAAGAAACCACTTGATGGCGCAACCGTTATTTTACTTGCCGCAAAAGATTCAAGCGTGGTAAGCACCCAGCTTGTTAACCCGGATGGTGGCTTCGTATTTAAAAATGTAAAGGATAATACCTACCTTATTAAGGCTACTTATATTGGTTATAAAACTTACCAAAGCATTCCCGTGATTGTAAACCAGCAAAAACCGGTTAATTTGCCCCCGTTTATTTTATCGCTGGCAGGCAAAAGGTTAAATGAGGTAGCAATAACTGCCAAAAAATCATATGTACAACAAAAAATTGACCGTACCGTGGTTAACGTTGGTGCATTGATATCAAACACAGGAGCCAGCGCTTTAGAGGTATTGGCAAAAACACCCGGCGTACAGGTAGATGCCGAAGGCAATATTACTTTTAAGGGAAAAAGCGGAGTAATGGTGATGATTGATGATAAACCAACCTATCTTTCGGCTGCAAACCTTGCAACTTACCTGCGTTCGTTACCGTCATCGTCATTAGACCAGATAGAACTGATGGATAACCCGCCGGCCAAATATGATGCCGCGGGAAATGCGGGCGTTATTAATATAAAAACAAAAAAAAATACCACCCGGGGATTTAACGCCGTGGTTTCGGCAAATTACGCACTTGGTTTTTATGGCCGTACAGATGAAAGCATCAACATGAATTATCGGGTAGATAAAATTAATATTTTTGCCAACCTTGCTTATAACAAGCAAAAAACTTTCAGACGGCTGGAAATTGACCGCGATTATTTTGACGCCAATGGAGATAGAACCTCTTCTTTAAAAGACATCTCCTATTTCAGGCCCTCCGGTAACAACACCAATATTAAAGCCGGAATGGACTTCTACTCATCGCCAAAAACTACATGGGGTTTGGTATTTACAGGGGATATATCGCGTGACCACGACAGCAGCCCGGTATACAGCTTATTATATGGCAAAAGTGGCGGGTTGGATTCAACCATAAATACCCTGAATACATCCACCAATAAGTTTGACAGCAAGGGTATAAACCTAAACTATACCCATAAGTTTGATAGCACAGGCCGTACACTTACATTCGACCTGGATTATATCCACGATGCCGCCGGCAGCAACCAACTGTTTGTAAACAATACCTTTTTGCCCGATGGCACGTTAACAAATTCACAAACGCTGACTGATAATTTGCCATCCACCATCAACATTTACTCGGCAAAGGCCGATTACGCCCATCCGCTTAAGGGCAAAGCCAAGCTGGAGGCCGGGGTTAAAAGCAGCTATGTAAGTACAGATAACGCGGCCAATTATTTTAACGTGGTTGATAATGTAAGCACTATTGATTACAACAACACCAACCGGTTTTTATATAAAGAAAACATAAATGCAGGTTATGTTAATTTCAACAAAACCCTGGGCCGGTTTTCATTACAAACCGGCTTGCGGGCCGAGAATACCAACGGATCGGGCCATCAGTTGGGGAATGCCCAAAAGGCCGATTCATCGTTTGTTAAACATTATACCAACTTGTTCCCAACGGCGTATTTTTCTTACAACCTGGATACAGCCGGCCACAATGTGCTGGTTATGTCGTATGGCCGCCGCATTGGAAGGCCCAGCTACGGAAGCTTAAATCCGTTTACGTTTTTTGTAGATAAGTTCACGTATTTTTCGGGCAACCCTTTTCTTAAATCGCAGTTTACCGATAATTATAAGCTGGCCTATAGTTTCAAAAGCCTTTTTACCGTTGCGCTTGCCTATAATTACACTACCGATGTTCAGGGCGAAACCATTCACAACAGCAACAACGTGTTCATCAGCACCCAGGGTAACATAGGGCGCCAAAAAACAATCAACCTGTCGGCCAACAGCAACTTTCAGCCGGCCAAATGGTGGTCGGTTAACTTATATGCCGAGGTTTATAAAAATACTTACCAGGGGGCGTTTTACACCGGGTACCTTAATCAATCGCAATACACATTTTCGGGCAATGGCAACAACCAGTTCACCATATCCAAAACATGGAGCGCCGAATTAAGTGGTTTTTATGATAACGGGGGCACATACGGCCAGTTTGTTGTACTACCCAAGGGAATGCTTAATGCTGCCATTCAGAAAAAAATATTGAACAATAAAGGTACTATTAAGTTAAATGCGCGCGATATTTTTCACACGTTCAGGCCAAGTGGCACCATTACTAATATTGTGGGCGCCAATGCAAACTTTCATAACTTTTTAGATACCAGGGTAGCCACACTTGCATTTACCTATAGCTTTGGTAAGCTAACCAACACACCCCAAAAACGTGATACCGGCGGCGCCGAGAGCGAACAAGGCAGGGCGCATTAAGTGGTCTGTCTGCCTGGGAATTTCCAATGCTATTAAGTTAAGAGAAATATTAAAAAGTTTATTTCGCACAAAGACGCCGGGACGGTAAGAAAAGTTAAAAAGATGACCACACTTTGGTGAGTTGTCTTATACGTGTTCCGAAGAGATAAAAAGTGGGGGAACGTGCGATTCCTTCCTTGGGGAAGGAGGAGGTAGGGGTTAAATCAGGAGTAAACAGGCGCATTTACGGCCACGCGGCGATACCCCTCCGTGGGGCGACTGTGTGTACACATCTTTTTAGTTAAATAAAGTTGTCATTTCGAACGAGCCAGAGGTGGAATTGAGTAGGCGGGGCGAGGAGAAATTCGACGCTTTTCATCACAACGGCCTTTTCGAAGTGCTGGGTGTAGAAGATTTCTCCTCGTTCCTCGTTCGAAATGACAAAAGTGCCATTCTATAGTAGAATGAAAAGATGTGGGTACATGGTAGCCTCCCGTGGGGAGGGAACTAAAAATCTTTCGAACACTCATAGAGACAACTCCAACAACAGCTGGAGGGAAACCCTGGGCACGGAAACCTACCACAAACCTTTCGCCTTTTACCTTTATCCTTTTGCCTACAGAATCCCCTAAAGCACCCGCTTCAAATTGTCCAGCATATCGGCGGTCATTTTGGGCAGGTCGTATTCCAGTTTCCAGCCCCAGTCTTGCTGTGCGCTGCTGTCGTCAATTGATTTGGGCCAGCTATCGGCAATGGCTTGGCGTGGGTCGGTATCTGTATAGCTTATCTCGAACGCGGGGATGTGCTTTTTAATTTCTTGGGCCAGTTGCGTTGGCGTAAAGCTGATGCCGGCCAGATTGTATGACGAGCGGATTTTAATTTGCCCGGCCGGTGCATCCATGAGGCTGATGGTAGCCCTGATGGCATCTTCCATATACATCATTGGTAGGGCGGTATCTGCCGAAAGGAAGCTTTCGTATTTGCCAGTCTTTAATGCCTCGTGAAATATGTGCACCGCGTAATCTGTGGTGCCACCACCGGGCGAGGCCTTCCAGCCGATAAGGCCAGGGTAGCGGATGCTGCGCACATCAACACCATATTTTTCAAAATAATACTCGCACCAGCGTTCGCCGGCCAGTTTGCTAAAGCCATATACCGTGTTGGGGTCCATTACACAATACTGAGGCGTATTGTACTGCGGCGAGTGCGGGCCAAAAACAGCAATAGAGCTTGGCCAAAATACTTTGGCAGTTTTAAACTCTACAGCAAAATCAAGCACGTGGATAAGCCCCGTCATGTTTAAATCCCAGGCCATTTTTGGCTTTTTTTCGCCTACGGCCGATAGGATGGCAGCCAGCAGGTAAACCTGGGTGGGGCGGTGTTTATCAAATATGTGGTGCAGGTTATGTTTATCAAGCACATTTACAATTTCAAAGGGGCCGCTGTTGCGGATGGCGTAGGTAGGATCGTTAATATCGGAGGCGATTACATTTTCGGCACCGTGAATGCCGCGTAATGCCATAACCAATTCGGTACCAATTTGACCATTGGCACCAATCACTAAAATTTTTTCAGTCATCAACTTTTAGTTTTGGCAAATGTAGGAATTTGCCTGAAAAATTAACCCTTACTTAAGCTGTTTACGCAAACGATTGATCAAAATAGTATCAGGTTGCCAGGGCAAGTATTAAGTCGCAAGTATCAAGTATTAAGACAGCAGTTGAAGGTCCGAATCAAAAAAGTCTTGATACTCCCCTTAACGTAGTAAAAACAAGTCGAGATTCCAGTTCGCTGTGGCCCCATGCTGTTACATCAAAATTTCGCCGATGGAGTAGGTGCGGGCGGTGCCGCTTATCAATACCCTGTCGCCCTGGTCAATGCAAAACAATTTGCCAAGCCGGGCCGATAGTTGTTGTGCCTGCATCTCTTTTTTGTTTAACCTCTCGGCCCAAAAAGGGATGAGCGAACAGTGTGCCGATCCGGTTACCGGGTCTTCAAGGATGAGGGCCTGCGGTGTAAAAAAGCGAGATACAAAATCGCAGTGATCGCCTTTTGCCGTAACTACCACGCCACCGGGATCAAGATTTACCTGGTCAAACAGCTGGCGGTTCAGGGTTATGTTGCGCACATCGGCTTCGCTTTCATAAACCAGCACGTAGTCCCTTGCCTTAAGTACCTCTTTTGGCTGGATGCCTAATGACTGGCTAATCAGCTCAGGTAATACTGCGGGGGCAGGCTTTCTCGACGGAAAATCGAGCGTATATATCCCTTTTTTAGCAGTCACTATTAACTCGCCGCTCAGGGTGCGGAAAATTATTTTATCAGTTGGGTAATTTAAAATAGTAATAATGGCGTGCGCGGCAGCCAGCGTTGCATGCCCACACAGGTCCATCTCAATCTCGGGCGTAAACCAGCGCAGGAGAAAATGATCGCCGCGGTCAATAAAAAAAGCAGTTTCGGCAACGGCGTTTTCCTGCGTAATTCTTAGCAGCAGCTCATCAGCCGGCCAAACCGTAAGTGGCACCACGCAGGCCGGGTTACCACCAAACAAAGTATCAGTAAAAGCATCAATCTGGTAAAGTTTCATTTTTTGTTAGCTGCTTGGTATCAAGTATGAGGACAGACCCTTACATCCGTAAAATTAGGATCTTTTGGCTGTTTGTTAACACGGGATAAGCATCGGTTTACAACTATTCTGAAAAAAATCCCCTCCAAAAAAGTCTTGATACTTAAAACACAATACCTGATACTGCCCGTTAATATGCAACAATTTTGATTTATCGCGTTATAAAAGAAGTTTTTTGCTTTATTTTGTTTTTATGTTAAAAACCAGACTTGCCCTGCTTTTATTAGCATCGATAGCCTGCAGCACATCGGTAAGCGCCCAGCAAACCGATTCGCTGAAAAAGGACACCGTTAAAATTGATACCGCGCAGATTAATAAATTACGCATCAATTCGCGCCCAAATTCCATCCCTACCAGGGTTAGGCCAATCCAGATAACACGCGAGCAATTGCCTGTTAGTATGCTAGATTATAAGGTTATCCATTGGAAAAAGGCAGTTACTTTCGGGTTGAATTTTAGCCAGTCGGCCTTTACCAGTAACTATAGCGCCGGTGGCGTAAACTCGGTAGCCCTGGGTACAAACTTTATATACCACACCGAGTACAACAAAGCCCCATTCAGTTATGTATCCGAGCTTAACCTTACCTATGGCGTTGCCAAAAACAAAGGCCAGGGAAAACGTAAAACTAACGACAGGATTTACTTTGATAATAAGGTAGCCTCGCAGTTATCTAAGCACTGGTACCTTTTCGGCGCGTTAACGTTTGAGTCGCAGTTCGACAAGGGCTTTAACTATGTTGACCAGGGTAACGGGCGTTTTGATGCCCAGCAGATCTCGAATTTTATGGCGCCGGGATATTTAACCGAGTCGTTGGGTTTGGAGTATAAGCCAGCCCCTTATTTTGATTTACGTTTAGGTACCGGTACCGCAAGGCAAACATTTGTTTTAGATAAAAGTATCCGCCGCTTTCAAACCGATAATTACGGTGTAGATACCAACAAAACTGTAAAAAACGATTTGGCATTTCAAATGGTAGCGCTGTTTGATAAGGATTTGATGAAAAACATCCACCTGAATACGCGCTATGCATTGTTCATCCCGTATGGGCAGTCGCTTAAATATGTTACCCACCGTGTCGACGCTGTATTATCAGCCCGGGTAAACCGTTTAATCAATGTTACTATCAACGGTACGCTATTATATGATCAGCATACCTCAAAAGATGCGCAGGCTACAGAGGGTTTGGCGCTGGGGATGTTGTACAGGTTCCCGTAGCAGTCATTGGTGAAAATTGGGTACTGTGGGTTTGTTATCTTATAAAAAAGCACGGCCTTTTTGTCGATTTTGCCAGATCAAAAACGGCGTATACATCTGTCTTAAAATTAACTTTCAAAATCATACCTTTGTAACCTCAAAACTGGGATATTACAATGTTTGAAAATCTTTCGGATAAACTCGACAGGGCCTTTAAGGTACTGAAGGGGCAAGGAACTATTACTGAGATAAACGTGGCCGAAACCATGAAGGAAATCCGCAAGGCCCTTCTTGATGCCGACGTAAACTATAAAACCGCCAAAGCATTTACTGATGATGTAAGGCAAAAAGCACTGGGTAATAATGTATTAACGGCCATATCGCCAGGCCAGTTGCTTACCAAGCTTATGAACGATGAGCTTACCGAGCTTATGGGTGGTACCACTGCCGAACTGGAAATAAAAGCTTCGCCAACCATTATTCTGATCGCAGGCTTAAACGGTGCGGGTAAAACAACTTTTACCGGCAAGCTGGCCAATTATCTTAAAACACAAAAAAATAAAAAGCCTTTACTGGTTGCCGATGATATTTATCGCCCCGCGGCTATTGATCAGCTGGAGGTATTAGGCCAGCAAATTGGCGTACCCGTATATTCAAACCGCGATTCAAAAGACCCTGTAGCTATTGCCCGTGAAGGTATTGCCCTGGCCAAACAAAATGGCCATAATATAGTGATTATTGATACCGCCGGCCGCCTTGCTATTGACGAGGCCATGATGGTGGAAATTGAGCAGGTAAAAAGCGCGGTAAAACCACACGAGATATTATTTGTAGTTGACTCGATGACCGGTCAGGATGCCGTAAACACCGCTAAAGTGTTTAACGACAGGCTTGATTTTACCGGCGTAGTATTAACCAAGCTTGATGGTGATACTCGTGGTGGTGCTGCCTTATCTATTAAATCGGTTGTAAATAAACCTATTAAGTTTATAGGTACCGGCGAAAAAATGGAAGCACTTGATGTTTTCCACCCCGATCGTATGGCATCCCGTATCCTGGGCATGGGCGACGTGGTTTCGTTGGTTGAGCGCGCCCAGCAGCAGTTTGATGAGAAGGAAGCTGCCGAACTACAAAAGAAGATCCGCAAAAATAAATTTGATTTTAACGATTTTTATAGCCAGATACAACAGATCAAAAAAATGGGTAACATGAAGGATCTGATGGGCATGATACCGGGTGTTGGCAAAATGATGAAGGATGTGGAAGTTGATGATAACGCTTTTAAAGCCATTGAGGCCATCATACAGTCAATGACCCCGTTTGAAAAATCCAACCCCGAAACTATTAATCAAAGCCGCCGTAACCGTATAGCCAGGGGTTCCGGAACCGATTTAGCCGAAGTAAACCGGTTAATGAAGCAGTTTGATGATATGAAAAAGGTGATGAAACAAATGAGCAATCCCGCCGCCATGGCCAGTATGATGCGCCGGATGCCAAAAATGTAATTCCGCATAGCCCTGAGGGCGTTTTTAAATATTGTAAAGCCCCCTGGTAATTTACCGGGGGGCTTTGTAGTTTACAGGCCTGTTACATTGCTGCACAGTATGTTGCTCAATTCTTGATATGTGGTCATTTGATAATTGCTTAATGTAGTTTTTTCTATACAAAAAAGCCGGGTTGTTTAATGTATTCCGGTTTTAATTGGCCAGTGGCATACCATTTGTCTATGTAATGTCATGGAGCCGGCTTAGTAATCCGGCATATAACCATAAACTTAATAGATAGATATTATGAAAACGTTAGTTAAATCAGTATTATTCACAGCAGCTTTATTCGCCGCAAAATCAGGCATTGCACAGGTTAACGTGGGTGCAGCAACAGCAACAAAAATTGTTACCCAAACTGCATTACCATCTGTAAACGCGGCTACTGTAGCTCAAAAAGCCGCAGCAACAACTACCAATATCACCAACCAGGCAGCCGCACAGGCTCAAAATGCAGCGGCGCGCACCGCTGCCCAAACCCAGGCAGCAACCACAGCGGCAGCGGTACAATCGCAAACAGCAGCAAGCCAGGCCGCCAACGTAAGTGGAACCGTTAACACCGCCGCAACAACAAATGCCGATGTAGCAGTTAATAACGCCAACACTGCCGCAAACCTTGCAGGTTCGGGTAACGTAGGTGGTTCGGTATCAGCAGATAAGGCAGCAACTGCCGCAGGTAGCGCATTTACTGCATCAAAAGATGCCGCAAATAATGCCTCGGCTGATGTTAAAGCTAAGGCAAATGATGTTGCAGCAAAAGCTACTGCAGCCAAAGCCGCTTCGGTTAATAGAGCTTCTGCAGTAGGCAAAAAGGCTATAACTGCCAGGAAAAGCGTGAGTGTTAGCAGCACCGGAAGTTTAAATGCATCTGGTAGTTCGGCTACAACTACAAAAAGCACCAAAGCAAGCTTATCACACAACGGCTCATCTGCAACCACAGTAAAAGCAGGTAAAAAAAGCGCAACAGTTAGCGCATCGGGTAGCAGTTCAACTAAAGTTAGCGCTGCTAAACAGTAACATTAAATTATAACAATGTAATTAGCAAAAGGGCCGTTAGCGGCCCTTTTGTTGATTTAAAACATAAGCCAGGCACATCAAATCGTTTATGAAAAAACTTAAACTTATCGCACTGCTTACTATTATGGGCAGTTGCACCGCCTCATTTGCACAACAAACCGTTACCGATACTGCGTCCAAAAAACCACAGGTGAAGGAGTTATTTGTAAATGCCGGGATACAATATATATCTAACCTAACCTACGCCGGGCGCCGCGATGAAAGCAGTGTGCCATTGTTACTACCATCACTGACATTGGTGAGCAAGCATGGGTTTTTCCTGAGCGCAATAGGTTATTTTGATTTAAACGGGTCAAAATCAGGCGCCGAAGGGCTGAGTGTTACGCCAGGCTATGTTTTTGGCTTTGATAATAAAAAGTATTATGGCGGTACCATATCGGCCACCAAATTTTTTATCACCGGCAGCAGTCCTATCATCTTATCGTCTTTTAATGCCACCGTTGATGCTTCGTTGTACGCCAACCCAGATAATATTGTAAAGCTTAGCATTGGCGGCAGTTACCGTTTTGATAAAAATAACAAGAATGACATCATCAATACTGCCGAGCTATCTAAGGAAATATTCGTGGTTAAAACCGGGGCTACCAAATTAAATGGCCTTAAATTTACACCAACAGCGTCATTGTATGCCGGTACACAATCGTTTTACCAAACCTACTATACCCAATCGCAGGTAACCCGGTCGGTAGAGTCGCCCCAAAAACAAACGCCTATCAATATCCTGTTCCCTAATCAGCCCAAGCAAACCATTATTACTCAAACCGTAACACAGGAAAATCAAAAGGAAGTGAGGAAATACCAGCTGCTTGCCTTTAGCGGATCGATGCCGGTTACTTACGTTATAAACAAAGTGCAGATAGTTTTTACACCATACCTTATAAAACCATTTAACCAGGTTGATTATTTGAGTAATACGTCAAAAAACGGCCTTTACTTTTTGTTTTCGGCCGGAGCAAGTGTAACTTTTTAATATAATTGCGTTTTTTCTCACGTAAAAATATTAACATATGGTTTTAAATGCTGTGGTTTTTTATAAACTTCGCATTTAAACCGTTTTGTATGCGTTCCATCCTCTACTATAAAAAACTATTTCCTGTAGCTTTTACCTTTTTTGCGTTATCTGCCCATGCCCAGGTTCCCGGTTCGGCTATCGATGTGCAGCACTACAATTTTGCATTACAGCTTAACGACGATAACAATAATATAAAAGGCGAGGCCACCGTAGCCATAAAATTTATAAAGGATGCTGCCTCCTTTAGCCTGAACCTGGTAAAAAAGAATGCCGCTGGCAAAGGGATGACTGTATCAGCAGTAACCGAAAATGGCAAAAGCCTTAAATTTGAACAGGATAGCGATATTGTTAAAATATACACGCAGGTTAAAGCCCCCAGCAGGCATAGCTTTGTGATTAGCTATGAAGGCATACCTGCCGATGGATTGATCATATCTACCAATAACTTTGGTCACCGCACTTTTTTTGGCGATAACTGGCCAAACCGGGCACATAACTGGCTTCCCTGTGTTGACGACCCTGCAGATAAAGCAGCCGTTGATTTTGAAGTAACCGCGCCCGATCATTACCAGGTGGTAGCCAACGGTTTGCAACTGGAAGAGAAAACATTAGATAATCACCTGAAACTTACCCACTGGCAAGAAAATGTGGTGCTGCCTACCAAAGTTATGGTTATAGGCGTTGCCGAATTTGCCATTGACCACCCCGGCGATGTAAGCGGTATCCCGGTTTATACCTATGTGTTTCCCGAAAACAAGGATGCCGGATTTAAGAACTATGCTATCGCCAAAGATATATTGCCTTTTTTTATCAAAAAAGTTGGCCCTTACAGTTATGAGAAACTGGCCAACGTACAATCGAAAACCATATTTGGCGGGATGGAAAATGCAAGCGCGATATTTTATTTCGAAGAGTCGGTAACCAGCAAAGGCATAGAAGAGTTAATGGCGCACGAAATAGCCCACCAATGGTTTGGCGACGGCGCAAGCGAAAAAAACTTTGCCCACTTATGGTTAAGCGAAGGATTTGCCACTTACATGACCAACCTGTACCTCGAAAATAAATATGGTGCCGATACCTTAAAAAAGCGGTTAATTGAGGACAGGCAAACCGTTATTGATTTTGAAAAGAAAAGGCTGAGCCCAGTGGTTGATACCGCTGTAAAAGATAAATACATGCAATTGCTAAACGCCAACAGTTACCAAAAGGGCGGTTGGGTATTGCATATGCTAAGGCGTAAACTTGGGGATGTTATATTTTGGAAAGGCGTAAGTAATTATTACACCATGTATAACGGCCGCAACGCCAATACAGCCGACCTATGTGCTGTGATGGAAAAAGCCAGCGGCCAAAACCTAAAGCCATTTTTTAAACAATGGTTAAGAACGGCTGGCCACCCGGATTTGAAAATAACATGGATGCAGCGCGCAAATAGTTCTGTTGTTGAAATATCGGTAACGCAAAAGCAGGCATCCATTTATGAGTTCCCGTTGGAGTTTACGGTTAACGGCAAGCCCTTCACCCTTAATATAAAAAATAAAGAAACCGGGCTTAAAGTGCCGGTGGCAACCAGCGATGCCAAGGTGGTAGTGTTGGTTGACCCTAACGTTAATTTACTGGCATCTTTTAGCCTGGAAGGTATTACTGTGCAAAAGTAATAAGCTTGTGACTATCTGCTAAATAAATCGACAGCCCTATTGATTTATAAAATTTTATAATTATCATTGTGTAATACCTACACAATGATAATTATTGGCTTATCGCCCAAAAATCATGGTAATGGTATACGTTATTCAGCTCCCGGATAATTCATAACCAATTATATTAAACCAGATAACCATGAATAAAAACTCAACATTTTGGGCTTTGCTGGCCATTTGCCTGCTGCCATTATTTGGCTACAGCCAAAGCAGCGATGCCGTTATTGCCGGCGAAAACGTAGCCGTAACCAGTACCGATGCCGGGCAGGTACGCGGGTACATCCACAACGGCACCTTTAATTACAAAGGTATACCTTATGCAACTGCCAAACGTTTTATGGCGCCCGAAAAGCCCGCCCCGTGGCAGGGTGTTCGCGCATCGCTGGTATATGGCGCTGTTTGCCCTATCGACCCGACCACCACTGTTAACGACCCTATCGAGTTTAGCTTTCAGCACAACTGGGGTTATATGAACGAGGATTGCCTGAAGCTGAATGTTTGGACGCCTGGCATTAACGACCAAAAGAAACGCCCTGTAATGGTTTGGCTGCATGGCGGTGGTTTTGCAGCCGGTTCGGCCATTGAACTGCCTTCTTATGATGGCGAAAACCTGAGCAAAAAAGGTGATGTTGTTGTGGTATCCATTAACCATCGTTTAAACCTGTTGGGCTTTTTAAACCTATCGGCCTATGGCGATAAATATAAATCGTCGGCCAATGTGGGCATGATGGATATTGTGGCCGCCCTGCAATGGGTAAAACAAAACATTGCCAGCTTTGGTGGCGATCCGGATAACGTAACCATTTTTGGCCAGTCGGGCGGCGGCGGCAAGGTTACTACGTTAATGGCGGCACCATCAGCAAAAGGCTTGTTCCATAAAGCTATTGTGCAAAGCGGCAGTTACCAGTCAAAATTTATGGATAACGATGTATCAAAAAGAATTGGCGCGGCTATGCTGGAAGTATTGAACCTGCAGCCAAACCAGGCAGATTCGTTACAAACCATATCATATGAGCGCCTGAGCGCGGCCGCAAAAAAAGCTTTACCTAAAGTTGCCCAGCAATTAAAAGCCGAAGGCAAGCCCGTTGCCGGTTTTGGCCTTGGCTGGGAACCTGTTAACGATGGTGTGTTTTTGCCTTACCAGTTGAATGACCCTGCCGCTGCCGAATTATCAAAAAATATTCCCTTACTGGTAGGCTCAACCAAAACCGAGTTTATGGCCTCGCTGATAAACCCGGCTATCCGTAACTTTAGCATGGATGATGTTAAAAGCTACCTGCAAAAAAAATATGCCGATAAAACAGATGCCTACATGGCCGAGGTTTTAAAAGCCTATCCGGGCACGGTAAAACCATCCGATTATCTGGATATTGATTTGGCAACCTTCAGGCCCGGTGTTATCCGCCAGGCCAATGCAAAATCGGCAGTAGCGGGCGCGGCCCCGGTTTATATGTATATGTTTACCTGGCAGTCGCCAGTGGCCGATGGCATGTTTAAATCTATCCATTGTATCGATATCTGTTTTGAGTTTGACAACATTAAACGCTGCGAAGAAATGACCGGTGGTGGTAAGGATGCCTATGCCTTAGCCAATAAAATGAGCCAGGCCTGGATAAATTTTGCCCATACCGGCAACCCAAATGCCAAAGGCTTGCCCAACTGGCCTGCTTACACCGCCCAAAACGGCGCGGCTATGTTGTTTGATAACAAGGCTGAAGTAAAATACCATCATGATGCTGCCTTGCTTCAAATGGCTTCGGCAAAATAAAAATCTGAAAGTTTAATAATATAACGGCTGCCTTTTGGTGGCCGTTTTTGGTTACCAGGAAGATTACGCAATAAAGTTTATTGTTATTGATTGAACGCAAATTTTTAAACGGCGAATTTGAAAAATCTGGAATTTTTACATAATATAATTTTGTAATTTGCGTTACCAGCCAAACAATCCATTCCAATGGATCGTTTAACTACCAACTATTAACCTTTAAACCATTAGCATCATGAACACAGCAGCAATTAAATCCATGTATGTAACCGCTTACAGATGGAACGCCAGAAATTTCGGACAAGGTGGCCTACCCAAATTTAACTCGCTTTTTGGCGTTAGTTTCCTGTTAATCCTTTTGCTAACCAATCTGCTGATGTTTACCCAGCTTTGCTTACACCAAAAATGGTTTAATATTAACCAGGTAACCGCAACCGTAATGCTTTTGGCAGCCTCGGGCGCGCTGTTGCTTAATTATTTTATACTGCTAAACAACGGCCGGTTTAAAAAATGGAATATTGCATTTGAAAAACTGAGCAAAAACCACCAAAAAATATGGTCAATTATGCTGATGGCCTATGCGGTGGTATCCTGCATCTTTTTCCTGTTTGTAAACACCATCTGATCATTTAAAAATATCATGCTGGTTTTGACCTTGTTGCGCATATGGCAACAAAAATTTAACAGCCAGGTTATTTTACAATTATGCTAATTACATGAATTGTGCGTTATTTTGCATTACCTGCTGGTAGTACTGGTGTCGTGTCGGCGATAAATTGACGGATAGTCTTTAGCCCAAAGTTTTAAGTTCTAAGCAAAAAAAGAAAAAAATCAACTTTAGACTTACGACTAAGTACTGTTGACTTAACAATAGCAGGTAATATAAAGCATACCATAACCATGAAAGTGATCACAAAATTTAGCTGTCTTATTGCCTTAGTTATCTGCAACTCGGTAAATGTTGCCGTGGCACAAACCAAAGCCGACGTGTTTAATCCAAAAGTACCGGTTACCTGGCTGGGAATGGACTTTTCGCAGGCAAGATTTATTGGCTCTGAAGCGGCATACAAGGCATCGGGCGAACTATTGAACTCCGAGTTTGTTGGTAAATTTATCCCGGCCTGGGCAAACCTGTTTATAACCGAGCCAAAAACATATAACGTGCCCCGTGCGTCGCACCGCGATAGTGTACACTTTGATTTTAAAGTTACCGAAGCTGTGAACAACGCCATCACCAAAAACTTTTTTACCGAGAAACCAAGTGACTTTAGCACACTTAAAGAGAAAGACATTGTTGATTTGGTAAAGAATTACGATTTCCAGGGGCAGAAAGGCCTCGGGATGATGATGTTTATTGAAGGAATGAATAAGGCTACCCATGAGGCTGGTGCCTGGGTAACCTTTGTAAACATGACCGATAAAACAGTTTTGTTTACCGTTTATAAAACCGGCAACAGCCGTGGTTTTGGCTTCCGCAACTATTGGGCACATTCGTGGTACAACATCCTGAAAGATTTTGCCAGCGATTTTGACACGTATAAACAACGGTCATAAGTATTAGCAGCGGCGCCCAATAGGCGCCGTTTTTGTTTTAGGCACATTTTTATGTTCCTTTTATCTTGTGACACATAAAAATTTTTATCTTACGCTTTGAACAAACTTTATCATCGTGTTAGTTAAAACTTTTGGCAGTGCGGTTTATGGGATACAGGCTATCACCATTACGGTTGAGGTAAATATAGCAGCGGGTACTAAATATTTTATTGTGGGCCTGCCGGATGTGGCTATTAAAGAAAGCTATTTTCGTATTGATTCGGCACTAAAAAATTGCAATTTCAGGATGCCGCGCCAGCAGGTAGTGGTAAATATGGCTCCGGCTGATATAAAAAAAGAAGGCTCGTCATATGACCTAACCATTGCTACCGCCGTGTTAGCCGCATCGGGTCAGTTGGATGCCGAAGAACTGGATAAGTATATTATTATGGGCGAACTATCACTTGATGGCAGCTTGCAACCCATCAAAGGCGCGTTGCCCATCGCCATACAGGCCCGTAAAGATGGTTTCAAGGGCTTTATCCTCCCCAAACAAAACGCCCGCGAGGCCGCTATTGTAAATGACCTGGAGGTTTATGGTGTTGAAAGTATCAAAGAAGTGGTAGGTTTTTTTAATGGCGATGTAAAGCTTGAACCTGTAATTGTAAACACCCGTGAGGAATTTTACGACAGCCTGTGCAACTACGACAGCGACTTTAGCGAAGTGCGCGGACAGGAAAATATCAAACGCGCGCTGGAAATTGCAGCCGCGGGCGGCCATAATGTCATCCTGATAGGTCCGCCGGGAGCCGGCAAAACCATGCTGGCCCGCAGGTTGCCATCCATTTTACCCCCACTCAGTTTATATGAGGCCTTAGAGACCACCAAAATCCACTCCGTTGCCGGTAAGCTTGCCGCTGCCGATGCGCTGGTTACTATTAGGCCCTTCAGGAGTCCGCACCATACCATCAGCGACGTAGCCCTTGTGGGCGGCGGAAGTAACCCCGCCCCCGGCGAAATTTCGCTGGCCCACAATGGTGTTTTATTCCTGGATGAATTGCCAGAGTTTAAACGCAGCGCCCTGGAAGTAATGCGCCAGCCGCTTGAAGAACGCCGCGTAACCATTTCAAGGGCGAAGTTTACGGTTGATTATCCATCAAGCTTTATGTTGGTGGCGAGTATGAATCCTTGTTCGACCGTACACTATTCTCCGCGTTTAGCGGGATAGAGGGGGCATAGGCCAGGGTGATGGTGATGTCTTCCCTATCAATTTCAATCGCCTTGGTGATGGTTTCCACGATGCCGCGCTTCTGCTCAAACGGCAGTTGCGCCCACTGGTCATACAGCGTCCTGATTTCCGACACCACGATCTCGCTCGACATCATCTGAATGGTGCGAACGTCGATTTCCGCTTCCAGTTCCGGCCGCCGCGCATCCATTTGCAAGATACGCTCCTCGACCGGCTTGAACTTTTCGGCAAACAATTCCTTGGTCATTTCGCCATTCAGGCGCATGGCAAGCATGTCGTCGGCCTGCCTGGAAAGCCTTGCGCGGTCCTTTTTCAGCGCTTCGAGCAGGGTTTTCTTTTCCTGCAATTCCTGGTCGGTGGCCTCCACGTACGTCGCATGGTTAATGCCGCTCAGGTAGTCCCGCAGATAGCTCTGGTATATCTCGTCAAGGTCGGCGACCGTTATGCGGTTCTTGCACTTCTTGCAGACGTACGTCTTGGAGTTGTGGTACACGTACATGGTATTGCCGCAAACACAGTGGACATAGCCTGATAAGAGATACACGGCTTTGGGGCCTTTCGGCTTTTGCAATCCCTCCTGCATGTCGAGAATGGCGTTGCACTCGTCCCACAGCTCCCTTGAAACGATTGCCGGACAGGGCAGAATAATCCATTCCGATTGCGGTTTGATTGACCAGGCTTTGCCGTCCCCCCGGCTTTTGGTGTAGTTGGCGCGGCGCTCGCCCTTGGCGGCGCTGTCGCGCAATAACCGCATGACTGTTTGGCGGGTGAATATTGAACCGTTGCGGGTTCTGTACCCCGCGTCGTTGAGCGCCTTGGCGGTGGTGAGCTTTCGCTGGTGCCTCACGAACAGCTCGTACATCAGCTTGCGGATTGGCGCTTCTGCCTCATCAATCACCAACTCATTGCCCTGCCACCGGTAGCCGAAGGACGCCTGGCCGCCCAGCGGCTTTCCCATCCTCGCGCGGATCGGCACGGAGGCCGCGACGCGGCTGGCGATCTCCTCGCGCTCCCACTGCGCCATCGCGGCGATCATGGTGTAGAAGAGGCGGCCGGCGGGGGTGCTGGTGTCGATGCTTTCAGACAGTGATATTAGGTCTGCATTGCAAGCCCGGAAGATCTCGGCGAACTCCAATAGCTCCTTGGTGTTCCGGGCGAGGCGCGCAAGCTTGGAGAATACCAGGCCGGTGATGTGGCCGCTCCTGATGTCTGCCAGCATCCGTTTTGTCTCGGGCTGCTGCATGACGGACTTGCCGCTCACCGCATCAAGGCGGTACACCTCGACGACCTGCCAGCCGTCCTTGGAGCTGATGTACCAGCGGGCGCGCTGCTCGTGGTGTTCGGGGCTTTCGTCCTGCACCTGCATGTCCGTGCTTACGCGAATAAAGATGCCTACGCGTTTTGTTTCCATTTTTAATGGGGGTTAATTGTGAAAGACCGGGTTGCTTAAAGTTAGAAAATAGAGCGCAGCAATGCAATGAGTGCGACAATCGCGGTAAACAATCCATTGAGTACGACATACGCTATTGAGAGTATGAGCGTTGCGCCGAAGATGAACTTCAGCAGGTGATCTGCTTTTTTAAAAGGAACTGACATATGTTTTATGGTTTCCTTTTATTGTATGGAAGTGGTGAGGGGGATGGTAGTGGATCGAAGTTGCGCTTTAGCGTAAATTTAATCTACTTATAGTAAAATAGCTTTCGATATATCTTATGAGGGTGGATTACCAACATCGAAAATATCCAAATCGTTTGAGGGTTGTTCGCAACAGCCTGGGGTATTCACAAAGGCACGTAATAAAAATACTCGGATTAACGAGAATAGCTTTGCTTTCTGAATGGGAAAATGAGAAGAAGATGCCACATAGCATTCATCTTATCAAGCTTTGCATTCTCTATAAAAAGTCCACTCGGGAACTATACCCGGAGTATTACCAACGGGTAGCGGAGCAAATGAAAGTACTGTAACAGTTTCGACGGAAACTATACATTAAATAGTTAGCGAATAGCTTTATAAAGTATGTTTTTTTGTTGCGTCCATATATTGGCGCCGCCAACGTACGTACGTTTTTAAAAAAAATTAACGTACGTACGTAGCTGTGCCAATTCAATTTATAAGAATAATAAATCATGAGTTCTTTATATAAAAAAATTAAAAAGTGATATGTTCAGTCCGAAAGAACTGAAAATCGCACATGAGTTAGCGGAGGCGTTGAACGATGAAAAGTCGCTCGCGTTCTATCTCTCATGTGCACAAAAGTACCCCACGGAGTTTTTGATGGATACGCTCACCTATGTGGTGAGCAGACCAGCACACACCGTGCGCACTACTCGTGCGCGACTGTTCACCAGCATTATCACTAAATCCCCGTACTACGCCAATGATCGTATTTGGGATTAGTATCGGTACAACACGGTCCGGAATTTGTATTATGAAGGATAGAGTGCTATTTCGAGCGCAAATCCGCACTAACATGTCTCCGTGGTCTGATGAAAAGTTGATTAAAATTATTAACAGTTATCGGGAGTATGTTGTAAAATATAGTCCGCAAGCGATAGTAGTTAAGGTGCCACCGGTAGTACACCACTCTCCTGAAATTAAAATTATCATGGCCGAAATCGGATTGCTCGCAAAAAAACATGGTTGTGAATTTGACTTCATCACCAAAGACGAGTTAAAAGAGGCCACTAATACCGATAATACTCAGTCATTAATTGAACGTACAGTGCTACTGTACCCCGAACTTAACGAGGTTTTTGAGCGAGGCCCTAAATCCTATCTATATTACCAGCGGTTATATGAGGCGGTATTATCCGCTCGTATCTATGAGGAATGGGCACGAATAAAAGAAGTTCAGGAATAATTAAATAGTATAGTAAAAATAAAGCGGGGCGTTAGCTCCGCTTTTTAAATCAACAGACAAAATAAATTCGCCAAAAGGTATTCTCTTTCTTTATTACTAATCGCTGATAATCACTACTCCTTTTTATATAATTAAAATGCCAATTGACTTTGTAGGCAATTGTCAATGTGTGTCATTTGTAGTAGAAATGTAATCTTGAAAATCAAGCCTTATTTATTAAGGAAAAACAATTCTTTGTTAGTAAATTTATGTGTGTCATCGGAAGTTTACCCACAAAAAAACGCGGAGCCACCGTTACAGCGGTGTGCGAACTTACACTAAAACAGAAAGGAGGTCTTCAACTTACACCACTTATCAATTTTTCAAATTTCTTAAATCACAGGAAAATTGAAAGATCGATTATGTATCTAACTTATATCGTTGTAGTTAAGCATGATGATATTTGACTGTAAATAAATCCCGATTGCACTGTCAAGTGATCTCCTAAAGGGCAGAGGTCACTTGATGATAGCTTAACAAGTGCCCTATTACTTCACCCTACATAAAGGAGAATAATTATGAAAACTTATCTTAACGTCTATTTCGAACAAGGTGTCGAAATAAGACCCAAAGCCTTAAAAGACAAAAATAATGAGCAGGGCTGCTTCGAACTCGCTTCGTTCAAGGAACTGGGGGCGATTAACAAAATGGATAGCTAATTTTTCGGCAATTGTAGCTATACTGACTTTTTTACTGATATATCTGGTTGTTCCTGACTTCAAATCAATGTCGGATCAATTAATTGTGGCTAAGTACGAACACGGAAAATTTGTATTCTGGCGAAACCTTGATTTAGAAATTTTAGGAGGAGGTGATTCGTACATCCAAATGAGTGCTTTGGTTGTGAACACCGAGAATCTTGATACGTGTCGATTTCTTTCTTCCGAAAGCTTCAATGATGGTATTTATCACGAATTCCGTTCTATCAAAGTAGGCAATCAAAATATTGCGGGACATTTTAAGTTTACCCCAGATGTTCGAAATTCTATGGTTGCGAAAGATGGAATTAGTTACAAAATAACGTTTAAGTATGACTTAACTTATAAGTTTCTATTTTTTACAAGACATAAATCAATGACCGAACGCTTTATTTTCGTTCTGCCAGCCCACAAAATATACCGGAGTGGTAAAGCGATATCAAGCCGAAATAATTACTTAAACGGTACTCCAGTACGTTTAGTAAATATTGAAAATTAAGACGAAATAGCTGACCACGTTAGAGTTACAAATAAGTAGAGGTCTATTTATACTATGAACTTTTTGCATAGTAATATTTTTATTATTTGCAGAGCGATCATTAGATTAATTATATGTATATATATAATTTTCTCGTTGATAGCTTATGGAAAGATCTACGTTATAACTACAGAAACCATTCTTCTCTTAATTCTTTCCATTGATCTTATTGTTTTAATTATAGAAACCTTTATTTATCGGCTTCATAATACAAAATGAGCCTTACCCTTTCTTACTTTAAATTGAGGCTTAAGGGCCAGCAAATGCAAATTTTATCCCTTCTAAAAACTACTGTCTTTCTGATTTCAAAAAAAGGTTCCGAACTTCCTTTAATTGGGAGCACATAAACGGAGAATAGAGAAAACTTTTGATTTTAGCTTTATTTTTCAACGACAAGGCAGGTCCGAACTCTAACAATAGCGTATTTACCTCTTTCGCGATCTCGCTAAGCGGGAATATCCATTTTGAATTGGTTAAATCAAGCTTTCTTTCATTTACTATCAAGTCCGAACCTAACTCCAGCAGAATCTCTCTTTTGCTTTCGGGCCAGCTGTTTTTAAACCGCCAAGGTGCGTATATGGCAAGATCAATTAGTTTATCAGCAGCCTCTATCCAGGCCGGTGAATCGGCACTGCTTTCCGTTATCAACTCTGATAAACGATGTTTTTCCTCGTTTAATTCAATTCTTTTTTCCCGAAACTCGTCGTCGGTTATTAGTTCGGCGGAACGCATGTCGATCAATCCATTTATTTTTTTCTGAACCTGTTCAAGCGCCACCCTATTCGCATCGCCTAAGCCATCCGCGTTGTTTTTCTGCCTAACTTCGTTCTCGTGCCGAACCCAATCCATCAGATGTTCGTGCATCGATTCGGGCATTTGTATTGCAGACAGGATGTTTTCAATGTCTTGACTGATGGCAGCCTCGGTGATCGGCCGCTGCGAACAGGCACCTTTCCGCTTCGTGCATTTATAATATATGTATTGATGCACGTTGCCGTTCTTCTGCCGCTTTACCTTCAGTTCCCCGGTCATTGCGCAGCCGCACCTGCCGCACCGCAACGAGCAGCCGCCATAGCTGAAGTAATGGTGGGCAGGGCGGGGGTTGTCGGGCCTGCGAAACATCCGCTGTACCCGGTCAAATTCCGCTTTTGTAATCATCGGCTTGTGGATTCCCTTGTATATGCTGCCACTCCTTTTTGGCCACTCATACTCACCGTAATAGAAGGTGTTGTGAAAGATGCTGTATGCGGTGGATAGGGCTGGCTTTTGGCCGGCGGCGTTGCGCAGGCCCCATTTGTTGATTGCGATGTTGATGATTTGGGTTGGCGTATGCGTTCTTGCCAACAACGCCTCCCACATCTTGCGTACGACAGGAAACGCAATTGGGTCAATTTCTCGCTTTCTCGCACCCTTTATGCCGCCCTTATCAGGAAGATACCCCAATGGCGGACGCCCCGGAAAAATGCCAAGCTGTGCGCACTTGGTCATTCCGGCCTTTACGTCCAACGCCTTGTTGTCGTTTTCAAATTTCGCCTGTAGGCAGTGAAAGCCGAGCATGAAAATATCCATCGGATTGTTTCGATAAACGTGGCTCTCCGTCACTATTTCCCTGAGTCGGCCGGTATCGAAGAGGTTTATAATGTCGCCGATGTCAACGGAGTTTCTCGAAAGCCGGTGCGGCGCCCATGTTACGATGCCGTTAACTTTCCCAGCCTTGATCTGCCTTATAAGTGAATTGAAGCCAGGTCTACCCGGTCGCTTTGCGGACTTCTTTTCTTCTATAGTTTCGACAACATTGAGATTGTGACTATTCCGTAAACGATCAAGTACATCCCGCTGACTGCTTAACGAGAGTACTTGTTTTTCCTTATCATCGGTAGATTTGCGCAAATATTCCGCATACCGAATAGTTGTATTGGTTTCATTTTTCATCATTTAAAGGGGGGCAAAGCCCAAAAAAGGGGCAATCACGACCAATCTTAAGTAGCTACACAAAAGACGGTGATTGCCCCATTTTTGGGCTTAAAATCGGTCGATATCAATTGTCTTTTGCGTAGCTACGGCCATTCTATCATATTTTTGTATTCAGGAGGAATGGGTGCCAAATACAGCACTCGATACAATCTTCGTAACCGGGAAAGCTTTTCCGCTGCCTCTCCTTTTGACAGCACAACGTTGTACTCCTTGGCAAAAAGATCGATGAATGTTTGTAAATCGCGGTCGCTTATTTCCATAGCTACATAATCTCATCGATCAAAAAAATGAGGTAGTACATCATTTTTACGATTTTGCGTATATACGATCTACTACAAAATAAATTGGGCGTTAGCTATTGTTAAAGCATGCACGACCCCAAGCCATTCACCCCGATAGGAAAGACCAACTTCCGCGACCACAACCGCGTCTTCGGCATCAAGCCCGCTGATCGCCTGCACCACATCTTTTGCCTGGGCAAGACCGGCATGGGCAAATCTCATTTGCTCATCAACATGGCGGTCGATGACATGCACAAGGGATACGGGATATGCGTGCTTGACCCGCACAGCGATACGGTAGAAGCGGTATTTAAGAAGGTACCCGAACACCGCAAAAAGGACGTTATCTATTTCGACGCGACCAACCGCGCCAGCCTGCCAGCCTTTAACCCGCTGGCTGACGTTCCCGACCACCAGCGGCAGTTAGTAGCCTCCGAAATGATTACCACGTTCAAGCGGCTCTTTTCGACCTCGTGGGGCGACAAGCTGGAATACGTGCTGCGCTTTGCCATCACCACGCTGCTGGAATACCCCGGTGCCACGTTGTTAGACATAGCAAAACTGCTAACAGATCCTGCATTTCGCTCAAAGGTTTTGCTTCAAGCGCAGAACCCCTATACCAAATTCTTTTGGCTCAATGAATACAATCTGTATTCTGCCAGTATGCAGGCCAGTACTATTCAGCCCATATTGAATAAGGTGGGAGTACTGCTTGCCAACGACACCTTGCGCGGCATCTTCGGGCAACCACAAGGTATTTCATTTGAGCAGTGTATGAATGAGCAAAAGATTGTATTAGTGAATCTTTCCAAAGGAGAGATTGGGGAAGATGTGGCAACCGTACTTGGCAGCTTTATCATTACGAGCATACAGAACGCGGCCATGCGCCGAGCATCCATCCCGATAACAGAGCGCAGGCGCTTCTATGTCTTCATAGACGAAGCGCAGCACTTCGTCTCGACCTCCTTTGCCGCGATGCTCCCGCAGGTGCGAAAGTTCGGCCTGGGCCTGTTTTTGGCCAACCAGCACCTTGACCAGCTGGAAGCGGACACCCGAAGCGCCATCCTTGCCAACTTCGGCACGCTGATCGTCTTTCGGGTCGGGCTTGAAGACGCGAAGGCGATGGAAAGGCTTTTTTACCCTGTGTTCACGTACGACGACTTTGTCAGCCTGCCCAAGTATCATATCTACCTGAAGCTGCTGATTGACGGGGCGGAGAGCAAGGGGTTTAGCGCGGTGACAATGATTTAGGATAAAATTAATTTACACTGACTGCGGCAATAGCAATTGCTTCCGAATCCCCAGGCTTTAAATTACCGATATCGTATCCACTGTCCGACAATAGACTTGATACGCTAAATGGTTTTACGTGTGATAAACAATCTTTTCTCTGTGCTGTTTCCTGTAATCTGATTTCTAAAATGTTATCAGAATATATCTTTACAGAATCAGAAAGGTAAATATTATTGCCAACAATTATTCTTCCGTAAATAGTAGTGATATGACCCTGAGAATCGGTGCCGTAATCCATATTTGCTAAAACATCCTTTGCTTCAAAGATTCCGGTGTTTTTGTATTGCATTAAAATTGTTAGCACGTCATTCTTTACAGCGTTTACTTCTTTTCCAAAGCATTCCCCGTCTTTTAGTATTTTACACCCACCAGTCGTACTATTGATAATAGTTAGTAAGGGCAACTGGTTGGTCTGGGGATCAAACTTTATTGGATGCGTGTTATTGGCAAGCCAGTTTTTGTAATTTATGGTATCAGAATCTATAGTTGAATTTAGTGAATCAATCTGATTCTCTATCGAGTCAATTTGATCTTTCATTTGCCCCTTATTTCTTTCGTAGGAATAAGGGCCAAAATAATTCCCGAAGGCAACCCCCACTGTAACTACCGCCAGCATCTGACTTAGCTTACCAAAAATGCTCCAAAATCCGTTTTCGATGTTTTCCATTTTTATAAATAAAATCCCTACTTGAGGGATTTGATGGTTAAGTTCATTTTAGTTGGACTCATTATATTTGCTTTTAGATAAATACTAATTGCCAAAAAAATGGTCATTAATGTGTCGTTATTGGTGTGTACTCTAATATTATAAAAAACGTAAAAACAAAGAACTAACTGGCTAAAACTTAATAAGTTTAAAAATGACTGTTTATTAATCATCGTTTTGGATTTAATGGTTACCTGAGGCGTCGGTAACGCCTCAGGTAACCATTAAATCCATTTGGTAAATAATAGCATATTTATGATTATTTGTCAATAATTATTTCTCAATACCGGCCTTGAGTCTTAAAATAATTGCCCCTTGCCCATTGCCTTTTAAATCACCAATGGAAATATCGGAGTTATTAGCTACTATCTGGTAGTCATCTATATGTTTATACCCCAGGCTATCTACTATTTTCCAACTACCTTGCCCAATGAGCAGTTCAAGAAAATTGCAGTTGTGTAAGTAAGCCTTCGCTATACCGCGTTGAATGACTATGCCGTTAGATTTCGCCTTCGCTTCAAATAATGCAGAATGGGAGAGTTTTTTTACTGACAAATTAAGCGTAACGTTTTTAACGGTAACTGGGCTCCGATTATGATAATGGATTTCGACAGCCAATGTATCACCATTATAAATGTCTGTTTCTTTTTTCCAACAGCCGTTTTCAGTTCCTTCCTCGCATTTATGTCTTGTGTCGTTTGCTACATCAACAAGGCCAATTCGGTTTATATCTTTTCTTGCAACACTTAAGTGATATTTATCAAAATAGAGGTCATTGGTCTTTTGTAGCTTGTAAAAATCATGCAAAAATTCAAGATGCCCCCTTTTATACTCCAAAGATTCTTTTTGACTTATTAAATCTTTGGTATCAGCCTTGGTAAATGAAATCAACCAGCCAGTAATTACAGATACAACGAGCAGGACGATTGCGAACGGCAAGTTCAATAGCTTAAATATATTTTTAATTTTTGCCATGTGATAGTTCTCGGTTCTAAGCGAAGTTAGTTTGTAACTAAAGATAATCGGTGCATTTTAAAAAAACAACATGTTTGCATATTAAATATTTTCTAAATAGCTTTATATCAATACAAAACCTAAATCAAAGCACCATGTCAAAACCAGTCACCCACAGCCATTCCTATCAGCATTTCGAGGATTTGCAGCTCTCCGCGAAGGATTTCTACGCGGCCCTCGAGGCCCGCATTGCCTCGTATCAGTTTCCGGACGTCGAATGCAGGGTCGTGGAAAGGCACGAGGATTCCATCCTGTCCTCCAAGCGCCAGTACTTGCAAATCGAGCATCACTATCTGAGCTATCTCGTCTGCGCCGCCCCGTTCGGCAGGAGCTTCTTCATCAGCTGGTACCTGGAACAGAGCGAGGACGGCTTCACCCTTGCACTGCGCAAGATACCCATCCTGCGCTGGCTGGTACCGAGCGAGAAGACATACTATCAGATTGACAGCGAGCTGATGTTCAAGAACAGCATTGAAAATATCGTTAAAGCAGCGGTACACAAGTTAATGGTCGAGCACGGCTATAGGCAGCCCGACATTGAGCTGGCCGAATGATGGCGACCTCTATTGCGCAACAGCTCACTGCCAACTTCTATGAGGGGGAACGGCACGGCCGCGGCTGGCACGCGGCCGACCATATCGTTGACCTTGAACCGCCATTTTCTCCCTTTAGGGGACACGAGATTGCTCTGCCCTATATTGATGACGGCAGGCGCCATACGGCGCTAAGCACCTTTGCCAGCTGGTTTAAATCAGAGCAAACGGTATCAATACCACCTGTTGTTAAAGATACTATTGCTGCATACCCCGATACTGACGAGGAACCAGTATTGGTGACCTATGCCGTAACCCTCGCCAGGCACTTCGTGCCAAGGCCGGAGGCGATAGAGCACTGCCTGACGATGCTGGCCTCGGTCACCCTGCCCGTTTCGTTCGAGCTGATCGCGCAGGCAGCAGCGATAGCGATACAGGTCACCTGCCGCGAGGCCAATGCCGCCTTTGTCTATACCCAATTAACAGCATACTTTCCCGAAGTGGCAATCCTTTCCTCCGATATCGATGTATTAGCAGAGTGCGTACAAAATGCAGCTGCAGTCTATGCCGTTGATCTCGGGATAGAGGATGAATATATGCGTCCCATTAATACATTTGGCAAAAGTGTTCTTGATCCATATACAGCACTCTTTAGTACCTTCAATCAGCTGCGTGGCAACGAGGCCGCTGTGGTGCAGGTACTGTTTTGCGGCGTGCAGAACGCCTGGGCCGAAAGCATCGTTGCGTCAGTCAGCGACGAGCGGGGTGGGTCATTTTTTATCGATGCGCCGGAAATGCCTCATCTTGCAAGAGAGAAAGTATCCCGGCCACTGCTCGGGGCAGCGATTCGCATAGCCGCATTCGCGGACGATATCGACGATGCGGGCGTCCTGTTGCAGCACAGCACGCTGGCGCTCGTTGTGGCCTCAGCCAGCCCCCATAACGCGCTGGCGGCACTGCATACCCCCGCGTACACCATCGAGCAGCGGCTGGGCGATCTCGTCATGAGGCAAACGCACCGGGTCGGCATGCTGCTCAATACAAAGGAACTGGCAACGTTTGTGCACTTTCCACCTGTCCAATTATCAAAAAAGCTGCTGCCCAGCCACACCACCACCAAGCGCGCCCCAAGCTACCTTTTCAACCAGTCTTATATATTAGGCATGAATGAGCATCAGCGCCAAAGCGTTGAAGTCGGGATCGATACCAGCCAGCGCCTGAAGCACCTGCACATTATCGGCGGTACCGGCATGGGAAAGTCAACGCTTCTGCACAGCCTCATCAGCCAGGACATCGCGCAAGGCACCGGCTGCTGCGTGTTGGACCCGCACGGCGACCTGATCGATACCGTACTGAAATCCATTCCACCGGAGCGCATTCATGACGTGGTACTGATCGACCCGTCGGACAGCGGCTATCCGGTTGGATTGAACATCCTGCAAGCCCATAGCGACATTGAGCGGGAACTGCTGGCCTCGGACCTGGTGGCACTGTTTAAGCGCTTTAGTACGTCATGGGGCGACCAGCTTCATAGTGTGCTTGCTAATGCTATCATGGCATTTTTATACAACACCAAGCCGGGGCATATTGGGGACTTGCGCAAATTCCTGATTGAACCCGCATTTCGCGCAACAACCCTGCACACCTGCACCGACGAGGAACTCGTCTACTACTGGCACAAAGAATACCCGCTATTGAAAACCTCCTCCATCGGCTCAATATTAACGAGACTTGATAGCTTTTTGCGCCCGAAAAGCATCCGCGCCATGGTCTGCCAGCATCAGGGGTTGGACTTTCATGAATTAATGAACGGCAGCAAGATCGTACTGGTCAAGCTCGCCCAAGGATTAATTGGAGGCGATAATAGCTATCTGTTAGGTGCTTTGATTGTATCCAAACTACAGCAGGCCGCCCTGGCCCGGCAGCAGCTGACTGCTGCCGCCCGCACACCGTTTTTCTGCTACATCGACGAGTTTCACCATTTTATAACGCCCTCGCTCAATACTATTTTGAGCGGTGCCCGAAAGTATGGCTTGGGACTGATTTGCGTACACCAGGACATGCAGCAATTGCAGCGTGTCGATAGCGATATTGCCAGTTCGCTCATGTCCAATGCCGGTACCCGCATCTGCTTCAGGCTGGGCGACACCGATGCCAAGCGGATGCAGGAGGGGTTTAGCGGCTTTAATGCAGAAGATTTCCAAAATTTGAATATTGGTGCAGCTATTGCACGGGTCAATACCGCCGATGCCGATTTTAATCTCTCTGTGATCCCCACAGCCCCGCACCATGAAGATTACGGCACCGACATTATTGCTGCCTCGCGAAATCAGTACAGTGTTCCTATAGCCCCGAATACAGCTATCCCGCCGCCAACACCACCAATTGAACCAAGCCCGATACCACCACCGCCTCCAACGGCACCATCACCAACCGTTGCCCCAAGGCAAAGGAAGGCGGTACACGGGCAAAAGCCGGATACCGAGCACCGGTATTTGCAGAACTTTATCAAAACGATGGGCGAGCAGCACGGCTACAGGGCAAATATCGAGGTGCCGACAAGGGACGGCAAGGGACAGATTGACGTGCTACTCTCAAAAGATCATGAAACTGTTGCCTTTGAGGTATCAATCAATACCGATGCCGAATGGGAGATACACAATATCGGTAAGTGCCTGGCTGACGGCTGTACCATGGTGGTATTGTGCTCGGGGAGCGCAAGAAAGCTCATGCAGGTCAGGCAGAAGGTGCAGCAGGCCTTTCCACCTGCTGAGCAGGCAAAAATTCATCTCCTAAGCCCCGACGAGCTGCCGCAGTTTTTCAACGCCGCGCAAGCAGCAACGCCGCCGGTGCCGGCAGTGTCAACCATGAAGGGGTATCGGGTGAAGGTGAAGTATGATCAAGTCAATGCCAACGGTGACGCACAAAATGTGATTGAGAGAATCATTAGGGGCGGAAAATAGCGTTAATGGGCAAGGCCGGATAAGTTCATTTTGAAGCAATCGGCCTTTCCGGCAGGAAGTCTCGCGGGCTGCATCCGAAGATGACCGCAAGGCTGTTAAGCTGGTCAAGGCTGTACTTGCTCACGTGCCTCGGGCTCTCTATCTGGCCGATGAACGCGTCGGACAGGTCGAGCATCGCGCCGAGCCGCGCCTGGCTGATCCCGCGCGCCGTGCGCAGGCGCTTGATCTCGCCGATCACGTATAGGTCTATCTCGCTCTTGGGCTGTCCGCGCATGGGGGCAAGTAAGCGAAGCGGCGCAACAATTTCACCAAGAAATACTTGGTATTTTCATTTCGGTTCCGTACCTTGGCTGGAAAGCTTAGCCCCTCGCAACCATGAAGAGAAACCCTACCCCCAAGCGGGCCCTCGCCCTCGCGGCGCTCCTGTGCCTGTCGTCACTGTCCTGCCAAAAGAAGTACTGCTGGAAGTGCGCGGCCTTCCAGTACCGTGGCTACACCCCGAAAGACCCCTCCGTCCCGTTCCACAAGCCCACGGAGCAGTGGGACACGACGAGGTACGAGGTGTGCGACAAGACGGCCGTCGAGATCAAGGACGAGACGAACCAGTCGGTGAACACGAACAAGCTGGAAGGGCAGTACTTCGTGCACTACACGCTGAAAAAGGAGTGCGGGAGGTAGCACGCGGGCCGCAAACTACGCCAGCTAACCCCTATATTCGCACCATGAGTGGCACAAGTAAGGAAACCAAAGACAGGACGAAGCGGCTGCTTTCGGCGCGGCTGAAAGCACTGCGCGCGGAGCGAAACATGACGCAGGCGGCGCTGTCCGCATCGTCGGGCGTGAGCGTCGGGCAGATACGAAAAATGGAGGCGGGGAGCTCGGATTCCACGATGAGGACTGTCGAAAGGCTGTCCGAGGCGCTCGGCATTCTGCCGAACGAGTTCCTGTCGGGTTTTGGCGCGCCAGCCGACGAGGCCCAATAAAAAAGCATGTCGCAAGTCCCACGGTCGGGCGTCTCGCCCGCTTTGTGGCGGGTTACTCATAACCTATTCGGAAATGGTCTTGTCCTGTAACTCACTACAATACGATAGCAACTATGGCATGTGGAAAAATAGTACCGGCATTTCACGGTCGACCCTTAAATACGCAACGTCCTAATTTTACCAAACGGAAATACCGGAGTCTTTAAAACACTGTTGATAAGCGCGGGAGCGCAGTAAAAAGCGTCCTCATGCGAGATAGGAGCTGTCCTACCATCCAATAGGCTGTGTCACCGAGTTCATTCTTTGGCCAGAGCGGGGTGCGGAAACGTTTACCCGTTAAATGAGGAGTTTACTAATAGTTAACTATTGCCTGAAAGTGACATTAACTTTCGTATCTTTGACATTCAAGCAGGCACCTCGCCTGCATTGTGATAAGGTTTAGGTTTACAAGGGCCGGGTGCGAGACTTCGGCCCTTGTTATTTAATAGTAGCTTTTGCAGAAAGCACTTTATGGTAAAGCCCTCGATAACAATATCAAGGGCTTTAGACTTTATTTAAAGCATAAATTGCCAAAACTAACTAAAAATCGTTCTTAGTTTTTTAAATGTCTCAAAATCCGTCTTAAGTTCCTGTAATGTAGGCTCGTTGTGTATTTCCATCGGATTGCTATGGCCTTTTATATATCCGCAGCAACGTTCAAATAGCTCGTTTAATTGCTCTTTATTGCTATCGAGGAGTTGACCGTTAATCTTAATAAATTGCGTTAACGCTACATTTTTTTGATAACGCCTAACAGTGTTGTTCAATATTTCATTTTCGACGCAAAGTTCAATAGCTGATCGTAAGTAGCCATATCCATCTTCCGCCATTTCGGCTTCAGGACGACTTTTTGCGCTACTCAACAAGATATTTATTTTTCCGATATATGATTTGACTGAATTTACCTCTTCAGCATTGGATATAATTCCAGTCTCCTCATGTTCATTTCGTGAGTTGTAAAACGTTAAATCTATTCCTTTGTATTGTGGCTTATCACGGAAATAAAACAGGCTATTAAATAAGAGTATACTGTGGGTAAATATGATTACCTGACGATCTTTGGATAGCGCTATTGCCCGCCTTGAATAATCATCAATCAAATGATGGTCGAGACTATTAACAGGATCATCAAAAATCACCGTGGATTTTGAGTTATCAAGCTGTAATTCAGTAAGAAATTCTGACAGGGCAATTGCTTTTTGTTCGCCTTCGCTTAAAATTTCAGTTAACAAATGAGACTTAACACGCTGTTGCACTTTAGAGTTGCCTCTATCTGTCGCAAAATTCAAATCAATGTTAAGATGTGATTTTCTGAACGCCGCTAATTCAGTTTTGAAAATGGCATTAAAATTCTGCCTTACCAACTCTTCTCTTGCTTCTGTCGTTTTGATGCTAATAGATCGCGTGTTGAAAGCATTTTGATTTTTGTTTAGGATGTCTATTTTTTTTAGATTTTCTATCGTAGTTGTAATATTAGTTAAATGATCAGTCAGGATCTTTCTATCTTTCAGTTCATTAATTTCTATAGTAATTTGGCGCTCTTTTGTTGCAATATTAGCTAAATCACTTTCTCTGCTGTTAAGTTCTTTAGCCAGAGCTTGCTTCTTTTCCTCGAATGCAGTTAGGAGAGTTGAATACTTAAGGGGTAAATCTCCATTTGGGATATTATCATCAGTAACAGCTTTTTTTAATGAGGACAAGGTATTATTGTATTCTATTAGTTCTTGCGGTTGTTTGATAGTGCCTTCGTCATCATATCCCCAAGATGCCTGGGCTAATTTTATAGCTCCGTCAACATATGTCATTTGCGCTTTGAAATGATTTCTGCTCGCTGACAACTGATTTATTTGTTGCTGGGTCGTATCGTTGAGTAGGACACGATAATTTGCAAGTAATTCTTTCGCTGGTGTATCTAAATTTTGCTGACAGTAAATACAAACGTCGCTTTCTGCCGGATAATTACTTTTGGCTAATAGTTTCAAATAAGCATCTGCGGCGGTAATAAAAGATAAAAATTGAGCACTTGAATATTGCTCTATTGAAAACGATGAGACGATTTCACTAAGTCCTCGCTGTGATTGTTTTTGCAACACTGCAATATCTGTAATGGTCTTATGCTGTTCTTGCCAAGTCTTGTTATTAATAATGGATTCCGCTTTTCGTATCTTTGTTAGACTATTTTCAATATCTGAAATTTTTAATTTTAACTCTCTTATTGTGGCTTCTATTAAAGCCTTGTTCAAGCCTGTTAGTTCCTTAGTTTTTGCTATTAAACGTTGGTTATGTCCATCATCAAAGCCCGCCAATATTGTTAGTTCACTTACTACTGTTTTTGATGAAAGTTTGCTGATAGCAGAGTGTTGTGGCGTTCCGGGCAGAAATAGTGCAAGCCAATCAGTGACTGGCAGTTTTTGCTTTTCGGTATTAATTAACTGGGCTAGCGCATTTAATTCATCTGTTACCAAACCAAACAACTCGAACCCTATTGGTGTAACGACGAGTTGGCGATCAGATAATGAAATTGCAACGCAATGATTATTGAAAACCGATATAGTATCGAGGTCATTGCAACGGTTGCTTCCAGTCCAAGTAAATGATTGGTGGGTTCCATTAGTTTCAAAATCTATCTTAGCTGATTTAGGTGGTTTTGTTGGGTTGTATATATTGGGATGAATAGTGCCGCTGGTTTCATAGCTAAATCCCAATGCTTTTAAGATTCTGCTGTAACCTGTTTTTCCTGTGCCGTTTTCTCCGTAGATGACAGTTAAGTTTGGCGAAAAACCAATGGTTTGATCCTTTGCCAATCTGTTCACTCCGGTCACTTCTGATAATCGTGATATTTTTACCGACTTAGATGATATTGAATAAGGGGGCTTAGATATCGCAAGCGGTGGAAGACCCGAAAACAATTTTATAGATTGTAAAAAGTACTGAAAAATTGTAACTCTTTCTTGCTGAGAGAGGCATCCAGAAGAAGATAGGATATTTCTTAAAAGAAGCTTTGCCCATATTCCCTGGTTTTCTGCCCATTCCCAAAGGAAATCAATTACTTCTTTTTTCGAGTTTGTTGTTGATGTCATGGTTTAAGTTTATAAAAGGTTGAGTAAATGTAATAATATTATATTAATTGAAACATAAAAACACCCCTATAAGGGGTGTTGAGGGAAGCGATTAGGTAGATTTTGCCAAATCGTTTCAATAAGTTGTCTTGTGCTTAGGTACACCACTGGCTTCCCGTACTCCCATCGCTTCACCGCATCAACGGATACTGCTAAGCGGTTTGCGCACTGCTTGAAGTTAAGCCCATAGCAGTATCGTATCTGCTTCAATTTCCCGGCAAGACTTTCGGTTTCGTGGTCAAAGGGATAATAGCCGAGAAAGGAAATGATTGCCGGGTAATGGTGGATTTGCGGTAGGGTACGTTCATTTTCCCAATAGGTGAGTGTGTCTTCCGAGACACACAGTTGTTTCGCAATATCCTTTTGCAATAGCTTGCTTTCTATCCGTTTCTTTCTGATATGCTCGCCAATCGTTTGCGGATCGTCTTCATAGTGTTTCGTTCCACGATTTTTGAATACATTCGTGCATGGGAGAAACGTGTACGGATGAATGCCCTTGTGGCTACTATAACCATCCCGAAAAAGAATGTATTTGCCCGCCGGGAATGGTGCAAAAATACTTAAGCAAGATATCGGGCCCGTTGCTGGACAGGATAGACTTGCACGTGGAAGTTACCCCGGTAAATTTCAACGAGCTATCGTCAGACAGGCTGGCCGAAAAAAGTGAAAACATCCGCGAACGCGTAATCAAAGCCCGCGAAATTCAGATTGAACGTTTTGGTAACCGCCCCGATTTACATGCCAACGCCCAAATGAGCCCCCAGATGGTGCGCGACCTGTGTAAAATAGATACCGCCGGCCAAACCCTGCTGAAAAAAGCCATGGAAAAACTTGGCCTGAGCGCCCGCGCCTATGACCGCATCCTGAAAGTAGCCCGCACCATTGCCGACCTTGCCACCAGTGAAGAAATTAAACTGGAACACCTGGCCGAAGCTATCCATTTCAGGAGTTTGGACAGAGAAGGATGGGCGGGGTAGCTATAGTTAAGACGAGACCTTAAAACATGGTAATCAGATTCAGAGACTTCAAACAGCATCATTTTATTTGACATTCTTAAATTTAATAAAAAACAATAAAGCCCCGCAATATTGCTATTGACGGGGCTTCTCCCCTAATTATTAACCTAACGGCCAATTTCTTTTAATGACAGCGCACGCTAAATTTAGCGGTGATGTTTAACGTATTGCTGCCTACATCATAAATAGCGGTGCCATTGATGCCGCTTGCTGATGGTAAAGTGAAGTTTCGGGGTGCCATGGTAAACACCGATGATTGGTACCACAAGTAGCTGTTGTAGGCGTACATATAATATTGGTCGCCATTAAATAATTTGATGCTGTATTTGCCCCTGCTGCCGGTAATGCCGGTGCCAAAAGCATACTGGATAACGCCACGGCTTACGTAGGCGTAAGTCCATGCGTTTTGATTAAGCTGCGCCGCGCCAATATCGTAAAGGAAAAACCATCCCGAAGGCAGCAGGTTGATGTTTTTATTGCTGCAAAAGCCCTGCATATTAAGGGTAACATTGATGAGCGACGGCGTAGCCGGGCTGCCAAAATTTAAATCGACAGAACCCTGGCTGCATGGATTAAACAAGCCGGTTTCGGCAAGTATAGGTAGCCGCGGGTTAAGGTATAAGTTAAAACTGCTGATAACAACCTTACATTGCGCAATGCTGGGCACATACGGAAATACTACCACATCGCCATCGTGTACAAATTCGCCATGGGCGCCGGCCAGGTATTGGTTGTTTGGTGTAACTATGGTTACATCATAAACACCGCTGTTGCCTGCGCCGCAATGAATGCGTACGGTAAGCGGTGTAAAACAAGTGCCGTATGGGTGCCCGGCTACCGCCCAACTCCAATCAAGGTTAAAGCAGCACAGATGCGATGTTTCAAAATTGGCTGTAAGGTTGCCGTTGCCATCATTGGCTATGGTAACATCGCCCTCGCTTTTCCATTGCCCGGTTTCTTCGGTAAGGCTCCATAGCGGCACGGTGTCTCCGGCTTTAATATTATTGCCGGTAATAAAGTTTGTGGTGTTAGGATTCAACTTCATGCTCACCTGTATGGGCTGCGAAAAATGCCTTACCTGTGTACCTGCAGCCGACATTTTAATGGATAACAAACCGGCCGATACAAAGTTGATGGCATTACCACCATTAACCTGGTTGCCTGCCTTATCGATAACGTTGGTAGGGCTAAAGCCCCCGGGGAACGCTCCGTACGAAGTGGTAGAAACGGCGCTGAAATCAACAATATTTGATGTTAGCTGTGATGCGTTTATAGCCGAGCCATCTGCATCAAGCATTTGTGTGCCGGGTAATATTTTAACCTGCGCGGTTTCAACCATACCCGACCGTTGTGGCAGGTTAAGGGTTGCACCTGCCGATACACCGTTTGCTAAAGGTGTTGTGGATGCCAAAACAGATGTGCCCGCGGGAGGGTTGGCGTATTCAACCACGCCAACATCAACAATTTTCGCGCTATCTGTGGTAATGGTAACGGTTTGGGTGATGGGCGCATAGCCCGGAATATCGGCAGATACATTGAATGTTACCGGCGACGAAGCCGAGGGTGCTGCATTGGCGGTAAGCGACAGGGGTAAAAAACCATGCGATGCCTTAAAATCGCTGGTCGAGCCTCCGTCCATTTGCACCAGCGCGGCATCCTTGCCGGTTATTTTAACATCAAAATCGCCGGGCTGATTGCTTGAAGTTGCGTTGGCATTGGCAAAACGCAATAATACAGGCGCTTTGGTAAGCGTGGTTTCGTTAATGGTGAGCGCTATGCCCTCATTAGGTTTTCGGCAACTATTTAAGGTTAGTACCAATACCAGGCACGCTATCATTAAAAAAATATTAATAAATGCGCCGCCCTGTTTTGCCGGGCCAATTTGTGAGTGTAGTTTAAAGGTGTTTTTCATGGTGATATTTTATCTGATTCGTAAATTAAAATTGAGCTGAACAACAGGCATCCATCGGTAGCCCTGCATGTTTTTATTGAACTGTATGTTATTAGCGTCGTTATCTGATAGCAGCTTTGTACCCGTAAATGACGTGCCGGGGCTGGATAAGTAATAGCTGCCAACATCAACGTTTACATTTAAAAGCTGCCCGGGGAATCCTTTAAAAAGGGCAATGCCAAGGTAAGGCGCCACGCCTTTCCAGGTTACATCGGCCTGCAGCACACCAATCTGGTCTTTGGTGAGCGATTGGCTCCCGATGTTATATCCGCCCATGGGCGAAATAAGAGCAGTTGCCTTGCCTTGTGTAATGTATGAGGCGCCGCCAACCAGGCGGATGCTGTTGGTATTAAAAGGTGAATAATCGGCCAGTAAATGAACATTGGAGAAACTGGTTGAAAACTGGCCCTGTACCGCGAAGCCAAAGAAATGGAAGTCTTTATTTTTGCTTACCGGGATGATGCCAAAACCAAGCCGACCCGATAGTCTGGGTAAAAACCCATATTTTACGTCGGCGCCTATGCCCTGGCTGCCAACAAGTACCTGTACGGATATGGGCGAAACAAACTGTGCGGCATTGCCGGTTACCGGGCTTTCGGTATTGATTTGCTGGGCATAGGCGGCAATGTAAAAAAGCATTGTTAAAAGTGTGGAGATAAAGTTTTTCATAGGTATTGCGTTTAATAGGTGTTTTTATTTTGCCGTGTAAGCGCTGTGATGCATATGAGCATTATGGCTATTGTTACAAGGATATATTCCATGGTTATGGGGTTTAAAATGTGTTAGCTGTTTATGTATATTGTACCGTTTAATACGGCCCTTTGCCGGTTTCTGCAGCGTTGCTTTTTGCGGCTTTTTTTGGTTGTTTTTAACGATACAATTTTATGGGACGGCTGCAAGGCACACAATACAAAGCTGTTGGTATTTTTTAAAGCCGTAATAAAACATAGGTTTACAAGTAATTAGTACGATGGAAATGACAACTGAAAAACTATCAGTGATCATAGCAGATGATCATACATTATTTATAAACGGGCTTAGCATGCTGTTGCAAAATGAGCCGGATATCGAGATTATGAATATAGCGGCCAACGGCAAAGAGGTGTTGGGGTTGTTACATACCCATACGCCCACACTTGTGCTGCTTGATATTAATATGCCGGGCATTAATGGCTTCGAAGTACTTAAACGGATAAAAGCTTACTATCCAAAAATTAAGGTGGTGATGCTATCTACCTATAACGAAGAGCACCTGATTGAAAAGGCAAAGGCCACCGGCGCCGATGGTTACCTGTTTAAAAATACCGAAAAAGATGAGCTGTTGCGGGTAATGCGCCTGGTAGCCCAGGGGCAGCAATGCTTTCCGTACAAGCCGCCGGTTGTTAACTCAACATTTGATGACACCGATCCATTTTTAAAGCAATTCCAGCTTACAAAACGGGAAACCGAACTACTGCAGTTTATTAAGCAGGATTATACCAACCAGCAAATGGCCAACCACCTGCACCTGAGCATTTATACGGTTGAAACCCACCGAAAAAACATTATGCAAAAGCTAAACCTGAAAAATCCCGTGGAGCTTACCAAGTTTATATTGCAGTATAATTTGTAATGTGGGGGCTGATAAAATTTTGAAAATTCTGAAGTAAGAAGAGGCCGTAAAAAAGGGAATTCTAACGCTATAACATTTAGTATAGATATACTTCATAGATGCCCAAGTCATCGTTCGATAAAAATTGATTAATGTCTTGTTTTAGAAGAATTAATAATTCAGCGATCTTTTGAGTTCCAACGTTGCCGGTGCGCAACCAAATTACTTTAGGAGGATGGGAGTAAAGATTTTGTAATTCGCAAAAATCCTCGTCAAAAGTTAAAATTGTGTAGTTGTTTGTTTTAGCGAATTGCCAGATCATAAAATCGCTTAAACGGTGGTTTGCCCGGATTTCATTTGTAGGGAGAATCTCCCAATCTGATAAGAGTTTCTTTAAACGCCATGAAATATTTTCGTCAGCGATGAGCCGTATCATGCCACTTTAATTATTCGCTCTTTGTTAGCTGCATAAGCAAGGCATGCAAATATGGCTTCGGATGTTAGTTGTGGGAAATCGCTTAGAATTTCCTCATAACTCAAGCCAGATGCCAGCCATTGCAAAACATCATATACAGAAATTCGCGTACCCTTAATAACTGGTTTGCCAAACCTTATTTCGGGGTTAAATTCAAGATATTCTTTATAATCAATTGGCTGCATATACAAATTTACCTAAATTGTCATCAAATCCCATCACATGAAAAAGATATTCTTTTTAAGCATCATCCTTTTTGGATCCTTTAAAACCTTTGCACAGCAAACTGATAATGAGGCCGTAAAACAAACCATTAACACCATGTTTGATGCTATGCGCAAAGGCGATAGCACCATGTTGCGTTCGACTTTTCATAAAAATATTGTTTTTGAAGGTGTAGCCAATAAAAAGGATGGCACTGTTGAGCTCGAGGTGGAAAACCCCAATGATTTTATAAAAGCCGTAGGCACGCCGCACAAAGAAATATGGGATGAGCAGATAACCTTTAACGACATAAAAATAGATGGCGACCTGGCCAGCGTTTGGACACCTTACAAATTTTACCTGGGCAAAACCTTTAGCCATTGCGGGGTTGATGTTTTCCAACTCATGCGTACCGCGGCGGGCTGGAAAATTATTTATGTTGTTGATACCCGTAGGAAAGGTAATTGCCCGGAATGATCTTCATAAAAGAATAGATGAGAGAGAAGAGATTATGGGTGCAAATTAACCGCAGATCGGTGGAGGAGCCGATAGATTTTGTACGATGTTCCAACCTGGTAGGTAACCTGTTTACTTTCAAATTGCCACCGATTATCGTAAAGGGAATAAGAAAAGTAAATATTGACTTCGCCAACCATGATGATGCATTGCTGATAGGGGGACTCGATAGCATTTTAACGATCGTGGAAACATTTCCATTTGACTTATTCGATACGGCTGATTTGCATGGAAAGATTGCATTATTAGCTGATAGAACTTATAAATGCTTAATGCTTGTTTACCAACACCTCAACTTAGATGTAGAACAGTTAAATATTGGATACAAAAAAATACTGGATGATGATTTTGTTTTGACCCACATTTTATTCGGTGGGCCAAAACAAAACAGAAACCGAAGTATTAAAGCCACGGTAAAAGCAGATTTTCTTATTGATTATACTTCAGTAAATATCATTTTCCTAAATAAAAAGGATATTGTTATCAATGAAATTCCATTGTTTAAAACAATACCGGGCTGGCTATTCTATAGCCTGTTACTAAAGACGTGTAAATGGATTGACGGCGAAACATTTGAGATGTCTAACGGTAGTAAAGAGATTAACTTCCGAGTCAACATTAACAGGCAAATAACTATGCACTACCTGCCTGTTAACAGAGATGTTGACGGTATAAAGGAAGAAATTCAATTCCTTACTTTGGAGAGTTACTTTGACCTTTAAACTATAAGTAATGCCTTAATTAAAGCGCTCCGAGTTTTAACATCCCATAAAACAAGCCTGAGCAATGCATGGCTTGTTTTATTTTATTATCAAGCAGCAATTGTTTTATCTCTTCGATAGTATACTCTTCTACAATAAGCTCTTCATGATCATCCAATTCCTGTCCCTGTACTTTTTTACCTCCTTTGGTAAAATAGGTAAAGGTTTGGTTATTGGCGGTTGATGGGTTGCCGTATACGGTACAAATCAGTTCAAATTCATCAAACTGGTAGCCGGTTTCTTCCAGCAGTTCGCGGCGGATGGCATGGACGGGTTCTTCCCCGGGGTCAACCACGCCTCCCGGAATTTCGAGCGAAATAATATCGGCAGCATGGCGGTATTGCGTTACCATTAATATTTTATTGTCTTCGGTTACCGCTACCGCATTAACCCAGCTTGGGTATTCTAAAACATAGTAGTCTTCAACAATTCGTTTATCAGGCATTTCGCAGCGGTCAACCCGTAACGTAGCCCATGGGCCTTTATGTATGTAAGTAGATGATAGTAGTTTCCAGGTTAAATCCTTACTCATAGTTTGTTTGTAGAAATTGATAGATGGTATTACGCTTGTTAATGTTTTCAAATGATTGCCGGTGATATTGTTGCTCCAGCACATCGTAAACTAACAAAATCTTTTTAAATGAAAGCAAAAGTTCGGCATTTGCTGTAAAGGGCAGGCTATAAATGTATAGTAATTGCGCTAAGGCATCCAGTTTGTCGGCACTGTAATTTTCATTTTCAAGCAATAACTTAAAAGCATCAATGTCAAGCTCAAGTATTTCATGAAGCTTAATATTGTACTCATTTAAAAGTGTGCTATCAGCAAGTTTTATAAACTCATCGGTTTTACCAGCCTCCTTAAAACCCAACAGCCGGGCAATAACCAAAGCCATTTTTTCTAATTCGGTTAGTATATAGTCTTTCCTATACATGAGTTTAATAATTCAATAAATAAATTGCAGCTCAAATCAATAATTCAGTCATTCACTAAATCAATAATTAAAACCTACCAGCTGCCGCTTGATCCACCGCCGCCGCCACTGCCGCCGCCGAAACCGCCAAAGCCACCACCACCGCCTCCGCTTCCTCCGGAGAAACCGCCCCAGTCGCTTCCGCTGCTACGGCCACTGCCGCCAAGCATGCTTCCGGCTAAAAACCACCAGAAAGGGCTTGCGCCACCCCTGCGGTCGATAATTTGCCGGCCGCCACCACCGCCGCGGTTACGAAATATGATGATTAATATAACAACTACTATCACAATCAGGATGATGATACCTGCACCATCTCCGCCGGTGCTTTGGTCGTTTTCCTGTGGTTCGGCCTTGAATTCGCCTTTGGTGGCTTTTATAATATCAGTGGTTGCAGCATCCAGTCCGCCATAATAGTCGCCCGCTTTAAAATGGGGCTTCATATCATCCTGTATAATGCGCTGGGTGAGCACATCGGGCAATGGTCCTTCGGCGCCATAACCCGTTTGGATGGCCATTTTACGGTCGTTTATAGCAACAATTACCAGGATGCCGTTGTTCTTTTCTTTTTGGCCAATACCCCACTTGCGCAGCAGTTGCTGCCCATAGTCGTTAATGTCGTAACTGCCGGTTGATTTCATAATTACCACAGCTACCTGGGTTGATGTAGAATCGTTAAAAGCAACCAGTTTGCTTTCCAGCTTTTGCTTATCATCGGCCGATAAAGTATTGGTATAATCGGTAACCAGCGTGGCCGACCGTTCCGGAAAATCCTGTGCGAACGCCATCGCGGAGCAAAACAGCAGGCTAAAAAATACAGTGAGTTTTTTAAACATGGGGTTTATAGTTTATTCGCCATCCATAAAGGCAATATCATCGGGCAGTTCGTTAACATCACCTGCATGGTGCGGGAAGTATTTTTGCAGTTGTTCGCCGGCAATTTGCAGGCCGGTTACAATACCTTCAACAATATCGCCGTATTTAAAATGCTGCAGCATATCCTCTTTGGTTGTATCCCAAAAATCGGCAGGCACAACCTGGTTAATGCCGGCATCGCCAATAATGGCAAACTTCCGGTCAACAGTGGCCACATATATCAACACCCCATGCCTGAGGGCTGTTTTATGCATATTTAGCTGAAAAAAATATTTAGCTGCCCGGTCAAGCACATCCTCGCTGCATTTTTTTTCGATACAAACTCGTATCTCGCCACTGCTGCGGTTTTCGGCCTGTTCAATAGCTTTACGGATGCGTTGCTGTTCTTCTTCGTTAAATACCATTTTAATTATTGAATTATTGAATGGGAAAAATTATTGAGTTGATGAATTATAGTTTAATTGATGATTTTCAGTTGTGTATCGATGCATGAAATCGAGGATTGCAGCTCAAATCAATAATTCAATAATTCAGTCATTCAATAATTAGTTAAATTCCACCTTCGGTGCTTTCTCGCTTCCGGGTTCGGCGGTGAAATATCCTTTTTCGGAGAAGCCAAACATTTTGGCGGTAATGTTGGCCGGGAACGAACGGATTTTAGAATTATATTCCATTACAGCATCGTTAAAATCCTTACGGGATACGTTGATCCTGTTTTCGGTGCCTTCCAGCTGAACGGATAGGTCACGAAAGTTTTCGTTCGCCTTTAAATCCGGATATTTTTCTGTTACAACCAACAGCCTGCCAATGGCCGAACTTAACTCGCCCTGCGATGACTGGAACGCTTTGATAGATTCGGGCGTAAGTTTTGTAGGATCAACCTGCACCGATGTTGCTTTAGCGCGGGCTTCTATTACTGCGGTTAATGTGCTTTTTTCAAAGTTAGCGGCGCCTTTAACCGTATTAACCAGATTGGGTATCAGATCGCTGCGGCGCTGGTAATCGCTTTGTACGGTACCCCATTTAGCTTTAACGGTTTCATCGAGCTTAACCATGCTGTTATAGCTGCATGAACTTAAGCTCATGGCTGCTACTGCAATTAATATTACTGAAAGTAACTTTTTCATAGGTTGAAGTTGTTTTACAGGTGTGTTTTTGATTTAGATTACAAAACGCATACCGTTGTTACAATTGGTATGGTTTAGTGACATTATGTCAAGGTACAGTTTTTATTACTGTAAGCGAAACATTTAACTGTTATAGCCTATATTTGAAGCTTAATATACTTTTTACCTGTTGACACTGACCCACAAAATGAAGAAAACACTCTGCCTTTTTTTTACATGTATTTCGCTTGGTGCAGCCGCACAAACCAACGTTGCCGAAAAATTAGTACCATACGTAAACCCTATTATAGGTACCCAGCGTATGGGGCACGTATACCCGGGCGCAACAGTTCCCTTTGGAATGGTACAATTGAGCCCGGAGACTGATACTCCCAGCTACGAGTTGAACGGCAAATACAACCCCGATGTATATAAATACTGCGCCGGTTACCAATACGATGATAAAACCATAGTTGGCTTTAGCCATACCCATTTTAGCGGTACCGGCCACTCAGACCTGGGCGACTTTTTAATAATGCCAACCGTTGGCGCATTAAAGCTTAATCCCGGCACGGCTGATAAACCAGGCAGCGGTTACCGCTCGGCATTTTCGCACAAGAACGAAGTGAGCCAGGCCAACTATTACAAAGTAAAACTGGACGAAAGCAATATTTTGGCCGAGATGACCACCAGTGCGCGTGTTGGTTTTCACCAGTACACGTTCCCTAAATCCGATCAATCGCATATCATATTAGATTTGATGGCGGGGATTTACAACTACCCGGATAAAAATGTGTGGACTTATTTAAGGGTCGTTAATGATAGCACCGTTGTAGGTTTCCGCCAAACCAATGGCTGGGCTCGCACCCGGTCGTTATATTTTGCCATGAGTTTTTCAAAGGCATTCTTTCAGCATGGCTACAAAAAGTACGATCAGCGCGAAGTATATGGTGGCTTTTGGGGCAAATTTAACCGGGTGAAAAACTTCCCCGAAATTGCGGGCAAGCAAATAAGGGCTTACTTTGATTTTAAAACCGAGGAGGGCGAAAAAATAAAGATCAAGTTTGCTTTATCGCCGGTGAGTATGGCTGGTGCGCTGAACAATATGCAAACCGAGATACCTGGCTGGGATTTTGAAAAAGTAAAAGCCGACGGCCAGCAATTATGGGAAGCCGAACTGCATAAGATAGAGATAGCCGGTAATAAGGAAATAAAAGAGAACTTTTATACCGCTATGTACCATGCTATGATTAACCCTACGGTATATATGGATGCCGACGGGCAATATAAGGGCCTTGATCAAAATGTACACAAGGCGGAAGGATTTACCAATTATACCACTTTTTCGCTTTGGGATACCTACCGGGCGCTGCACCCGCTGTTCAATATTATTGAACCCAAAAGGAATGCGGATATGGTGCAAAGCATGCTAGCCCATTTTGACCAAAGTCCGGAGCATATGCTGCCCATCTGGTCAAACTCAGGTAACGAGAATTGGTGTATGAGCGGGTACCACAGTGTAGCCGTACTGGCCGACGCCGTTGTAAAGGGAAATGTAAACTTTGATGCCAACAAGGCGCTGGATGCCTGCGTAGCCACTGCAAAGCACCGCGATTATGAAGGTATAGGCGACTACATGGATAAAGGTTACATCCCCGATGAAAAAAGCGGCGTATCGGTATCATCAACCCTGGAGTATGCTTTTGACGACTGGGCCATTGCCCAAATGGCTAAAAAGCTAAACCGTATGGATGTTTATAACGAATTTATCAAACGATCAGAAAATTATAAAAATGTATATGATAAGGCCGCGGGCTTTATGCGCCCCCGGCTGGCCGATGGCAGTTTCCGCCAAAAGTTTGACCCACTGAGCACCATCAATGAAGGATTTATTGAAGGCAACAGTTGGAACTATACCCTGTTTGCGCCACAGGATCCTAAAGGCCTGATAGCGCTGATGGGCGGCAACAAACGTTTTGTAGGTTACCTGGATTCGCTGTTTACCATGAACCTGCCCGATAAATACTTTGCCGAAACGGAAGATATCACCCGCGATGGCATCATTGGCAACTATGTACATGGTAACGAACCATCGCACCACGTAGCTTATTTATATAACTGGACAGATAAGCCCTGGAAAACACAGGAACGCATAAGGATGATATTGCCACGTATGTACAAACCAACCCCGGATGGTTTGGGCGGTAACGATGATACCGGCCAGATGAGCGCCTGGTACATTTTCAGCACGCTGGGGTTTTACCCGGTAGCACCTGGATCTGATCAGTATTCAATAGGTAGCCCGGCCGTGAATGGTGGCGTTATCAATTTGGATAATGGCAAAAAATTCACCATTAACGTAAAAAATCAGGGTGCCAAAAACGTGTATGTACAAAAAATAACGCTGAATGGTAAACCCCTGGATGGTTTATTTATTAGCCATGCCGATATCATGAATGGCGGCGAGATTACTTACTATATGAGCAGCAAGCATAAGTAGATGTGCAGATGTGTAGATTTTCAGATGTGCAGATGAAGCGAATTTGAAAATTTGAGTATTTGAAGATTTGAAAATGATACTTTTTAACGGCTTCGGCGTATGAATTGGAGAGTAACTTTAGGTGTATTATGCATGCTGATGGTCTTTGGTTCATGCGCCGAATCTTTTAAGCAGATTCCGCCGGATAAGTTTAATGATACGATCGCGAAACGAAAGGATATTAAAACATCCGACGAACTGATTAAAGCTTATTACCAGTACCGGCAGTATTACAGTGAAACCGATGCGAGGCCGCGATTGAACATCACTTCAAGAAAACTGGATTCGGGCGACTATGAAATAACCGCTATAGACACCATTACCAATGACGATGCGTTGGCAGCCGAGAAGATTGTGATGATAGCCACCCGGAAAGCTGAAACCTGGAAAGCTTTAGATATTAAATATAACTGGAAAGCCCGCGAAGGTTATGGCAGTTCAGAATGGGGAACCGGGAACTAATTTTATTTTGCCTGATTGGCCACCCCGCTAATCAGAACCCTCTCCTTTGGAGAGGGCAGGGTGAGGCTGGAGCTTTTTACGCGTAGCAATGCTCCTCGCGGGTAGTCAGTTTACTAATCATTTCTTTTAAGGCAGTGCGTGCACGGTGTAAAGTTGTACGCGACAGCAATTCACTCATCCCCAGCGATGTGCCAATTTCCTGGTGCGAATAGCCCTCAATGGCGTACATATTAAATACCGAGCGATAAGTTTTAGGCAGTTTTTGAATCAGTTTCATCAAATCCTTTGCCTCAAGTTCATTATCATTATAAGCTTTGCTGATAGGCATATCACTATCGGCAGCAAAATCCTCAACCAACACAACGGGGCGTAACTTGCGGTAGCGCGAAATAGCCGCGTGCACCATAATACGGCGCACCCAACCTTCCAGGCTGCCATCGCCACGGTAGTTTTGCATGTTCCTGAATATTTTTATGAAACCCTCTTGCAGTATATCCTGTGCTTCGTCTTTATCGGTAGCATAGCGCATGCAAACAGCCAGCATCCGCGATGCAAATAGTTTGTAAAATTGTTCCTGGCTTTTACGTTCGTTGCGTAAGCATCCTTCCCAAATTGTCTGTAAACGTTCGTCGGCAGTAGTCATTGTATTGTTTGTTTATTTGTGAAGCCTATGCCAATCCAAGTGCCATTTTGTAATTAATTGATTATTAAATATTTATAAATTTGAGCTATTTTAAAACTGTTCGTTAGCGGACGGTTGATACGCACAGGCGAACACAAAGCTCCCTAACCCCCTGAAGGGGGAACGATGGTTGGTGATACATTAAGAATAAAGGGCAATAAACTGGGGTATCATAACCCGGGGAGATCAACTGCTATTCTCTTCGTTAATTCGTCGTAGAGATCATAAGGGAATTCGCTTTTCCTGTACTTTGCAAAGTTTTTTTCCTGGAGTAAATAATAGGTCTTTTTCAATTGATAAAACCCAATAGTCAGAAACTGTTTTTGTTTGATTTCAAAGCTTACCAGTTCTGATTTATTGGATATAACTCCGGTTGCAAGGTCATAATCAAAATCAATAATTTTCACATCGAGTAAACGACGCTTGATTTTATTTCTAACAATGTGGACCTTAGTGCCTCCAGGTTCGCGTAGCCATTTAATGGTAACTTCTTCTTCATTATTTAATAATGACAATAGCAAACTGGTAAAATCATAAAAAGGATCGCTTAACGCCCCGGAAATTTCTATCTCATAGGCCTTTCGGTCAATATTAAGCAAAAACGTTGACCAACCATGTGGGTGTAGAATCAAGGAAAAGTCAATATCCATGGCAAATTCATGCATTTTGTTTCAAATATAAAATAAGTCTGTACGCATCTAAATAGTTAACGGTGATAAGCTGTTATTTAATTATAGCTAATTGAATAAGCTTATAGCGCCGGGAAGATATAAGCATCAAACGGTACCTTGTTTTTATTGGCTGATCCCGGTTAAATGATCCAGGTGTCAAAGGGACTTGTGTTGGCCAACAACACCAACAAATATTTGGATGCGTCTAAATTGTGCAATCAGTTTAATGTTAACCATGATAAAATATAAAACATTGATGATCAAATATTTATAAAAAATATATTTGAAATGTGTTAAGTTATGTTAACCCAATTAGATGCGTTTGCCCTGGCATCTTGTGGGGACAATTTAGCCCGTATCCAAACCTGTATAATTAACGCCTCTTCTTTGGTAGGGGTAATCAAATGAATTAGGCTCTAAAAAGGATATCAAAAAGTCTCCCCCTTTAGGGGGAGATTTAGAGGGGGCTTGGCCGCGTTTTTCTTACCTTTGCCCTAATCCGGGATAAAAACCCGGCGACCGTATGACAAAAGAAATTGAAATAGTATGCCCTCCCGGGCAACATGAAGATGAGATAGTGATTAAACGCCTTGCCGCGGCAGCCCTAAATATGCAGCCTCAAAAGTTATCGGCCGTAAAAGTGTTAAAACGATCTATCGATGCTCGTGGCCGTAAAGTGGTTTACCGCATGATGGTGCAGGTGTTTATTGATGAACCGTATAATCCCGAAATTTTTACCATAAACTATCCCGACGTGCAGTTTGGCCGCCCTGTTATCATAGTAGGTGCTGGCCCGGCGGGCATATTTGCTGCATTGCAATGCATTGAGCTGGGATTAAAACCCGTGATCCTGGAGCGGGGCAAAGATGTTAAACAACGCAGGCGCGATTTGGCCAATATTAATAAACAAGGCCTGGTTAACCCCGAATCAAATTATTGCTTTGGCGAGGGTGGGGCAGGTACCTACTCTGATGGTAAGTTGTACACCCGATCTACCAAGCGCGGCGATGTAAACCAGGTGCTTAAAATGTTTGTTGCCCATGGGGCAGATGAAGATATATTAATAGATGCCCGCCCGCATATTGGTACCAACAAGCTGCCCCAGATTATTACCGCTATGCGCGAAACGATATTGAATGCAGGCGGCGAGTTTTTGTTTGATACTAAAGTGACAGCCTTACTGGTTGAGTTTGGCAAAATAAAAGGCGTAAAACTGGCCAGCGGCGAAAAAATGACCGCCGATGCCGTGATCCTGGCAACGGGCCACTCGGCAAGGGATGTGTTTGAAATGCTGCATCATCAAAATATACTGATAGAAGCCAAGCCATTTGCTTTGGGTGTACGCATAGAGCATCCGCAGGAAATAATTGACCGCGCCCAATACCATTGCGAAAACCGTGGTCCGGATTTGCCGCCATCCTATTATAATTTGGTTGAGCAGGTGGACGATAGAGGCGTATTCTCCTTCTGCATGTGCCCAGGCGGTATTATTGCTCCCTGTGCAACCGCCGAAAACGAAATTGTGGTAAACGGCTGGAGCCCGTCAAAACGGAATAACCCATTTGCAAATTCAGGCACGGTAGTACAAATTAATATGGAAGATGTGGCCGGCGATGACGGCGATCCATTCAAGATGCTCAACTTTCAGCATGAGGTGGAGCGCGCCGCTTTTAAAGCTGGCGGCGGCAGCCTGGTTGCGCCGGGCCAGCGTATGGTCGATTTTGTGGAAGGGCGTTTGTCAAATGATCTGCCCGTAAACTCCTACCTGCCGGGCACAAAGAGTACCGAACTTAAGGAGGTGTTGCCCGGTTGGATTCATAAACGTTTGCAGAAGGCCTTGCCCGCTTTCGGCCGGAAGATGAAGGGCTATTATACCAACGAGGCGATTTTGGTGGGGGTAGAATCGCGCACATCATCGCCGGTAAAAATTCCCAGGGATAAAGAAACTTTGCAGCACCCACAAGTTAAAGGATTATTTCCGTGTGGCGAAGGGGCTGGTTATGCCGGTGGCATTATTTCTGCTGCTATTGATGGTGTTAACTGCGCGCTGGCCGCTTTAAAAATATTAGCATGACAATTTCCGAAAAATTGAGTACCGAATTGCAGAAGATACTATCGGGCGATGCCTGGTATGGTTCGCCTGTTTATGATATAGTAGAAAGTATCAGCTTTGAGGCTGCATACGAAAAGCCGCCCGGCTCTGTCCATAATATAGCCGAAATTGTTTTACACATGATAGCCTGGACAGAGGAGGTGATGGACAGGATGAATGGCCTTACCGCCGGCATCCCCACCAGTGGCGACTGGCCCGAAACCGGCGCGCCCGACGAACAAAAATGGCAAAACTATGTTGATGATTTAAAGCTGGTGAACGTAAATTTGATTGGTGTTATCCAGAACTTCCCGCAGGAACAATGGGGTGAGCCAATAAAAGACGAACGGAACCGCGAGATGGGAACAGGTGTGAGCTATGAAGAATTGATTAACGGACTTATCCAGCATCATATTTACCACTCCGGCCAGATTGCTTTATTAAACAGGATAATCAATGGCTGATAAAAAGACACTCATATTAGGAGCAACGCCCGATACCGGCCGGTACGCAAATCTTGCAGCCAACAGGTTGGTTGGTCATGGGCATAGCATAGTTAATGTAGGCATAAAAACAGGCGAGGTTGCCGGTGTGCCTATCGAGAAGCCCGAAACCATTCATAATGATATAGATACCGTTACTTTGTATGTTGGCCCTCAAAACCAGCCACCACTGTACGATTATATTTTGAATACACACCCCAAACGTATTATATTTAATCCCGGTACCGAAAATTCTGAACTCAGGCGCATGGCCAACGAAAAAGGAATTGAAACAGAGTATGCATGTACACTGGTGTTATTATCCATAGGGCAATATTAAAGGCCCCTAACTCCTAAATGGGGATTTGGAGTTTTGAAGTTTGGTTCTCCTACATTATCTTGGCTATATAGGCATGAAATACCTTTACCTTTTATTCTGTTTATTCATATTATCTTGCGGTCATCCAAAACGTCATTATACTTTATCAGAATTAAGACATCGTCGTGATTGGATTGAGGAGTACTCGCTCAAGCATAAAAACGCGATGGTTGTTTTTGCTAAGGTTCCGGGGAAAACTCAATTGATAAAAGTAGTTAACGATAAATGGCCTGATGAAACAGAATATGCTTACAATGTTTTAAAGGATAGTTCAAATAACGTTATTCTGATTTACTCATCGCCAGTTAGTGAGAGTGGGGATTGGAATGTAGAACACAATCATTATTTTGATCCGGAAGGAAACACTTTTTTATTTGAAAGGCATGCAAGTGCTTTTAATGATTGCTTGGCTAATGATGAAGTAGCTTATGAAACCGTAAAAAAGTATTTTGATAGCGACTTTAACCTCTTGGAAAAAACGGATAATTTGGTTGATAAAAAGGGTAAGCATCTTAATAAAAGCGAGTGTTCGATAGATTTTGCTATCCAAGATGCCACCATTTATCCGAATGCTGAAAGTTGCATGAGAGCTCACAATATTATTTTCTAAAATTGTAGCCCAATCAAAAAACTCCCCCTTCAGGGGGCCGGGGGGCTTGGGCTCGAAAATATCCTGATCTCTTTAGGATAATAATTATTGATCCTATTGGGCAATAGCTTAGCCCATCCTAAGGCTTGTCCCTCGTAGTTCATCAGGCTCCATCCCTTTTCGGTAGGGTTTAGGTCGATGTTATCCCGGCGCAGATACTGAATAGCCTGGTCGTAGGTAAGTTCTGTTTGTAAAACCGCGTCTTTATTAATAATAGTACTTAAAGCCAGCTCATGGTCGGGTATTAAATCTTTCCCCATTAACTTACCAACTCTCACCCCCGATTTTTTGAGGTAAAGGTGACGCTGTAAAATATTCAAACTTTCTTTATGCGCGCGGTTAATCGCCAGCCAATCTTCGTTCACTTTAAAATAATAGTAGTCGTCCGGTTTGTTAACGTATGCTTTCACCTGGTCAATTTCTTTACTGCTTATTTTTTGATGGATGTTGTTTTTAAAGGTGCCCAGTTCGCCGGTGTTGGTTTTCTTTTTAAGGCACGATGCAAATAGCCCCTCACCCTTAACCTTGCCCGGATAAAAGCGATATCCCCAGGCCTTTTTATCGGGTGATTGCGTTTCTACAATACCCCACTCCTTATATATAGGTATACGGATGCTTTCCAAATCAAATTCAAGGCAAAGCCAATCCAGTATATCTTCGTTTTCCTGGTGCGAGTAGGAGCAGGTACTATATATAAGGTATCCATCTTCTTTTAAGGCCGGGAGTATATCGGCCAGAATCCGTTCCTGCCGCTGGTGGCACAATTCCACATTGGCTTCCGACCACTCGTTCATAGCCTGCGGATCTTTACGAAACATGCCCGAGCCCGAACATGGTGCATCAACCAGGATAATATCGAAAAAGCTTTTTAGCCGGCCAATGTCTTTCGGATCATTATTGCTCACTATTACGTTTGCCTGGCCCCAACGGCTAAGGTTATCTGTTAATACAGGTACGCGTGTTTTAATAATTTCGTTAGCAACTAACAAATCCTCGGCATTAATGGCCGAGTTAAGGAGTGTGCTTTTGCCACCCGGAGCAGCGCAAAGGTCAAGTACTTTTATGGTGTCATCTATATTAGGGCGGATGTGTTTTAATATATGGTCGGTAAACATAGACGATGCCTCCTGTACATAATAGCACCCGGCATGAAAAAGCGGGTCGAAAGTGAAGGATGGACGGGTGTTTAAATAAAATCCATCGCTACACCAGGCCACCCGTTCATCTGTTTTTAATGATGGACGTTTAAAAGGATTAAGCCTTATAGAGGTAGGCGCATCAGTAATTTGATGTGCTTTGATAAAATTTTCCTGGTCAAATCCATTTTCTGCGCTTAAGGTTTGCAGGAAATTATCGGGGAACTGTTGCTCATTCATATACTTTGTAAATATACAAATTCGATATATGCTATTGTTTATAAGATATTGGGGCGCTGCCGGGGTGTATTTAACGTTAGTTTACAGTTACTTGTGGAATTGTTTTAATTATTTGAAAATTTCTCTTGGTTGGTAAGGGGTTTTCTGTGTACATTTGTGGCCGCTCAGTAAAAAGGGTGTTGTTTTTTGAAAAGTTAGCGAATAAAAAAAGATTTAAAAAAGTGAATTTTTCACTTGGTGGATCAAATTAAAATTCGCACCTTTGCAGCCCGCTACGGAGGACGAAAGTCAGGAGGAAACGGGTTCAGAACTTAGAAATTTCGAAAGAAAAAAATAAAAAAATAAGTTTTGGAAAAGTAAAAAAGGTTTCTACCTTTGCAGACCCAAACGGAGGGTTGCTTTACGAAGCAAAAAAAGTTAAAAAGCCGGAGCGATTCCGGTAATGAAAATGACAAATTAGAAGGATTAACATCCTGAAGATTATATAGCGGATTCGGATGATGAAGCGGGAAAGTTCTTTTAAGAAATAGAAAATCATGTAGTGTAACAACCGAAAGGGAGTCGAAAGATAAGCAGACGGGAGTTATGATAACAAACAAGTTAGATACTGTATAAAGATATAATAAATATACAGATTCTATTATTAATAATAGGGTCAGAGAACAAACGAGACATTTTACAATGGAGAGTTTGATCCTGGCTCAGGATGAACGCTAGCGGCAGGCCTAATACATGCAAGTCGGACGGGATAGGAGAGCTTGCTTTCCTTGAGAGTGGCGCACGGGTGCGTAACACGTATGTAACCTACCTTGTTCAGGGGGATAGCCTCTCGAAAGAGAGATTAAGACCGCATAACATTATGATATGGCATCGTATTATAATCAAATATTTATAGGAACAAGATGGGCATGCGGAACATTAGCTAGTTGGTAAGGTAACGGCTTACCAAGGCTACGATGTTTAGGGGATCTGAGAGGATGACCCCCCACACTGGTACTGAGACACGGACCAGACTCCTACGGGAGGCAGCAGTAAGGAATATTGGTCAATGGGCGGAAGCCTGAACCAGCCATGCCGCGTGCAGGAAGACGGCCCTACGGGTTGTAAACTGCTTTTGTACCGGAATAAACCCTGATTCGTGAATCAGGCTGAATGTACGGTAAGAATAAGGATCGGCTAACTCCGTGCCAGCAGCCGCGGTAATACGGAGGATCCAAGCGTTATCCGGATTTATTGGGTTTAAAGGGTGCGTAGGTGGCTTATTAAGTCAGGGGTGAAAGACGGTAGCTTAACTATCGCAGTGCCTTTGATACTGATGAGCTTGAATGAACTAGAGGTAGGCGGAATGTGACAAGTAGCGGTGAAATGCATAGATATGTCACAGAACACCAATTGCGAAGGCAGCTTACTATGGTTTGATTGACACTGAGGCACGAAAGCGTGGGGATCAAACAGGATTAGATACCCTGGTAGTCCACGCCCTAAACGATGAATACTCGATGTTGGCGATATACGGTCAGCGTCTAAGCGAAAGCGTTAAGTATTCCACCTGGGGAGTACGCCCGCAAGGGTGAAACTCAAAGGAATTGACGGGGGCCCGCACAAGCGGAGGAGCATGTGGTTTAATTCGATGATACGCGAGGAACCTTACCCGGGCTTGAAAGTTAGTGAATTGAGCAGAGACGCTCAAGTCCTTCGGGACACGAAACTAGGTGCTGCATGGCTGTCGTCAGCTCGTGCCGTGAGGTGTTGGGTTAAGTCCCGCAACGAGCGCAACCCCTATGTTTAGTTGCCAGCACGTTAAGGTGGGGACTCTAAACAGACTGCCTATGCAAATAGAGAGGAAGGAGGGGACGACGTCAAGTCATCATGGCCCTTACGTCCGGGGCTACACACGTGCTACAATGGATGGTACAGAGGGCAGCTACCTGGCAACAGGATGCCAATCTCCAAAAGCCATTCACAGTTCGGATCGGGGTCTGCAACTCGACCCCGTGAAGTTGGATTCGCTAGTAATCGCGTATCAGCAATGACGCGGTGAATACGTTCCCGGGCCTTGTACACACCGCCCGTCAAGCCATGGAAGCTGGAAGTGCCTGAAGTGCGTAACCGCAAGGAGCGTCCTAGGGTAAAGTCGGTAACTGGGGCTAAGTCGTAACAAGGTAGCCGTACCGGAAGGTGTGGCTGGAATACCTCCTTTCTGGAGCAGTATCAATACATTAGTTATTGTAACAAGTTACCTACATGATTATTTCTTAAAATTGGTTGATTGAGTTTGATTAGTTGATTAAGTTGAATAGGTTATATGCTATATATAATACAAACAACAAATCAGTAAATCACTAATTCAGTCATTCAATAATTAAACACAAAAAGGAAACCCAAAAGATGAAGCCATCTATGTGGAGCGAAGCCGAAAGGTGAGCGAGGACAGAGTTGGCAGTTCACAGTGGGCAGTAAAGAGCAGTTAGCAGTTGGCAACAAGAGCTAACTACAAAGCAGTAGGAACTGCAAACTGCAAACTAAAAACTGCAAACTAAAAATAGTCCTGTAGCTCAGTTTGGTTAGAGCACTACACTGATAATGTAGGGGTCAGCAGTTCAAATCTGCTCGGGACTACAAGCAATTATTGAATTGTATAATTATGGAATTAATGAATAGAAGTATTCAATAATTCAGACATTCAATAATTCAATCATTCATCTAAGGGGGATTAGCTCAGCTGGCTAGAGCACCTGCCTTGCACGCAGGGGGTCAACGGTTCGAATCCGTTATTCTCCACGATGCGAAAAGAAGCAAGAGAAAAGAAACAAGAGAAAAGACATAGGTCTTGATTCTTGATTCTAATATCTTGACTCTATTACGCAAAACGTTCTTTGACATATTGGAAGAAGTAATAAAAAAGAGAAGACAACAGTATAGAGACGGTTGTTGGCTTTAAAGGATTACGAGGACAAAGGTAAAGAGGTAGCAATACCAATGAACTAATGAACGAGTGAACCGATGAACGGCAACCATATCAAAAAGCATACATACCGGGCAAAAGGCGGTATAGTAGAAGAAAGTAAGAAAGGGTACACGGGGGATGCCTTGGCTCTCAGAGGCGATGAAAGACGTGATAAGCTGCGATAAGCTGCGGGGATCAGCAAATATGAATTGATCCGCAGATTTCTGAATGGGGAAACCTAATTAGTTGAAGACTAATTGCATAAATGCGCAAACCTGCTGAACTGAAACATCTAAGTAAGCAGAGGAAGAGAAAATAATAATGATTTCCTGAGTAGTGGCGAGCGAAAGGGAAGAAGCCCAAACCAATTATGTTACGGCATAATTGGGGTTGTAGGACCACAACATGAAAACTAAACAAAACCGGAATGGGGTGGGAAACCCAGCCATAGAGCATGACAGCTGCGTACGGGTAATGAATAGTAGGATAGTGGTATCCTGAGTACCGCGAGGTCGGAGACGCCTTGTGGGAATCTGCCGGCACCATCCGGTAAGGCTAAATACTCCTGAGAGACCGATAGTGAACCAGTACCGTGAGGGAAAGGTGAAAAGAACCCCGAACAGGGGAGTGAAATAGAACCTGAAACCGTGTACTTACAAGCGGTCGGAGCAGACTTGTTCTGTGACGGCGTGCCTTTTGCATAATGAGCCTACGAGTTACTCTTTCCTGGCAAGGTTAAGTGTTTAAGACACGGATCCGAAGCGAAAGCGAGTCTGAATAGGGCGTATAGTCAGGGGAGGTAGACGCGAAACCTTGTGATCTACCCATGGACAGGTTGAAGGTGCCGTAACAGGTACTGGAGGACCGAACCGATAAACGTTGAAAAGTTTCCGGATGATTTGTGGGTAGGGGTGAAAGGCTAATCAAACTGGGAAATAGCTCGTACTCCCCGAAATGTTTTTAGGAACAGCCTGGCGGTTGAGTTATAAAGAGGTAGAGCTACTAATTGGGTGCGGGGGAGTCAAATCCTACCAAATCCAGATAAACTCCGAATGCTTTATAATATACGCTGGAGTGAGGCTCTGGGTGCTAAGGTCCAGGGCCGAGAGGGAAAGAACCCAGACCATCAGCTAAGGTCCCCAAATTACTGCTAAGTTGAACTAACGAGGTCCGATTGCACAGACAGCTAGGATGTTGGCTTGGAAGCAGCCATTCATTTAAAGAGTGCGTAACAGCTCACTAGTCGAGCGATCGGGCATGGATAATAAACGGGCATCAAGCAGTATACCGAAGCTATGGATTTGCAGTAATGCATCTGGTAGGGGAGCATTCTATTATCCGGCGAAGCAGGAGGGACAACCGACTGTGGAGGGAATAGAAAAGCAAATGTAGGCATAAGTAACGATAAGGCGGGAGAGAAACCCGCCCACCGAAAGACTAAGGTTTCCTGATCAACGCTAATCGGATCAGGGTTAGTCGGGGCCTAAGGTGAAGCCGAAGGGCGTAGCCGATGGACAACTGGTTAATATTCCAGTACTTTTTATAACTGCGATGCGGTGACGGAGTAGTGACACTGACGCGAACTGACGGAATAGTTCGTTAAAGGCTGTAGGTATAGGTTTTGTAGTTAAGTACGCAAGACTTGCTGAAAGCTGATAGTACACCGAATCTTCGGACAAGGTGATAGTTCAGGTAATCAGACTTCCAAGAAAACCCGCTAAGCTTCAGGTTATAAAAACCCGTACCGTAAACCGACACAGGTAGTCGAGGAGAGAATCCTAAGGTGCTCGAGTGAATCATGGCTAAGGAACTCGGCAAAATGGCCCTGTAACTTCGGGAGAAGGGGCGCTTTCAGCAATGGAAGCCGCAGTGAAAAGGCCCAGGCGACTGTTTAACAAAAACACATGGCTATGCAAAATCGAAAGATGACGTATATGGCCTGACACCTGCCCGGTGCCGGAAGGTTAAGAGGGGATGTTAGTCGCAAGGCGAAGCATTGAATCGAAGCCCCGGTAAACGGCGGCCGTAACTATAACGGTCCTAAGGTAGCGAAATTCCTTGTCGGGTAAGTTCCGACCTGCACGAATGGTGTAACGATCTGGGCGCTGTCTCAGCCATGAGCTCGGTGAAATTGTGGTATCGGTGAAGACGCCGGTTACCCGCAACGGGACGGAAAGACCCCATGCACCTTCACTACAACTTAACATTGATATCGGATACAGGATGTGTAGGATAGGTGGGAGACTGTGATGTGGCTTCGCTAGGAGTCATTTAGTCAACGTTGAAATACCACCCTTTCTGTATTTGGTGTCTAACTCTGCACTGTGGAGGACATTGTTTGGCGGGTAGTTTGACTGGGGTGGTCGCCTCCAAAAAGGTAACGGAGGCTTTCAAAGGTAAGCTCAGTACGCTTGGTAACCGTACGTGGAGTGCAATAGCATAAGCTTGCTTGACTGTGAGGCAGACAAGCCGAGCAGGGTCGAAAGACGGATATAGTGATCCGGTGGTTCTGCATGGAAGGGCCATCGCTCAAAGGATAAAAGGTACGCTGGGGATAACAGGCTGATCTCCCCCAAGAGCTCATATCGACGGGGAGGTTTGGCACCTCGATGTCGGCTCGTCACATCCTGGGGCTGGAGAAGGTCCCAAGGGTTGAGCTGTTCGCTCATTAAAGTGGCACGCGAGCTGGGTTCAGAACGTCGCGAGACAGTTCGGTCCCTATCTGTTGTGGGCGCAGGAAGTTTGAGTGGGGCTGACCTTAGTACGAGAGGACCGGGTTGGACTAACCTCTGGTGAATCTGTTATGGCGCCAGCTGTATTGCAGAGTAGCTACGTTGGGAATAGATAAGCGCTGAAAGCATCTAAGTGCGAAACTAGCCACAAGATGAGACTTCCATTGAGGGTCGTAGCAGACTACTACGTTGATAGGTCATAGGTATAAAGGTGGTGACATCATAGCCGAGTGATACTAATTGCCCGAAGCTTTCTCATAGCAGGTAATAATAGGTTATACGTAAAACGTTTGACGTGGTACGTATAACCGAACAATACAATATTGTTGTTTTCTCTGATTTACTTACTTCTTTCAATAATATGTCATAGATATGAGATATTAGATGTGAGATATGAGATAAAGACGCAAGTCAATCTCAATACTCAAATCTCAATACTCAAATCTAAAAGAAATTCAGGTGCCTATATCGGCGGTGTCTACCTCTTCCCATTCCGAACAGAGAAGTCAAGCCCGCCAGAGCCGATGGTACTGCGGTAAAACGTGGGAGAGTAGGTCGGTGCCAAATCTTAAATCAAGCCCTTGCTGGAAACAGTCAAGGGCTTTTTTGCGTCCTGTTGGTTCATTGGTTCACTCGTTCATTAGTTCATTGGTGTTCGGTTGTTTAGCTTCCTGAAAGTGGAGTGGAAAATTTGAATCCTCCATACGCGAGTATAACCATGCTATAGTCCATCGATTTTCAAAATAACATAGCTCAATTTACTATACCTGCCGACGCCTTATCAACCACCGTTGGCTTACCCTTGCGTGTCGTTAAAGATGCCGGTCGTTTACCTTCCTGGTACCTAAGTTTGTGTTCCTGCTTTTTTGGCAGGCCTTAGGTGAAAAATCCATCGGAAAAACTAACGATAACTCCAAGCCTCTTTTGCTAACCGCATGAATTATTTTATATTTTCAATAATTATTGAAAATATAAAATAAACTATATCTTTGTGTCGTCAACAGGAAAAATAAAACCCTCAACAATGAAAACGCTTAATAATCACATGATCCTTTTCGATGCCGAATGCCCCATGTGCAGTGTTTATACCAAAGCCTTTGTAAAAACCGGCATGCTTGATGATGGAGGCCGGGCTGCTTACCAAACCATGCCCCAAAACGCCTGCCCGGTTTATGACAGGCAGCGCGCCGTTAACGAAATTGCCCTCATCAACCTTAAAAGCGGCGAGGTTACCTATGGTATCAAAAGCCTGTTTAAAATACTGGGCAACGCCTGGCCCATATTTACCCCTTTGTTTGCTTTTAAACCTTTTGTTTGGCTCATGAGCAAGGTTTATGCTTTTATCTCCTACAACCGGCGGGTTATTATTCCGCCTGTTCATGAGGACGCGGATTTTGCTTACAAACCTTCTTTTAAACTACATTACCGGATTGCCTATCTGCTATTTACCTGGTTTTGTACCGCGTTTATATTAACCCGCTACGCACATTTACTGGTGGGCATGGTACCGCCCGGCAATGCTTACCGCGAATACCTGATTTGCGGCGGCCAGGTATTTGTGCAGGCTGCAGTGATTAGCACCTTTGCCAAAGGCAAGCTTTGGACTTACCTGGGCAACCTCATGACCATATCTTTTGCAGGCAGTTTGCTGTTGCTTATCCCCCTTGCTGTTAACCATTGGTTTCATCCCGGGCCATTAATGTATACCCTGTTTTTTGTGTGCGTGGCCGGGCTGATGTTTTTAGAGCATATCCGACGTACAAAGCTGCTGCAATTGGGCTGGGTAATGACCATCAGTTGGGTAACTTACCGTATTGTTTTATTGATCCTTATCCTAAACTGATATCATGAAAGCGTACAAAAAAATAGTGCTCGCCGGTGGCAATGGCTACCTGGGTACTGTGCTGGCCAAATATTATAAAGATTTGGCCGATGAGGTCATTATCCTGGCCCGAAAACAAGCCCCTGCTACCGGCAACATCCGTACGGTGGTTTGGGATGGCAAAACAGAAAGCGGCTGGACAGTGCAGCTCATTCACGCCGATATGCTTATTAACCTTTGCGGAAAAAACGTAAACTGCCGCTATACCAAAAAGAACAAGGCCGCAATTATCGCCTCACGTGTTACGCCTACCAAACTGTTGGGCGATGTGATCCATAAAATGGTTGATCCGCCAAAGCTGTGGATCAACATTACCTCTGCCACTATTTACCGTCATGCTGAAGACCATCCGCAGGACGAAACTACCGGCGAAATTGGCTACGGTTTCAGCATCGACGTATGCAACATTTGGGAAAGCACTTTCTTTAAGTGCGAAACACCGCATACCCGTAAAGTAGCTTTGCGCCTGGGTATCGCGCTTGGCCGCAGCGGCAGTGTTTTTCCGCGCCTGCTCAACCTGGTAAAAATGGGAATAGGCGGCCGGCAAGGCGATGGGCAGCAATACATGGCCTGGGTGCATGAGCATGATGTTGCCCGCAGCACCCAATTTTTGCTTGATCAGCCCGAAACGGAAGGCGTTTACAACTGCGCTGCGCCTTATGCCGAAAAGAACGCCGATTTTATGCGACTCATCCGCAAAGCCTATGGTATGCCGGTAGGCCTGCCTGCACCGCAATGGCTGCTGGAGATTGGCGCCCTGGTTATCGGCACCGAACCGGAACTGATATTAAAAAGTCGCTGGGTAAAACCACGGCGCTTAATGGATGCCGGTTTTAAGTTTCAGTACGAAAAGGCGGAATATGCAATACACGATATTTTGAGTATAAGGGGGTAGGGATCTTTCAATATTTGATCCTTCCCGATGCCTGTGAGGACACAGATTGCGGAAATAGGAGATTTACGAAGTTTTTAAAACTTCGTAAATCTGGAAAATTCAGCGGAGAAGGCCGTCGAAATAAACCGGCACAATTAACTAAAATCAGCTATTCTTATCCCCCACCTTCTTCCCCACCTCTTTCGTCATTTTCAAAGTAAGCAGCAGCAAAAGCCCCAAAGCAATTACAATAGCCAGCCAAATCAACACGGTATAATCCTTGTCTGCTTTGGTTTGTACCAGCAAAACAGTGTTGTTTTTGACAACAGCTCCGTGGCTGATGGTTGGGATATTACCCTTTATGCTATCGGCAAAAAACTTCAGGTCGTATTCCGGTGCCTGTGCGGTCGAATCGCCGGCCAGCAGGCGGTAGCTTTGTTTGCCATCAAGATAACTAACCAGGTATTGGTCGGTTTGGTAAGCATCAATGCCGGTAATGGTTAATGGCTGGTTATCGCCGTTGGCTATCTGTAATAACAGCTGGCTGGCCTTTGAAGAAAACAGAAGGTCGTTGTTTTTGGTGGAGTTTAATTCAGCCTCGGCAACAGCTTCTTTGTAACTGCCAATAATCTGGTACACCGTTATGTTCCGTTTGAAGTATTTAGGCGCGCTGATATTTAAATGCAGCTTATTTACCTGGTAATTATCGTTTAGTTTAATGTTGATAAAGGTAGTTTTATTACTATCAGCATGCGTAAACTGAAGCGAGGGGATGGGGGTATAAGCCAGCGTTTTGGCATATTCGGTATAAATACCGGCCTGCAAAAACTTGATGGGTGTTTTGTTTTTATCGTCAACCAATATTTTTAAATAACGATAGCTGCTGGCCGGGAACGAAAGCAATTGCATGTAGGTGCCTTCGCTGTTTTGTACTGCCTCCTGTAATGGAATGCTTTCCTGTATGGCAAACCATTGTTGCAGGTCATCGCTGCCCACCAGGTTTACCTTGCGTTGCACTGCGGTGTTTTGCAGTTTTATCCACAGCTTATCAAGTGCCAGGCCTGTTTTATTTTCAACTACATAAGTGGTACCGGTATCGGTTGGCAGGTGCCTATCTATTCTGTTAAAAACAACAAAGCTTTGCTGGTTTTTTTGTGGCAGGCTGCCGGCCTGTATGTAAGGCACAAATTTGCCTTTGGTATCGGCAATGCGGATATCGGCCATATCGTTCCTGGCCTTGGCCACAAAGCCGGGCTTAAGGCTGATGCGGTAAAAGCCCGTACTATCTACCTGTTGTAGTGCAGCGCCATATTTAAAGCTTTTTTGTGCCGATGCCGTAAACATCAGTCCGCAAAAAAAAGCGGTTAAGGCAATGTTAGTCTTCCTTATTTTTAGCAGTTTCATCATCAACAATAATTTTTTTAACCTTTTGGTACATAAAGGATATAATGAGCAGCAAAACACCCAGGCAAAAGAATGCGGCTATTTTCCCGGCCTGCGGTATATTTACAATATCATAAGTAAACAGTTTAACCAGCGTGATAGAAAATAGGGTTAACGATACTATACGCATGGTGCGCATTTTGTAACGCATGCCCAGCCACATGAGCGCGAAGGATAGCAGCCCCCATAATATAGGCAGGGTGGTTTTAACGTAAACTGTTTCTATCCGTTCAATGGAGTGCATTTTGCTGTAAAATACCAGGTTGTTGAGCAGGCAAAATTCCAGGCTTAAAAATACTACGATGCCGGCGCTCAGGATCCAGGTGAAAAGCGTTTTCATACCATCGTCCATAGTGCTTTGGCAAAGGCGGATGGTACGGTAAAATAGCAGGCCGATAAACGCTGCACTTATCCAGTGCGCCGCAAAATGGCCCGATGGTATTTTTTTACCGGTAAGCATATCTGTCAGCAAACCAAAGTACTGCGGCATTAAAACCAGGTATATGATAATACAAACCCCAATTATGCCAATCCGGATGTTGTTGCTAAATTGAATTGCCGTTACTTTTAACGATACCACATAATAGCCTAATATAAAAGCCGGCGTATACAGCATCATGTACAATATATTGAGCGATGCATCGGGATACCTGTTTAAAAACTGGTGATTAATCTCGGTGAGGCCGCTTAAAAATAACAGCGCCAGCCCAACGGTGCTGAATATGTGATTGCTGAATTTTATACCCGCATCGTCGTTTTCGTCGCGGCTTACCAGCACCGACAACAGGAACGAGCTGACGGCGGCCACCAGTGTTGTAATAAAGCCCCTGTTGGCAATAACGGTAAGCTTAATGAGGTGATCGGGGTAAATCTGGTACCAATCCATCAGCAGGCTCAGCAACATGGCTACCCACAAAATAAGCGAAGTAAGCTTCATTAATTTAATTGACGAACGCAGGTATAACCAGTAAAGCACCACCGTTTCGGCAGCCCAGAACAATGTAATACTGTTGCCATGCAGTTGAATAGGCGCAGCCAGCGATATAAAGGTGAGCGTAATGCCAATCAGCAGGTACAATACATTGGCATCAACCTTACGGTTACGGAACAGGATGTATGACAGGATGAGGTTTACCACCGCCAAACTCACACAAAACAACCCGCGGAATTGCTCCTGGTGCATAGCGGTGAGCAGGTACAAGCCGGCCGCAAAATAAAGCCCGGTATTAATGAGCAGGATGCTGAAATCCGAACCGATAAATTTTTTGTTCTCCTTGACGTTATTGGCCACATTGATGGCGAAGTAAAGCACATAAAATATGCTGCCGTAAATTAACCCGTAATGGTAGGTTGGCGCCGTAAGCGTATACAACACCCCTCCAAATACAATGACTGTAAACGCGAACGACACCATGTTGAGCACGCGCCATGCTTTATAATAAGCGATGATGAGCAGGCCGGTATTCAGTATGAGCAGGTAAATAAACAAGGCATCGTAATTTGCCTTCCCTGTGCTCACCATAAAAGGGCTGGCAAAACCGCCAACAAGCGCTATAATGGCCAACTCCTGCTTAGCATAGAGCAATGACAGCAGAACCGCAAAAATAGTGATGACGATAAGGATAACGAATGACACCGTTTGACTGAACAGGTTAAATTGGTGATAGGCCAGTGTTATGGTAAAATAAAATACCGCTAAGCCGCCACCGGCTAACACCGAGCTGAAGGCTTTATAACTGTTGCGTAACCAATGGGCAATGCCTACCAATATAGCGCCGCAGGCAATACCAATGCCCACGCGGCCGGCAGGGCCAACCCAGCCGCTATCAATAGCGAATTTTACAAAGTAGCCAATAGCTAATACCAATATGGCTATACCGATTTTGTTAACCAGGTTTTCGCCGATGAATTTCTCCAGGTCGGGGTAGCGTTCAAAAAAGGAAAGTTTTGGCTCTTCGGGTACCGGTTGGGCGGGTGCGTTTGTTTTTACCGGGCGGTTAATAGCCGGTATGCTATCGCTGATTATCTCGGGTTGTCTTTCAATTTTAACAGGTTCCGGCTCGGGTTTTATTGCCGGTGGAACTGGTAAAGCAGGTGGCTCCGGGGCTGTAATAACGGGAATTTCTTTGATAACAGGTTTGGGAACCTCGTCGCGTTTGACTGGTTCTTCCGTCAGTTTGGATACCCGCAAATGTTCAATCATCCGCTTTAATTCCAGTACCTGGGTTTCAAGTGCTTCTATATTGCGGCCAACGCTGCTTTTGTTGTTTACAATTAAAACAATAATCAATATGAGTAAAACAACGATAAAAAAATCCATAGCCTCAGGTTTATTAAAATTAAAGATAGCGGAATTATGAAACTAATGCGCGGTTTAAATAAATAAGAAGGCTTCTTTCTTCAACGTGATAAGCATAATTGCAGCTCGCGCAGGCAAATCCAGGCGGGCGAATCCGTCGCCTATCCGGGTGAATAAACGCACTGAATTGGGTTAACATAACTTAACATATTTCAGGTAATATATTTATAAATATTTGATAATCAATATATTGTATTTTATCATGGTTAACACTAAAAAGATAGCGATTTACGCGCATCTAAATATTTGCGCCTGTTTATGGCCGATACAAGTTCCTTTGGTAGCCGGATCATTTAACCGGCATCAGCCAATAAAACAAGCGCTGTTTGATGCTTATATCTTCCCCACGCCATAAGCTCATTCCGTTGGCTATTTAGATGCGTTTGTCCGGCCTGTCTGCCGGAGACGCAATTATGCGTTGTACAAAAAAATGTGTTGCGGGATTAAGCAAAATGGTAATTCTCCATTCACCGTCTAATTATTTTAATTGTAATTTAGCACTTAAGCACATGCTAACCACATCATAACCACCTTCCATGAAAATTGTATATAAAGCCGCGTTGTCGCTGTTTTTTATGCTGGCTGTACTTGCCGGCTATGCGCAATCCATTAATCAGGCACTGCTAAAAGGGCCATGGAAGGCATCATGGATTACCGTGCCCGGCGAATCACTTAAAGATTACGGTATTTATTATTTCCGCAAAAACATCAACCTTAAAGATAAACCGGCCACATTCTTTGTGCATGTATCTGCCGATAACCGCTACAAATTATACGTAAACCAAACGCTGGTATCCTTAGGCCCGGCCCGCGGTGATACCTATTACTGGAACTACGAAACTGTCGACCTGGCGCCTTATCTTAAAGCGGGCAATAATACCATCGCCGCCGTGGTTTGGAACGATGGCGACTACCGCCCGGAAGCGCAGATCTCGATCCAGACCGGATTTATTATGCAGGGTGATGGCGATACGGAAGCTATAGTTAATACAGATAAAAGCTGGAAAGGCATCCGCGACAAAGCATACAAACCCATTGTGGGGGTTGGGTACGGTACTTATTATGTAGCCGGCCCCGGCGAGCGGGTAGATATGAACGCCGGTATCAGCAACTGGAAGGCTGAAGAAACAGACATAAGCGGCTGGAAAAACGCTGTTAAAATAGATAACGGTAACCCTAAAGGTACGGTGAACGCCTTTGGATGGATGCTGGTACCTTCCTCCATTCCGCCGGTTGAGCTAACCTACCAGCGCATCCCGGTATTACGCAAGGCCGAAGGGATCATTGTGCCCAAAAGCTTCCCGGCCACTAAAACAGCCATAACTATTCCTGCAAATACCACTGTTACCTTTTTGCTCGATCAAACTTTTTTAACTAATGCTTTTATATCACTCAATTTTAGCCTTGGTAAAAATGCCGGTATCAGCCTTAGTTATGCCGAAACATTATTTACCAAACTGCACGGGCCCGGCGGCCTTGAAAAAGGCAACCGCGATGATGTAGAAGGTAAAATATTTTCGGGCCGCAGGGATAGCATCGTGTCTGATGGTAGCGCGGGCCAGTCGTTTAATACGCTTAGCTTTCGCACATTTAGGTATATCCAATTAAAAATAACCACCGCCGGCCAGCCTTTACAGATAGACGACATATACGGCACCTTTACCGGCTACCCTTTTAAACTGAACGCGAAGCTTGACGGCACAGCCGAAATGAAAAAGATGCTGGACATTGGCTGGCGCACAGCCAGGCTTTGTGCTGGCGAAACGTATTACGACTGCCCCTACTACGAACAGCTGCAATATGTGGGCGATAGCCGCATCCAGGCCCTGGTATCGTACTACAATAGCGGCGACGACCGCCTGGTGCGTAATGCCATTAACCTAATGGACCACTCCCGTATTGCCGAAGGGGTTACCTTAAGCCGTCACCCGTCATTTTCGCCCCAGATTATTTCAACATTTTCTTTATGGTATATCGGCATGCTGCATGATTATTGGATGTACCGGCCCGACAGCGCTTTTGTGCAAAGCAAATTACAGGGCGTAGAAGACATCCTGGCATTTTTCAGAAAATATCAACAACCGGGCGGTTCGTTGAAAAGCACCCCATACTGGAACTTTGCCGATTGGGTGGGCGGTAAAGGCTGGGATTTTGGCGCGGCCCCAGTAAGCGCAAACGGATCATCGGCCTTGCTGGATATGCAATTGCTGTGGGCTTACCAGCAGGCTTCCCAAATGGAAGCCAAATTTGGCATACCAATTATTGCACAATATTATCATGACATGGCTTACGCATTAAAAGCTACCATTCAACAAAAATATTGGGTGCCCGGCAGGCAACTATACGCCGACGTGGAAGACCAGCAACTGTTTTCACAGCATACCAATTCACTGGCAATTTTAACGGGTATGGTAACAGGCGATCAGGCATCGGCCCTTGGCAAAAAGCTTATGACCGATACAACGCTTACCCAATGTACTATCTACTTTAAATATTACCTGCACCAGGCCCTAATTAAAAGTGGTTATGGGGATGATTACCTGAAATGGCTTGATATATGGCGCAGCAATATCCGGATGGGACTTACCACCTGGGCTGAAATATCCGACCTGCAACATAACCGGTCCGACTGCCATGCCTGGGGCGCGAGCCCCAATATTGAGTTTTACCGAACCATTTTGGGCGTCGACAGCTATGCGCCCGGTTTCGGCAAAATAAAAATAGAGCCGCACCTGGGCGATTTAAAAAAAATAGGCGGAGAAATACCTCATCCTAACGGGAAAATTGCCGTGAAATATGAGCTGAAAAAAGAAAAATGGGATATAGAAGTTATTTTGCCACCCGGTACAACCGGTGTTTTTATCTGGAAAGGACAAAATCACCTCATTAATCCCGGAAAAAACAAGATAATTGTCTAAAAATGATTAATAAAACATGATTTATATCATATTTTTAGGATAATTCCAATAAATGAAGCATTTTTGTATCGTTTTTGCCACTTTACAGTAAAAAACATTGGTTTTTTGTTTGAAAAGAAAAAAGCAACGCTAACTTTACTCTTACAACGTTTATTAGTTATTGTATTAGTTACACTTGCGTTAATTACATATTTAACAATCATTTATTATTAAAAATGTGATATTTACGCGCTACAGTTATTAAACGGGTCCGCCCTGCAAGGGGAGGCGCCCGGTAGGTAAATACAATAAAGATGGATGGTTCATGGTTGTAACATTAATTATACTGCCAATGATAGCTTCATCATAACTTAAAACAAATAACACCGATGAAAAACACTCCATCCCAGTTAAAAATTCTTTCAATCGATATCGGCGGCTCGCACATTAAGGCAACTATTTTAAATATTAAGGGCGAGCTTAAAATGGAGTACGACAAAGTTGCCACGCCCGCACCGGCCAGTCCCGAAAATGTAATTAAAGCTATCCAAACCCTGGTGAAGAAATTCCCTGGTTATGACAGGATTTCAGTGGGCTTTCCTGGTTATGTAAAAAACGGTGTAATTAAAACCGCTCCTAACCTAAGTACCAAGCTATGGGCCGATTTTGACCTGGCCAAAAAACTAACCGATGTATTAGGCAAACCTACACAGGTAGTAAATGACGCCGATATGCAGGGTTTGGGCGTAGTAAAAGGCAAAGGCCTGGAAATGGTAATTACCCTGGGCACCGGTTTTGGTACCGCGTTGCTAATGGACGGCCACTTGCTGCCCCATTTTGAACTGGCACACCTGCCTATAAAAGAAGGTAAAACCTACGACCAGTATATTGGCGAACGGGCCCTGGAGAAAGAGGGTAAAGAGAAATGGAACAAGCGCATACAAAAGGTTTTTGAGATTTTAAAAACTGTATTCAATTACGATACTTTATATATAGGCGGCGGCAACTCTGATGAGTTAACGTTTAAACTGGATAAAAACATGAAAATTGTAACCAATGCCGATGGCATTAAAGGCGGTGCGCGGTTATGGTTAAATGACGATGACAGCAAAACCAAACGCGCAATAGCAACCCCAACAGCATAACATACAATACCCAAAAAGATAATGGAAAACACACAGGACATAGAAAAATTAGCAATAGATACCGTACGGATCTTATCGGCCGATGCAGTGCAAAAAGCAAACTCGGGCCACCCGGGCACAGCCATGGCGCTTGCACCTATGGGCCACGTTTTATGGTCAAAAGCATTAAATTACAATCCTAAAAACCCGGATTGGGCAAACCGCGACAGGTTTATACTTTCATGCGGTCATGCTTGTATGTTGCAGTACAGCTTTTTGTACTTAACAGGATACGACTTAAGTTTAGACGATATCAAAAACTTTCGCCAGCTAAACAGCAAAACTGCCGGCCACCCGGAGTATGGTTTGGCCCCTGGTATTGATGTTACTACCGGCCCGCTGGGCCAGGGTTTTGCAAACGGTGTTGGCTTTGCCATTGCGCAAAAACACCTGGCAGCACGCTACAACAAACCCGGTTACGATCTTTTTAACTACCACGTTTACGCTATTGTGAGCGATGGCGATATGATGGAAGGTGTAACTTCTGAGGCCGCTTCATTAGCCGGCCATTTGGAGTTGGGTAACATTATCTATTTATACGATGATAACCACATATCTATAGAAGGTGCTACTGATATTACTTTTAACGAAGATGTAAGCGCACGTTTCCGTTCATACGGCTGGCATGTACAGGATTTGCCTGATGTTAACGATACGCACGCTTTAGAGCTTGCTTTAGTTAACGCCAAAGCCGAAGCGCAAAAACCATCGTTAATCCGTGTGCGCTCACTGATCGCTTACGGCAGCCCTAATAAATCGGGTACTGCAGGTTCACACGGTTCGCCGCTTGGTGCCGATGAAATTAAGCTGGTTAAGGAGTTTTTTGGCTTCGATCCGGATAAATCATTCAATGTGCCTGATGATGTGTTGAAATATTACCATGATAAAGGCGCACGCGGTGGCGCATCTGAAGAGAAATGGAACAAGCTGTTTGCCGATTATAAAAAAGAATATCCTGAATTAGCCGCCGAATATGAAACTGCGTTTAAAGGCGATTTGCCCGAAGGCTGGTTAGATAAACTGCCGGTATTTAAAGGTTCCGATCCCAAAATGGCTACCCGCCAGGCATCTGGTAAAGTATTAAACGCCATTGCGGCAAGCTTGCCTAACTTAATTGGCGGCGCGGCAGATTTGGCCCCATCAACAGAAACCAACCTGAAGGGTTTTGATTCGTTCACATCCGAAAACAGGAGCGGCCGTAACTTCCACTTTGGTATCCGCGAGCATGCCATGGGTTCGGCATTAAATGGTATGGCTTTAACCAAAGGTTTGCTGCCATTTGGCGCTACCTTCCTGATGTTCTCTGAATATATGCGCCCGCCAATCCGTTTGGCTGCCATTATGAAAGTGAGCCCGATATTTGTTTACACCCACGATAGTATAGGTTTAGGCGAGGATGGTACTACCCACCAGCCGGTTGAGCAATTGGCTTCTTTGCGCTCGATACCTAATGTAACCACCATTCGCCCGGCCGATGCCAACGAAAGCGCGCATGCATGGCGTGTGGCTATCCAGAAAAAAGATGGCCCTACTATATTGGTATTTACCCGCCAGGGCTTACCTATCCTTGACCAGGATAAATATGGCAAGGCAGAAAACCTGGAGAAAGGTGCATACATCCTATCCGAAGCCAGCAAAAATCCCGACCTGATATTAATTGCAACCGGATCGGAAGTTGCCTTGATTATGGATGCACAGGTAAAACTGGAAGCAGAAGGTATATCAACCCGCGTGGTAAGTATGCCATCATGGGAGTTATTTGAAAAACAGGACGCAGCTTACAAAGAATCGGTATTCCCTAAAGCATACCGCAAACGTCTGGCTGTTGAAATGGCATCGCCAATGGGCTGGCACAAATACACCACCGACGAAGGCGATATGCTGGGCATGACCACCTTTGGCGAGTCGGCCCCGGCTGATGACCTGTACAAGCATTTTGGCTTTACAGTTGATAATGTAATTAAGAGAGCGAAAGCTTTGTTGTAAGAAGAGTCAGGAATCAAGAGTCAAGAGTTAAGATTTTTTTCTTCTCTTGATTCTTGACTCTTGATTCTTGATTCTTTTCAAAATGAATTGGGATAGTAGTTTAATAAAAAACCTTGCGTGGTCGTCAGAGATCATTAATGCCGCGGGCAAGCAAAAGGTGGCGCAACAAATTGCCGCCAAGGTAAAGGATGGCGATGTGCTTGGCGTTGGCTCGGGTTCTACGGTGTACATGGCCTTGTTGGCTATTGCTGATAGGATTAAGACGGAGAAACTAAACGTTTTAGCTATACCCACATCGTTAGAAATCTCGATGTTTTGCACCAAATTGGGTATCCCGCTTACTACTTTGTTTGAACACAAACCCGACTGGCTGTTTGATGGCGCCGACGAGGTTGACCCTAATAACAGCCTGATTAAAGGCCGCGGCGGGGCTATGTTTAAAGAGAAGCTGCTGATTGCATCCAGTGCTGTTAACTATATTATTGTAGATGACTCCAAAATAGTGGATAAGATAGGTACCAACTTCCCTATCCCTATCGAGGTGTTTCCGCAGGCGCTGTTACATGTAGAAGCCGAATTGCAGAAGTTAGGAGCAAACAGCATCGTGATCAGACCGGCCAAAGGCAAGGATGGCCCAATTATATCCGAAAACAATAACGTGGTTTTAGATTGCCGCTTTGATGATGTGCCGCTAACTTTAGAGAAAGATATAAAAGGAATTACAGGCGTTATAGAAAGCGGGTTGTTTATAGGATATAACCTCGAAATTTTGGTAGCATCTAATAATTAACATAGCGATGAGAATCAAGAGTCAAAAGCCAGGAATCAAGAGAAGCGCAAAAAATGCCTTGATATAGAAATTAGTAATCTAAGAACAATAAATTAGGCTACTATCGTTGTGTTTCTTGATTCTAATATCTTGACTTTGATTTGTTACGCTGGTGTAACCGAATGATGATATTTAGCTTACAATAAATAGAATATTAACAAAGAACTTTACAAAACGGATCAAACGAATACATTTGCAGAAAATATCTATCAAATTCATAGGCATTCGCAAATTTGTAAATACTATCCAATAAAAAATACAATATTTTAAACCGACCAATATGGCAACCAACAATGTAAAACAGATACATGATTTCGGACAGAGTATCTGGCTTGATTTTATCGACCGCGAAATCATCGCATCCGGAAAACTGCAAAAATTAATTGACGAGGATGGCGTAAGAGGTGTTACCTCAAACCCGGCTATTTTTGAAAAAGCGATAACCGGCAGCTCTGATTATGATAGCGATATCAGGGAGCTTTCAAAAACCACCGATGATAACGAAGAGTTATTTTTTGGCCTGGCAATAAGCGACATTCAGCAAGCTACTGCCCTGTTTAAAGGCGTGTATGACGAATCGAACAAAGTTGACGGATATGTTAGCCTTGAAGTTTCTCCGTTTTTAGCTTTAGATACCGAAGGTACCGCCAAACAGGCCGAAGAACTTTGGAATAAAGTTGATCGCGAGAATGTAATGATCAAAATCCCTGGTACTAAACCGGGTTTGGCGGCTATTCAGCAATCCATTGCAAAAGGTATCAACATTAACGTTACCTTGCTTTTTGGTTTGGAGCGTTACGAAGAAGTAACCGAGGCCTATATTTCTGGTTTAGAGGAGCACTTAGCTGCAGGCCATAAAATTGCGCACATATCATCAGTAGCCAGCTTCTTTTTAAGCCGTATTGATGTTATTGTTGATCCGCTGCTGGAAGCCAAAGGCGAAAAAGCTTTAATTGGCGAGGTTGCTATTGCATCGGCCAAAAAAGCATACGAAATTTACAAAAGGGTATTTAGCACCGAAAGATGGCAAAAGCTTGCTGCCGAGGGTGCGCAGCCACAACGTTTGCTTTGGGCAAGTACAGGCAGCAAAAACCCTGCATTTAAAGATACTAAATATGTAGAGGCTTTAATTGGCCCCGATACTGTTGATACTGTTCCTTTAGAAACTGTTGAAGCTTTCCGTGATCATGGTATTGCTGCCAACACGCTTGAAGCCGGTTTGGATGAAGCAACCGCAACTTTGGCCAAATTGAAAGATTTAGGTATCGATCTTGACGCCATTACCCAACAACTGGAAGATGAAGGCATCGAAAAATTCAATAAACCATTCGAAAAACTGTTAAAAGCTATCGAAGATCAAAAAAGTAAAGTAGCCTAAACGGCTTTATGGAAACCGCAAACGTAAAAATCCTTTTTTTCGACGTAGGAGGTATTTTATTGTCGAACGGGTGGGGCCACGAGGCACGCGAGGAAGCAGCCAAAAGGTTTAACCTTGATTATGCCGAAGTAAACGCCCTGCACAATTTCATTTTCAACGTATATGAAATTGGCAGCATCACTTTAGATGAGTACTTGGATACGGTAATATTTAACCATCCCCGCGATTTTGTAAGGGAAGATTTTAAGGATTTTATTTATTCTACCTCGTATGAGCTGCCTGATATGCTGGCCTGGCTTAAGGAGTGGAAAAAAGATTGCGGTTTCCGTATTATATCCGTTAATAACGAAGGTAAAGAGTTAAATGATTACCGCGTGCGTAAGTTTAAACTGCATGATGCATTCGATGCGTTTGTATCATCGTGCGAGGTAAAAATGCGCAAGCCCGATCCGGGCATATGGCAGCTGGCCATGGGTATTGCCCAGGCATCCCCCCAGCAATGTGTGTACTTTGATGACAGGATGATGTTTGTAACCACGGCCCAAAAACTTGGGATCCGGTCGTTTCAGCATACCAGTTTCGAGACCACTAAAAAAATATTAGAAGACCTTAAAAAAGAAAACCTCAAATAACATGAGCGCAACAACAGATAAATATGCTTTTGGCATGATAGGCTTAGGCGTTATGGGCCGCAGCTTACTACTTAACATGGCCGATCATGGCTTTGCAGTAGCCGGGCATGATAAGGACGCCGCAAAGGTATCGTCATTAAATGATGAGGCCGGCGACAGGGCCGCTAAAGGCTTTGGCGATGTAAAAGAATTTATTCAAAGCCTTACCACGCCACGTGCCATTATGATGCTGGTACCTGCCGGTAAAATTGTAGACGCAGTAATTGAGGAACTTACTCCGTTATTGGAGAAAGGCGATATTTTAATTGATGGCGGTAATTCGCACTTTACCGATACCAACCGCCGTGTTGAGCAGCTGGAGGCTATTGGCCTGCACTTTTTTGGCATGGGCGTATCTGGTGGCGAAGAAGGTGCCCGCCGAGGCCCTAGCATGATGCCGGGCGGCGATAAAGATGCCTACAACGTAATGAAACCAATATTTGAGGCTATTGCCGCTAAAGTTGATGGCGCCCCTTGCGTTACGTACATTGGCCCCGGTGCATCTGGCCACTTTGTTAAAATGGTGCATAACGGCATTGAGTATGGAATGATGCAGTTACTTGCCGAAACCTACGAAGTAATGAAAAAGGGCCTTAAGCTTGATAACGATGCCATGCAAAAGGTATTTGCCCAGTGGAACGAAGGACGCTTACAGTCTTTCCTGCTGGATATTACCAAAGATATCTTTGCGTTTAAAGCTCCCGGAACCGATCATTTATTATTAGACGATATTAAAGACGAGGCCCGTGCCAAAGGCACAGGTAAATGGACGTCGCAGGTGGCCATGGATTTGCAGGCACCTATTCCTACTATCGACAGTGCTGTATCCATGCGCGATATGTCGAAATATAAAGCGTTGCGCGTAAAAGCAGCCAGCCTGTATGCCAAAGAACCTATCAGCTTAGATGGCAGCACCGATGAGATAATTGCCGATTTAGAGCAGGCATTCTATTTCACGATGATCATCAGCTACGCGCAGGGCATGCACTTGCTATCAAACGCATCAGCCGAGTACAAATATGATTTGCACCTGGGCGAGATTGCCAAAATATGGAGGGGCGGCTGTATTATCCGCTCAAAATTCCTGAACGATATTTTTAAAGCTTACGAGAAGGATGCCAAACTTGAGCACTTGTTGTTAGATAGTAATGTACAATCGCTGGTTGAAGGCGCTTTGCCAGGCATCAGGAAATTACTGTCAAAAACAATTGTTGCAGGTATTGCTACTCCTGCATATACTGCTTCGTTAAGTTATTTTGATGCTTTCCGCAGCGAAAGGATGCCATCAAACCTTACTCAGGCCCAGCGCGATTATTTTGGCGCGCATACCTACGAGCTTATAGGCAAAGAAGGAACCTTCCATACACAGTGGACCAAAGCCGAAGACTAAACATAAACTATTAAAAGCTGATCACAATGAGCTCAAGCACAAAATCAGACCCTACCATATTTATCATTTTTGGCGGCACGGGCGATTTGAATTCCCGTAAAATTGCACCGGCACTTTATAACCTGTTTTTAGACGGGTGGATGCCCAAGCAATTTTCAATTATTGGTACCGGTCGTACAAAATTAACCGACGAGCAATTCAGGGAAAACCTGTTTAACGATATCAACCAGTTTTCGCGCAGCGGTAAAACCGACGAAAAGCAATGGGCCGAGTTTGTAAAAAATATCTACTACCAGGTATCAGATGCCAACGATTTTGAAACCTACAAAGAATTTGGCAAACGCATTGAAAAACATAATGCCGAATGGAAAACCAAGGCTAACGTATTGTTTTACCTTGCGGTAGCGCCAAACTTTTTCCCAATCATTGCATCCAATATATCAAAAGCCAAACTGGCCGACGATAAAAAACGGGTACGAATCATTATCGAGAAACCTTTTGGGCACGACCTGGAAACCGCTAAGGAACTGAATGCGTTGTTAAAAAGCATTTTTGACGAGTGCCAGATCTATCGTATTGACCACTACCTGGGTAAAGAAACCGTGCAGAATATTATGGCCTTCCGCTTTGCCAACTCCATTATGGAGCCGCTGTGGAACCGTAACTATATTGAGCACGTACAGATTTCGGTTACCGAACAATTGGGCGTTGAAGAGCGTGGTGATTACTACGACGGCAGTGGCGCCATGAGGGATATGATCCAGAATCACCTGTTGCAGTTACTTTGCCACATAGCTATGGAGCCGCCGGTTAGCTTTAGTGCCGATGAAGTGCGCGACCGTAAGGTTGATGTATTAAAGGCCATGCGTAAGTTTACACCCGAAGACGTGCGTAACTCGGCGGTTAGGGGCCAGTACGGCAGCGGATGGATGAAAGGTAAAGAGGTAGCCGGTTATCGCGAGGAGCCAAAAGTTAACCCCGAATCAAATACCGAAACTTTTGCCGCCATTAAATTTTTTATCGACAACTGGCGCTGGCAAGGTGTACCATTCTATTTACGAACCGGTAAAAGAATGCACCAGTCATCATCGGTTATTACTATTCAATTTAAAGATGTTCCGCATTTAATATTCCCAACAGAGGCCGCCGAAAGCTGGCAGCAAAACAGGCTCATCATCAGCATTCAGCCCGAGATGAGTATCCGTTTACAGGTACAGGCCAAGCGCCCGGGAATTGATATGGTATTAAACGTAGTTGATATGGTGTTTGACTATAAAGGCACCTACACTAACCAGGCACCGGAAGCATATGAAACGCTGATACTTGATACTATGATGGGCGATCAAACCCTGTTTATGCGTGGCGACCAGGTAGAAGAGGCTTGGGCATTGGTTATGCCGATTCTAAGCACCTGGCAACATAAAAAGAGCCTGAATTTCCCTAACTATTCTGCCGATTCATGGGGACCTGAAGCTGCCGAAGCATTAATTGCCCGCGACGGCTTTAACTGGTTTACCTTACCTGTAAATGGAAAAAAATAGTAATTAAGGTTCGGGTTGCGTGATGCGAGGTTCGGGTGCCTGGTTTATGACTATATAGATTCTTTTCCCGAACCACGCAACACGACCCTCGCAACTGGAACCACGCAACACGGACCTCGAACCTAAAAAGTATGAATTTAAATATCTTCAATACTGCCGATGAAGTGCTGATGGCGCTGGCAGATTATTTTGTTAAAATAGCCGATGCATCTATCTCTGCAAGAGGTAAGTTTACTGTAGCGCTGTCGGGTGGCAGCTCGCCCAAAAAACTGTATGAACTGCTTGCTTCAACCAGTTATGCGGACCAGGTAGACTGGACAAAAGTTTATTTCTTTTTTGGCGATGAGCGTAATGTGCCGCAAACCCATAAGGATAGCAACTACCTGATGGCCAAAACCGCCTTGTTTGATCCGTTGCTGATAAGCCCGGCCAACATATTTGCGGTTGATACCACATTTGAACCGGCCGACGCTGCTGCACGGTATTGGGATATGATAGCTACCTTTTTTGATGAAGATGAATTGAGTTTTGACCTGGTACTTTTAGGCTTAGGCGATAACTCACATACCGCGTCATTATTCCCGCATACGCCCGTATTGCATGATACCACACCGGGAGTGAAAGAAGTATGGCTGGAAGATCAGCAGGTTTGGCGTATTACGCTGAATGCCCCGCTGATTAATGATGCCCGCTACATCGCGTTCCTGGTTTATGGCGAGGGCAAAGCCATTGCCGTACACCATGTACTGGAAGATGACGAAGATATTGAAGAGTACCCTGCCCAACTGATAGATTCGATAGTTGGCGAAACCGAGTGGTTTTTAGACGAACCCGCTGCTGCAAACCTGCAGGAACTGGAGTAATAAAAAGCTCAACCAGATAAACAAAGGCCGATAGATTAATCATCTACCGGCCTTTGTTTTTTTTTGAAGATTTGGAGAAAACATGCTTTTCTATCAATAAAAAAGACTTTACTTAGTGTATTTATAAAATGTTAAATAAATATATAACTTTAAATTTAAGTTCTGTTTTTGTAGACTTTATGTATGTAATTTTAATTTTTAGCCTAATTTATTTCCTTTCGTTTGTAAATTAAACAGTTAAAAGATTGAATTTTTGTATTTTTTACCTAAAATTATTAAAAGTTTATATACACTAAGTAACTATAAATGTAAAAAGTTCCATAATTTAATTTTTGCATAACAATACCGTAATAAATAGTCTTTTTTTATGCGTTTTTTAACGGACAAAACTCTTTATGATTGCATTTATTTAAATAAAACGTCTGAAAAAATAAAAATCACAAAATAAAAGAGCTTTAATTTCCCCTTATTTTACTTCATTGCTAAAAATTAGCCCTCGGTTTGTAATGTAAATGTTACAGACTATCTTGTTTTTTAACAACTATTAACTATTTAACTGATTTAAGTATGAAAAAAAGTTTTCTCAAAAACTTAATGGGGATACTATTGGCATTATTTTGCCAATACGCGTACGCCCAAAACCGAACCATTACGGGTACCGTTACAAGCAAAGATGATGGCTTACCTGTCCCCGGTGTAAGTGTTACCGTAAAAGGAACACACATAGGTACTCAAACTTCCGGCTCCGGTAAATTTTCGCTCAGTGTACCTTCGTCGGGTACCACGTTGGTTTTTACCTTTATTGGGTTTGCAAAAACAGAAGTGCCCATTGGCAGTACCGGGGTTGTAAACGTAGCTTTAGCTAACGATTTTAAACAACTGAGCGAGGTTGTTGTAACAGGATCTGGTGTGGCTACCAGTAAGGCTAAATTAGGCATCTCGGTTGAAGCCGTTGCCGGTAAAAGCCTTTCCTCTTCTCCGCAGGCATCTATTGACCAGGGGTTGATAGGTCAGGTTGCCGGTGCCCAGATTTCGTCTGTTGACGGTACCCCCGGGGCAAAAACCAACATTGTATTAAGAGGTATCAACACGGTTCAGGGTAGTACATCGCCCATGATTTTGGTGGATGGTATCGAATCGCGTTCAACTGATATTAGCCAGCTTGATCCCGCTACGGTTGATCACATTGAGATTGTACAAGGGGCCGCGGCTTCAACAATATATGGCGCGCAGGGTGCAAACGGAGTTATCCAGGTATTCACCAAAAAAGGTAAATTGGGCAAGGCGCGGATAGATATCTCATCAAGCGTAAGTGCCGGCAATTATTTAAATATCGGTGACGTACACCAGGCAAAACTAAGCAGCTTTAAAGTTGATGCCAGCGGTACATTTATTGATGCATCCGGCAATCCGGTTGTAAGAAACCAGGACGGCAGGTACCTGGGTATCCAATGGGCGTACGGCGCCGATCCGTCAAACGGCCATCCTACGGCGATGTCAAACCCGTTAAATATTGCGCATCAGCAATATGGCACTAACTTAAAATATTATGACCACCTGGCGCAGCTATTTAAAACTGCCTATACAACCAATAATAGTGCGGCAATTTCGGGTGCCAATGATAATTCTGATTATAACTTAACCATATCCAATAACCATCAGCAAAGTAATATCAGGAACAACGGTTACAACGACAGGACAAATTTAACTGCGAATATCGGCGCTGAATTATTCAAAGGATTTACAATCAGATCGATAACGCAACTTATTTATACAAAAAACACCCTTAATCCAAATTACGGTATTGGTAATGCAGGCGGGATATTCGATGTTTTAAATGCATCGCCGTATTACGATTTTAATCAGAAAAATGCCGATGGCAGTTATCCAATGTCGTTAAACTCAGGCACTGTGAGCGTAAACGGGTCTAATCCTAATTACTACACGCAATGGGCAAACCGGGTATCAAACCGGGAAGATATATTGCAAAATATACAGGCCGACTACAAGATCAATAAATTTATATCATTAAATGCCAAGTACGGTATCAATTATCAGCATACCGAGCAAAATACTATTTACAAAAATCAATCGGGTACGCTTACCGCTATTGATCTTGGTTCATACTATGGTGCCTATGCTGCTAACCCTAAAGGCGAGCTGGATAAAAACACAAGCAGCACTACGTTCCAAAACTTTAATGGTTCGGCAATTATTAAAACCGACTTTGAAAAAGACTTTCATATTAATTTGCCCATCACAACAAGTACCCTGGTAGGGTACGATTATAGGAAAAACGTTGATAAGCAATACAACACCTATGGCCTGGAGTTGCCGGAGTACGCTATTTACAACTTTAACCAAACAGCAACACAAGCCGTGGCCTATGATTATACTACGCCATTTATTACTTACGGTTTTTATGTAAATCAGAAAATTGATTTTGGCGATTACGGTGGCGTTGCCGGCGGTTTCAGAAGTGATTATTCATCGGCATTTGGCGGCGGTTCAAAGCCGTTTACATTCCCAAATGCAAACGGTTATATCAGGCCATCGTCGTTTGATTTCTGGAAAAACTCAGCTTTAGGAAACGTAATTCCCGAGTTTAAGTTAAGAGGCGGTTACGGCGAGGCCGGTACCCAACCAATGCCTTTTGACCGGTATCCTACTATTAACCCCGGAAACCTTGGCTCGGCGCTTACATTTAACCTGCCAACGTCACTTGCCAACCCGAACTTAAAAGTAGAGGTTTCAAAGGAATATGAAATTGGTACCGATATAGCTATTAAAGGCGCATCCGGCAATTGGTTCAGCGAAATCAACGTTAGCGGTACTTACTGGAACCGTAAGGCCGATAACGTTATCTACAATATCAATACAGCTCCATCAACTGGCGGTAATCAAATAAAAACCAATGCAATAGGCCTTTCTTCTCATGGTATCCAGGCGTCATTAAATATTGGCATCCTGAAAACCCGTGATTTTAACTGGAATTTCACAACCAATTTTAGTAAGGCTACAACAATGATAACCAGCACCAGCGGTGCACCAATCATCCTGAACACAGCAGCCGGCAGCACCTTTTTAACCTTGACTGCAGGTCAAAAAATTGGCCAGATATTTGGCAATAAAGCACTAACAAGCCTGAGCGAGACCAACAGCGCTGGCGTGCCGTACATACTTCCGGCCGATTATAGTAAATACACAATTGTTGATGGCCGGGTTGTTAATATAGCTACAAAGGGAATTCAGTTTGCAAGTGAGGCTTCCTCATTTGGCGATCCTAACCCTAAGTTCAATGCAGCATTTATAAACAACTTTACCTATAAATCACTATCATTTGGTTTCCAGTTTGACTGGGTTTACGGCAGCCACCTTTATAACCAAACCAGGGAATGGCAATACCGGGATGGTATTAGCGGCGATTATGATAAAGCTGTTAACATAGGAGGTACATCTGCCGCTTACACTGCTTATTACAGAAGCGCGTATGCCGATATTATTGGGGGCGTAAATGGTGCAAGGAACGGCACTAAAGATTATTTTTATGAAAGTGCCTCTTTTTTACGATTGAGAAATATTTACCTGGGATATGATTTCTCTCGCCTTATAAGCAAAAAAGTATTTAAAAGGGCAGTTTTAACATTTACAGGCCGCAACCTGCTAACCTTTACCAAGTACACCGGGTTTGATCCTGAAATAAGCTCAGGCACATCTAATTCTCCGTTTGACAGGGGCGTAGATCATGATTCTACACCTAACAGCAAATCATACCAGGTAGGTTTAAATCTTGGGTTTTAATTGACTTTAAATAAAATAAAATGAAAAAATATAAATATATTATAACATCAGTACTCTTAGTCGGTTTTGCTGTGTCGTCCTGCAAAAAGGAATTAGACGTAAAAAACCCTAATTCGCCTACGCTTGAGCAGGCAAAAACAGAATCGGGCTTAACCTCGCTTGCAGCAGGAAGTATTTACATTAACGGTTTTGTAAATGGCGATGGATGGTTGGGCGACAGTTTTTTTTCCCTTTGCTACGGCTATCATGAACTACTTGCTGATGATGTGTCGGCACAGGCTGCAAACCAAAACGTGAACCTGGTTAACGTACCCGATTATGCCATACTTGATGACGGTACAAAAGTTGTAAACACCCAACCCCAGATAGCAAATTTAAGGCTCAACAATACCCGCGATAAACAAAGCCAGAATATGTTTTACTATGAATGGCAGAGCATGTATGGATTAAATAATGCTTGTAATCAAGTCCTGGCCCTGGCTGGTTCTGTAAGTTTATCTGGCGATGCAGCAACAAAGCTGGCCACCTACAAAGCATGGGCTTACTGGTGGAAAGGCTATGCTTACGCAAGGCTGGGTTCAATTTATTATGCAGGCCTTATTAATAATGATATAAGCGCAACAAACGCCACTTATGTTAACAGCGCCGCGTTGATTGCCGAATCAAATAAAAACCTCACGCAGGCTGCTTCTATTTTAAATGGTATAACAGCTACCGATACGTACACCGCTTTGATGGGAAAGCTGATCCCTTCATTTTTCCAGGTGGGTAATGGCAAAGTGCCTACGCCGGCCATGTTTGTGCATAGCATAAATACATTAATGGCGCGTAACCTGTTGGTTAACACCAGCGCATCTGCCATGACAGCCGCCAACTGGCAAACTATTCTTACGTTAACCTCTTCGGGTATCCAGTCTATCGATAATGTTTTTGCAGGATTTTCAACAGAAAACAATTATGTGTTTTCATCAGGCGGAGGGTCAGTAGCCGTAAATACCGCTGGCGATGAAACTGCAAGCAGCTTTACAATAAGCGAAAGATTGGTACAGGATATTAAACCGGGAGACAAGCGTTTGGCTGAAAATTTCCTGCAGGTTACCCCATTCTACAACCAGGTTGGCGGTTTTACCTTTAGCACAAGATGGAAATTATACGATGCGAAAATTGATGCCGTTCCGAATAACGGCGCTATTCAACTTGCTAATAAAACACCGGGTAAGCAAGAAGTTTATATAGGTGCTACCTACGAGGAAAATGAGTTGATGAAAGCCGAAGCGCTGATTAACACCGGGCAAATTGATCTTGGTTTAGCAAGTATAGATAATGTAAGAACTTACCAGGGGGCCGGACTTGCAAAGGTTTCAGGTACAGGTTTAACTTTGGCTGCTGCGAAAGAAGAATTGCGCAAAGAAAGACGCCTTGCTTTATTGTTTAGAGGAACAGCATTTTACGATGCCAGGAGATGGGGTGTAATATACGATATATCAAAAGGCGGCGGCCGTACTAATGCGGTTGTACTATCGCCAAATGGCGTATTAAGCACGCATGCAACTATCAATTATAATTTCCTTGATTATTGGGATGTACCTGCCGACGAGGTGGTATTAAACCCGCCCGGTGCAGGCAGTGCTCCTGTTAAAAACCCGAATTGATTTGTATCGTTCTTTATATAATATCAGTTAATACTGCTAAGGCCGCGCAAACAAATGCGTGGCCTTTTACATTTAATTCAATTTCTTGTTAACAATCCTATCAGCATAGTCCTGGATAAAGGCCTTACAGTCGGCTATGCCGGTATTCATTTCGGGATTGGGGTTGTTGGTCATCAGGTTTTTTTCCAGGCCCTTGTCGGTAACGGCGTATACGCCGGTGATGTTTTTTCCGTCGAACAAATAGGTGTAGTTGCCTTGCATCAACTGGTAGATGTTACCGGTGGAGTTGATTACCCTTGGTAATTCGGCAGGTGCAGGGTTAATTAAGCTGCGGCCCCATGACCTGAAGGGCTTGTTGTAGCCTATCAAATCGGCAACAGAAGGGTAGATGTCCATCTGCGAAGCAAGGTCGGTACGCGTGCCTTTTAAGGCATAGGCGTTGTTGGCGCTGTAAAACAAAATAGGTACGGCAAAACGGTTAACGCCTTTGCTGTATTCCGGGTAATAGGTTTGGCTGGTATGGTCGGCAGTTATTACAAAAATAGTATTGGCAAACCAGGGTTGCGTTTTGGCATAGTTGAAAAATTCGCGCAGCGCATTATCCGAATATTGCACGCATTTGTCAATAGCAAGGGGCCCGCCTTTAAACCTGGTCTTGTATTTTTCGGGCAGTTGGTATGGGTCGTGCGATGATAAGCTGAACAAAGTAGCCATAAAGGGCTGTTTTTGCGTACTAAGCGTTTTGCCCATAAACTGAAAAAAGTGCTCGTCCCAAATGCCCCAGATGCCGTCGAAATCCCGGTCGTCATTATATTCTGTTCTGCCGTAATAGTTTTTAAAGCCTAAAATGCTGCCAAAGCCCTGGAAACCCATGGAGCCATTTGCCGCGCCATGAAAAAATGAAGTTTGATACCCCATGCTGTTACATACCGATACAATAGATTCAATTTTTTGCTTGGCAAAAGGCGATGAAGTAAAAGCCGTTTGAAACGAAGGAATGCCCGCCAAAACCGACGACATGGCGTGGATAGACTGGCGGCCATTGGCGTAGGCATTGGTAAATATCAGGCTGTTATCGGAAAGTGAATCTAAAAACGGGGTGTATGATACAAAGCCGGGTATGTTGGCGCCCTTGTTCATGCTGCCCCAATACTCTTTGGCCATGCTTTCCAAAATAATGATCACTACGTTTGGTTTTGTAGCGGGCTTACTGTTGTACTGTTTTATAGGTTTAACGTTGGCGTTAATATAATCGGTAGTTGTCCAGTGCTGAATTTTAAAGTTGTTGCTGCTGATAGTACGGATAATGGCGAAGGGGGTATTTAATACCACATCGCCCTGGTTGGGCACCGTAACGTGTTTATAGGCATCTACCATATTAATGGGCCTGGTACTGTGCGCAAAATCGCCCCGGATACCACCGATAACCAGCGCCACAGCAACAAGCAGCGAAATTACAGATGTTATAAAGTAGGGCTGCAAATGCTTTACTGGCCGCGGTATAACTTTCACTCGGTAATACAGCCAAACCCAGCACAAGCAGCACAATATATATATCACCAGGATATACCAATAGGCCCAGGTGAAATGCTCAAGCAGCGCTTTTTTATTGGTTTCATCGGCCAATACATCAAGCACTGCTTTGGTTGAGCGTACCTGGCTGAAGCGATAGTAAATGATGTCGACAAAATTGGTGGCGTAGGCCAAAAAATTGGTAATAAAATATAAAATGGTGATGCCTTTTTGGTACCCCGGCCGGGTATTGATGGTTAAGGGTAGTACGCTTAATAAGATAAACAGGCTGTTAACATATAGCAGGGCCGTGGTATCAAAAGCCATCCCGTAATAGCAAAGTTTTAACAGCGTGGAAAGATTATCAACGGCCAGCAGGTGTGTGTTATAGGCAAAAAATAAAACCCGGGCTATAAAATAGAACAGGTAGCCTAAAAACATACGATATATAAGAACCTTATATTCGGATAACCTAAATTTATCTTCCATGAAAATATTGTTTTGGCTACCCCTAAATTGTGTAAGGCGAAAGGTGGTTATTCCTGGTTAAGGAATAATTGTGAATTTATCGTCGTTTAAATGCAGGGGTGCTTGTAAAAGCAACGAATGTAATAAATAAGCAAAAACCTTGCTTTAATTTTTTGTCATAATTTAAAATAACTTGTGGGTTTAGTTAGTGTTATTAAATTGTGATTTTTTCTGAAACTTGTGTCTCTCCTGCGGTCTGTGTTCTCGCAGGCCGCTATTCCGGGTTGCTTATGGCGACAATGTTTGTGGAAAGGTGCCTGTCGGGACCTAGGCATCGGAAGGCGCGTAAAACAAAAAAAGCCGCTTAACGCGGCTCTTTTAATATTGTTGTTTGTTCGTTATTCCTCCACCATCTCGCTGTTGGGGCTTGCTACCTCGGGTATTTCGTGTTTGAAGTAGCGTTTTTGATATAGTAGTATCATAATAACACCCACGCATATTGCCGAGTCGGCGAGGTTAAATACCGGCCTGAAAAACTCAAATGCCTCGCCGCCCCAAAACGGAAACCATGTTGGGTAGGTGCCTCTGAGCAGGGGAAAGTAAAACATATCTACAACGCGGCCATGAAACAGTTTACCATGCTGAAACAGGATGCCGTAAAAGGTAGAATCGATAATGTTACCTACGGCGCCGGCCAAAATAAGCGCCACGTTCATGACCAGCCCGCGATGGTATTTGTGTTTAATAAGGTAAATCAAGCTGTACACAATACCCACAACCGCGGCTATGCGGAATAGGGTTAATGCCAGTTTGCCGGCATCGCCGCCCCACTCCATGCCAAATGCCATGCCGTTATTTTCGGTGTAGTGCAGCATACCGTGGCTGCCCAGGAAGCGAATTTCTTCGCCCATATACATGTACTTGCGTACCCAGGTTTTGATAGCCTGGTCGGCAAGGATAATGATGAAAGCGGTAAAAAAAGGTTTGGTGTAAGCAGCCTTCATTTATTGCCTCATTTTTGCTTCCATCGTCATGGTGGTATGCGGCACCGCGCGCAAACGTTCCTTAGGTATAAGTTTACCGGTTTCGCGGCAAATACCGTAAGTTTTGTTTTCAATGCGTACCAATGCAGCTTCCAACTGATCAATGAATTTTTTCTGACGGGCAGCTAACTGGTTAATTTGTTCTTTTTCCAGTGTGGCCGAGCCATCTTCTAATGTTTTATATGTTCCTGCGGTATCATCGGTTCCGTTCGCGTTTGGCGAGCTTAATGATGTTGCAAGCGAGTTCAATTCTTCTTTAGCAATACGCAGTTTATCCAGGATTAGTGCTTTAAATTCCTGCAGGTCTGACTCAGAATATCTGGTTTTTTCGTTTTCTACTTTCATTTATATTTTACTAATTACAATCAAAATTTCATGTCCGTCAATGGCTATTAAATCGCCTTCATTTAACTGGTTATCAAGCACTATATCAACGGCCAAAACCTCGGCGCAAATATAGGCTAAATTGTTTTTCACCGCTTCGCTAATGTAAGGGTGGTCAAAAAGCTTAATATCAATTTTATCCGTTACTTCAAACCCTTTATCTTTCCGAAGGTTTTGGATGCGGTTAATCAATTCCCTTGCTATACCCTCCTGTTTTAACTCGTTGGTTATGGTAACATCCAAAGCAACGGTTAGTTTGCCCTGGTTTGCAACCTGCCAGCCCGGTACGTCTTCGGCTATTATCTCTACATCGGTGGTGAGTAGTGAGTAGTGAGTGGTGAGTGGTTCCGGCAAACTATCTTTCAAATTGCCACCAACCATTACTTCTACATCAATACTGCCATTCGCCTCTAAAGAAGCGATTTGTTCATTTGTAAAGTTGTTTATAGCCTCGGCTACTGCTTTCATATCTTTACCCACTTTTTGCCCAAGGGCTTTAAAGTTTGGCTTTATCTTCTTTTTAATAAAGCCTGCGGTATCGGTAATATACTCAATATCCTTAATGTTTGTTTCAGATAATATTAATTCTTTAACCAGATCTACATGTGCTTTAAAGTCCTTATCTAATATAGGTAAAAGGATTTTACTTAGCGGCTGCCTTACATTAATTCCTATTTTTTTACGTAACGATAACACCAAAGATGAAATGTCCTGGGCCAGTTTCATGCGCTCTTCCAGGTCGGTATCAACCAGGTTGGCATGATACTCGGGGAAGTAAGCCAGGTGAACAGATTCGTAAGCTTCTTTGCCGGTAACGCTGTTTAAATCGCTGTATAACCTATCGGCAAAGAAAGGCGCTATAGGCGACATCAGCTTGCTGATGGTGATTAAGCAGGTATATAAAGTTTGATATGCCGATAACTTATCATCCGAATTATCCGACCTCCAGAAACGGCGGCGGCTTAGGCGGATAAACCAGTTGCTGAAATGCGCATCCACAAATTCCTGTATGGCACGGGCTGCTTTGGTTGGCTCAAAATCGGCATAAAAACCATCAACCTCTTTGGTTAAGGTATTTAGTAGCGATATAATCCAACGGTCAATCTCCGGGCGTTTGCCAATCTCAATTTCGGCCTCACTGTAAGTGAACTTATCAATGTTGGCATACAGCACAAAGAATGAGTAGGTATTATAAAGCGTACCGAAAAACTTACGGCGAACTTCGTCAATGCCCTCTACGTTAAATTTCAGGTTGTCCCACGGCGATGCATTGCTAATCATGTACCAGCGTGGCGCATCGGCGCCAAACTGCTCGATGGTTTCAAACGGATCGACACCGTTGCCCAAACGTTTTGACATTTTGTTGCCGTTTTTATCCAGCACCAAACCGTTCGATATTACGTTTTTAAAGGCAACACCGCCGTTGCCAACTTTTTCGTTAACGGCCTTTACCTCGTCGCTGCACTCGCTTAGCATTACAGCTATGGCGTGCAGGGTAAAAAACCAGCCACGGGTTTGGTCAACACCTTCGGCAATAAAATCGGCCGGATAGGCTTTGGCAAATTCTTCCTGGTTTTCAAACGGGAAATGCCATTGCGCGTAAGGCATGGCACCGCTATCAAACCAAACGTCGATCAGGTCTGGTTCGCGGAACATCTTGTTGCCGGTTGATGAGGTTAATATCACATCATCAACATAAGGGCGGTGCATGTCTTCCAGTGCGAAACCTTCGGGCATAAACCCGGCAGCTATTGATTTTTCAATCTCAGAATTTAACTCAGCAATCGATCCGATACATTTTTCTTCGCCGCCATTTTCTTCCCGCCAGATAGGCAGCGGGGTACCCCAGTAACGGGACCGGGACAGGTTCCAGTCAACCAAATTTTCCAGCCAGTTACCAAAACGGCCGGTACCGGTCGATTCTGGTTTCCAGTTGATGGTTTTGTTGAGCGCTACCATTTTATCCTTAACAGCAGTTGTTTTAATGAACCAACTATCCAGCGGATAGTATAAAATAGGCTCATCAGAACGCCAGGAGTGCGGGTAGCTGTGCTCGTATTTTTTTACGTCGAAGGCCTTGTTCTCGGTTTTTAGTTTGATCGAGATCTGTACGTCGGTAGCCCTGAAACCTTCTACGGCGCGCTCTTCGGCGGTATAATATTCTTCTTTAACGTATTGGCCTGCAAAATCAGTAACCTCAACAACAAAGCGGCCTTGCTTATCCACCAACGGAACTTCCTTGCCATTTTCGTCCTTTACCATTACCGATGGCACGTTGTTTTCTTTACAGGCCCTGAAGTCGTCCGCGCCAAAAACTGATGCAGTGTGCACTATGCCTGTACCATCCTCGGTAGTAACAAAATCAGCAGGGATAACGCGGAAAGCGTTTTTTTCCAGGTCGTCGTTGGTTACGTAAGGCATTAGTTGCTCATAGTGAATACCCAACAGATCGCTGCCTTTAAATTCGGCTGCTAATGTCCATGGAATAATTTTATCGCCGCCTTTATAATCTTCAAAAGATGCGTTCTCTCCTTCGGCCTTAAAGTATTTTTTAACCAGGTCTTTTGCTAAAACAACGCAGATTGGTTCAAAAGTGTAAGGGTTGAAAGTGTTTATTTTAACGTAGGTAATATTTTCGCCAACGGCAAGGGCGCAGTTTGATGGCAGCGTCCATGGTGTAGTGGTCCAGGCCAGTATAAACACATCGGTATTCACACCTTCAAATAAAAAGGCCGAATCTTGGTCGTGTTTTACTTTAAACTGGGCAACGATGGTGGTGTCTTTCACCATTTTGTAAGTGCCCGGCTGATTAAGTTCGTGCGAGCTTAAACCGGTGCCAGATTTTGGCGAATAAGGTTGTACGGTGTACCCTTTGTATAAATAACCGGCTTTATAAAATTCCTTCAGTATCCACCAAAGGCTTTCAATGTATTCGTTTTTGTAGGTAATGTACGGGTCATTCAGGTCGACCCAGTAACCCATTTTTTCGGTAAGGTCGTTCCATACATCGGTATAGCGCATTACCTCCTTGCGGCAGGCATCGTTGTACTCTTTAACGGTAATTTTTTTGCCGATATCGTCTTTGGTTATTCCCAAAGCTTTTTCAACAGCCAGCTCAATGGGCAGGCCATGGGTATCCCAACCGCCTTTACGCTTAACCTGGTAACCTTTTAAGGTTTTATAGCGGCAAAAAATATCCTTGATAGAACGCGCCATTACGTGGTGAATACCGGGCATGCCATTGGCGCTCGGTGGCCCTTCGTAAAAAGTGTAAGGGTTATCTTCCGGGCGATTGCTGATACTTTTTTCGAAAATGTTGTTCTTTTTCCAAAATTCCAGTACTTCTTTGCCTGTTTGCGATAAATTTAACTGCTTATATTCCTTATACATGTATATCTTTTACCTTTTATCACCTCTTTTTTAAGAGGTTGCAAAAATACGGAATTTATAAATCATTTTTTTAATTTAGACGGGTGAAAAATAATAAAGTAAAGCGCACGATATTAATGTTGTTAGTAGCCGTGATCTTGTTTTCGGCCACTATGGTTATCCCGGCTTTACAAGGCTCCAATTGGAAGGTTTACATGCAGGGTGCCGCCACCGGTTTAATTATGGCCGCCATAGTGAGTATCATTACTTTAATTATTGATTATTTGAAGGATAGCAGAAGGTAGACACGATTTACAGAATTAGACAGGATTGACAGGATTTTTTATTGTCCAGTTTTAGTCTGAACCCGGATTAAACGGATTTCTCAGATTTTTTGGATTTGATTTGCAAATTGATGAACTTGAATCAGATTGCGCCCGTACAGTCAAAAAGTCCTTTATAATCCCATAAATCTGCTTAATCCGAGTTCAGGAAAAGAAAAAATCCTGTCAATCCTGCAAAATCCCTAAATCCTGTTAAAAGATAGCCCTGTTAGCCCCGCCATCAACCTGTATAGTAGTCCCGCTAATGTAAGCTGCCTGTTCCGATGCTAAAAATGTAACCAACGCCGCAAGCTCTTCAGGTTTGCCTATTCTTCCTAACGGGATGGTTTTTGCTTTGTCTTTTATAGCTTGTTCCGGGTCAACATCTTTAGGGAGTGTGTGCTTAATGCGGTCGGTAAGGATTAAGCCCGGTGCCACATTATTTACGGTGATATTGTATGGTCCAAATTCATCGGCCATTAATTTGGCCATGCCTACAACGCCCATACGCATGGTGGTTGATAATACCGAATTACCCAATACCGCCTTTACCGAACCACTGATGATGTTAATGATTCTGCCGCTCCCCGTTTTTTGCATGTGGGGCAATACCAATTTGCTGAAACGAGCAACGCTAAGCAGGTTAAGCTCAAATGCTTTTTGCCATTGTTCATTGTCAAAATTTTCAAACTTATCAAAAGGTGGCCCGCCGGCGTTGTTCAGTAAAATATCTATCCTGCCAAATGTGGCTGCTGCTTTGGCAACAAAGGCATCAATTTCATCAACGCTCGAAACATCAACAGGAATAACCACAACCTCGTTACCGGTTAGCTTCCTGATCTCTTCGGCAGTTTTATTTAACTCCGCCTCATCGCGCGAGCCTATAATTACTTTAGCACCCTCGGCAGATAAAGCCGTGGCTATTGCTTTGCCCAACCCTTTACTGGCTGCCAGCACCAGGGCTACTTTGTTGTTGAGTTTAAGATCCATAAAGCCTCACCTAAATCCTCTCCAAAGGAGAGGACTTTTGAATAAAATGTTTACTAATTATTTTAAGTGCTAAAAAAGACCTTTTCCAGAACCCTCTCCTTTGGAGAGGGCAGGGTGAGGCTTATTCCTCTATATCCGGCCCCCTTAATTTATTCCTGTCTATCCCTTTTTCCAAAGTCAATAAAAATGCCGGCAACAGGGTAAGGTTACTGATCATCGCCACCAGCAATGTAATAGATAGCAAGATGCCCAGGGCCTGTGTACCACCAAATTTTGATACCACAAACACACCAAAGCCCAAAAATAGTACAGTGGCAATAAATATCATACTCACCCCGGTTTCGCGGATGGTATCGGATACAATTACCGATATACTTTTGCTGGTGTTGCGCAGTTCGTGGCGGTAACGGGTAATGAAATAAATGGTCTGGTCGGACGAAATACCCATGGCTATGCTGAAGATGAGGATAGTTGAGGGCTTAAGCGGGATGCCAAAAAAGCCCATGATGCCGGCTGTAATAATAAGGGGTATCAGGTTAGGTACCAGGGATACAGCTATCATTTTAACACCGCGAAACAATATCCACATCACAATGGCAATCAGGAAAATAGCCCAGGCCAAACTTTCATACAGGTTAATAAGCAGGTAATTGGTGCCTTTAATAAATATAATGCTGCTGCCGGTAAGCTCTACATGAAACTTTTTAGGGTTAAAAATAGAGTCGATGCGCGGTTGCAATTCGGCCAGCACCACGTTCATTTTTTTTGACCCGGCGTCAATCATTTCAAAGGTTACACGGGTTACCTGTTTGGTGCTATCTACATAACTGTTTAAAGCGCTGGTACCTTTACCTGCCGAGTTGCCTGCATAGTTCAGGATAAAGTTTTGCTCCAATCCATCAGGCAGCCGGTAATATTCGGGCGCGCCGCCGTAAAAAGCCTGGGTGCTGAATTTTAAAACCTGTATAAGCGATATGGAGCGACTAAACTGCGGGTACGATGAAATTAGTTTTTCCAGCTTCTCTACCTTGCGGATCACGCCCAGGTTTACCACGCCGTTTTTACGTTTGGTATCAATGCTTACCTCTAAGGGTAATACGCCGTTAAAGTTGGCCTCAAAAAATTTAAGGTCTTCAAGCGTGTTGTTATGCTGGGGCAGGTCATCAACCACAAACCCGTTAATATTTATTTGATAAATGCCCACGCACGATATGGCAATTAATGCCAACGTGCCTATGTAAATAGTTTTGCGCCGGGTATGCACCAGTTTATCAAGGCCGCTTAGTAAGCTCGCCATCAGCTTGCTATCCTTAATGCCGGCCTTTTGTGGTTTGGGCGATGGCAGATAACTGAAAATAATGGGCACTAAAATTAAGCTTAATGCAAAAGTAGCTATAATGCTGATGGAGGCCACCAGGCCAAACTGCGTGAGCAGCTCGCTGTTGGTAAAGCATAATACGCCGAAACCTATGGCGGTTGTAATATTGGCAATAAAGGTGGTAATACCGGCTTTTTCAATAGCGAGATGCAACGCTTTCATTTTATCGCCGCAGAGCTCATATTCGTGGTAGTATTTGTTAAGGATGAAGATGGTATTAGGAATGCCTATAACCACAATAAGCGGCGGAATGATGCCGGTGAGGATAGTCATTTCGTAATGCATCAGCACCAATGTACCCAGGCTCCAGACTACTCCAAGCACAACAATGATAATGGGAAACACCACCGGGAAAAACGAGCGGAAAAATGCCAGCAGTATGATAGCCGTAATTAATACCGATAAGCTCAGGAACATCGAAAATTCATGAGCCACCAAATCGCCAACCACGGTACGGATAAGCGGCAGGCCCGAATAGTGCACTTTAATGCCATGCTTTTGCTCAAATGCTGCACCCAGCTTTTTTATTTTGTTGATAATGGGTACACGATATGGCGTGTTGATGATCTTATCGTCAAAAGTGATAGCCATCAGGGTTGATTTGCCATCGTTACTCAATACCACGCCTTTATAAAAAGGCAAGCTGGCCAGTTTCTGTTTTATACTATCAACGGCCTGTGCTGTTGGCAATATGCCGGTAACCAATGGTTTTATAATAAAACGATGTTTGGCGGTGTCCTTTTGCAGGTTATAAACGTTGGCTACCGAAATAACCGCTTTAACACCTTTTGCCTGCCTCAAATCGTTACCTATGTTGTACCAGTCGTTAAATATGTCTTTGTCAAAAATTTTATCCGATTTGATGCCGATAACCATGGACGAGGCATCCTGGCCAAACATTTTTTTAAACTGGTTATACCTGATGTAGGCCGAATCGGTAACGGGCAATACCTTGCCGCCGTTAAAGGTTATTTTTACTTTGGATGCTTCATAGCTCATAAAAATACTTAACGCCACAACGCTTATCAACACAAAAAGCCTGTTTTTAAGAATAAATGATGCCGTTTTTTTCCAGAACATGAACAGTAAATTATAGCCGCCGCTAAACTACGAATTTAGATTTAACCACCCATTGAAGATATCGACTTTATGACAATAGCAGCTTGCTCCAAATTAAATAGTGACAAATACGGATGTCTTGCGTGAAAGCTTGCTAATGAGGGGTACTATAAGTTGCAGGCTACAACAATTTGTTAACGTTATTTTAATGGTTAGGCGCATATAAAATGGGCTATCGCAAAATACCGGGTTATTTATCCGTACCTTTAAAGAAATTCCTTAAGCTCATGATCCTTTTTTCGAAGCGAAACCTGCATTATACCGATTACAAATGGACGAATTATACCCAAAATGATCCGCGCGTAAACGGCAAGCCAGATGCAACCCCGTTTGCAAAGGATGAAGGCAACGAAGTTGTTTACCTGATAAACAAACTGATGATATTGTGGGATTACCGTTTTGCCAATACCGGCAACAAAATGGAAAAGCTCATTCACGATGAACTGCCCGCCGAAGTATCTACCCAGGAAGATGTACAGGTTTGGCTTAAGTCGAATTTGAAGTTTTAGGGTTGGTGAAGCCCCCTCTAAATCTCCCCCGGCAGGGGAGACTTTTACTTTGCTATTTTTTTAAGTCCTCCCTACCGGGGAGGATTTAGGAGGGGCTTCACTCCTTCTTAAAATCATAAGGATTATACTCCACAAAATCGGCTACTTTAACCCTTACGCCTGTTACCCTGCCGTTTTGTACGGTGAAGGGGAATACGGCCTTGCCTAAAGTAGGATCTGAAAAGGTTACGTAATAACGGTTGCCACCTAAAGGTTGCAGTTTGGCAAACATTTTAGGGTGGTGTTCAAATCTTATCTCCAGGTCGTTGTTCTCGCCCTGGGTTATATTCATACTGCCATAAAGGCTATTGGTGTATTTGCCGGTATAGTTTTGCGCCGGTAAGGCCGGGCGCAAGTTTAGCAGTACCGAATCGCGCAGTTTTTTATCTGTGGCCTGGTCGGCAGTGGCGCGGGCTTTAAAGCTGGTTAAATATGTGTCACTGTAATTACGATATCCCTGGCCAAAATAGGCATCTAATATCTCCCAGCGTAAGGCTTCAAAAAACTGGTTCTGATCGGTATTGGTTAAAATGATGATACCCAGGTGATCTTGCGGAGATAATGTTACCGAAGATAAATAGCCGTTTACACCGCCATCGTGCATCACCAGCCGGTGGCCCGAGTAGTCCTGTATAAACCATCCCAGCCCGTATAGCTCAAAATTATTCTCGCCATTCAGGTGATGGATGCTGCCCACAATATCCTGGGGTTGCCGGGTGGCCTGTATCGCCGCCGCCGGAATTACCTGCCTGTTGCCAACTTTGCCGTCATTAAGCAAGGCCATCACCCACTTGCTCATGTCATTTACCGACGAGCTGATAGCCCCGGCTGGTGCAAGCCCATCAATCTGGCAATAAGGTATGGCGGTTAGCCGGCCATCATTTAGGGTATGTGGTACGGTACGGTTTATCGATTTGGGCATTTCGGCCGTGAGGGCCAATGTATTGCTCATGCCCAGCGGGGCAAAAATATTTTCTTTCACATACACTTCCCAGGGCTTGCCGGTTACCTTCGGGATAATTTGGCCTGCCGTTAAAAATGCCGAATTGGTATAACCCCATTTGGTGCGGAAAGGATAAGGTGCTTTAATTTGCCCCAGCTTTTGAATAATTTCTTCGCGGCTAAGGTTGGTATTGTAAAATGTAAAATCGCCCTGGAAGGTTTGCAGGCCCAGGCGGTGGCACAATAAATCGCGCACTATGGCTTGCTCGCCGGCAAGTTTATTATCAAGCTTAAACTCCGGCATGTATTTGGTTACCTTATCATCCAACGAAAGCTTGCCGCTGCTTTGCAGCATAGCCAGCGCGGTTGCAGTAAAGGCCTTGGTGTTGCTGCCTATCATAAACAAGGTGTTTACATCCACAAGATTTGGCAGGCCAAGTTCCTTAATGCCGTAACCTTTCATCAGCACAATTTTATTGTCCTTAACAATGCATACCGCCACCCCCGGGATACGCCAGTTGGTAAGGGCGCGGCTTACATACAGGTCAAGGCTATCCCTTATAAACTTGCTCCGGTCGGCATGCTGTGCCTGGGTAACAGCGATAAATGAAATTGAAAACGTAATAAGCAGAAGTATTTTTTTCATTACACTGGTTTTATACTTGGCGAATGTGCTAATTTAACGCAAAATTTACGGCGGCATTACTTATTTTTTAAATAATGCCGCATTCATTATTCAAAGCATTTTATATGAAATTTTACCGTTCAGGCTGGTCGTTCCTGTTAATCGTTCTGTTTATTTTAAACAATAACCTGGCTAAAGCGCAACGCGCACCTACACACTGGGCCAATGATGGCTATCAATATTACAAAACAACAGGCGGCGAAATTACCGTTTATGATACCCGCGATGGCAGCAAAAAAACAGTTTGGATAAGCACGGCCATGCTTACGCCTAAAGGCAAAACACCCATAGGTGTAAAAAGGTTTACTATATCCGACGACGGCAAAAAAGTACTTATCAACACCAATACCAAAAAGGTATGGCGTTATGATACCCGTGGTGATTATTGGGTGTTTGATACCGGCACCCAAAAGCTGTGGCAATTAGGCAAAAACCTGCCCGAATCGTCATTGATGTTTGCTAAACTATCGCCCGATGCAACTAAAGCTGCTTACGTAAGCGGCCATAATATTTATGTAGAGGACCTTACCAGCGGTGATGTTAAACAGCTAACCACCGATGGCAGTACCCACGTTATTAACGGTACGTTCGACTGGGCATACGAAGAGGAATTTGGCTGCCGCGACGGTTTCCGCTGGTCGCCTGATAGCCGCAATATAGCTTATTGGAAGATAGATGCTACCAAAATTAAGAGCTATTATATGCTGAACACAACCGACTCGATATATCCGTTTGTAGTACCGGTTGAGTATCCTGTTGCAGGCGAAGACCCAAGTTCGGCAAAAATTGGCGTAGTTGATATCAGCACTGCTGCTACCAGGTGGATGGACATTCCCGGCGATAATGTGCAGCACTACATCCCCCGTATGGAATGGACATTAAGCCCCAACGAAATTATTGTTGAGCAACTGAACCGCGCCCAAACAGAAAGCAGCGTATTTATCGGCAATATATCAAATGGCACAACCCGCCTTATCCGCGAAGAAAAAAGCAACTCATGGATTGACGGCAAAGAGCGCTGGAACAACGGCGATCCGATGGGCTGGGAGTGGATAAACAAAGGCAAAGATTTTTTATGGGTGAGCGAAAAAGATGGCTGGAAACACATTTACCGCGTAAGCCGCGAAGGAAAAGAAACCCTGCTTACCAAAGGCGATTATGATGTTATTACCGTAAGCCTGATTGACGAAGCCGGCGGTTATATTTATTTTATGGCTTCGCCGGATAACGCTACCCAGAAATATTTATACCGTATTAAACTGGCAGGTGGCAAAGCAGAGCGTGTTTCGCCTGCCGATGAGCCGGGTACCCATGGTTACGATATTTCGCCTAACGGAAAAGTGGCGCTGCACAATTTCAGCAATAGCTATACCCCGCCAGCAAGCGAAGTGGTAAGCCTGCCCGGTCATCAGCATATTGGCGGTAAAGTAATTGCCGTTGATAAGAATGCTAAAAACAAACCCGAGTTTTTTAAAGTAAAAACCGTTGATGGCATTGAAATGGACGGCTGGATGATGAAGCCGACCAACTTTGACCCGAATAAAAAATATCCTGTTGTATTTACCGTTTATGGCGAACCTGCGGGCCAAACCGTTACCGATACCTGGGGTACCGGCCGTAATGGCCTGTATGTAGGCAGCATGGCCGATGATGGGTACATTTACATGTCTGTTGAAGGCCGTGGCGCACCGGCCCCCAAAGGCACAGCATGGCGCAAGGCTATCTATAAAAATATTGGCATCATCAACATTCGCGACCAGGCCATGGCTGCCAAAGAGATCCTGAAATGGCCTTTTGTCGATTCGACGCGCATAGCAGTACACGGTTGGAGCGGTGGCGGTTCATCAACCCTTAACCTGATGTTTCAATATCCCGAAATTTACAAAACAGGGATAGCTGTAGCAGCCGTAGGCGACCAGTTAACCTATGATAACATTTACCAGGAACGCTACATGGGCGTACCGGTTAATGACGAAGGCAAAGCGGCATTTATCAAAGGATCGCCAATTACCTACGCCAAAAACCTGCGCGGCAACCTGCTGTACATACACGGTACCGGCGACGATAACGTGCACTACAAAAACGCAGAAGAACTGATTAACGAGCTGGTTAAATACAACCGACAGTTTGAACTGATGGCTTACCCTAACCGTACCCACGGCATTTTTGAAGGCCCGGGCACCAGCCTGCACCTGCACACCATGTTCACCAAATATTTGAAAGAACATTGCCCGCCGGGTGGGAGATAGGATGGTGGTTTGATAGTGGAAACGCCCCTCGTTTTTACGAGGGGCGTTTTTGTTAATTCGGTATGTCGTCCTAAAAAAAGTTTACAGGTTTTTAATAATCCTGCTGTGTATTTACAAGCTTGTGGTGTTTTGCCCCGCTGGGGCAAAATGGATGTGTGGCGTGTATTTCTACAAAGCTTTTGTCCGTCTGGGACAGCTTTTGCGTCTGAAATCTATCTTAGCAGAAATCCATTTGAGAAAACAACAAAAAATAATTGCGTAATAACAAACCGCGAACAACTGAAGGCCTGTCCCAGAGGGACAAAAGCTTTGTAGCACCCACCCATCCCATTTTTTTTTGCCCCAGAGGGTAAAACTTAGTTAAGCGATTATTCAGGAAGTTTGAAAATATTGTTCATCATACTCAATATCAAAATAACGGCTATCCATTAAGAAAACGACAAAAACAATTGTGCCATTACAAACCAATAACAACCGAAGCCCTGTCCCAGAGGGACAAAAGCTTTGTAGCACCCACGTATCCTGTTTTTTTGCCCCAGAGGGGCAAAACTTAGCTAAGCGATTTATTCAGGAAGCTTGAAAATATATTGTTCATCATAAGGAATATCAAAACGTTTTAATAATTGCCGATATTCCGTTAAAAACGTTTTCTCATTATGGTGCTTCTTTTGATTTAATATGTATTTGACCACCCTATCAACCTCCGATTTGCTATGACTAAAAGCACCATACCCATCCTGCCATTGAAATTTTCCGGCAGTTAAATTCTCTTTGTTTACCCATTCAGACGAGTCACTTTTTAACACCCGCATCAGATCGGCTATTGCTTGTTTAGGATTTAAACCAATAAGCAAATGGACATGATCGGGCATGTTGTTAATGGCGATCATTTTATGGCCGTTATTTTGAACAATTGCGGTCATATATAAACGTAGCCGCTCGTCCCACTTTTCGGAAATTAATGATGCACGAAATTTCACTGCAAATACAAAATGGATATATAACTGTGTGTAGGTATTGTTTGTAGCCATAGCTTGTCTGGTAAGGGCATGTTCAAGAAGTTGAGTCCCTCTGGGACTCTAAAACAGGGTTAATTTATTTCTACAAAGCTTTTGTCCCTCTGGGACAGGAGGTTTGCATGTAGGCGTTTTGGTGAATTTTAAATGTTACATAATTCCCTTCGTTAAGAGGCATTTAAAAAATGGTTTTATTACTGCCTCGCAAACAACATCCCATCCACATTAACCGTGCTTACCTTGCCCAGTTCGTCGATATTAAATGTAGCACCAATTTTGCCGTATTCCTTGCGTACGTATGGGCCAACAAAGGTATCGTAGTTCCAGCAGCTGGCTTCGGCGGTTATAAAATTGTTGATGTTGAATGTTAGTTTATCGGCTGTGGCCGTTATCACTACTGTTCCATAAAGCGGATCGGTGTAGGTGCCGGCATAGGCTTTCAGGTCAAGTGTGGGATGGGTGCCTATAACGCGTTTAGCTTCATAATCTTTGGTTGATTTTTCCCGTTTGGCCAGGATATCGCCGTAAAGCTTTAAAAACTCCTTGCTCCAGTCGCGGTTGCCGCCTAATGCAAAGTAATCAAAGGCTTTAAACATCAGGGCATGGCGCACTTCGGCGTGATCAAGGTTGGCCAGTATGTATACGCCCATCTTTTTATCTACAATCATCCCGTTTATGGCTACCAGCCCTGTGAGGCTGCCGGTATGAAAATCGACTTTCTGCCCCTGGTAATCCTGCTGAAACCAGCCCAGGCCGTAGGTTATCCAATGCGGTTTGGTAACCCGGGCTGTGGGGTAAAATTCACTCTCGGATACAAATGTTTGCGGCTTAAGCAGCATGGCCCAGCTTTCGGGTTTAAGCAGGCGCTGATTGCCGTTATACTTAGTGCTATCGAGCATGCAATTAACCCATTTGGCCATATCCTCTACGCTTGACCATACGCCACCCGCCGGACCAATGGCATCGGTAACATCTTTTTGGGCTACAACAATGCTGCTATCTACCTTAATATGTGCCGACGATTGGTTAGGTACGCCTTTAATTTTGCTGAAAGCAGGTACAGACCGGGTCATTTTTAGTGGGGTAAAAATCCTTTTCTGCACAAAATCTGCCCAGGGCATGCCGCTGGCCTTCTCAATTACTTTACCCGCTGTTACATAAAATAAGTTTTGGTACACAAACCCGGCCCTGAAGCCATATTCTGGTTTTGCCAGGCGCAAACGATGAAGCATCTCATCAGCCGGAATGTTCATGTAGGCCCATAAATAATCTGTATTGCCCACGCCGCTATCATGCAAAAATAAATCGCGTACCGTTAGCTCGCGGGTTACGTAGGGATCGTATAGCTGAAAACCGGGCAGGTAATCTGTTACTTTGTCATCCCAGTGCAGTTTACCTTCGTCAACCAGCATGGCGGCACAGGCAGCGGTCATAGCCTTGGTTGTTGATGCAATGGCAAAAATAGTTTGCGTATCAACCTTATCGGGTTTGCCCATTTCACGTATGCCATAGCCTTTTGCAAATATTACCTTACCATCTTTTACTACTGCAATGGCCAGGCCAGGCACATGCCAGTCGGTAACGGCTTGCTGAACGTAGTTGTCAAAATCCTGGATGTTCGCACTGGTTTGGGCAAACGCCATTGCAGGTGCAAGGCATATGAATAGCAGGCATTTTAAAAGTTTCATGATTTTTGGCTAAAGGTTTTCTGCACTCAATATAGCGATAAAATATAATGCAGCCTATGCGTTGCTATCTAAATAAAAAGCACAAAAAAATACCCTTGGCTTTAATGCAAAGAGTACCCGTTATAATTTGGTTAAAACGCCCTGTTGTTAGTACGCAGGAGGCAAGTCTTCTCCGTCTGTATAAGTTACCGATTCCACGTTTTTTGTCAGTTTGTTAGTCTCGGTATCAAAATCACTTTTGCGGCCAAGCATGGTAAAATTTTCGGCGACTACTTCGGTGGTGTACTTCTTGATGCCGTCTTTATCTTCAAACGACCGGGTCCGCAATTTGCCTTCTATATACACCAGCTTCCCTTTTTGTAAAAATTTTGCAGCCATATCTGCAAGGCCGCGCCACATTACAATATTATGCCATTCGGTTTGTTCAACCTTGCGACCATCTTTGTTATAGGTTTCGGATGTAGCTAACGGAAAACTTGTTACTGATACTCCACCATCTAAAGTACGCAATTCAGGGTCCTTGCCTAAATGGCCAACAAGGATAACTTTATTAATTCCAGACATGCCATAAAATAACGGAAATTATTTTATAAATTAAAAATGTTTTTTATTAATATAAAAATGACCTTCGGAAGTGCCAGTTCATGTAAGCTGTCAACGGGGATAAACGCCCAGTTTTCTTTCAAAATAAGTGGAGTATTAGTGGTTTTTACCATCCGCACAAATAGCCGTTGGTGGGTAAGTATATGTTTTATTACGGAAGTATCTTCCGTAATGTTTAGTTCGTTCCCAAACATAGCAGTAACTTCAGGGAGTTTTGCCAGTTCGTGCGCTGGTAGCATCTCAGGCGTTTCAACCATTGGTAAGTCATACATATTGGCCCAGATGTCTTTATCGCCCCTTTTATTCATTAAAACGGTGTTCCCATCTGTAACTAAAAAGTAATTGAAAAAGCGTTCGCGCACTTTTACAGTTTTTAATTTTACAGGCAATGCAGTTGTTGCATTGTTTAAAAAAGCAGCACAGCCTACATTTACCGGGCAAATGCCGCATCCTGGATTTTTAGGTTTGCAAAGCATTGCCCCAAACTCCATCATAGCCTGGTTATGCAATGCTGCATTTTGCTTATTAAGCAAATTTGTGGCAAGTGATTGGAAAGTCTTTTTACCCGTGGAGGAATTAATAGCTTCATAAATTCCAAAATATCGGGCCAGCACCCTGTACACGTTACCATCAACAACAGCCCTTGCTTCGTTTGACGAGAAAGATGAAATGGCAGCCGCGGTGTATTCGCCAATACCTTTAAGTTTAATTAGGTCGTCATAGCTTTCGGGGAAAACGCCGTTGTACATTTGCTGCACCAGCTGCGCGGTTTTGAGCATATTGCGCCCACGGGAATAATAGCCAAGGCCCTGCCAAAGTTTAAGCACCTCGTCTTCATGGGCTGCTGCAAAATCGCTCACTGTTGGGTACTTTTCCACAAAGCGGTTAAAATAAGGCAGCCCCTGTTCAACGCGGGTTTGCTGCAAAATAATTTCTGACAGCCATATCGTATAAGCATCGGTAGTATTACGCCAGGGCAGGTCGCGTTTGTTGGCAAGGTACCATTGTACCAGTTCGTCGGTAAAGTTCATTGGGAGTAAAGGTAGCGAGGTAAATGGTAAATGGCAGCATTAGCCGGCCTGAAGTTTAATAAGCAACACTTTAATAGATAGCATCTTAATTTATGCCCGATTTGTGAAATATCCGGAATGATGCAGGTGCTTACTAATATGGCGGTGGATGTTTATTAATATCCTTTTATATATTTGGGGTAAATGCAACACCTCTCTATCGGCCAGCATATTATCCAGGGCATTAAACAAACCAGTTACCTGGAGTGGGTTGGGGCCGTTACAACTATTGCCTGCGTTTACCTGGCGGCGCGGCAGAATATCTGGAACTGGCTGGCCGGAATTATTGCTGTAATAGCCTACATGGTGGTATTTTTTGAAAGTGGTTTATTTGGCGATGCCTATTTGCAAATTTACTTCCTTGGTACGGGTGTTTACGGGTGGTATTTTTGGCTTCGTAAAAAAGAGCGGGATGAAAAACCGGTAGTTAGCCTTAATGGCAAAGCGTATGCTTTGGTAATATTGGCCACTCTTGCCTTATCAGGATTGCTTGGCCTTTATCTTCAGTATTTTACATCAAGTACGGTGCCTTATATCGATGGCTTTTGCACCGCGGTAAGTTTTATGGCCCAATTGCTGATGACCCGGAAAATCCTGCAAAACTGGGCGCTTTGGGTATTTGTTGATATTTGTTATGTGCCGTTATATATCTACAAAAATCTGTATATAACCGCGGTTTTATATGCCATTTTGCTTGTTTTAGGTACCATGGGATACATTGACTGGTATAAAGAATATAAAGGCAAGTCTTGAGTCGAAAGTTTTAAGTTCTAAACCAGGGAAATGGTATTTATATAAAAACAAGTTGTGGTACCGGGAGGGTAAAAAAATGAATTGAGACTTCCGTCTTAAAACTTTCGACTTAACTGAATACTATCTCCTCATCGGCCCAGCCGTCTAATTCCTGCGGATTGTGGCTTACGATGATGGTGGTTATCTTTAACTCTTTCGATAATGTTTTCAATTCGGCCATCAGTTCGGTTTTCATTTTTGCATCCAGGGCCGAAAAGGGCTCGTCCATTAAAAGTAACCGGGGTTTGGTAGCCAACGCCCGCAAAATGGCCAGGCGCTGTTGCTGGCCACCCGACAGGTAATCGGGTTTATGCGTTTGCAGCGATTCTAATTTGCCCAGCAATAGCAGTTTGTTTATCCATTTTTCATCACCAGTAGCATATTCAAGATGTTGCCTCACCGTCATATTGGGGAACAGCGCGTATTGTTGGAATACAAAACCGATATTTCTTTTTTGGGTTGATAGGCTGACCTTCGCTTCCGAATTAAACCAGGTTTCGTTATCAACCTTGATAATCCCTTTTTCGGGGCTGATAAGCCCCGCTATTACCTTTAAAAAAGTTGTTTTTCCCGAGCCCGATGGCCCATGTATTTTGGTGACACTGCCCGTGGCAAATTGTTTATCAATGTGTAGCACCTGCTGCCCATGATAGGCCTTTAGCTTCTTTTCGATATTGATGCTGATCATCCTAAAGGGCTTTTTGCTTGATATTTATTAAACACAAAAATAGCTATAACCATTACAAACGTTATCGAAAATAAAATGAGCGAATAATTATTAGCTGATGTATAATCCATTTTTTCCACAGCATCATAAACGGCTATAGAAGCTACGCGGGTAACGCCGGGGATATTGCCACCTATCATCAGCACCACTCCAAATTCGCCCAGGGTATGTGCAAAGCTAAGTACAACGGCGGTTAGCAGCGATGGTTTGATATTGGGCAGCAACACGCTTTTAAATGTTTGCCAACGCGATTTGCCTAACGTGTAAGATGCTTCGGCCAAAGCAGCAGGCAGCTGCTGTAATGCCGATTTTACCGGGCCAATCATAAAAGGCATGCTGTAAATTACCGATGCCAATACTAAACCAGGGAACGAAAACACCAACTGTACGTCAAAGCTATCATGCAGCCATTTGCCCAGCCCGTGCTGCGGGCTAAAGGCCAGTAACAAATAAAAGCCCAATACCGATGGCGGCAAAACCAATGGCATGGTGATAATGGCTTCCACCACGATTTTGAAAAAAGACCTCCCTCCGGATAGCCACCACGCAAAAGGTATTCCTACAATAAATAACAGCGCCGTGGTGATGCCGGCCAATTTTAAAGTAAGCCATATTGGGGATAAGTCCATCAACAAAAATAGTGGTTATTGTATACGGTAGCCATAGCTTGCAAAAATACTTTTGGCTGCCGGGCTTAATATATACTGGTAAAATCTTTCGGCACCGCGGTTATCTATACCATGTTTCAATAGTACCATGCCCTGCAAAATAGGTTTGTAATATTTAGGGTCGATAACCTTGTAGTACAAATCTGTTTTGGAGCCGGCTTCCTTTACAAGCGATTGGGTAGTAAAACCAACGTCGGCTACGCCGGTAGTAACATAGGTATTTACCTGCGATATGCTTTCGCCATAAACAGTTTTTGATTTCACTTCGTCTAAAATGCCTTTGTATTTCAAAACCTCTTCAGCGGCTTTACCGTAAGGGGCAATGGCCGGGTTGGCTATAGCTATTTTTTTTACCCGTGCAGTTAATAACATGCGTTCCCAATTCTCGAACCCAATGTTTTGCGAACTGCAAATGATAAGGCTTCCCCTTGCGTATTCCACCGGCTGTTTGGCAGCAAAGCCGCCCTTAAAAAGCGTTTCAGGGAAGCTCATATCGGCAGATAAAAATACGTCAAATGGAGCACCGTTGCTTATTTGCGCCACAAGCTTACCCGATGAACCAACTACCGGCTCAATGTTTATTCCCGTTTTCTGCTTAAAATCTTTCTGCAACACTTCAATAACCGATTGCAGGTTGGCGGCGGCTGCAACCCTCACATTTTGCGCGGCAACAGGCAAATAAGTAAAAAGGCAAATAGCTGGTAAAAAAAATATGTATTTAAACAGCTTGTTATGGTATTCTATGTGTTCCATTTGTACTTGTTTTATGTGGGGCATGGCGAAAATGCATCGTTTTTTTATTGTTTAACCAGGGTGTTGGGGTCGTCCCCGCAAAGCAAATATAAACTTGTTATACAATTAATTAATTGATGCCGGCCAGCGAAAATTTACAAGAGATATCATTGCCGGTTCCGCAATTTATATATATGTTGCGTAAGTTGGTTTACTTTATAAAAAACTATAAAAAGGTGGATAAAAATAGTGTTTAAACCTAATAAAAATCATATTTAAATAACTGTATTATATACCTTTAATAGGATTATAAAAAGAAATGTACTATCATTGTATCCGGCCTGACGCTAACCAAATTAACCAGCTTTCGTGCCCGCAAAACCAAGCTGCGGGTACGAAAGATACTTACCCCTTTTAATTGCGTATGTGCAAACTATTAAAGAGATATTTTACTGCCGTTTTACTATCCTTTTTTTATTTTATCACTCCTGCTTCTGCCCAAACCGTTGTCCGGCTGGACGACCATGTTAAGCAGCATATATTTGAATACAGGCAAGTTTATTTTTTTGAAGATACCACCGGCCGCCTGCGGTTTACCGGCGATGGCGTACCTGCTTTTGATGGTAGTTTTAAGGTAAACCCCGAACCAACACCAGTTACCCGGAACGTAAATTCTACCTATTGGTACCGCATCAAAATCGGCGGGAATCCCGCCACTAAGAACAGCTGGCTGCTGGAATTTTTTGATCAAACTATTGACAGTATAACAGTTTATTCGCCTATCGGCGCTAACAAATATGTACCGGTACTTTTGGGGAGCAGCCGTCCGTTTTCGGAGCGGTTTTATCATCATAAAAACTTTAGCCTTAATTTAAATAACCCCGGAACCGGCGATGCGGTTTATTACGTCAGTATCCGGTCGCACCATTCGGTCAACGTAATAATGGTACTGCGTACCGTTAGCTGGTTTATTAGTTACGCGCTGGACGAGTATTTCTTTTTTGGCGTTTTTTACGGTATGATACTGGTTTTTGGCCTGTATAACCTCATGATGTTTATTGCTATGCGTAAGGTGCAATACCTTTACTACATAGCCTATAACATTAGCATTGGCCTTTATGAAATGTGTGCCGATGGTATTGCCTATCAGTATATATGGCCCAATAACCCTGGGTGGAACCAGTATGCTTACGGTATTGCTTTATTTGCCGCCAGTATTTTTGCGGTACTGTTTACCCAAAGCCTGCTCAATTTAAAGGTAAACGCACCGCGTTTATATAAAGCAACCAGTTGGGTTATTGCGCTGCGATGCCTGTTTTTTGCGGCTTGCATCCTTATAAACAACAGTTGGTTTAACTACAAGATTATTGAATTTATACCATTGCTGCTGGCGTTTTATGCAGGCTGCTATACCTGGGCAAAAGGATACAAGCCGGCCCGTTTTTTTGTTATCGGGTATTTGTTTTTGCTCACGGGTTTTATCATCAAAAGCTGTATTGCTTTAAACATGTGGTGGCTGCCGGTTACCGAGTTTGATTATTACAGCCTGAGCGTTTGCTTTATTACCGAAATGCTATTCATTTCTTTTGCTATTGGCGACAAAGTACGCATCCTGAAAAAGGAAAAGGACGACGCCCAGGTAGCAATGATTAAGCAAATGAAGCAGAACGAGGAATTGAAAGACGTGCTGAACAAACGCCTGGAAGAACAGGTGCAGGAACGTACGAAAGAACTGGTTGAAAAATCATCAATGATAGCCGACCAGAACGAGGAACTACGATCTGTAAACGAATTACTACAGCAGCAAGCCGAAGAAATTTCGCGCATGAATGTGTTGTTGGAGAAAGATAATGTTACGTTGCATAACGATATTGAGAAGGTAACGCACGACAGGGTAATGTCGGCTGAGGTTGATTTTGAGGAGTTCAGCAAAATCTATCCCGACCGGGAAACCTGTTTTAAATTCCTGAGCGACCTGAAGTGGGAAAATGGCTACGCCTGTCGCAAATGTGGCGGTACGCATTACGGGGGCGGGCATTTGCCGTACAGCCGCCGCTGCTCCAAATGCGGTTATGAAGAATCGGTGATTGCCTACACCATTTTACAAAATACCCGCATCCCCATCAATAAAGCTTTTTATATGATCTTTTTGATGTACTCTACAAAAGGCAAAATTTCGTCACATAAATTATCAGAGATATTATCCATTCGCCAAAGTACCTGCTGGGCCTACAGCACCCGTATTAAAAAAGCCATGGAGGCCCAGAAAAAAGAAATTAAAAACGCAGGCTCAAAAGGCTGGAGTAAGTTGGTGATTGAGAACACGGCAGAATAGGTAAAAAGGGGGACTGATAAGGTTCGTCGAAAATAGATAAATTATTGACAAACAATAATAAAGGTACTCCATGCCGTGTTTTTGAAATTCTCTACATTGGTGATTCCTATACCAAGCCGTTTCAGAGTATTCTATGCATACCACGCGTTCTGATTGAAAACATTTGTTCTCGATTAAAGTAAAATGACTCCTGTCATCCTGACGAAGGAAGGATCTATTAGCCAACAAGCATCACCGCCATAAAAGTTTGCGAACAGATGCTTCGTACCTACCCATGACATGTTGTACTTTCGAGGTGCGCAGGCCGGTCACCCTGAGCCTGTCGAAGGGGCGCGCGGAGAGGCCTTTGCCCGCTATGCTTCGACAGGCTGCCAATGACAAGTCTGTAACTTGCTGGTTATTAGCATTAAAAAATGTCATTTTCAATGCGGTTATTTGCTAAACGCAAATATCGGTTACTGCCAATGACAAGTCTGTAACTTGCTGGTTATTAGCATTAAAAAATGTCATTTTCAATGCGGTTATTTGCTAAACGCAAATATCGGTTACTGCCAATGACAAGTCTGTAACTTGCTGGTTATTAGCATTAAAAAATGTCATTTTCAATGCGGTTATTTGCTAAACGCAAATATCGGTTACTCACCATGACAGCCCTTTTAACGATGTCATTCTCCCTTCAGAATTTCGCGAAATTTTACCACTCAGCATGACAGAGTCATTATGAGGTACGAAGCACAACAACAAAAGCCCGGCAATCACCGGGCTTTTGTATTATAATCTGCATATCATCCAGCTTACTGCACCTGGAACATGTTGTTAAAGTTTGTACCATCCGGATAGTAGCCCGAAATTACCAGGTTACCATTGCGCAGGTTAGTGATTACTTTATCAATATCAGCTACGCTGTTTATTGGCGATTTATTGATGCTTGTAATGATAGAGCCCACCGGGATCTCGAAGCTATCAAACACCCTGCCTTCACGCACCTGGGTTACCACAACACCGGAGTTTACATGGAATTTGGCTTTTTGGGCCGGGCTTAATGGCTGGAAGCTTGCGCCCAATTTGTTAAATAATTCCTCGGCCGATTTTGATACGGCTGCTGTGCGGGTACCAGTAGGGTTGGCGTCTGCTTTAAGCGTAACTGCAAAGGTTTTTTCTTTACCATCACGCAGCACGGTCATATTTACTTTGTCGCCTGGTTGTAAACGGCCCACGTGCTCTTGTAAGTCAGATGATTCATACACAGGTACGCCTTCCACTTTTTCAATAATATCACCTTTTTGGATACCGGCAGCTTCTGCACCACCGCCCTCAACCAGGTCATTAACATATAAGCCGGTTGTATTGTTGATGTTTAATTTTTGTGCTACATCGGGGTTAAGCTCAGTAAAGCTTACACCAACAAAACCACGTTTTACAGTACCATACTTCTTGATATCATTCAGTACTTTTTTTGCCAGGTTAACCGGAATTGCAAAACCATATCCTTCATATGAGCCGGTGTGCGATGCTATAGCGGCGTTGATGCCTATCAGTTCGCCTTTGGTATTTACAAGCGCTCCGCCGCTGTTGCCAGGGTTAATGGCAGCATCTGTTTGGATGAACGATTCGATCGCCTTGTTTAACTTAGGCGTTGTTTGCTGGTTGCGGGTACGGCCAAACGGATTGCTTTGGTCCTGGTTGTCCTCGCTGCCAATGATGCCTATGTTACGGCCTTTGGCGCTGATAATACCGGCGGTAACGGTTGAATTAAGGTTAAAAGGGTTACCTACCGCCAACACCCATTCCCCAACACGGGCATCATCTGAATTGCCCAATTTTACAATTGGAAGGTCGGTAGCACTTATCTTGATCAGCGCAAGGTCGGTACTTGGATCGGTACCAATCACTTTAGCCTGGAAAGTGCGGTGGTCATTGGTAGCAACCGTAATTTTATCGGCTTTTTCAACCACGTGGTTGTTGGTTACAATGTAGCCATCATTGGAAATGATTACACCCGATCCGGATGCCATTTGCGGGCCTTGCGGGCGTACACGCTGGCCAAACATATCGCCAAACATCTGTTCAAACTGGTCCTGTCCGCTGCTGCCCGATTGGCTGCTGTAGGTAGTACGAATGTAAACCACGGCAGGCGTTACCGCTGCCGCAGCTTCCGTAAAATCAAGCGCACCGGTTGAAGATACTACAGGGGCCGAGGGATTACTGGTAAAATAAACTTTCTGTTTGTCTTCGAAGCTCAGGTTGTCGGCATACTTGCTCTCGATAACCTTGTAAGTGCCTAAAGCCATGGCTCCTCCAACAAAAGCGGTTAATAATGTTAAACCAATCTTTTTCATCTTTATATTTGCCTTTCTTTATTTTGTTTATAATTAACAAATCAAATTTAATACCATATAGACGACATAAGCAACGATAAGTTATTAGGTTTTTTGTTAAAATTTGTTAAAATGATTTTACTTAACCACAACCATACTTAATAACAATTTGTTTGAGGTAAGTAATTGATACTAAATGATATTATTGTGAAGATACGATTTTATAAATACCAGGGTGCCGGTAACGACTTTATACTGGTTGATAACCGCGAAAATATAGTTGACCATAACAATCCTAAGCTGATTGCCAGCCTGTGCGACCGCCGTTTTGGAATTGGCGGCGATGGCATGATGTTTTTGCAGAATAAAGAAGGCTTTGATTTTGAGATGGTTTATTATAACGCCGATGGCCAGCCCAGCAGCATGTGCGGTAACGGCGGCCGTTGCATTGTAGCCTTTGCAAAGTTTTTGGGTGTGATTGACACCGAAACTGAATTTTTGGCGGTAGACGGTCCTCATTATGCCAAAATTTCATCGGAAGGGGATTGGGTAAGCCTGCAAATGATAGATGTAAAAGAGCTAAAAACCGACCTGGACGCTTATGTGCTCAATACCGGATCGCCACATTACGTTAAACTGGTTGATGACCTTGCACACCGCGATGTTTTTCATGAAGGCAAAGCCATCCGTAACAATGCTACTTACCGCGAGAAAGGCATCAATGTAAATTTTGTTGAACCAACCGATGATGGATACTTTGTGCGCACTTTTGAACGGGGAGTAGAGGATGAGACCTTCGCCTGCGGAACAGGTGTAACCGCGGTAGCACTTGCTATGGCCAGCCACAACCAGCAAACGGGGCATATTGATACACCGATAAAAGTATTGGGCGGCAACCTTAATATTCGTTTTGATTATGACGGAAAGGTTTTTACCGATATATTTTTGGAAGGCCCCGCCGTGCAGGTATTTGATGGTGTAGTAGAGGTATAACTTTGATTTTATAGCGCGGACTTACTGACAAATCGTTTTGTTTTTAGATAAGTTATTTTGCCAAAAACTCATCTATTGCCTTTACAGCGCCTTCATACCTATCAGCTCCGGTGCCTGATATCAGTACATAATTGGCATTCAGGGCGTCCAGTTCTTTGTGCCAAACATCCATAAAATACTCCCGCTTGGTAGGGAAATTGCGCAGTGGGTCGTCCTGCCAGGGCAGGTCTATATTAAGCAGTAGGTATAAATCATAAGGGTGGCGGGGCAATTCGTCCAATACTTCCTGTGGCGAGCGGCCAAACATTTCTTCGCTCCATATTTTTACGGTAATAAAGGTGGTATCGCAAATCAGTAACTTGTTGGCCATGGGCAGCAACTGCTGTTCCAAAGCCAGTTGGCCGTAAAACATATTAATCTCATCCTGCCAGGTGCAGGGCTCTGTCAGCTTTTCGCAATAGCCACGGGCGTACTCAGGTACAGCAATGGTTTGATAATGCGCTGCCAGGTAATCAGACATGGTTGATTTTCCTGTGGATTCGGGACCTACTACTGCTATTTTGAATACGTGGGACATTGAGGAACCTAAATATTGAAGCTAAATTCCCTCCCAGGGGAGGGGCGCGGCGATTTGCGCGGTGGCAGGTAGGGGTTCGCCGCCTTACTTATCAGTGGGCTAAACCCCTTCCTCCCCCTTCCCCGAGGAAGGAATCGCACAGGCCTTTTTTTCTTGATTGTTTGCAAACCTACTACCGCTCCAGTTTTGCTATCCTTGTTGGGGTATCTGTGCCGGCAACAATACTGCGCGAACTTAGCGCAATTGCCCTGATGGTTGAAGTAATATTACTTACATCCAAAGAGCTGAACTCATCTTTTACGGTATGGTATAACTTGTCGATATCTATCTGATCGGTTGATATGGTGTGCGCCGGTACGCCAAGCCTGGCCAGTGTTGCATTATCGCTCCGGTAAAACAAATCTTGCTCAGGATATGGGTCCGGGTAAAATTTAAAAGCGGTGCCATCCAGGTTTTTTTGCAGGATCTTGCCAAAATCAGAGCGTTCATAGCCGGTTATAAATGCCGAGTTTTGGCCGAATTTTGATGCCTTGCCAATCATTTCGATATTGAACATGGCAACCGTTTTATCTGGGTTTACCTGGCCCGAGAAGTATTGCGAACCGTAACCGCCAATTTCTTCGGCACAAAAAGCAACAAAAAGAAGGGTGCGGGCATTATTGTTTAGCTTTTTGTAATATTTAGCCAACGATATAACAGCGGTTGTACCCGACGCATCGTCATCCGCGCCGTTGGCAATGCTGTCACCCTCCATAGGTTTTAGGATACCCAGGTGATCATAATGGCCCGAAAATACTACAAACTCATCCGGCTTGGTTTTACCTGGGATCATGCCTGCAACGTTAAACAAAGGAAGTTCTTCGGCTTTGGTTTCGTAATTCGCATCAAACGTGGTTACTTTATCAAAAGTTCCCAGCACAAATATAACAGGGCTTGTTGCTTTGCCTTTAAAGGTTACGCTGCCCCTGCCGCTAAATCCGCGTACGCGGGTAAACAAATCTTTAAATTTAGGGTCAACCAGCACCAGCGATTTTTTACCGCTGCGTGTAACGGCGCCGTACTCCTGCCTGAAATTTTTATCGCCCGTTACCTGTACCACCTGCACATCGGCGTTGGTGCCCCAGCTAAATGATTCGCTTCCGGTTGCAAAAGCGCTGTCGGGCGCAATGCTTTTGCCGTTAATGCTCAGGGTTAACTTAACAGGGGTAGAACGGATCATTTTAAAATCCTGTCTGAAACCGGTATTACCTGCCAGCGGTTTTAGGCCAATGCCTTTAAATTCGCCTTCAATAAATTTGGCTGCTTTTTCGATGCCTGGCGTAAAGGTTGCACGGCCCTGCATGTCATCGGCCGATAGGGTTTTAATAATTCGGCCAACATCATCCTGCACAATCATTTTATTCACGTCCTGTGCAAAGCCACAAGTTGCGGCCGATAATAAAGCTAAGCTTAATAAGATTTTTTTCATGGTTATTTAACTTTTGATTGCAACCAATTGTTGCGGAATGTTTCCTGTTCTTTTGACAAGGGCTTACCTGCTTTTTCAAAGGTAACTACTTCAAAATTAGGATTTGCCTCTAATACAATGGTTGTTTCGTGGCTGCCGGTGCGGCTTTTATAATTTACGGTAAGCTTGTCGCCCGGTTTTTTATCGTTAAGCTGGTCGTCAAAACCTTTCTGGTCTTTAATGTCAACGCCGTTTACCTTTAATATCACATCGCCTGCATCAAGCCCGGCCTTGTATACCGGCGAGCCAATAATTGTGCTTGAAAGTATCGGTAAACCCTCTGCATTACCCGCGCGCGGCTGGCCTGCCCTGCCACGGCCGGCGGTGGTTGCTAATGATCCTGCCCAGCCTTTTTCTGGGTTAATTTTGCGTAAAACCAAGCCCGCTTTGGCCAATAGTTCCTCGTAGTTGTTTTTTTCAATACCCGTAATGTATTTCCTGAAAAAGTCGGCAGCAAATTTCGGGTTGGTTACTTTGCCCAGGTCGGTTTGTAAATCGGGCACGGTATAGGGTTTCATTACTTTACCACGGCTTAGCCAAACCTGGCGCATGTAATCGTCAAGCGTCATATTAAAATCGCTGCGCAGGCGCAAGTCAAGTGCGAGGGCTATGGCGCCGCCATAGGTGTAATAGCTGGTAAAATCGTTGGCGTTGTTGTTAGGATCGATAGAAACACCGGCATCTGCGTATACCGAATAACGGCTCATTTGGGTTGCGGGATATTTAGCGGCGGCAGGGGTGTTTAATACCTGGTTTACAAGGCCGGCAACAGTGCCCGTATAATCGTCAAGATCAACAAAGCCAGATCGTACCAGTAGCAGTTCGCCGTAGTATTGGGTAAAGCCTTCGGCAAACCAAAGTTCGCTGCTCATGTTGGCATGCTCAAAATTGAAAGGCTCCAATGATTTTGGGCGGATGCGTTTCACATTCCAGCTGTGGAAGTATTCATGGGCAAAAACGCCTAACAATCTTTTTTCCAAACCCTCAACCTTAGGGGCAGGTATGGTAATGCAGGTTGAGTTACGATGTTCCATTCCATCGCCTGATGTGGTTGGATGAATGTCGCTGATAAAAGTATATTCGCCATAATCGTAGGCCGGAAATTCGCCAAATACGGCTTTTTCTTCCTGCACCATCCGGGCAACCATTTTGCCAAAATTATCTATTACGGCCTGGCTATCATCGGAGTGAACGGTAAGGTTTATTTTTTCTTTTTTATTATCGTAATTAACCACATCCCAACTGGCAATTTTATAATCAGACAGTTCGGTTGGGCAATCCATCATGTATTGCAGGTTGGGGGCGCTGTACACGTTTTTATCCTCGTGTTTTAACTGGGTAGCCACATGCCAGCCATATTTATCCAAATCGTTAAACTGGAAGGTGACAGGCCTTTTATCTTGCCCAACAACCCACATAAAAGTGGCGGGCATGTTCAGGTGGGCGTGGCTTGGGTCGATGCTGGCGTAGGTGCCATCTGTCCAGTTGCCAAAAAGGGTATAGCTTACTTTTACCGTGGATGGATGCTCCTCTATCGAGTAAATATCACCTTCAACCTGCTTCAATTCAAGGGCCTTGCCATTTACATCGGTAGCGGCAACATTATAAATATTTTTACCAAATTCATGCGTGGCATAACGGCCGGCAGATGAGCGGCTCATCCTAACCAGCAAAGGGCCGGTTGGGGCCTGCGGAATGGTGATGGTAATCTCGGCCTCGTGATGGGCGGCATTAGGGAACGATATGGAATAATAAATAGCTTTTGGTGCATCCTGTTGGGCTATGGCAGCTGCCGAAAACAGGGATGCAAACGCGAGGAGTAATGTTTTTTTCATGTATTATGATTAGCAGCGATGAAATTACAACTAATCGGCCAAATTGCATTATATCAATATTATTACAGAAGAAGGTGTTTGCCCTCCCATTATTGTATTTTCATGCAGAGCAAGCAAAGCCGCAAGTTTTAAGAGGTTTTGCGCTGCCGCCTTTCACATAAGAATCTTTAATATATCAGTTACACCAATTACACGTATTTTTGAATTATGAAAAGACTGATACGCAGTTTTGGTTTTGCTTTTAAGGGCTTAAGGTATGCCACAGCAACGCAGCCTAATTTCAGGATACACCTGGTATTGGCTTTTATTGCGGTGATGCTGGGTTTTGCGCTCCATATTGCCTTTGCAGAATGGCAATGGATTATGCTGGCAATTGCCTTTGTACTGGTAATTGAGCTTTTAAACACCGGGATTGAAACATTGACCGACCTGGTATCGCCGGACTATAATGAAATGGCGGGCAGGGTTAAAGATGTTTGCGCGGGCGCAGTAGTAATTGCAGCCCTGTTTGCACTTGTAACGGGCATCGTAATATTTTTACCAAAACTTATTTTACTGGTAAGGCATGCTGCATAAAACCCGTGGCATAGTATTTAAAGCCACCGATTATGGCGAAAGCAGTGTAATTGTGCAAATTTTTACCGAGAAGTTCGGCCTGCAATCGTACATCATTAATGGGGCCAAAAAGCCAAAAGCAAAAATAGGCCGCAATATGCTCCAGCCGCTTCACCTGCTTGATTTGGTTGTTTATCATAAAAATACCGGTAGTGTGCAACGCATAGCCGAGCTTAAAAATTCGCCCGTATTACAAAGCATCCCCTATGATGTGATCAAAAGCTGCATTGCCATTTTTTTAAACGAGGTGCTATACAAATCCATCAAACAGCAGTCGGCCGAGGAGAATATTTTTGATTTTGTTTTTAGTGCGATAGAATGGCTGGATCATCAAACCGGCAATGTAGCCAACTTTCACCTGCTGTTTTTATCCCGGCTTACCCGGTACCTGGGATTTTATCCCGACAGGGCGCTGATTGACCATGCCGACTATTTCGACCTGAAGAACGGGACGTTCAGCAAATATAAGCCAGATACCGTAATGTACCTGTCGCCACCGCATACGCAAAACTTTAGCAGGCTGCTCAAAAGCAGTTTTGAAAATATGGATCAGCTGAAACTGAGTAACGACGAGCGGCGTTATCTTATCCAGAAATTAATGGAGTACTATGCCCTGCATATTGAAGGCTTTGGCAATATCCGCTCGGGCGATGTGCTGGAAGAGGTTCTTTCTTAAGTCTTGAGTCGGAAGTCTTAAGTTCTAAGTCAAAAAAACTTTCTTTATAGTCAAATGCGTTGAGTTGAAAGTTCTTCTCGCTCCTGAAAAGCTGGGGTATGCAATGGCATTACTGAATATCATTATAGCTGGTTGGATGCATTATTTCGGATCAAGCAGAATAGTAGAGGGGATGAATAAAAAAAAGTTTGTTTTTTTGTAGGATAATAAATATTTACAGACTTATCCGCTGCACACGAAACCCTTGTCCGCCTGATTTTACCTGAAGGCATCTTGGAATACTTTGAACTTACCGATGTCCGCTCGTCAGAGAATGGGCAATTGAATATCCATTTGGAAGAAAAGAACCAGCCGCCTTCGGGGTATGAGAAGTCACAACTGGAATCAAAAGGTTTCTTACCCGAAACGGCTATACAGGATTTTCCGATCCGTGGACATAAGGTAGCGCTTTGTATTAAAAGGCGGAGATGGGAAGTAAAGCAAACCGGGGCTATCATTACAAGGGATTGGAATTTAGTACGAAAAGGCGCACGGATGACGACAGAGTTCGGCACTTTTTTAAAAGGAATATTTGGATAATAACCCGATCAGTTGCCACCTTTTAGGCCGTTTATATTCTTTGGATGGCAAGCAGTTACAACAACAATATAAAGACCATCTCAGTAATTTTCACAGTTGGGGCCAGAAAGATCATGCAGATGAATGGATGCTGTTTGCTGACAATATTGGCCCCTCGCTCAGCATAGACGAAACCGCTCTGAGTAATGGGGAACTGTATACGATTGTGACCAATAAGGAAGCAAAAGGCGGTAAAAAAGCGATCGTGGCGATGCTCAGGGGTACACAGGCCGAACAGATCATGACCGTGTTGGAACGAATCCCGGTACGTAAAAGAAATAGGGTAAAAGAAGTGACGATGGACATGGCAGCGAACATGATCAAAGCTATCCGCAGATGCTTTTCTAATGCAGTACGCGTTATTGACCGGTTTCATGTACAAAAGCTGGCTTATGATGCCGTACAGGAAGCAAGGATCAAATATCGTTGGGAAGCATTAGAACAAGAGAACAAAGCTATAGAGGAGGCTAAAAAGAATAAGCAAAGTCATCAGCCCGAAGTATTTAGCAATGGAGATACTTTAAAACAGTTACTGGCCAGGAGCAGATATCTGTTATTTAAGCATCAGGCCAAATGGACAGCATCACAAAAAGAAAGAGCTGATCTGTTGTTTCCAAGGTATCCCTTGCTGCTCAAAGCTTACAACCTGTCCATCCGGCTGGGGCAAATCTTCACCATCTGTAAAGACAAGCAGCAGGCATTCAAAAGATTGGCTATCTGGTATAACGATATAGAAGAGGCAGGAATTGATGCTTTTAAAACCGTAGCAAGGTCTGTTCAAACGCATTATGAGTCTATCTTGAACTTCTTCGACAACAGGAGTACAAATGCTTCTGCCGAATCCTTTAATGCCAAGATCAAAGCTTTCAGGGCTACTTCAAGAGGCGTTAGAGATACCACCTTCTTCCTATTCAGGCTTGCTAAATTATATGCTTAACTATTTATCCACCCCCAACTTTTCGGACTGATCCATTATTTCAGCCTTAAAACATGCCTAAAATAAAAAAAGAGATAGCCAGGTGGCTCTCTCTTTTTTTTTAAGTTGACTGACCTCATTATTTACCATAAAGAACTAATTGGTTAGATCGATAATAACAATTAGGACAAATATAAGCACTATAGGGTTAGTAGACTAATTTTTGGCAAAAAAAGCTTCATTTTTATGAAAAAACACCATATTTTGATGAAAAAAGCGTGTTTTTTGAAAAAAAGGCCCTTATTTTGCCATTTTTTCAATCAAAATGGTCAAAAAATGCGCCGGTTTTTGCCGGGGACAGGGCTTCAGTTTTGCAGTGACGCAGACCTTCAAGGCGATTAAGTTTGGGGATGTACTGAATTTTGTATCGAAAAAGAGAGCCCAAACTTTAAGAAAAAATAGGTAAACCATATCGATAGCTGTATGGGTATAAAGGTTGTGCTGTATAACTTTTGATGTTCGGTTAACATAGCGTCTGTTTGAACGTCGGCTACGACTCACCCCGGCTACGCTGCGCTGGCCGACCCTCTCTCCGGCTAAAGCCGCAAAGAGGGTTTGAAAAAAAACTTCTTGCCCCTCTATGCGACGCAGTCGGAGAGAGGGGCAGACGGGCGTAGCCTCGTCGGGGTGAGTCGTCGCCGCCAGTCACTTTGCCCCTTGCACAAAGCCTCATTCACATGCAAAGCGTTTTAGAAACCACACTGCGCTTAAACCAACAAATCCGGCCTGTTTTGCAAGCCGGATTTGTTGTTATGGATATAGCAAACGATTATTTAAGTGAGTATACCCAGTTAACTATCTGTTTAATTTCAGCCGGTTTTAGGTTAGGGTGGGCGGGCATATCCACATCGCCCCAAACCCCGTGACCGCCGGTTGCTATTTTTTTAACCAGGTGCGCGGTTGATGCTGCGTTTTTGGGGTACTTTTTAGCAACGTCGGTAAATGCCGGGCCTACTGACTTTTCGGCTACTTTGTGGCAAGCCTTGCAATCTAAAGACATCATTAAGGTCATCCCCGCGGCGTTAGCCTTAATGTTTGCCATTTTTAGTTTCATATCTGGCGAATCCTGACCGGCTAATACCGGTGTGGTTTTACTTAACGTGGCTGCGCCTTCATCATCTTTAACCTCAACCGATACATTATAGTTGCCTTTTTTAGTATACGTATAAACCAGCTTTGGCAAAGCCGTTGTTTTTTTGATGCCGTTGCCCAGGTTCCAGGTGTAGGTCATTGCGTTATTCTCCGGATCGGTTGCGGTTGCGGTAAAAGTTACCGCTAAAGGCAATTTACCGAATGCTTTATTTGCCGTAATACTTTTTACTTCGGGCGCGCGGTTGCCGTTATTGTAATCAATACGGGCCAAACCGGCATCCTTGTTTTTTGTAAACCAGCCCGAGCCATATTCAAGCACATAAATTTTCCCGTCGGGACCGGTTTCCATATCAATAGGCGAGTTGAATTTGGTGGTGGCCATAAACGGTTCCATTTTGTCCAGGTCGCCATTGGGTTGCAGGGTAAGTACTTTTATCCAGCCGCGGATCCAATCATAAAAAAATACTTTTTTGTTATAATAATCGGGCAGGCGTGTTGCTTTGGGATACAGGTCTGTATAATAAATGGGGCCGGCCATGGTAGTACGCCCGCCAGAGCCAACTTGCGGAAAATCTTTCGATTCGCCATAAGGATACCAGATAAATGCAGGTTGTGCAGGCGGCAGTTCTCTTAAGCCTGTATTGTTCCTGGAATCGTTTATCGGGTGCAGCGGGTCAAAATTAGGGCCCGATTCGCCGGTTGCATAGTTATAGGCATGGTAAGGGATATTGGGGCCAATAAACAACGGCCATCCAAAGAAACCTGCCGCTTTGGCCTGGTTAAATTCATCGTAACCACGCGGTCCGCGTGTAGCCAGGCTATCGTTATTGGCATCGGGCCCAACTTCGCCCCAGTACAGGTAGTCGTTCTTTTTATCAACGGCTATACGGTATGGGTTTCGGTCGCCCATTACATAAATTTCGGGGCGGGTGCCTGCGGTGCCCGGTTTAAACAGGTTGCCATCGGGGATGGTATAAGTACCATCACTTTTTATTTTTATCCTCAGGATTTTGCCTCTTAAATCGTTGGTATTCCCTGCAGAGCGCCTTGAATCATGATTTAAATGCTCGGGGCGGTCGTCCAAAGGTGCAAACGCATGCGTATCATGGGGCAAGTTTTTGCCCTCATCAAATGGCGTAGTATTATCGCCGGTAGATACAAAAAGCAAATGATCGGGCCCAAACGCTATTGAGCCGCCGGTATGACAGCAAATTTCACGTTGAGAGTACAGTTGTAATACAATTTTTTCTGATTTATTGTCGATAGTATCGCCTGTAAGCGTAAATCGCGATAAACGGTTTACCGAAGTATCGGCCGGACTGTAATAAATATATACATAGTGGTTGGTTTTAAAATCCGGATCGGCCTGGATGCCTAAAACGCCCTCTTCGGCATTTACGCCTTTAGTGTGCAGCGTTTTAAAATAAGCGTTCAGGAAACCAACCTGTTTTATGGTTTTGGTGGCGTTTTTAAACAGCATGATTTCGCCCCGGCGCTGGGTTACTAAAATATCCAGGTTGGGCAAAATGGTCATTTCCGTAGGCTCGTAAAAAGTACCCTGAATAAGGGATGTTCTTACAAAACGGTTTTCCTCGGGCACACGCAACGTGGTACATTTGGAATAATCGAGTTTTTTATTATCGCCAATGGCATATTTAATACCGCCCAGCAGGTGGCCTAAATATACAGGGTCGCTGTACGATTCGTCGGTATGACCAAGTTCGGTATAAAAAGCGCGTCCGTTTTCAAAGTCGTGGTACCAGGCCATTGGGTGGTTATCGCCGTTGATGCCACCTTTGTAGCTGTTTTCGTCAATTTTAATTAGCACATGCAGATTTTTGCTGATCTTTTTAAAGTTGTACCACTCGTCAGTCCTTTTCCATTCATCGGGCAAAGCGCGGGTTGAGGGATGATTTTTATCCACCACTTTTAATATGGCCTCCTGCATAGCAGGGTGGCTGTCAAAGTAGGCGCCCACCAAACGGCCGTACCATTGCCAATCATATTCGGCATCGGCGGCGGCATGTACACCAACAAAATTGCCGCCTGCCTGCATATAGCGTTCCAGGTCGGCCTGTTGGTAATTGTTAAGCATATAGCCGGTAGTGCTTAAAAACACAACTGCAGTGTATTGGCTAAGATTGGTTTCGCTGATTTTTGCAGCGTTGGATGTGGTATCAACCGAGAAATTGTTTTCGGCGCCCAGTTTTATAATAGCTGCAGAACCTGCCGCAATGGATGCATGGTGATAACCGGATGTTTTAGTGAATACCAGAATTTTGGGCTTAACAACTATTTTGCTGAAGTTGAATACAAGCACAGACAGTGACAGCAGTAATGAAATTTTTAATCGCATAGAAAATATTGAGAGGTTTTATGGGTACTTGCCTGGGTTTTTGATTTGTGGCTAAAATCGGCTGAATATAGACATTTCCATCGATTGCGTAACTTTAGTATCGCAAATATTACAAGTTAATAACAAGGTGGTTTGGCTGGATAAAATGAGTGTTTGTACAACAATTAAAAAAAGGAAACGTCGTTTGAGTAAAAAAATAAGGCGCTTTTTTAAAAATTAACCGTGCTTATTTCTCCACCTGAGCAAGCCAGTCTGATATCACTTTTTTCATGCCAGCCTCTTTGCTTTTTAAATCATCCATATCCTTAATATATAAAAGTCGGCGGCCATCCGCATAGTCGCCCTCTAAAAGTCCTGTGTTATCAATAACTTTTGCCCCGCTGGGAAAAACCAGCAAAATGCGTTTATGCAGGTTCATCACCATGATATACCTTTTATATTCTTTGGGGTTAAAGGGCTTCATTTCGCCAGTGTACAAAAAGCTGGGGGCGTTCCATTTTATCTCTTCGCCAATTTCAGGGTTCACGCTTAAAACTATCTGCCTGATGGCCTGTACAATTTGGGCAACCGGGGCGTCCAGTTTTTCAATGTATTCGGTTACCTGTTGGCTGTTTGTTTTGGGTGGTAATTTGGCCATGGTTATTTGCAGGTTATTAAGGTTATACAAATATGTTGAATATCGGGGAGGATTGAAAGCGGATGCCCACTAAACGGCTAAGCCATTTTTAGCTCCTTTAACCCTTAATTTGGCTCAGAAACTACATTTTACAGTTGCGGCTTCAGGGTTGACGGCTGATAATTCTTCGGGTGTAATGAAGCTCAGTGGTTGAGTGTTCTTACCCATGCTAATATCCTTGAAGTTTATGCTAATAAAGCGGGTTGTAATAAAAAAAATTATCTTTATGATTGTGACCGGCTTTGGGCTTATTGTGCATAAAGCAAGCGTTACAGCAAATAAATAAGGTATTGCATTTTACCAATTGATGCATTATTGATTTTTTACTAACAAATAACCTATGTTTTTAAGATGAAAAATTACGTTTTATTATTGCTAAGCTGGATGTTTGTTTTACTGGCAGCACCGGTTGCGTTTGCCCAAAAAAAGTTTAATGGTCTTGATGTTGGCCTGGGTAACCTGTACCGCACCAGCGATGCCAAAACCCGGTCGATTAGTCCGGAAAATTTTAACGGCGAGAAAGGCAAAGGCGGCATGGCCACCACTGGCACGGGTGCCAATGCCTCGCGCGATTTGGGTCAGACCTGGAAGGTGAGCCCAAGCGTAGTTATCAAAAAACACAGCACATTTACCATTGCCGAAATTAACGAAAGCGGTGCCATTCAGCATATTTGGATGACGCCTACAGGTAACTGGCGTTATAGCATCCTTCGTTTTTACTGGGACGATGAAACCACTCCCGCTGTTGAAGTGCCCGTTGGCGACTTTTTTTGTATGGGCTGGGGTAAGTATTCGCCCCTGGCCAGTTTAGCGGTGGCTGTTAACCCGGGCAGTGCCTTTAACTGTTACTGGCCAATGCCGTTCCGCAAAAAATGCCGCATCACCATGGAAAACATTGATGATAACGATATGGTGCTCTATTACCAGGTTGATTATACGCTGACAGATATCCCCGATGACGCGGGTTACTTTCATGCGCAGTTTCGCCGTACCAATCCCCTGCCGTATAAAAAAGATTATGTTTTGGTGGATAGTATTGTAGGTAAAGGACAGTATGTGGGCACTTATTTAGCTTACGGCAGTCACAAAAACGGCTGGTGGGGCGAGGGCGAGATTAAGTTTTTCATGGATGGCGATACCAAATTCCCTACTATAAACGGCACCGGTACCGAGGATTATTTTTGCGGATCATATGACTTTGATACCCGGCATAAAGATGCCAACGGCAAAGAAAAGAACGAAACCGAATATACCGAATTTAACACACCCTACAGCGGCCTTGCCCAGGTAATTGGCGGCGATGGCCACTATACCGTGGCCCAGCGCTTCGGCCTGTATCGCTGGCATATTGTTGACCCCATCAGGTTTGAGAAAAGCCTGAAAGTAACCATCCAGGCACTGGGCTGGCGACACGACGGGCGTTATATGCCTTTGCAGGACGATATAGCATCCACCGTGTTTTGGTACCAGACCGGCCCAACTAACCCATTCCCCAAATTACCGTCGCGCGACGAACTGGAAGTAAACTGATGAAGCTATACAAAATTGCCAAAGGCATCCTGCTGGAGCATGAAGGTGCCGCTTACATTATTGATGATAGCTGGGATAAACTGGTAAACCGCGACAACCTGGCCGCCTACCTGCAATCCGTTATCGACGATACTACGCCGTTAACCGCTGGGGTATACCAGGAATTTACCAATAGCCGGGCACTGCCGCCCATTGGCACGCAGGAGGTTTGGGCTGCGGGCGTAACCTATTTAAAAAGCCGCGACGCCCGGATGGAAGAATCAGAAAGCTCGGGAGGGGCCAGTTTGTACGATAAGGTTTATGATGCCCCAAGACCCGAACTGTTTTTTAAAGCCACGCACTACCGGGTAAGCGGCCACGGCGGCGAGGTGTACATCCGTAAGGATTCGGAATGGAACGTGCCCGAGCCGGAATTGACCCTGTACATCAATAGCAAAGGCAATATCCAGGGCTATACCATTGGTAACGATATGAGTTCGCGCAGTATTGAGGGCGAAAATGCCCTGTACCTGCCGCAAGCCAAAATCTACGAAAAAAGTGCCGCACTTGGCCCTTGCTTATATGTAAGCGCAGAGCCATTGCCTGCTGATTCGGCCATCAAACTCCTCATCAAAAGAGATGGTGCCGCGGTGTACCAGGATGAAACCACCATATCGCGCATTAAACGCTCTTTTACCGAACTGGCGGGCTATTTATATGCCGAGTGCGATTTTCCGCAGGGTTGTTACCTCATGACGGGTACCTGCCTGGTGCCACCGCCAACGTTTACTTTACAGGTAGGTGATGAGGTTTATATTACGATAGACCACATCGGTACCATGATCAACACCATCGGTATTAACCCTAAACATAAATAATGGCATCATGAAAGGAGGTAAAGTTTTAGTGTTTGTTTTAACAATAGTAACGCTTACATCGTGCAAGGAGATGATGCCCAAGGCGCCTAAAGGCAGCTTTATATTTGACCTTAACTTTTTATTGCATCATGATAGTATTATTGTTTTAAAAACTAACAACGGTTTGGGCATGGTAGCAGTATCTCCCAAATACCAGGCTAAAGTATTTACATCCACAGCCGATGGCTTTAACGGCAAAAGTTTTGGCTGGATCAAATACGAAACCTTCGACCTGAAACAGCCCGACCCGCACATGAACGCTTTTGGCGGCGAAGACAGGCTTTGGCTTGGCCCCGAAGGGGGCAGGTTCTCGCTTTTCTTTAAACCGGGTACCCCAATGGAATTTGCTAACTGGCATACCCCGGCCGCGGTTGACAATGAAAGCTGGCAACTGGTTTCCTCGTCGGATACCCGTGCATCTATGAGTAAAACTACCCGGCTGCAAAACTATGCTGGCACGCAACTGGATATCAAACTCCAGAGGGATATCGAGATCATGGAACCGGAAGCAATTAACCGGTTGCTGGGCATCAGCCCGGATGCCACTATAAAACTGGTTGGCTTTAGCACCATAAACACCATTACCAACACCGGCAACACAGCCTGGGACGAAACCACCGGCGCGCCCTGTCTCTGGAACCTGGATATGTTTACCCCATCGCCTAAAACAGTTATTGTGGTGCCATATGTAGATAATGCCACCGGCAAGGTTGCCACCACCAATTACTTCGGCGAGATTGCTAACGACCGCATCACCTATAAGAAAGGCATCCTGTTGTTTAAAGCCGATGGCAAATCGCGCGGCAAGCTGGGCATCCCGCCAAACCGGGCCAAAAACATTGCCGGCAGCTATGATGCCAGCAACCGGGTACTAACCATTACCGTTTTTGATATTGACAACGGCGCCAGATACCTTAACCAGGAGTGGAAAACCGACACCGCCCCCTTTAGCGGCGATGCCGTAAACGCCTATAACGACGGCCCGCTGGCAGATGGCAAACAGATGGGCCCTTTTTACGAAATTGAAAGCGTATCGCCAGCCGCGTTTTTAAAACCCGGCCAAAAGCTGGCGCACAAGCACAGCGTATTCCACTTTACCGGGGACGAAAAAGCACTTAACACCATCGCCCTGAAAACGCTGGGTGTTTCAATAAAAGATATTACATCAGCATTAAAATAAAAGCAACCCAATAAACCAATTATACAAAACCCAATTATGTCAAAAAATAAAAATACGCTTGCTGTGGTCTTAATAACATCCCTGTTCTTTATCTGGGGCTTTGCGTTAAATCTTAACCCGATACTGATACCGCACTTAAAAAAGGCCTGCCAGCTAAGTGATCTGCAATCGTCACTGGTAGATTCTGCGGCGTATTTTGCTTACTTTTTGTTGCCCATACCGGCTGCACAGTTTATGAAACGATATGGTTACAAAGGGGGCATCCTGTTTGGTTTAATACTTTTTTCGGTTGGTGCATTCCTGTTTTTCCCGGCTTCAATTGTACGTAACTACGCGTTTTTCCTGGGGGCGCTGTTCATCATATTTTCGGGTGCTGCTTTTTTAGAAACCGCCGCCAACCCATACATCAGCGTGTTAGGTGATCCGGAGAGCGCTACGCAACGTATCAACTTTGCACAAACGTTTAACGGCCTTGCAGCGGTATTGGCATCTTATTTAGGAGGCAAGGCCATACTATCGGGCAAAGTGCTTACGCCCGATCAGGAGAAGGCCATGTCGTCGCTACAATTGAATAACTATTTAAATAAAGAGGCGTCATCCGTACAATTGCCCTTCCTGATCATCGCAGTTACTGTGCTTATAGTGGCTATCCTGTTATGGCGTACCCATTTGCCCGAAATTGTTGAAGAAGGTGAAGGCCTGTCACAGCACGAAGACCGCACTTTTTTGGAGCGTATTGCCGACTTATTGAACGAAAAGGGTTTAAGGTTTGGGGTAGTAGCGCAATTTTTTTATGTAGGCGGGCAGGCCTGTGTAGGAAGTTTTCTGATCCGTTTTTCTGAAAGGGTAGCTGGAGTAGATGAGGCAGCGGCCAATAATTACCTTACTATGGCCCTTTTCGCTTTTCTGGCAGGCCGGTTTATTGGCACTTTCCTGATGTCATTTATCAACCCAGTAAAACTGCTGGCTATTTATGGTATCACCAATGTGTCGCTTATTGTGCTTTCGGTGTTTTTACACGGTAAGTTCCCGGTTTACGCGTTAATTGGAGTCGAGTTTTTTATGTCGATCATGTTCCCTACGATATTCTCGTTAAGTATCCGGGGATTGGGGGCCAAAACCAAAGAGGGTTCATCACTGGTGATCATGGCTATAGTAGGCGGTGCTATTTTCCCGCCGATAATGGGCAAACTATCTGATATGACCAATATCCAGATTGCTTACCTGGTACCGGCCGCCTGCTTTTTGTTTGTTTTTTACTTTGCCATACGAAATTTAAAAGTAAAAGAGGTGAAACTTACCGTATCCCACTAACAAATCAATTTTTATAACGAATATCCATATACCATGAATTTACAACTCACAGATAAAGTAATTATAGTAACCGGCGGTGCAAAAGGCATAGGCGAGGGCATAGTTAAAGTTTTGGCTGCCGAGGGCGCCATCCCGGTTATTATAGGCCGCAGCGAGGTTGATAATCTTAAAGTTGTCCATGAAGTTGAAGCCGCCGGTGGCAGGGCCTTCCAGGTTGCGGCCGAACTTACCGACCCTAAAGCCAACGAAAACGCCATTACCGCCACTGTAGCCAAATATGGCCGTATAGATGGCCTGGTAAATAACGCGGGGGTAAATGATGGTGTAGGCCTGGAAGACGGCAATTACGAAGCCTTCATCGCATCGCTGCATAAAAATGTGGTGCATTATTACCTGATGGCCCATTACGCCCTGCCCGAACTCATCAAATCCAAAGGCGCTATCGTCAATATCACCTCCAAAACTGCCGACACCGGCCAGGGGCATACCTCGGGCTATGCGGCGGCGAACGGTGGCCGTAATGCCTTAACCCGCGAGTGGGCCGTGGAGCTGTTGAAATACGGTATCCGCGTAAACGCCGTGGTGGTAGCCGAATGCTGGACCCCCCTGTACGAAACCTGGCTAAGCAAAATGGCCGACCCCGAAGCCAAGCTCCAGGAAATTCAATCAAAAATACCCCTGGGCAACCGCATGACCACCGCCGAAGAGCTGGCCAATACCACCGCCTTCCTGCTCTCGCCCGTATCCAGCCACACCACCGGCCAACTGGTATACGTCGACGGAGGGTACACGCATTTGGATAGGGCGCTGGCGAATGCTTAAGATAGAATCAAGAGGCAAGAATCAAGAGTTAAGACATTTGAACGCCGGCAAAAGCATAAAATAGAATCAAGAATCAAGACTTTTAAACGCCGGCGAATACTCACCCGCCCGTCGCTGCGCTGGGGCACCCTCTCTTCAACTTCGTTGGAAAGAGGGGCTTGAACGAATGATACTTATTGTAAGAAATAAAACGCTTCCAAACCCCTCTTTCCTGCGCAGCAGAAGAGAGGGATGTCGGGCGTAGCCTCGACAGGGTGAGTCTTCGCCGCCTTTCCGCCAATGACTAACCACCATCCACCAATGAACTAATGAACCAGTGAACCAATGAACGTTTCCGCAAACAACCTGTACGATTTCAGCTTCGCTTCGCTATCATAAATGTGCGATGTTGCCATAATCTCGTCCACCCCGTTCTCTTCCACAAAATCGGTTAGGGCCGCTGTAATTTTTTGCTTGCTGCCTATGAACGAGTAAGCCAGCATCTGCATCACGGCTTCCTCTTCAAACACGTTCCAGATGTGGGCCATGCTTTCAACCGGGGGTTGCAGCAGGCGACGTTTGCCGGTAACAATGCCCATAAACATTTGCTTAACGCTGGTGGCCAGGTATTCGGCTTCCTCGTCGGTATCGGCGGCTACTACGTTTACGCAGGCCATTACGTAGGGCTGCTGCAACACGGCCGAAGGTTTAAAGTTATCCCGGTATATTTTAATAGCCTCTTTAAAGTAGGCCGGCGCAAAGTGACTGGCGAAGGCATAGGGCAAACCCTTGGCCGCGGCAAGCCGGGCGCTATCCGTGCTCGACCCTAATATCCATATCGGTACCTCCAGCCCCTCGCCGGGAATGGCGCGAACCTTGGCATCGGCGTTATCGACCGAAAAATATTTTTGCAGCGCCTCCACATCCCGCGGGAAGTAAAACGACGCGTTCATGTTCTCGCCCCTGATGGCCATGGCGGTAACCTGGTCGGTGCCGGGGGCGCGGCCAAGGCCAAGGTCAATCCGGTTGGGGTAAAGGGTAGCCAGGGTGCCAAACTGCTCGGCCACCACCAGCGGCGAATGATTAGGCAGCATAATCCCGCCCGAACCCACGCGGATTGTCTGCGTATTGCCCGCCACATAACCAATTAGTAATGATGTGGCCGAACTTGCCACCGCAATCATATTATGATGCTCGGCAAACCAGTAACGCGTATAGCCCAGCTGCTCGGCCTGCCGCGCGTTCTGCAGGCTCAACCGGTAAGTATCGGCAATAGGGTGCCCCTCAACCACGGTAGCCAAATCAAGTACCGAATAAGCCAGCTTATCCAATGTTTTTAAACTCATACCACAAATTTAACCCTAAACCCCGCAGCAATGCGAGGGCCGGTGGCAGATATGACTTTGGCTAAACAATAGCCCTACGTCACCGTCATACGGGGGTAAAAAACGGGGGGGATGAAGGAAAAACAACGTATATCGCATGGCGGCGACGACTCACCCGGCGAGGTTGCGCCCGCCACCCTCTCTCTCGGCTTCGCCGGAAAGAGGGGCTTGAACGGTGGATATTATAATTGAAAAGCAACCAACCAGATAATGAATTTTCAAGCCCCTCTTTCCGGCGAAGCCGAGAGAGAGGGTGGCGGGCGCAGCCTCGCCGGGTGAGTCTTAGCCCGCGTTCAAAGCCAATGTTTATGTGTCAAAAAATCCCAGACTTACGAAGTTTTAAAAACTTCGTAAGTCTTTCGCCCGCTTGTCATTCCCCTTTCAGCCTCCGCCCGCCAACCTAACCACCATCCATCAATAAACTAATGAACATTAGCAAAATCCTCCGCTTTGGTAAAATACTCCAGCGCTAAAATCAGCAGGGTCGAGGTGGCGAAATTTACCTTTTGTATGGTGGGCAGCAGGTCCCAGTTGCTGGTGCCCCACAGGTATACGCCGTAGTAAAACAGCAGCACACAAATTATACACAGGAACTTAAACCAATGAAGCTTTGTTTTCAGGATATAAACGGTGATGATCACTATGCACGTCCAAAACAAACTGGTTGATATAATCAGCATCAAATCGTGATAGCGGGTTACGGTTAAAAACGTAAAAACCACGTTAGCCAGCCCCAGGTATTTGAGTATAATGCCCGCGTTTTTTACAGGTATTTTGCCGGCCATATGCACAAAAAACAGCGCATAACAACAGGGGAACAGCAGCATCCCCGCATATGCCCAAATCATGGCCGGGTTTGGGGCGCCGTTTAGGGCCCTGGCGCCAAACAGGTTGCTAATAAAATTCCGGCTCCAGCTAAAGCCCACCGTAGTTTCATCAAACATGGTGCCGCCCGGGTAAAGCCCAATGGCTACCCCCATCAAAATCAGCCCGATTACTACACCAATTAAAACAGCATGTTTCTTCATCATTTGCCCAAAGAGTAGGTTTTATAAAATTGGGTATATGATGCATTTACCGCCCCGTTGTTACCAATTTATTTTGCCTACGTCCATAAATATTTATCAGGAGGGCTGCGGGGATAGTTTGAGGCTTATAACTATTACCGGGTAAATGGCCTTCTGCTTGAATGCCTCACCCTTAATATCCGTATTTCTGTTGGTAATATCCGGTACGAAATCCGGTAGCTGTCAACTTCAAAGGCGTGGAAACTGCCATCATTGTTTTTCTTCAGTCTATCGGGTTGGTAGAGTTCTGATTTAAGGGGAAGCGACTTAATCTTTAATAAGATCCGCTGTTCAATTTTCTCAGCATAGGCAAACTGGTCGTTATCTTCCAGGTATTCAATAGCATCTATCAGCTGTTTTACAGCCAATTTATTCCATTTAATTTGCATTAAAGCGCTTTTCTCCTGTTTTTAAAAAGCTGCTCCACATCGTCGTGGCTAACAAAACTCCCGGCTTCAATCGCAGCATCTGCCTGTTCAATTTCGGCATTGTACTGGCCAATAAACGCGCTGTTAAGCTCATCGGCGTTTTTATCTACATCGGCCTGGTAGCTATAGCGCAGGCTATCCAAAAAAGCCAATAGCACTTTTTCTTCCTGTTCGTTTTTTGTGTTTACCAATACGCTCATAAACCAAATTTAACTAAATAAATTTAAAAAAAAACAAACCGATGGCGCCTATTGGTTTGCAGGCACACTATTTACCACCAGCTAAGCATTTAACCTCCAACCACCAATGACTAATGACCAGTGACTAATGACGAATAATGGCGTTGCCTGCGGCCCGTGCTGTACGTTCATACTGCACAGGCATTAGGCGCGAGGCCGGTATCCACTGCCATCACTAACGCGAACTGCGGGGAAGATTGTTGATTTGTGCTACAAATGAGCGTTGCGATTTTCATGCGGGCTACACCCCGCATTATCGGGGCGGCAGCGGCGGTAGAAGCGGGCGGTAGCCAACACTCAGCGCCCGCCAGGATATGTCACCCTTTCAGGGCTCTCATAAGTTATGGCGCTATAGCCACAGGGCGCTGCCCTGTGTTGGCATATCTGTCCCTTTCAGGGCCGGCAAAGTTAAAACCGGGTGGTGTACCAAACTGCCACCCATAGCTCAGCCCTGAAAGGGCGACATCCACCTGCGATGGGCATGGCCCATCGACAAAAGCCACATCAACCAAAGCCCTGAAAGGGTGACATATCAGTTCTTTTTAGCACAGGCCTTGAACAAGGCCCCGCCTGTGCTTCACATCGCCTATAAATTCACAAGCGGCCTAACCCGCGGGCAACGACATAACACGTGCATTAAAATGGGATAGACTGGGCGGTAGCGCATATCCAACACTTAGCGCCCGGCCAGGGATATGTCACCCTTTCAGGGCTCTCATAAGTTATCGCGTTATAGCCACAGGGCTTTGCCCTGCGTTGGCATATTAGTCCCTTTCAGGGCCGGCAAAGTTAAAACCGGGTTGTGTACCCAACTGCCATCCGTAGTACAGCCCTGAAAGGGCGACATCCGCCTGCGATGGGCATCGCCCATCGACAAAACCACATCAACCAAAGCCCTGAAAGGGTGACATATCAGCCCTTTTAGCACAGGCCTTGAACAAGAGCCCGCCTGTGCTTCACATTTGCCTATAAATTCACAAGCGGCCTAACCTGCGGGCAACGACATAACACGTGCATTAAAATGGGATAGAACTGGGCGGTAGCGCATATCCAACACTCAGCGCCCGGCCTGGGATATGTCACCCTTTCAGGGCTCTCACACGTTATTGCGTTATAGCCACAGGGCTTTGCCCTGCGTTGGCATATCTGTCCCTTTCAGGGCGGGCAAAGTTAAAACCGGGTTGTGTACCCAACTGCCATCCGTAGTACAGCCCTGAAAGGGCGACATCCGCCTGCGATGGGCACCGCCCATCGACAAAAGCCACATCAACCAAAGCCCTGAAAGGGTGACATATCAGTTCTTTTTTAGTGCAGGTAATAAGTATGGGCTTTGCGTGATGGCTGACCAATGCTTCACAACAGGTTTCGGCTATAAGTGGGAGAATTGACCTAACCTTCAGGCGGCCACATAAACTTTGTAGCCTTTTACAAGCCGCTATTTGATGGTGACAATACCCAACAAAGGCGCGTTGGGACACCAACAGAGGCGAACGAGCAATAAGGAAGAAAGAATATATTAATACCACTTATTAAAAAAACATAATTACATTTGATGAACCTACATCCATTATCAAATGCTCTTCTTGTTTTTGTATTCGGCACAAAGCATTGTGAATTGGCTTTCGGAACACGCGAATTATCAAAGAAATTATTAAAATTTAAAACATGGAACTTTCAACCTACCAAGAACAAGCGAAAAAAACCATTCAAAAAAATGCATCAAATACAGAAAGCGCCGAAATAGTACCATTCCTTGGTATTATTGGCGAAGTCGGATCAGTGGTTACTCAGTTAAAAATTAAATTAAGAGTAGGCGACTCATATGTAGCGTATAAAAGAAAGCTTGGCGAAGAATTAGGGGATGTGTTGTGGTATATCTCTGCTATTGCCACACAAAATGATATAAGTTTAGAAGAAATTGCTGTTCGCAATCTTGAAAAAATCCATGATCGATTTTTAGTTGACGAATCCGAATCTTTTAAGGACTTCGATGGCGCTTTTCCAGAGGCGGAGAAATTTCCCGGTGAATTTGAAATCGAATTTATTTCATATGATGAAGATGGCAGAAAAAAGCTCAAAATTATCGATAAACGCGATGGCTTAATGATAGGCGATCCATTAACTGATAATACTTATGAAGAAGACGGTTATAGGTATCATGATATTTTTCATTACGGCTACCTTGCTGTATTAGGTTGGTCTCCAGTTTTGAGAAAGCTATTGAAATTGAAACGCAAAAGTGATCCTGAAATTGATGAAAATGAGGACGGAGCTAGATCTCAAATAACGGAAGAGTTGATTTCATTATTTATCTATCATCATGCATTGGAGCATAACCTTTTGCAATACGTTTCAAGTGTAGACTCTGGGGTAATAAAACAAGTTCAAAATCTCGTCAAGAATACTGAAGTTAAGGAATGCACAGGGAAGCAGTGGGAAAAGGCGATATTAAATTCATATGAAATTTTCAACACGCTCAGAAATAATCATGGGGGGAGAGTTTTAGTAAGTAGAAAAAATAGAACTTTGATTTATCTAGGTAAAAATTAACTTTACCGCCTCTTGTAATTTCATGATGTTAATAATAAATAAGTTAGTTAAACCCAAAGTCTCAAATGTATATGACACATATTGGAAGTTCGCTGCCGAAAGGCAAAATGTTTTTTTTAACAAAATAGCGAATTTGCCCTTTTTGACAACGGATCCAATTTTACAGAATCATAAGTTTACGAACGCGTACCGCGCATCCGACCGAGTAAGCCAATATTTGATTAGAGAAGTAATCTACCAGGGAGATCAAGAGCCGAACGAGCTGTTGTTCCGCATATTGTTATTTAAAATTTTTAACAAAATCGAGACTTGGCAACTGCTTTTACATGAAATTGGTGAAATAACTTGGCGAAATTACAACTTCGACCGGTACGATAAGGTGCTTAGCGAAGCAAAGAAAGCTAATGAAACGATTTATTCAGGTGCCTATATTATGGCATCTGCTAAAAGTGAATTCGGCTATGATTACAAACATCAAAATCATCTTCGTCTTATTGAACTAATGATTACTGGAAATTTATCAAATAAATTACTGGAAGCACGTTCTTTAAGTGAAATTTATGAACTGTTATTAAGCTACCCTACAATTGGACCGTTTCTCGCATATCAATATGCTATAGACATCAACTATAGTCAAATGATTGATTTTAATGAAATGGATTTTGTAGTACCAGGTCCTGGCGCAAGGGATGGTATTAGTAAATGTTTCATTGATATGGGTGATTATAGTGAAACAGAAATTATAGAATATGTTACAGACATACAAGAAAGTGAATTCAAACGTTTAGGTATTGAATTCCGTGATCTTTTTGGGCGGCCGCTTCAATTGATTGATTGTCAGAATTTATTTTGTGAAACCGACAAGTATGCTAGGGTAGCGCACCCGGAAGCGGAGGGGCATTCTGGCAGGAAAAGGATCAAACAAATATATCGTCCGCAAAAAGGTGTGATCAATTACTGGTTTCCTCCTAAATGGGGAATTAACGAGAACCTTTTGCTCTGAAGCTTCGTCTACAACAACCTAAGTACTGCCCGTTAACCATCCTATATCTTTCGAATGCGCTCCAAGATTTTCATAACAATGCTTATTAAAGCGTCATTATCTAATATCTCATCACCAATCTTATTAAATAAATCTAACAACTCTTTGTCATCTGGTAAATAGTCATCAGGATTACCAGCAACGCGCGTCCACAGTTCCTTGGCCATTGAACCGGTACACCCGACAGGTATAGGGATTACGTTATGTTGGAGGCATATTTCAAACTCTTCCAATATTCCGCTTGATAGGGCAACCGAATCATCTTTTAGTTTATTGCCAAAAAAAAATAAAGCCACACCCGCGCGATCAATCATTTCGTGACGATATCCTGTCCAAACCTTATTAATCTCAGATATACCTGACTTGACTTGAGGAAAAGGTCGTAGAATTAAAAGGTCGTCGAGATTTCGGTAATTAGAATTAAGTTTATAATCTAGCGCACCATTTATTACGATACTACCGATTCCCAATCCAAAACCGGAAATGATTTTATACCCTGCTTTTGCCAACTCATAACTTAGTTTATGAATCAGAATAATAGCATTATCTTGATTATAAGGCTCGTATGTATGAGCCGCGCCGGAAATGAAAACATTTTTTAATTTAATCCTGCGTTCAACTTCCAATAATATATTCTCTATATCTGGATAATCTTCAACTGTTATTGCATGTATTCCATATCTTACTAAGTCTTCTATTTTAAGTTCTTGTTTAATTTTCGCGTAAAGAAATGCCTCTTTTTGTTCTTCGACATTACCTTTAAAATCACTTTCGTGAACCTTTTTGAAAAAGCAATAATGTGTTGGAGTATTTTTATTCAACAATATTTTTATTCTGCTTAAAATATACTCTAGGTTTGGGTCGTCAAAGCTAAAGCCAATGAACAGAAATGTCTTGGACAATAGATCACCTCTAAGTGCAGTAGCAAAAAAAGGCCGGTTTTCAGCATAGGTTTCGTAGTCGTCTTTGGTTAATACAGCCTCGTCTGGGCTATCCTTATCACCATGCATTTTGTAGACAATAGCATCCTTTTTCTTGATATTACTTGCAAAATCGGCGTTTCTTATCTTTACCTCTACTGTTTTCTTTTCGGCAACTAGTGAGTTCTCTATAAGTTTATCATAATTTGTTGTCCAGAAGGTAGCAATTCCTATCCGCGCAAGTAACTTGTGATTTTTGCTCCCTTCCTTAAGGGTTGTAAATTCATTCTTGATCTTATTATTGATCTTGCCTCTTGATTTTTTGTTTAAATGGTATTGGGCGAGCGAGATTAAATCGTACTCTTTATCAATATCCAAGTCGATTTCCTCTGCAAGATCTCGTAATAGCTCCCTCCAATTTACAAACCCTAGCCCTGCTGAAAGTCCCGCTCCCGCAAATATTGCTGCATCGCCATTCATAACTTCAACGGCATATTTATCAATAAAGTCTTTTTGTTGTTTTGTAAATTTCATCTTATAATTTTAGCCAATCGACAAGTGAAACCTCTCTTCCATTAGGATATACTATTTTGTAATAATCTATCGAATAATCACCATGCTCAACTCTAGGATAGATTTGAAGATATTCATTGCCTTCCCAATCTTTACTATTCTCTGCGAGAGGCAGAATACAAATTTTATCTTTTGTTAGCTTATAAGTGTCTCCAATTCCTACCTCCCAATTGCACCATTTGGAGATTACTGCTTCATTAGTGGCCAATAGAATAAATTTGTCGTTGTCGTATATTTTTGTTTTAATTTTTGCAGCTGTAGCTCCGTTAGTCTTTTCCGGCATAGTTTCATCAGCCCAATCAACATATATCTTCAAGCCAATATTCTCGAAAAACACTTTTGCTTGTTCAACAATTGGACGATTTCGATGCGAATGAGAAAGAAATATGGAAGTAGCTGATAAAGACTTTGAAAAACTGCGTGTTTCCGTCAAATAGGTCCGCAAACCACTAACTCCTGCTTTTTGCCTCGCGGTTGCTTCGAATTGATTTTTGGTAAATATTGCCATAATTACTATTTATAGATCTTCCAGTTAATGGGGTCACCATTGATACCAGAACGTTTGTTTTCTACTAGCCAGTCGACGAATCTATCAGCAACCGCAGTTGGTATAGCCGGGCTTTTTACGCTACGACCGTTGCTACAAACTGCTCTAAATTCTTCCGGAATCTCAAAAGCTTGATCGCCAAAATAATAAAAGGTTTCACTAATCAATACATATTTGCCTGCCGTATCTGCATCCAAATGATCTTTATTAACTTTGCCGCCATCTAGCGAATGGGCTGAATCTTCTTGTATCCAATTACCATCTTCGTCTTTATGATAAATGTTATCGCCATAAAGTTGTACTACACTGCCGTTTAAAACAGGTTTCTTATATTGAAAGCGTGAATCTTCCCAATACTTCTCAAATGTGATTTTTTCTTCCACTCTCATCGCGTAAATTAAATAGTGGAGTCTATTTAGAGCAACACTACCTGTTCCAAATATCCAATCCCCTATTTGCAAACGTTTATTGTTGCGTATTGCACCTTTGCATACAGCTAAAGTGCAGTATTTGCCAAATGGATTTGGCGCTAATCCAAAATCGTGTTCTATCTTATATGAATAATATCCCATTTTAACGTTTCTTATTACATTTAACCCTTATTACTGTATTTACAGGCGGACGTGGTTTGCTGTCCGGATTTTCCACGGGTATTGGCTTGCCATCGATAGCATCACAGACTTTGTCAATCGAGTTCCACCCGAGCACAGCGCCACCATAGCGCTTAAAACTTTCAGGTAAATTCACATCATCTTTGCACCCATGTAAATAAATACCTACAATTGTTTTTCCTTGAAGATAGGCTTGTTTTATTTCGTAGTCGACCCAAGGCCGACTATGAGTTTCTCTGCCAATAAGGCAGATAAATGTGCCAGCCCATGATATTCCATCCTTTAGCGTCCTAGCAATCTGCTTGTCACTAGGTCGGACATCTGTATGCTTGGTAGAATCAACAGAACTATTTCGAATCGTGTATCCCTGGTCGGTCAAACGGTCTTTTAATCCCTGAACGTGGCGGTCATCTTTCCCATGATGACTAATGAAAATGTTTCGAGTTTTATTCATAAATATACAATTCTTCACTACAACAGCAGCTAGTTGTACATTTAATTGAGCGCACACAAAGCAAAAAAGTTTAAAATGTAAAAACTATTTATACCTTTGCGGCGTTTTTAAAATAACAACTGCGAGCAAGCAGTTTAATTAAATCAATGGTGGCCTGCATCGATCGCCAAATTTTTGCAGGTTGCCATTAATTTGTTTCAATGTACGGGCCAATTTTTTATCGATTTTAAGAATCAACATAGGCGGAGTAGATTGTATATTTTGGCATGATTTTTTTTATTGACCGTCTTGAGATTGAGAATTTTAAATCGCGGAACTATTTTCTCAATCTGATTAATTTATTCCCCAATTCCCGTAAAATAATTAAATATATTTTTTTGCTAACAAAATATATTTATTGTGATATTATTATCCCTTGGCAGATGGAATGACATTATGTCTCATTTAACATCAACTTGTCAGATTAAAAGTAATTCAATGCTGCCAAATGCCTTGTATTATTTTATTTAAGTCTTAATTTCAATGGTTTGTTTAAAGGAATATGAATATTTCGATTTCCTTTAAACAAACCGATCATTGACACTGTTGAGCCAACGCACAAACCTCTACTCAACACCTGCGCTAAAATGTATTTTATTCGTCCAGGCTAATCACCCTTGCGGTATTAAAAGCGCCATGCTCACGGTGCCGTACGTAGCCAAGCTGGTTTGTTACCAGTTGGGTTTTACCGAGCGTAAAATGGCCGGTGCCTGCATGGTTGTGCCCGTATACCCAATAATCGGCATCAAAGGCGGTAATTAAATGGTCAAGGTTGGTTGCAAATGCGTCATTCAGCGGGCTGCCGGCGTACTCAGCAGGATAATTCAAAAATGTTGGCACATGGTGGGTAATGATGATGTTTTTTTCGCCCTCGTTGCTGCCGGGCATTTTGTCAAAGCAGCTATGCAGATACGCTACGCACCCGGCATGCATCCGGTTATATTGTTGTGCCGATAAGCGCTGGCCTTCAAACCTGATGGCGTGAAAATCCATTAAGCCCCGTTCGATGTACCACGCGTTTGATGCCCCGATGTTTGACCATAAGGTAGTAAAATGCAGTCGGCTATTTTTTAGCCGGATGCTTGTATTGTTTAGCAGCGTTACGTTAGGACGGATAGCTTCGGAGAAAGCACCGGTACGGTTAGCCATATCGAAATTGTAATACTCGTGGTTGCCCGGAACCCAATAGGTTTGCTGGTAGTTATCGGCTATAAAACTGAAAAAATCCTGGTGTTTATCTATCAGTTTTAAGGGCATAACGTCGCCCGCAAGCAAGAGGATCTCCCCGGTTACTTTCAATGGGTTCTTCTTTATGTACTCCACATTTTCAGGAAATTCTAAATGAAGATCGGATGCTATTTGTAAACGCATAACAACTGCCTTTTAACCCTGGCAGGCGGCAAATAACAAATTTTATTGTCCGCATGCAAGTCGCGATGATTTTGTAGGGTATTGTGTTCCCTTATTGCTTTTAAATACAATTAAGTTAAGCGTTTTCAACCCTGTAGGAGTATAACATTTGTAGAAAAATAGGAAAACAATGCTCCGTGCCGTACGGAACTTATGTAGCGTACCTACGGCACGCAAAAAAGTTGCTACAAATGTTTTGCTCCGATGGAGCAACCTGTCAACTCTTTAACTTAATAGCATAGAGGGTAGCATTCCCGCCGCCACCATCCCTTGGCGCAGTGTTGTGCGGGTGCACGCGTGAAGGCCACTTGTGACTTCCTTTTAATAAATACCAATCAAAGCACAGACGAGCCAACGCTCAAACCTTTACTCAACACCAGCTAAAACGTATTAGCGTGTTCCGCCTTTACTCATTTTAATGTTCGTGCTAAACTGTTTAGCAGGTTGTGCCAAAGGTACCGTACATTGGGTTTGTGTCCCCGCGTTCGCGTTAGGGATGGCAGCGGATACAGGCCCACGAGCGTAATGCCTGCAGGCGTATGAGCGCACAGCCCGGCCCGCAGGGAACGCCAGGAAGAAGAGTGAAGAGGTTAGGGTTAGAATCAAGAATCAAGACTTTTTTTGGGGTTGATTTGTGGGGAGGGGAAGCGTTTAAACACTAAAAAACAATCTCAAAATCCTAAATTAAAAAGCTCCGAAATCGAACATCCGAATTCCGAAATCATTTGGCTTAACACGCGGAGTTGCAGGGTGGAGAAACGCCTCGCTACAATTCCGATGGAGGGAATAGCACTGGGCCGCTTTGAGTAACCGACGATGCACGGGTGAGCCCATGCTGAAGCCTTTTACCTAACAATTGCCGTAAGCCATGTTAACCATGATAAAATACAATATATTGATTATGAAGTATTTAAAAAATATATTTTCGAAATGTGTTAAGTTATGTTAACCCAACTTACAGGCGTTTGCCCTGCGGTTGGCGTTGATAAAAAGGGCGGCATATGGCGCTGCCGCTGCCATTGGCAATTAGAAATAACACGCGCCTGCGCCGGCAGCAGGTTAAACCATAACCTCGGGATAATACCTGGCTATTAAATCCTGCGATGGTTTATCAAGCCCCTTAACCAATTTGGGTGCATCCTGCGGGCGGGTGTCTTTTTGGTTTAATACGTTGATGAGGCTCCAGTTTTTTACGGGATGTGCGGGACTTGGGTCGGCGGGTTCGGTGGCTTTTAAATCGTAGCGGGTAAAGTCGATTACTTTGGGCGCGGTGTTTAGGTGCCAGTCGCGCAGGGTAGCCAGCCTGAACTCCTTATTCATATACCATTTAATTTCCAGGTTGTTGTAGGAGTCGCCCAGGCCCGAGCCACGTTCTTCAAAACGGTAGTTTAGCTGGTTGTTGTTTTTATTTTGGTTTCGCCAAATGTTGCCATACTCGCCAAAGGTTATAAAATGGGTATCGGGCCAGCGTTTTTTGGTATCGGTTACCCACATTTCAAGTGCGTTGCAAATTAAATCTTTGCCCATCTCGTAAACCAGTTGAGCCTCCCATATATTGGTTACCCAGCCAAATTTGTTTAACTCGAAGCCTCTATCAAAATGAACAGACTGTGTGTGCATTACTTCGCGGTGCCCCAAATCCAGTCCCCAGCCCACATACGTTTCCAGCGGGCCTACGCCACGGCGACTATTATAGCCGTCAATTTTTTGACCTATGGCTCCGCTGCGACGGGCGCAAATAAAATCCATGGTCCAGCCATCCAGGTTTACACAATCGATAAAATCTGTACTGCCCTGCGCCGGCTTGCAAAAATGTTCTGTTGAAGGATAAAAGGGGTACGAGGGCGAACCGTCGGCACCTCCGCCGTCAATATTAAACTGGCTCCAGATAACGGCGTGTGCCGCGTGGATGTTTTCATGCACGGCTAGGTATTTTAAATTATCGGCAGACAAAAAACCACCCATGATAGCTTGCGGCCGGTAGCCCTTGCCTACAAAGTTGGTAATGATCTGGATGGCCTCGGTCATCTCTTTATTGATCCTTTCACGTGGCAGGTACATGGCCGGGAAGTAACCGGGGAAATAAGATACCTCGTCGCCATATTTTTGCTGGCACTCTACGGTATAGGCGCGAATTTCGGCATAGTTTTTACGTTTATCTTCCAGCGCGTTCAGGGTAAACCCCCAGGTGAGCCGCCCATCGGGATTGTTTTTGGCAAAAGCTTCACGCATAGCCTTAACGCCGGCCAGGGTATGCCAGTTGGCTTCATCGCGCGGGTGCAGCTTTACATCTCTGGATACCTCCCATGGCGTAGTACGTACCATAATGCAAAAAGTAACAAAGCGGTTGCCGTTTAAAGCTAAGGGCGCTGCCGCACTGTTAACAGGCGCAGCAAAACCCTTTAAAAACTGCGGACCAGCAATTAAACCGGCCCCCGTAATGGCCGATGTTTTGACAAAAGCACGTCTATCCATGGTATGTATTTGATGTTATGAAGCCAAATATACTGGAATTGGGGAATGGTTGGGGAAGAATCAAGAGGTTAGAATCAAGATGTAAGACTTTTTTGGGGGGGGATTTGTAGTCCGGTAGCGGTAAGTTCATAGCGGTACCTGTGGACGGACGGACACCTTGTACCTGCAATAGGGTAAGTTGATTGGGTTGATAGATTGATTAAGTTGATTGGGTTGATAGATTGATTAAGTTGATTGGGTTGATAGTTGGGATTAATTTTTTAACCTAATCAACCACTCACTTAATCAACCCAATCAACCATTCCAACCACTCACTAATAATAATATACATTCTCCTGGGCATGGACGGTCAGCTTTTTTGTATCGGTAGCTGCCGAGAGGCCCTGCACCCAGATGGTATTGAGGGTTTTGTTTTTGATGCGCACATCGGTAAGGGTATACAATACGGTAGCTGTACCGGCCTTATGAATTTCGAAGGTGTAGGTGCTGCCGCCGGTAACGGTTACAAACGGGGTGTATTGTTTGTAGGTTTTTGCCGATGCCAGGGTAGCGCCGCCTTTAACAACCAGGTCGAGCGCCTGGTTATCGGGACTCAGGTTAACAAAGCGGATGCCGGCTTTGCCTTCATCCGGTACGCCTACCGAGTCGGGGATAACCAGTATGGCAGGCGTGCTTACCACGTTAGCCAAAAATACCGAATAAAGTTTATTGGCTGCAAAAGTAGCCGTATCGCTGATGATTTTTTGGCTGCTATTGCCTACGTAAAATGTGATGGTGCGTTTGCCGGTATAGGCATTAATGTAATCCAAACTTTCGCCGCTTGGGATGTAAAAGTTATTGGCCCGGTTCTGGTCGAGGAAAAAATCAACCGGCTGCGCATCGGGCGAGGCGTTGATTGCCGAAACCAAAGCTATTTTGGGCGCTATGTATTGGTGGTTATCGTCGTTTTTAAGGCACGATGTTAAAGAAACCGCAAGCAAACATATCATCCCGATCATGCCTGCCCTTTGTGTAAAAATTTGCTTCATAGTAATGGTTAGTAAGTATATATAAAACCATTACGGATGTTTTTTTGCAAACGCTACAACAGGAGTTGGATTTGAGACGAAGCATTATCGGTTAATTATTATTGCTCCTTATCCAGTCATTTTATGGCTGCAAAATCATTCAAAAGTAATTTCCACATTGTCAGTAACCGGGTGGCCTGTGCAGGTAAGGATGAGGCCGGCGGCCTGGTCGGCATTGGTGAGCACGTCGTTTTTTACCATTTCTACTTTTCCGGTAATGCACCTGGCTGTACAGGTGGAGCATACCCCGTTGCGGCAGCTGTAGGGCAGGGGCAGGTTGTTTTGCAGGGCGGCCTGCAAAATAGACTGGTTTTCGCCCACGGGCAGGTCATGAAGTTCGCCGTTGAATTTGATCCTGATATTACGGGGAGCAAAAATAGTGGCGGTAGCAGATACCGCGACAGTCTCTAAAACAAAGTTTTCCCTGCGGATCTGCTTAGGGTCAATTCCCATATACACCAGCGCAAAGCGAATCATCCGCATGTATGGAAATGGCCCGCAGAGGTAAAATTCGGCATTGCCCAGGCCTGAGGGTGCCAATTGCCGGGTTAAACTTTCAACCCTGTCGGCATTCAGGCGGTTGGCTTCACTGCTCAGTAGGTGAATGATTTTAAATCTGCCGGGGTGAAGGGTGGCAAGCAGGTCAAGTTCGCTTTTAAATAGTACGGAGCCAGCATCCTGGTTGCTGTAAATAAGCGTAAGCCTGCTTTTGCCCGGTCGGTTCAGGATATATTTTAGCTGCGAGAATATGGGAGTAATGCCACTACCGCCTGCAAAAAAGAGTATGGATTTGTCTTGTTGATAGTTACTTACCGTAAACCTGCCTGCCGGTGCCAGGGCATTAAGCACATCGCCGGCTTTTATTTTGGTGAGCATAAAGCGCGAGATTTCGCCGTTACTGATACGCTTTATGGTGATGGAAAGCAAAGGCTCGTCTGGCGAGGAACTTAAAGAATATGACCGGCGGATTTCCTCGTTGCGATGATTAAATATCAGTGTGAGGAATTGTCCGGCTTTGTGTAGTACAGGCTTGCCGGGTGTATTGGACAGGTAAAAGGTAGCCGTATCGGGGGCTTCCCATTTTATCTGTTCAACTTTAAGCTTCAGTATATCAGTGGTCATACGGTACAAAAACGGCCCCGTTACATGGTAAGGGGCCGTTTATATTTTAATGGGCAGCTTAAATTAAGCTATCGCTTTTGCATAAAGTTCGGCAACGTGTGCCCAGTTAATCACGCTCCAGATGCCTGTTAAATAATCAGGACGGCGGTTTTGATATTTAAGGTAATAGGCATGTTCCCAAACATCGATACCTAAAATTGGGGTGCCTTTTACTTCGGCAATGTCCATCAATGGGTTATCCTGGTTAGGGGTTGATGTTACAGCCAGTTTTTTATCAGCAGTAACAATTAACCATGCCCAGCCAGATCCAAAGCGGGTTGCACCAGCTTCGTTAACTTTAGTTTTTAAATCGGCAATTGAACCAAAAGTGCTGGTAATTGCAGCAGCTAAAGCGCCTGTAGGTTCGCCGCCACCATTTGGTGAAAGTAAAGTCCAGAACAGGGTGTGGTTGTAGTGGCCGCCACCATTATTACGTACAGCAGGCGCAAATTTTGAAATATTTTTGATGATATCCTCAATGCTGCTATCAGCTTCCGGCTTACCTTCAAGGGCTTTATTTAAATTAGTAACATAAGCCTGGTGATGTTTGCCATGGTGAATTTCCATGGTCAGTTTATCAATGTGCGGTTCCAATGCATCGGTAGCGTAGGATAACGCCGGTAGTGTAAATGCCATAATTACAATTTTAAAGTTTAATGATTGTTATGTAACAAATATAAGAGTAGATTTTACTTTTTGTTCTAAAAATATTGTCAAGGTTGTGTCTGAATCAGGATTTACAGAATTTAAGAATTAGCAGAATCTTATCAAGCTATAAAAGCATTCTGTCCATTCTTAAATTCTGAAAATTCTGATCCCTACTTCCTCTTGCTCCTGAAAAAATTCTTCACCAGTTCTGAGCATTCATTTTCACGAATACCGCCGGTGATTATGGTTTTGGGGTGGGTTATTTTTTGGTTAAGCCTGCCAAAGCCCAGCTTTACATCATAAGCGCCAAACACTATCCGCGCTACCTGGAACCAGTAGGATGCCCCGGCACACATTACACACGGTTCCATAGTTACGTATAGGGTACAGCCCTGCAGGTATTTACCACCCATTGAATTTGCCGCCGCTGTAAGTGCCTGCATTTCTGCATGGGCCGATACATCGTTAAGGCGCTCGGTAAGGTTATGGCCACGGCCAATGATCTTGCCGCCGTAGGTTACTATAGCGCCGATAGGGATTTCATCTTCCTCCAGGGCATACCGGGCCTCTTTTAAGGCTTCGCCCATAAAAAAATCGTCGGGGGATATGGCGGGCTCGTCTTCGAAATTTATATACCTCATTTAAATCAGTTTACTGCCGTTGGGCACAGGTTTATCAACGGCTGCCAGTACAATATCACCATTTTCGTCGGCAAGGCCGGTTACCAGGAACTCCGACATGAATTTGCCTATTTGTTTTTTGGGGAAATTTATCACCCCTAAAATTTGCCTTCCTACAAGGTTTTCCTTTGTATAGTGTTTGGTAATTTGCGCGCTCGACCATTTGATGCCAAATTCGCCAAAATCAACCCTTACTTTAAAAGCCGGTTTACGTGCCTCGGGGAAATCGATAGCTTCTAATATAGTACCTGCCCGCAACTCTACTTGCTCAAAATTATGCCAGGTGATGGTTTCCATGGCACAAAGGTAAAATAGAATCAAGAGACAAGAATCAAGAATTAAGACTTTTTTATGGTGTTGCTCAATAGATGAAATAGTGAAAAGTTTTATCCGGATAATAATCAATGTATTGTGGCTTATTGTCGAATAAAAACCGGGACAAAAACAATAAGGGAATTTAAAAATATTACTGTTTCATCTTCAACACAAAGGCTGAGCGCCATTTTAGTAAGGAATAGGCATCTGTTTTACTTAATACGTTTCATGTATCCATGTCATCACCCTCACCATTTCGCCCCTGATATCTTTATTTGGCCGGGTAAAATTGTTGTTCATGAAAGCGAAAGCCAGGCGCTTTCCTTTGCGGGTTACCAGGTAGCCGCTTTGATTATGATTGTTGGATAACGACCCGGTTTTGGCCCAAACAAAGGCCTTTCCGCCATCTGTTTTATAAGCATTTTTAATGGTGCCGGTTAGCCCTCCGGCGGGCATCAGGCTATGCAGCAGGGTGTCATTTTTAACTTCGTCGGCAATTTTGCAAAGTAATTTTACCATGCTGCGCGGGGTAAATAGGTTGTAGCGCGAAAGTCCCGATCCATCTACCCATTGCGGCTCATCGGGTAAATCATTTAAAAAGTTCTTCTTCGAATAATTGATCACCGAATCGGTGTTTAGCATATTAAACTTTACCGACGAGCAAACCAGCAACAATTGTTCGGCAATAAAATTATCGCTTGGCTGCAGCATCCGGCGATATACAGAATCGGCGTTGGCATTATAAATGGTTTTAGCCGAGCTGCTGATGGGCAGGTACGTTAAGTAAACAGGCTTTTTTAAGGTATCTTCCAACAATTCCTTTGTAAGCATGTCGCTTGTTTTCCAGGGTACCAGTTGGTTGAATTTTTTTGGAATGTCTGTTTGCGGATAGGCAAACCGGTTAGTTAACAGGTCGCGCTGTAATTTAAATCCGGCAGGCTTAAAATCGGGGTCGCGGGTTAAAAATCTTTTAAAATATTGCGGTTTTACCTGTAGGTTACCATCGGCATCGCCATATAAAAATACTTCGTTATCTTCTATCGGGAAAGCGCTTAGTTCCTGTTGGTAATCGTCATTATAATCATCCCATCCCCAGCCGGGGCCAAAAATTTTACCCGTATAACCGGTGGCCGACCAATACAGGCTTTTACTGCTGTTCTTTAAAAAGTTAAAACCATTAACCCCCTTCAGGTCGCTGTGTAAAAAAGATGGGTCGCCGGTGCCCCAAAACACCAGTGAATCATGGTGCATTTCGTACTTTAATGCAGGTATCGAATCGCCCAGCATTTTAAGGCAGGTGTAAAAAGTAAACAGTTTGGTGTTTGATGCCGGGGTAAAATATTTATCAGAATTTAACTCAAATACCATCTTTTTTTGATCCATATCGTATAAAGCAAAACCGGTAAAATGATCATTGGAAACCTGCGATTGTTCAAACTGCTTTTTAATATTCCGTTTATTGATGGAATGGCTTTGAATACTGCAACTCCCCAATAATAAACCGCAAATTGTTATCAGAAATGTAAATGTTGTGCCCCGCATAAATATTTAGTTATTTAACCAATTAATGTTGTAAATTTAATATTACCAATTATACCAAATTGTTACTTAAGCTATTTCATAAACTAAAGCATTTCCGGTCGTTGTGGCTCTCGTGCCTGCTGGCATTTTGTTTCACGGCAGCCCATGCGCAGTACTTTGATTTAGATGCCCGCAAAAAAAAAGTAACCATACCCTTTAAGCTGGTGCGTAACCTTATGGTTATTAAATTAAGCATCAATAACAGGGGGCCGTTTAACTTTATTTTAGATACAGGCGTTGGCCTCATGATTATCACCGACCCCAAGTTGGCCGATTCTATAAGCATCCCCAATAAACGTACGTTAAAAATACCCGGGCTTGGCGAAGGTGCTGATGCCGAAGCTTATGTAACCTCGGCCTTAAAGATAGATATTCCGGGGCTGGTAAGTTATGATGTGGCAGCGGCTATATTAAAAAAAGATCTTTTTAGTTTGTCGGGTTATGCGGGTATGCCTATACATGGGCTTATAGGCTACGAGTTTTTTAACAACCTGGCAGTAAAAATAGATTTTCAGGACAGCACGGTAACTGTTAGCCGCCCCAAAGACCTTAAAGTTTTCAGGAAAGGCACGCAGGTACCCATAACCATTGAAGACAGGAAGCCCTATGTAGAAAGCAACGTGATACTGCAGGGTGGCCGTGCGGTAAAAAGCAAACTGATTATTGATCTGGGGGCCGGGCACCCCATATCGCTCGAAAAAATTATACCTATTTATGGGCTGCCGCAAAAATTTATCGCGTCGGCCAATCTCGGTATTGGGTTAAACGGGCCCATTAATGGCTTTATTGCCCGCCTGGAATCGCTGGAGATAGGTAAGTTTAAAATAAAAGGCATTATATCATCCTTTCCCGACGATGGCAATAACCAATCACGGCTTTCGGTACCCAGGGACGGTAACCTGGGCATTGGTGTGCTTAAACGGTTTTCGGTCATATTCGATTATACCGGAAATTCGATGTATTTGAAACCTAATATGAATTTTAAAGAGCCTTTTGAGCACGATATGAGCGGTATTGAATACTATGCAGCCGGAGCCAATTTGGATAGGATAATTATAAACCGCGTGGAACCCGGATCTGCCGGCGATGAAATAGGATTGGAACGGGATGACGAGATTGTGGCCATTAACTTTAAGCCGGTTTCTAAAATGAGCCTTGAAGAAATTGACGCATTATTCCGATCGAGGAACGACAGGAGCCTTTTGCTGGATGTTTTTCATGATAAAAAGCTGGATAAGGTAGTGCTTACCTTAAAACGCAGAATTTGATTACCCATTTTTATTTAATTAGGCACCTGTTTTATAAAAAAACGGCAAACTTTGCATAAGTTTACGGTTTAAGTAGACTTATTAATGAAGAAAAACCCTGTGGCAGGCCAGTTTATGCGCGGCACTGCATTAATTTTAACCGTTTTGGCTGCCTCCTGCGCCACAAAAAAACAAACGGCAAATCAAACTTTAACCCTTAAAACAACAGCCGGCCCCGGTGGTACAACTGCTACCGCAACCGTTGGCGCCCCTAAAAAAGAGGGTATTAAGAAATTCAGCGACCTGATTACAGGTAAGATAAAGGCTGATAGCGGATTGTTTAATACTTATAAGGTTGATGGTAAGTATTATTATGAAATTCCGGATTCGTTACTAGTTCGCGAAATGCTTGTTGTAACCCGCTATGTAAAAACTCCGGCCGGTTTAAGAACATTTGGTCAGCAATACGGTGGCGAACAACTTAACGAACAGGTTTGGAAATGGGAGCGCCATGATAAGCAGGTTTTTATTCGTGTACCCAGCTATAGCGTAAGGGCCGATAGCACATCTGACATGTATCAATCGGTTAAAAACTCAAACCTTGATGCAGTTTTAGCCTCTTTTGATATCAAGGCTTTTAATAAAGATACTACCGGGGTTTTAGTTGATGTAACTGATTTTTACAATGGCGATATTGCCGCGATAGGTTTATCGGACGATGTTAAAAAGGCCTATAAAATTTCAGGGGTTGATGGCGCACGGTCTTACATAGATACTATCAAAAGCTTCCCTATTAACCTGGAAGCGCGCACGTTAAAAACTTACCGCTCGGGCGAGTCGCCAACGGATAATTCAAACGGCGCAGTAACATTTGAGTTAAATACATCAATGGTATTATTGCCAAAAACACCAATGAAACCACGCATCAGCGATGCCAGGGTTGGTTTTTTTGGCCAGCGCCAAACTGATTATGGTACTGATAAACAAAAATCGGAAGTTACGGCCTATATCCACCGCTGGAAACTGGAGCCAAAAGACCCGGCAGCTTATGCCAAAGGACAACTGGTTGAACCTAAAAAGCAAATTGTTTATTACATTGACCCCGCCACACCAAAAAAATGGGTGCCATACTTAATTGCCGGTATAAACGACTGGAATAAGGCATTTGAAGCCGCGGGTTTTAAAAATGCCATTATAGGTAAAGAGGCGCCTACAAAAAAGCAGGATCCTGAATTTAGTACCGAAGATGCACGCTATAGCGTTATCCGTTACTTTGCTTCTGATGTTGAAAATGCATACGGCCCGCATGTATCCGACCCGCGAAGCGGCGAAATATTAGAAAGCCATGTTGGCTGGTACCATAATGTAATGAACCTGCTGCGCGATTGGTACCTGATACAAACAGCAGCTGTTAACCCGGCCGCACGCAAGGCCCAGTTTACCGACGAGCAAATGGGCGAGTTGATTCGTTTTGTATCATCGCATGAAATTGGCCACACGCTTGGCTTGCCCCACAATTTTGGTTCAAGCTATGCTTATGCTGTCGATTCGTTGCGTTCAAAATCGTTTACGGATAAGCATGGTACCGCGCCATCAATTATGGATTATGCGCGTTTTAACTATATAGCCCAGCCTGGCGATAATGTAACGCACCTTTATCCGCAAATTGGGGAGTACGACCTTTGGGCTGTAAAATGGGGTTATAGCTGGTTCCCCGGCAATAAAACTGCCGACCAGGAGAAAGATATACTGGCCGACTGGACAAATAAAAAAGCCGGCAACCCTCTGTATTACTTTGGCCGCCAGGGCACATCAATTGACCCGCGCCTGCAAAATGAAGATTTGGGCGATAACGCAATGAAGGCAAGTACCTATGGTATTGCCAACCTGAAACGTATTTTGCCAAACCTTGAAAAATGGACCTACCAAAAAAATGAAGACTATGGCGATGTAAGCGAGCTTTACAACGAAGTTTTGGGCCAGTATTACCGTTATATGGGCCATGTAACCACCAACATTGGCGGCATGAACGAAAATTTTAAAACGTACGATCAAAAAGGCCCGGTATATGATTTTGTAGGTAAAGGCCTGCAGCATGATGCCGTGGAATTTTTAAATAAACAAATATTTGCTACACCTTATTGGCTTATTGATAAAGCCGAACTGGGCAAGTTTGATAATGGTGTAATGTATAACCGCATTAAAGGAATGCAGGTAGCGGTGCTTGGCAATGTACTTAGCCAATCAAGACTGGCCCGTATGTATGATAACGAAGCCAAAAATGGCACAGCTGCTTACACCGTAGCCGAATTGCTGAACGACCTGCGCCCGGCTATTTTTGCTGCCGGTAAGCCAGATGCGTTTAAACGCAATTTACAGCGCGGGTATGTGGAAAATCTAAGGAGTTTATTGACCGATGATTTCAGGGGCTTCCCGGGCTTCCCGCCGCAGGTATTGGCTTCGTTTGGATTGACACCAATTAATATGGCATTATCAGATATAAGGCCTATGGTGCGTGCCGAGCTAAAGAAAATTGACGCCGGCTTACCAAAGGGAGGCGACGCATTAACTGCCGCGCATTATGCTGATTTAAAGCTACGCATAAAAGAAGCATTGAATCCAACAAGGCCAATAGTTAACTTGCCTGGCGGTGGAGTTATACGTGGCATTAATGGCGAAGAAATGCCGAAAGAAAATACCGGCAAAGGATACCTTAATTGCTGGCCAAGAACAAATGTGGATAACTAATTTATTTCTTCAATAAAAATAGTTGCATAAAAAAGCCTGCTTGGTAATTACTTAAGCAGGCTTTTTTTATGATTTTTGGCATGCGTTGATGCTCATCGAAATATCTTTTACTATTGAACAAATAGCGGTAATAAAGCAGGGTTTACTTAAGCTGACTTATGTTTTCAAAAAATGCAACCTGTATATCGAGCAGCGACTTTACATTTATTTTTTCGCCATAGGCATCAAAGCAAAGAAATTTGGTACTTTCAGGATGATTTCTGGTGGCTTTTTCAAAAAAGTTGAAAGTTTCAAAAAAATAATGATTGATTGTAACATTATTTTTACCATTGGTTTGCGAGGCATTAAGCCTAAAGCCGATCGCATCCATCCAATTATGGACCTTTGCGTGTAAATTATTGCTGAGTTTGTTCATAGGTTAAATGTTTTTTAAGTATAACGAAATCGTTAAGGATTTTGTTGCACTGTCTTTTATACATTTGTTTAATAAACCCGTGGATAACTGATTTGGCTAAAAAATTAATTAATAATAAAAAGAATGCTTTATATCGCTGTTTTTTGAAACTAATTATCCACATATCCGTACTAAGGTTACTATATACTACTAAAAATATATTTTATGGGAAGACTACGACTTTTATTACCCGTTTTATTGCTTTGCATGATAAGTGTAAACTCATGCAAAAAGGATAAAACACCCGGCCCAACCGGGGCAACAGGTGCAGATGGGGCACAGGGGCCAAAAGGAGATACAGGTGCAACAGGACCACAAGGACCACAAGGAGCAACAACGGGCATTCCCGGCCCAACAGGAGCCACCGGCGCAACGGGGGCCACAGGTGCAACTGGAGCAACAGGTCCCATTGGCCCGGCTGGTCCAACAGGAGCCACCGGCGCTACAGGAGCCACAGGTGCAACCGGCCCGATAGGTCCGCAAGGCCCGGCAGGCCCAACGGGTGCTACCGGAGCAACAGGCGCTACGGGAGCAGTAGGCCCAATTGGTCCGCAAGGCCCGGCAGGTCAAACAGGAGCTACCGGCGCTACGGGTGCTACCGGCGCCACGGGGGCAACAGGCGCTACCGGTGCGGTTGGCCCGAGAGGACCGGCTGGTCCGGCAGGCCCAACTGGAGCTACTGGTGCTACAGGGGCAACCGGCGCTACCGGTGCAACGGGAGCTACAGGCGCACAAGGCCCGGCAGGACCGCAAGGCCCGGCAGGAGCCGATGGATCTGTTAGCATAAAAAGCTATATAATAACTAACCAGAGTGTGAGCTCGGCGGCGGCAACCAAGCTTAATGTACCGGCAATTACACAATCAATTGTTAATAGCGGCTTGGTATTGGTGTATTTAAGGGTAACAGGAACAACAAGCTTTTACTCCCTGCCTTTCATCAGGATTACTAATGCCATATACCAATCAGATGTGGGCCTGGGTTTTGTAAACATTATTGCCAATTTCAACTCACCAGGCTACGATTTTAAAGTTGTAGTAATTCCGGGCGGTAGCGTAACCACCTTACAGGTTACCCACCCGGGCCTTAACTTTAAAAATTACAACGATGTTGCATCGGCGTTAAACCTGAATTAATTAAAAACTGACTGATCTTATAATAACACCCCAGAGGCTGCTTTAAAAGGCAGCCTCTTTTTTATTTAAGAACGTTTGGTTGTTAGTTTAACTTCATAAGAAGGGGTTGAATGGGCGGCACAACAATCATAACTGCGCTACAGGTAATCGCGCTTTGTTAAATTGATGGCAAGATCGATTGTTCTCTCTTCAGGAATTTTACTTAAAATGATGGCTGCAACCAGCAGAGGGTGGTGGTTAACAACTCAAACAACCACAAATGCCCGACTAAAAAGTCGGGCATTCATGGTTACTTGATACGTTATTGGTAAAATAGGGCGAGATTGTAAATTAAAAAGAGCCTTTAGCGGCCTGCGGGGCCTCGGCCAGCAAATCATCTGTTAGCTTTTCAAATTCATTAATAAACTCTTTGTAGTATTCGCCTGTACCCGGCCCACTGAAGCCGGTGTGTATTTTGCGAACATCGCCGCTTTTATCAATGATGATGGTTGTTGGGAAGCCAACTACTTTTGATAGCATGGGCAGGCTTTTTGATGTTTCGGCTTTATCACTGGTATAGCCGGTTATCAATAACTCGTAAGGCACATTAAAGCGGGTTTTTACCTGCTGCAATGCTTTTTGCGATTTGGCAAAATCGCTGCTGCGTTCATACGCCAAACCTACCACCTCAACCCCCTTTGGCTGGTATTTTTTATAATAATTAACCATGTATGCGGTTTCATCCATGCAATTGGGGCACCATGAACCTAATATCTGTACAATAACTACCTTGTTTTTATACCGGTTATCCTGCAGGGAAACTGTTTTGCCTTCGATGTCTTTAAAAGTAAAATCTATTTTTTTAAAGCCGGGTTTAAGCGCGGTTAACGAGTAAGCGTCAGGTAATTTTGCGTTAGCATCTTTTACAGCAGCCCAACTTTGCAAGCCCGAGTAGCCTGCATAAAACTTACCGCCCGTAAGCGTTTTATCATCCTTAATGGTGGCTGTAAAAGTGTAGGCATGCCCACCGTCAAAACAGGATAGGAATAGCTTATCGCCGGCAACAATACCTTCCAGGTAGCGGTAATCGCCGGTGGTGGTTAAAAATGTGCCGGTTAGTTTGGAGCCAACCTGTTTAAACTCGCCCACCGTAGTATCGGCGCCATCGCCCTCGCCAATAATGGCCGACCATCGCCCGCCTATGTTAAATGCCGGTTTTTCGGGTGCTTTCAAAAAACGCCAGGTAGTATTTGGCGTAGCTGCAAACGGGGTTAAAACGTCCTGGCTTGCCAGGTGCTTTATCCAGTTGCCCGTTAACTTATCGCCATCCAGCTTTAGTTTAAATTCCGAGTTAAAGAGCGGCATGTGTATAAATACAGAATCGCCCACGGTAGCAACATCTGTAACCTTAAACCTTTCAACCCCGTTAATAATAGCCAATTGCTGTTTGCCGGCAGTATCTTTAACATCAAAGTTAAACGGAATTTCGTTCCCTGATTTGGTGCTGAGCGCCCCGCGCCATACACCCGTTTTAAGTTTGGTTTGTGCCGATGCTGCCTGTATAAGCAAGGCGCATGATAAAGTTGCTATGATGGGTTTTAATTTCATATCTCGATAAAAATGTCTACCAAATTAATAGACTATCAAAAGTATGAAATTTAGGCAATTATTTCAATATCTCCCTCGAAATTACAATCCGCTGAATTTCTGATGTGCCCTCGTAAATCTGGGTTACCTTGGCATCGCGCATCATGCGCTCCACATGGTACTCTTTTACAAAGCCGTAACCGCCATGAATTTGAACAGCTTCAACCGTGGTACGCATGGCTACATCTGATGCAAAAAGTTTGGCCATTGAACTGGCCTGTGCATACGGCTGGTGATGGTCTTTTAGCCAGGCAGCCCTTAGGCAAAGCAGGCGCGCTGCTTCAATTTCGGTAGCCATGTCGGCAAGTTTAAATTGAATGCCCTGCAAATCGGCCAGAGGTTTGCCAAAGGCTTTGCGTTGTTTTGAGTATTGTAAAGCAAGTTCATAAGCGCCGGATGCTATCCCCAGTGCCTGTGCGGCTATACCTATTCGCCCGCCTTCTAATAATTTCATGGCAAACTTAAATCCGAAGCCCTCATCGCCAATGCGGTTTTCTTTAGGTACTTTAACATCATCGAACATAATAGAATGCGTGTCTGAACCGCGAACGCCCATTTTATTTTCTTTTGGGCCAATGGTAAAACCGGCCATGCCTTTTTCAACAATAAGGGCGTTAATGCCATCGTGCCGTTTGGCGCCATTGGTTTGCGCCATTACCAGGTAAGTTGAAGCGGTGCTGCCGTTAGTAATCCAGTTTTTGGTGCCATTAAGCAGATAGTGGTCGCCCATATCAATGGCGGTGGTGTGCTGCGATGTTGCATCTGAGCCCGCTTCAGGTTCCGACAGGCAAAACGCGCCTATGCTTTCGCCCTTAGCTAAGGGAACTAAATATTTTTCTTTCTGAAATTCATTGCCAAATTTTTCGAGCCCGTTACAAACCAACGAGTTGTTTACCGAAAGGATCACGGCTGTAGAAGCATCAATTTTCGAGATCTCTTCTATTGCCAATACGTACGATATGGCATCCATGCCGCCACCGCCATATTGAGGGGCAACCATCATCCCTAAAAAACCAAGTTCGCCCAGTTTTTTAATTTGTTCAGCCGGGAATTGCTGATGTTCATCGCGCTCAATAACGCCGGGTTTTAATTCGGTTTGGGCAAAATCACGGGCAGCCTGCTTAATCATCAGCTGCTCTTCTGTAAATTCAAATAGCATAGTAAAATAAAAAGCTAAATATAACAATTTGCTATGCATGCATAGTAAAAAATAAACATAAAAAAAGAGAGCCTTTTTTGAAGCTCCCTTTCCCCTAATTAATTTAAACTATTGATTAAACCCAAAACAAAGAACAAAAAATCTCAACTTGGGCGTCTGAGAATTCAAAAAAAGTTTTTCACAGGTAGGTGATTTAATTTTTTTTCACAGATTGTATGCAGGGCGAATTGTTTTAAACAAATTTATTGCCAGTATTTATTATTTTGATAGTTATTGGCAATAAATAATAGTTACGGCGCAATTATTTAATCCGATAATTTTTACGAACTTTAATAATCAAACGTTAAATTATTTTTTGAGCCCCTACTAAAGATAAATTCTAAAATTAATCTTATTTTTATGCTACTTACTGATTTTGAATATCTTAGCAATTCTGACGAGGCTTTTAAAAAGAAAATAGCACTACAGATCAAGAACCTTAGGCGGCAAAACCAGGTTACCCAGGAGAAGTTTTTTACCGAAACCAACATTAATATTGCCCGGCTTGAGTCTGGAAAAATTGATATCAGGCTGGATACCCTCCGAAAAGTTTGTTATTATTTTGATGTTTCATTGGCTGGTTTTTTTCAGGGCATCTATTAAAAGTTGCCTGTTTTAATAAAACCGCTGTCCTAAATTCTATTATTCAATACAATCGTTGTATTTTTTTACATACACCCAAACAAACAGATGATCAAAAAGACTACACCCGGCCTGTTGTTAAGCGGGCTCATTGCAATTGTGCTGCTTCCGGCCTGTAAAGACAAGACAAAAATTTATGCCGACAACGACCCCGTAATTAAAAACATGGATACCAGTGTGAAACCTGGCGACGACTTTTTTAAATACGCCAATGGTACCTGGTTAAAAAAGAACCCCATTCCCGGCGCATACGCGGCCTGGGGGATAGGCAACGTGGTACAGGAGGAACTGCGCGACCGGATGAGGAAAATTAATGAAGACGCACTAAAAGCTAATGCGCCCAAAGGCAGCAATACCCAAAAAATAGGCGATTTTTATTACAGCGGTATGGACACCGTTGATATTGAAAAGCGGGGCATTACGCCGCTTAATGATGAACTGAAAAAGATTGAGGATATTAAAGATGTAAAGGGTCTTATTGAGGAATTTGCCCACCTGGATGGGATAGGGGTAACTACGCCATTAGGTACCTATGCCGGGCAGGATAGTAAAAACAGCGATAAAATAATGTTGCAGTTGGGCCAATCGGGGATAGGATTGCCAAATCGCGATTACTACTTTAATACCGATGCGCATAGTGTTGCCATCCGCACCGATTATAAGTTAACGCATTTGCCAAAAATATTCAGGTTAAGTGGCTTGCCTATTGACGCTGCCGGTGCTGCCGCCAAACAAACCTATGCCCTTGAAACGGCGCTTGCCGATAGCAGCCGCAAACTGGAAGACCTGCGCGACCCTTACCGTAACTATAACAAAATGACGTTGGCCGGTTTAAGCAAACTGGCGCCCGATATCGACTGGAAAGCCACCTTCCAAAAAATGGATTACAAGGATGTGGATACCGTGATTGTTGGCCAGCCAGAATATTACCGGGCCCTCAATAAGGCATTGCATGATTACAGTATTGCCGATTGGAAAAACTACCTGCGTAAAAACCTGGTTACCTCTTTCGGATCGTACCTGAGCAAGCCATTTGACCAGGAACTGTTCCGTTTTTATGAAATGGTGCTTTACGGCAGCAAGGAGCAATTACCACGCTGGAAAAGGGTGCTTGATTTGGAAAATGGTGTAATGGGCGAAGTGCTTGGGCAGATATTTGTAAAAGAGTACTTTCCCGAAAAAACTAAGGAGCGGTATGTAAAACTGGTTGAGGCCATGCGCGAAACCTTTAAGGAGCATATTGAAAAGCTTGACTGGATGAGCCCCCAAACCAAAGAAAAAGCATATTATAAACTGAGCAAAGTAATGCCAAAAGTTGGCTACCCGGATAAATGGAAAGATTTTTCGACACTTGAGATTGACCGCGGCCCGCTTGCGCTAAACATGATGCGTGCCAACAACTGGCAGCACAAGTTTAACGCAGCTAAACTGGGTAAGCCCGTTGACCGTACCGAATGGGGGATGACGCCACAAACTTATAATGCCTACTACAACCCATCCAATAACGAAATTGTGCTGCCTGCCGGTATTTTTGCCATACCCGGCTTTAAAGACGAGAATATTGACGATGCCATCATTTACGGCTACGCGGCTGCATCTACCATTGGCCACGAAATGACACATGGCTTTGACGACCAGGGCCGCCAGTTTGATGCTAAAGGAAACCTGAAAGCATGGTGGCTGCCCCAGGACTCGGTTAAGTTTACCCAGCGCGCGCAAATGCTCATCAACCAGTTTAACGGCTATACCATTTACGGCCTACACATAAACGGCAAAGCAACGCAAGGCGAGAATATTGCCGATTTGGGCGGTATAGTAATAGGCCTTGATGCATTTAAAAAAACAGAGCAATATAAAGAGGGCAAAACCATCAACGGGTTTACCCCGCTGCAACGCTACTTTTTAGGCTACGCGTTAGGATGGCTGGGGCAAGACAGGCAGGAAGCCTTGCAAAGCCAGATATTAACCAACGAACATGCCCCAGGCTTTATGCGCGTAAACGGTCCGTTTACAGATGTGCCCGAGTTTTATGAAGCATTTGGCATAAAGAAGGGAGATAAAATGTGGCTTGATCCGGATAAGAGGGTGAAGATTTGGTAATTGGCCGAAGAGCTCCTTACAATAGGAGCTCTTCAATCAATTATATTTTATTATCAAGAAGGTATTGTTTACCTTTAGTAGTTAGTAGAACAGAGTTGCCCTTGGCATACCATTTGATATAACCAAGCTCTTTCAATCTCGCTATTTTTATAGCCGTTAACGTTCGGGAAATTTTTAACTCTTGAGTTAAATCCACAACTTCAAAGAAATCTTCACCTGCTTCATAATGAAGCATAATCTGTTTTAGAATAGCATTTAATAATTCTAAATCCCCTTCTAGCTTTTCCTCGTTGATTTTCGTAAATGGATTGTTCCCAATCTCAGGCTTTTCAAATAGCGGCGATTGGTGAATGGTTCTTACTAACTCATCATAACAATATTCATATTCGTCAGATTTTGAAAAGTTTATATACAGCTTACTTTTCAGAAACGTTGGCAAATCAGTACCGCCCGTCTGCTTTATAATCGGGATGATTTTCTTTACATCAATCTGTTTCATTAGATTTGATGTGATAATCATCTTCTCATAGCCAACTCCTCCTGTTCCACTGTTGGCTTTTTCCACATACTTCTCGCTACAGACCATTATTATATAATCTGATGATGCCAAATTAGTTTCCATAAAATGAGGCAGGTCATCACCTGGCTTTAATTCAAATTGATCCAAAATTGCATCGATACCATTATTGCGTAATCTGTACGCGAGCTCCAAGATCCATTTTTTATGGTCTTGTGTATCATGAGAGTAAGAGATAAAGACTTTAGGAATAGACATAAATTATTTAATGATGTAATTAATCAACGCGAATATCAATAATTGCTATTGGTAACAAGTTGATATCTCAAATTTATCTTTCTATCCCTTATGTTACAAACGCCTTTTAATAAGGCGTTTGTTTTTTGATAAATTTGATGCAAACGTTTTCTGCATGACAAAAACTTACAACAAAATTATTTTATGCGGTGCTGTGCTAACTACAATGGCACTAAGCGCATATATAGCAAAACCAAATGATCCTGTTTTTGATAACCTGGATCAGTCGGTTAGCCCCGGTGCTGATTTTTTTAAGTACGCCAATGGCGGCTGGCTTAAGCGCAATCCTATCCCGGCAGCTTACTCCAGTTGGGGAATTGGCAACGTGGTATCGGAAGAATTGCGCGACAGGCTGAAGAAAATTAATGAGGATGCTTTGGCCGCCAACGCCCCAAAAGGCACCACTACACAAAAAATTGGTGATTTTTATTTTACCGGTTTGGATACCGTAAATATTGAAAAACGCGGCATCGACCCATTAAAAGCACAATTAGCCTTGATAGACCAGGCCAATGATGTGCCTTCCATTTTAAATGCGGCGGCTGTATTAAGTACTACGGGCACCCGTAACGTATTTGGAGCGCGGGTTGGGCAGGACGCCAAAAACAGCGCTAAAATGATATTGCAGCTGGGGCAGGCAGGTTTAGGCCTGCCAAACCGCGATTATTATTTTAAAACAGACGCCCGCACGGTTAAAATCCGCACCGATTATACAACTAACCACCTGCCAACCATGCTTAAACTTACAGGCTACGATGAGCAGCAGGCTAAAGCAGGTGCCGAAAGTATTTACAGGATAGAAAAATTTTTGGCCGATAGCAGCCGCAAGCTTGAAAAGCTACGCGACCCTTATGCCAACTACCATAAAATGACGCTGGCGCAATTGAACGCGCTTACGCCGGATGTTAACTGGAATACGGTTTTTAAAGCAATGGAGTTGAAACCGGTAGACTCGGTAATTGTTGGACAGCCGGAGTATTACAGGGCTTTAAATACAGCTTTAAAAACATTCGCTGCCGGAGATTGGAAAGCTTACCTACGCTGGAAACTTATTGCATCCTACTCGCCATACCTTACAAAGGCGGTCGACGATGAAAGTTTCCGTTTTGGCGGTAAGGTAATATCGGGCCGTAAAGAACAGCTGCCCCGCTGGAAACGGGTATTGGATACCGAAAATGGTTTAATGGGCGAAGCCCTTGGCTTTTTGTTTGTAAAAGAATACTTCCCGGTTACGGCCAAGCGGCGTTATACAGATATGGTTGAGGCTATTAGGCAAGCCTATCGTGAACATATTGCCAAACTGGATTGGATGACACCAGAAACCAAGCAAAAGGCGCTGGTAAAATTGAACGCCATTCATCCCAAAGTAGGTTATCCGGATAAGTGGAAGGATTTCTCGACGTTGGTAATGGACAGGGAATCATACGCCGGCAATGTAATGCGGGCCAGGCATTGGGCTTACCTGGTTAATATTAACAAGCTGGGCAAACCGGTTGACCACACAGAATGGGGAATGACACCGCAAACCTACAATGCCAGCTACAGCCCGTCGAACAACGAGATAACACTGCCGGCAGCGCAATTTACCATTCCCGGCGTAAAAGACAGCGAGGTTGACGATGCCGTAGCTTACGGCTACGTAGCTGCATCAACCATTGGTCATGAAATTACCCACGGGTTTGACGATGAAGGCCGCCAGTTTGATGCCAAAGGTAATTTGAAAACCTGGTGGACACCAACCGACTCGGTAAGGTTTACCAAGCGGGCCAACATGCTGGCCGACCAGTTTAGCAGCTACGTAGTGCTTGACAGTCTGCACGTAAACGGCAAAGCCAGTTTAGGCGAAAATATTGCCGATTTGGGCGGGATAGTGTTAGGTATTGATGCTTTTAAAAAAACCAAACAATATAAAGAAGGGAAATTGATAAATGGGCTTACACCCATGCAGCGTTTCTTTTTGGGCTACGCCCTTGGCTGGCTTGGCCAGGAACGCGACGAGGCATTAGCCAACCAGATACTAACAGATGTGCATGCCCCCGGCTTTTTGCGGGTAAATGGTCCCTTTAGTGATGTGCCGGAGTTTTATGAAGCTTTCCACATTAAAAAGGGGGATAAGATGTGGTTAGATCCGGCTAAAAGGGTAAAGATTTGGTAGGCAAGCCCCCCAGCCCCCTGAAAGCGGAGCTTTTGATTAGCAGGATTGATACCACAAAGTTTTCTTTTTCCGCGATCTGTGTCTTCACAGATCGCTTTTTCGGATGTTCTTTGGGTGATGGAGTAGATAAAACTAAATTGCCCAGTTTGAACGAAATAGAATAAACAACAAGCTTTCCGCGATTTGCGTTAGGGGGAGTAGCGGATACCGGCCAATGTGGATAAGGCCTGTGCAGTATGAGCGAATGACCCGGGCCGCAGGCAACGCCAACTTTAGCAGTAAGTATCAAGTAGTAAGACTTTTTGAATGCGGAATAAAAGTAAATATTGGTAGGTTCGTCAACTTTTTTTAACTTACATTGATACATCAAATTCTACCAAAATAAACTGTTGCTAAAATTCAATTAATCACCTATTTTTGCGGGGTTACAAAACAACAAATATGAAACACCAAGAAGAAGTAAAAGAAAATTTAGATTATATATACTACCTGGTAGCACTTGTATCGGGTGCATTTGTAGGTGCCATAATTGATAAAGGTTTAACCTGGATTGTTGTTGGTGGTGTATTGGGCTTATTAACTGCCGCTTTCTTCCTGAATGTTTTGGTTAGGGGCCGTGGCGAAAAAATCTGATCCGGATTTACCATCATTTATAAGTAATTGGAACCAGTTTTACGGCATAGTAGCCGCATGGCTGGTTTTTTTAGTTTTTGTATTTTGGCTCATTACAAAATATTTTGAATGAGCTTACCCGACTGGATTGTTTTAGCCCTCACCCTTTTTGGTATAGTTGCCTACGGCATCTGGAAAAGCGGCACCAATAAAAATATCGACCAGTTTTTAATGGGCAACCGCTCGTTGCCCTGGTATCATGTTGGGTTTTCGGTTATGGCCACGCAGGCCAGCGCAATTACCTTTCTTTCGGCCCCCGGTCAGGCCTACTCTGATGGGATGCGTTTTGTGCAGTTTTACTTTGGGCTGCCGCTGGCCATGATTGTGCTGTGCGTTACGTTTGTGCCCATGTTTAGCAGGCTGAAGGTTTATACCGCATACGAATTCCTGGAACAGCGTTTTGATTTGAAGACAAGGGCGCTAACATCGTTCCTGTTTTTGGTGCTCAGGAGCTTATCAACCGGGGTGGCTATTTATGCGCCGTCTATTATATTATCAACCATATTAAACATCAATACCGTTTATACCACACTGTTCATAGGTGGCCTGGTGATATTTTATACCGTTTACGGCGGCAGTAAAGCCGTATCATACACCCAGTTGCTGCAGATGAGCATCATTTTCGCGGGGATGTTTTTGGCCGGAATTTTAGTGGTTAGCATGCTGCCCAAAGGCGTTGGTTTTACGCATGCCGTAAAAATGGCGGGCAAGCTTGGCCGCATGAACGTTATTGACTGGAAGTTTGATTGGGATAACCGCTATAATGTATGGAGCGGGCTGATAGGGGGCTTCTTTTTACAACTATCATACTTTGGTACAGATCAAAGCCAGGTTGGCCGCTACTTAACGGGTAGTTCCATTGGGCAAAGCCGCCTGGGGTTGATTATGAACGGGTTGATCAAAATCCCCATGCAGTTTTTGATCCTGCTGATTGGCGTGCTGGTATTTGCCTTTTACCAGTTTAACCGCCCGCCCATGTTTTTTAACAATTACGAGGTGGATAATGTGCGTAAGGGCAGCTACGCCGCGGCATACAACCAGCTTGACCAGCAATATACCCAGGCCTTTGAACAGCGAAAAGCCAAAACCAACGATCTGATTAAAGCCTTTGACAGTAAAGACGCCAACCAGGTAAGCCAGGCCCAGGCAGCCCTCAAAAATGCCGATAAGCAAGCCAAAGACATCAGGAAGCAAGCCATTGATGTGATGAAGAAAAGCAACGCCGGCGCCGATGATAACGATACCAACTACGTGTTTCTCACCTTTGTAAAGCAATACCTGCCACGTGGATTGGTGGGCCTATTGATAGCCATTATATTCCTGGCGTCGATGGGTTCAACAGCCAGCGCATTAAACTCGCTGGCATCTACAACGGTTGTTGATATTTACAAACGCACCATCAATAAAGATGCATCCGATCAAAACTATTTGAATGCATCGCGGTTGGCAACGGTATTTTGGGGAGTGGTGTGTGTAATTATGGCCTTATATGCCAGCAAGCTGGGCAACCTGCTCGAGGCGGTAAACCAGTTGGGATCATACATATATGGTACCGTGCTGGGCGTATTCGTTGTAGCCTTTTATATGAAACGCATAAACGGCAATGCTGTATTTATTGCCGCTATCATCAGCGAAGCTACCATTATATATTTAGGCCTAACTAAAACGGTAGCTTACCTGTGGCTTAACCCGATAGGTTGTTTCCTGGTAATGATTTTAGGGCTGGTATTGAACAGGGTGGTTGGTGAAAAAAGGGTTGTTGCTGAGACTGAAACAACCTAAATTTGCTACCCAGAACGCGAAACACACCCCTGCAGCCGCTCAATTCTCGAGAGGGGAAAAGAAAAAGGCTCTTTGCATCAAGCAAAAAGCCTTTTTTTATATGTGCTATTTTAAGCCCTCTCCAAAGGAGAGGGTTGGGGAGGTTTCTTAATAATCCTTCGCGTGATCCAGCGCTTCTTTATTTAAACGTTCGTATTCATCATCTTTACTGGCTTTAGATAGCGCTATGCCTGCTTCGGCCGCCGCAATGGCGCCTGCTTTATCGCCTTTGCGTAATAGCAAACGCGACTCCCAAAGTTTATACCAGGGGCCTTTAGGCTCAATTTTTTCTGCCTCGTAAACCCAGCCTAAAGCTTTATCAACATCTTTGTTGTTTTCGTAGTAATACTGGATAGCGTTGAAATAGTAAGGCTTCCGGTCGCCTTTCATTAGCTCATCAATATTTGCGGTTATTTTGGCGTCATCATCTGTTTGTAAATGAATCATAACCGAAGTATGGTCCCAAACCAGGTACAGGTCAGAAAATTTGGTGGTTGAGTTGGCAAAAGCCATCGTAAAGGTTTCGCGTTTTTCGCTTACGCGCATGGGTTTCACGGTGAAGCGTAAAAAATCTTCTGTTTGTTTATAGCTATAGGCGCCCCATTGTTTAACTACTTTGTTTAATATAATAGTCCACTCATTTTTTTCGGGGATGCTGAAAAGTGAGTAGCTGCCTGCGGGTACACTATTGCCTTCAATTAAAACTTTTTCAGAAAAGGTAATTACAGTGGCTGCATTGGCACCGGTGCGCCAAACTTCGCCCCATGGAATGATGCCGCCAAAAATTTTACGGTCTTTAACATTTGGGCGCGAGTAAGTAACGGTTACTTTACCCAGGCCAAAATCCTGGATAATGGTTTGTGTAGAACTGGCCTCAGGAATGCGGGGTACCTGGGCATAGCTTTTATAGCTACAACATGCCAATAGCACTGTAGCTACCAATAGGTAAATTTTTCTCATGTTTATGTTTCGGATACTAAGATACCAAATGTTTTTAATTGGAAAATATTGTATTGGAGTAATAAAATGATGAATGGTTTAATGGGGAGTGGTTGATTGGGTTGATTAGGTTGGATTGAGTTGATTGGGTTGATTAGGTTGGATTGAGTTGATTGGGTTGATTAGGTTGGATTGAGTTGGATTAAGTTGATTAGGTTAGCTTGAATTGATTGGGTTGGATAGATAGGCAGGAGGTTGGTTTTTGGAGAACAGATATCCAAGGCAACTACTTCTCTTACTCAACTTAATCCAACCCAATCAACCACTCACTAATTTACTACCTTTGCACCCATGATAGACGTTGTTTTAAGTAAAGGCAAAGAGAAAGCTGTTGTGCAAAGGCATCCCTGGGTATTTTCGGGGGCTATTGATAAAGTAAAGGGTAAGCCCGCCAATGGCGATGTGGTACGCCTGCTTAATGCCAAAGGCGAATTTATGGCCTATGGTTTTTATAACGATCAATCGAGGGTTGCTTTACGTTTGTTGGAATGGGATGAGGCCGCTGAAATTAATGACGATTGGTTTCGCGGTAAATTGGCAACGGCAGTTAAAAGCCGCGCCAATGTATTGGAAAACGGCACCAATACCTGTCGTTTGGTTTTTAGCGAATCGGATTACCTGCCGGGGCTTATAGTTGATAAATATGCCGGGCATTTGGCGGTGCAGGTGCTTACATCGGGCATGGAACGGATGATGCCGGTAATTATTGACGAATTGCAAAAGCTGCTGAACCCCGAAAGTATCTCGGATAAAAGCGATGCAGCATCCCGGGCGCATGAGGGCATGGGCGAAGCCGAGAATAAAGTATTAGCAGGCAACCCGCCACCCGAAATAGTGGAGGTGCTGGAAAATAATGTGGTTTACGGCATCAATATCACCGAGGGGCAAAAATCCGGGTTTTATTGCGATCAGCGGGATAACCGCCACGTGGTTGCCACTTATGCCAAAAACAAAAAAGTACTGGATTGCTTTTGCTATACCGGCGGCTTTACCCTGAACAGCCTTAAAAATGGCGCTGCATTTGTAACCAGTGTAGATAGCTCGGCCCTGGCCATTGAAACGTTAAAGGAAAACATCCTGCTTAATAAACTGGATGCCGATAAACATAACGCCATCAAATCCGACGTAAATACCCAACTCCGTAAATTCAGGGATGATGGCGAAAAGTTTGACATTATAGTGCTCGATCCGCCTAAGTACGCACCATCGCGTTCAGCTTTAACAAGGGCTTCCCGCGCTTACAAAGACCTGAACCGATTGGGCATGCTGTTGCTGAACGAAGGCGGCTTGCTGGCCACTTACTCTTGCTCGGGCGCTATGGATATGGAAACCTTTAAACAGGTAATAGCCTGGGCTGCTTTAGATGCCGGTAAACAGGTACAATTTATATACCAGTTCCACCAGCCGGAAGATCATCCGGTAAGGGCTTCATTCCCTGAAGGAGAATACTTGAAGGGGCTGCTTTGCCGGGTGTTTTAAAGAAGAAGCAAGATTTGAGAGCCAAGAATCAAGACAGAGGAAAAAACGTTTTGCTATGCCTTGAAGATGAACACAAATCTATTTTTTGATTCCTGACTCTTGATTCTTGACTCTATTCCCCTTCATTTTCAAATTTAATAACTCCACCAAAACCGAGAATGCCATCGCGAAGTAAATGTACCCTTTGGGGATATGTTGTTCAAACGCCTCGGCCAACAGCGATACGCCTATCAGCAATAAAAAAGATAGCGCCAGCATTTTAACCGTGGGGTGTTTGTTTACAAAGCCCGATACACTGTTTGATGCCCACATCATAATGCCTACGGCTATGATAACCGCCAGGATCATAATCTCTACATGGCTGGCCATACCCACGGCCGTAATTACAGAATCTAAAGAAAACACAATATCCAGCAACATGATCTGGATAATAGTGGCTATAAACCCTTGTGGCTTTACATTTTCGCTATTTTCTTCTTCGCCCTCAATTTTATGGTGAATTTCGGCAGTACTTTTATAGATCAGGAACAAGCCGCCGATAATCAGGATCAGGTCGCGGCCTGATATAGCCAGTTTTTCTGCCCAATCCGGGTCGGTAATATTAAATAAATGGCTCAGGCTAAACAGGGGCGTGGTAAGCGTCATCACCCAACTAATGGATAGCAACAACAGAATCCTGGTAATCATGGCCATGCCTAAACCAACCCGGCGGCCTTTGCTTTGCTGTTTTGCAGGCAGCTTATCTGACAATATGGAAATGAACACAATGTTATCTATACCTAAAACGATTTCTAAAACGGTAAGTGTAAGCAGGGAGATCCAGGATTCGGCCTGGGCAAATATTGATAAATCCATAGGTGCGCGATGTGGTTAAGCCCAAAAATAACAAAACCCCTGCTTTTTAGGGCAAGGGCTTGCGTAAAAGGATGAATTTATCGCTTAATCAAAGTTTACACTTCCAAAAGTTGAATTGATGGTGATGGTTTTATCGGTACCGCCTTTGCCAAAATGACCTTTATAGTTTTTGGTTGGGTTAAATCCGCGCTCGCCATCGGCGGGGCTTTTGCTGGTAAGGCTTACATCGTGGTTGCCATAGTTAAAGCTGCCGTAACGCACGGTTACATCAAAATCGGCGCTTTGGCTATCGCCCAGGCCCAGCTTTATGCTGGAATATGACGACCGTACTGAAAGGTCTTTAAGGTTTTTGTCTACATCTTCAATACTGATGCCGCCGCCAAACTTAACGTTAATGGTACCCGATGTTTTAATACGCCCAATTTTTGCCGAACTATAGCTCAAATTGGCTGTAAGCTTATCGCAATCGCCCAGGCTTAGGCTGCCGTAAGCTACATCAAGATCGCTGCCGGTTAAGTTGCCAATGGTGGCATTGCCGTATTTTACCCTTATTTGGTTGCCGTTGTTGCTTAATGCTTTAGCCACCAGGCTGCCGTATGAGTTGCTGATGATGAGTTTGCCGCCAAGATCGGGTAAATCGGTAGCGCCGTACTTGTTGCTGATGGTAAGCGGATTTTTTGCAGGCATGTAAACCGTGTAGTTAATCTCCATTGACCGTACCGAATTACCACTCCTGAATAAGCCGCCCCATGAGCCATTATTGTCGTTATTGGAGTTTATCGAGGTTTTAAAATAAACACCGTTTCCGTCCTTACTATCCTGGATGTTCACGTTATCCAGCATTTTTTGTGCTTTATCGGCATCGTTGGTGGTAACCTTTATCTGCACATCAACTTTCACCTCGTTTTTTGCCCAGGTATTTACGGTTATTTTGCCAAATTTATTATCAATGTTAATTACATCGTTGCCATCAACACTGTAGCTTTTGCTGTAGCTTTTGGTTTTTACAACTTCGTCTCCGGTTTGTACTTTCAGGTCATCATCACCATCTATATTGTAGTTAAAGTTGAAGGTTTTATCAAAATCTTTAAAACCATAGGCTATCATCGGGGCTATGTGGGTATCAAATTTATAAGCAAAGTTTAGCATGCTGTCGTTAAACTTGTAGGCAAAACCTTTTAAGCTGTCAAATTTGAACGTTTTATCATAGCCTTTAAAGCTTTTGCTGAACTGTTTCATGTTCTGCTTCATGGTTTTGTTGAACTTTTGCCTGTTAAGCGAGTTCATTTTTACCTGCAGATCATGCATTTTAGCCTGCAAATCTTTCATTTTTTGCTGATAATCTTTCGAATCCATGTCCGAATCGTCGTCGTCATCATCAGCCGTTTGGGCTGCCTTGGGCGCCAGGGCCGGCTTTGCAGGTTTAGCCGGTTTTGCAGGTTTTTGTTGGGCAAAGCCCATGTTGCCTATGGTTAATAAAACCATCAGCGTAAACAGGAAAGGTTTAAATATTTTTGATTTCATCTTTTTGATCTTTATTAGTCTCGTTATACTGCTCTATTACATTTAATTGCTGACTAAGCACATCGGTTTGTATTTGCAAGTTCCGGATCATTGCACGTAAAACACGTTCCTGGTTAGGGCTTGTGGCTAAATCGCTATTTAGTTTTTTATAGGTCGAATCCATTTTGGCAATCTCGGCAGTAAACTCTTTAAACAACTGCGGGTCGCCTTTTGATGCCGTTTTAAGTTGGTTAAGCTGCGTTTTAACCAATGATGCATAATGCACCTGCTGTTTGGCATATTCGGGGTTAATAGCCGCCAGGTCAACGCTTTTTGCGCCTTTCTGGCTTTGGAGATATGCCCCGAAACCGATACCCATCACCACGATGATGGATGCGGCCATTTTTAGCACGAAAGTGAGCGAAAAGGTTTTGGCTTCGCGCTTTTTTGGCGCATCCAGCGTATCTAAACGCGCCTCTATTTTACTCCACAGATCTGCCGATGGCTCGATCTCGTCAAATTCATCGTGGTTATTTTTCATGAAATCTTCAAATCGCTTGCTCATGACACTTTTCCTCTTCCTTTTAAAATTTCCATTAGTTTCCTTTTAGCTCTCAAAAACTGGGTTCTTGAGGTGTTTTCAGATATACTTAATATTTGTCCAATTTCTTCGTGATCATAACCTTCCAGCAGGTAAAGGGATGATACAAGCCGGTAACCATCCGGTAATTGTTTCATAGCCTCTTTAACCAGTGCCACCTGGTATTGCACGTCGTCCTCATCTTCGGGTTCCTCATCCGGAATGTTTTCCAGGTGATCTCCCTCTATTTCAATAAGCTCCAGCTTTCGTTTACGGAGCAAATTTATTGACCGGTTTACCACTATTTGTTTGAGCCAAAGCCCAAATGTGGTTTCCTGCCTGAAATCCTTTAGCTTGTTAAAAGCATCAAGGAAAGCTTCCTGCAAAACATCTTCGGCCTCGCCAATATTGCCTACTATCCTAAAGGCGACGTTCAACATCGCTTTTGAATACAGGCGGTATAGCTCATAAGAAGCTTTTTTGCTCCCTTGTTTGCACTCCAGCACCAGGCTATAATGTTTATCTATAAATATTGCTTCCAATTGCGTTAAGCTTCAGATTAATAGACGCAAGCTATTTTACAACGTTGCACGAAACGGGGAAATAATTTATTGATGTGCAAATTTCAGATTTCAAATGTGCAGAACGGTACAAATGTACACGCTTGTTTTTATATTTAAAAGCCCCCTTATTCATGCACAAACAGGTGAAAAAAAGGCTATTAATCCGAACTTTTTTGCAACAAATGCATCATTTATTGAAACAAAACATGTATTAATTAATACAAAATCAAAACCAAGATTTTTTTTACAAGAAACGTAAAAAAACAAGTCGAGAAATCGGGGTCCTGGCGTTTTAAAACTGCCGGGAGATTAAACCATCACAGTAAATAGTTAAAAACGGATAACCATAGCATCATCAAACCTAATCTTTACAATCCTGTTAAATAATCAACAAAATCATAGGTATATTTGCAACACCATGGGAGCGTACAATTTAAAGGTTACTATTGATCAGGATTCGGGCTTTTGCTTTGGGGTGGTTTATGCCATTGATATGGCCGAAGAGATACTGGCCGAAGATGGCTACCTGTACTGCCTGGGCGACATTGTGCATAACGACGAGGAAGTTGAACGGCTGAAAGCACAGGGCCTGCGCATTATTGAACACGCCGAACTGAAAAACCTGCGCAACGAGAAAGTACTTATCCGCGCCCACGGCGAAGCCCCCGACACTTACCGCACCGCATTAGAGAATAATATTACCCTGATAGATGCATCGTGCCCGGTAGTATTAAAACTGCAAAACCGGATTAAAACATCATACGATTCAAACGAGAAGATATTGATATTTGGCAAGCATGGCCATGCCGAGGTTGTTGGCCTGCAGGGGCAAACCAATAACGAAGCCCTGGTTTTCCAGGATATTGCCGAACTGGACAATATGGAGCTGCCCCAAAACATTACCCTGTACAGCCAGACCACCAAAAGCATGGAAAAGTTTTACAATGTAAAAGATGAGCTGATAGCCCGTGGGTATAACCTGAAAGCCAATGATACCATTTGCCGCCAGGTATCAAACCGGGATAAGGATTTGCCTAAGTTTGCTACCCGTTTTAATAAGATAGTGTTTGTGTCGGGCAAGAAATCATCAAACGGCAAGGTGCTGTTTGAGGTTTGCCGCAAGCATAACCCCAATACTTATTTCATTTCATCGACAGATGAATTGGATCCATCGATGTTTTCGCCAAATGATACCGTGGGCATTGCCGGCGCCACATCAACCCCGATGTGGCTGATGCAGCAGGTAAAAGAAGCCATTGAAAGTATTTAACAGCACGCTTTTTGCTGTTGTATAACCCGCATGCAAAAAAGCCCATCCAATATCGGTTTACTGGTTGCCCTGGCGGTAACGGGTTCCTGGATATTTTCTATTATTTTATTAATGCAATGGAATTTTAGTTTTGTCAATCCGCTGGTTTACCTGTTGGTTTTGGTGCAAATGCATTTATATACCGGTCTGTTTATCACCGCGCACGATGCCATGCACGGCAGCATATCACCCAACCGGGGCATCAACAACTTTGTTGGTTACCTGTGCACTTTTTTATATGCGTCATTCTGGTATCCGCAGTTATATACCAAACATCATTTACATCACAGCCATGTACACACTACCCACGACCCGGATTACCACAACGGCAGTTTTTGGAGTTGGTATGTAAGGTTTATCCGCAACTATCTTTCTATATGGCAAATTGTAGTAATGGCGGCATTGTTTAATGTATTAAAAATCTGGATTCCACAGCAAAACCTGCTGCTGTTTTGGGTAGCGCCATCGTTGCTTAGCACTTTGCAACTGTTTTATTTTGGCACTTACCAACCCCACAAAGGCGAGCATGATAATATATACTTTGCCCGAAGCCAAAAGAAAAACCACATACGGGCATTTTTTAGCTGCTACTTTTTTGGCTATCACTATGAGCATCACCATTCGCCGGGAACGCCGTGGTGGATGCTGTGGCGAGGGGAGGAGAATCAAGAGTCAAGAGTCAAGAGCCAGGAATCAAGATAGCTGCACTTGTAGCCTGGAAATATGCTATCAACTTTATGGCCTGGCAAAGCTGATTGATTTTAACTCTTGCTTTTTTTGCTTCGCCACCAAACTGAAGCTGTCTTGATTCTTGGCTCTTGATTCTTGACTCTTAATCCTTTTGTAATTTATTTACCTCATACTCCGTTGCCGGGCCAAAAATTATTTAATTTCGCACACTGTAAAATTATGGGCAAAAAAGGTGTTTTATTAGTCAACTTGGGTACACCAAACAGCGCGTCGACAGCCGACGTGCGTACCTACCTCAATGAGTTTTTGATGGATCCGCGGGTTATTGACATTAACCCGGTGCTGCGTACCTTACTGGTTCGCGGAATAATTGTTCCGTTCCGTGCACCAAAATCGGCCAAATTATACCGGGCTATCTGGAGCGATACTACCGGGTCGCCGCTGATGCATTACAGCATTTTACAACAGGAAGCTTTAAAACAGCGCCTGGGCGATGAGTATGTTGTTGAATTGGCCATGCGTTACCAAAACCCAACTATTGAATCGGCATTGAACAGGTTGAAAGATGCGTTGGTTGACGATATACAGGTAATAGCGCTTTTTCCGCAATATGCATCGGCCAGTACCGGCTCTGTTTATGATAAGGTGATGGAGTTGCTGATGCAATGGCCTACCAAGCCAACCATATCATTTGTGAACTCGTTTCATGATAACGAACTGATGATTGCCACCTTTGCCGAAAACGGCGCCAAATACGATCCCGAAAAATTTGATCATGTGCTGTTTAGTTTTCACGGCCTGCCGCAAAGACAATTGATTAAAGCCGACCATACGCACAAGCATTGTTTAAAGGTTGATAAATGCTGCGAAACCATTACCGATGCCAATAAATTTTGCTACTCGGCTCAGTCGCATCAAACCGCGAAGCTGATTGCCGAAAAGCTAAATATTCCCAAAGAAAAATATACCATTTGCTTTCAATCACGCCTGGGGAACGACCCCTGGGTACAGCCCTATACCAGCGAAATTGTAGCCAACCTGGCCAAAGTCGGCAAAAAAAGCCTGCTTGTATTTTGCCCCGCTTTTGTGGCCGACTGCCTGGAAACCGTTTACGAAGTAACTACCGAATATGGCGACGAGTTTAAAGTCCTTGGCGGCGAGCGCGTACAACTGGTAGAAAGCCTGAACGACTCGCCAACCTGGATTTCGGCACTGGAAAAAATGGTGAGGGATAACCATATTTCGGCCTGAGGTTATTAATAGTCACCGGCCAAATTCCTGTACCCAGTAGCCGTTATAGCTGTAAGCCCCCATTTCTACATAAAGCGTATCCATCATGGCCTTACAGTGGTCGTCGCTTTTTTTCCAGGCCTGCATTACCTGGCCAATGGTGGTGTATCCTTTGGCAATGTTTTCGCCAATATACTGGCCTGTGTACCCCGCGGCTATGGCCCGTTGTATGGGCGAGGTACCGGTGGGGGAGATATGATCGAAGTAGTTATTGTTATTCATATCAAGCGCATGAACCTGCGCGGCGATGGCCAGGTTATAATTCCACATTAGTTTTTTTGCAGGGGGCATAAAAACGGTTCCGCAGGTACAGCCGGTTGCACGTAGTTTATTTACAGAATCGAGCATCGCTAATTCCACCCGCCCAACTATAATGGCATTTTCTTTTTTACATGCTGCCACGCAGGTAAAAAGCAGGCAGCCAAACAAAAACTGCCAACTATAAAAAAAACGCTTTGCCATTTTATTTCCTGATAATATCCTGATTTTTTTGATAGTCCTACCGATGCTTTAACCCGCAGCGCAGCAATAAAAGTATAACAAATATTTTTTAACTGTAGCGAAAATAGCCATAGTTGACATTTATACCCCTAAGTATCCACAACGGCTATTACCATACTTTATAGTTTTGACTTAACCAATTGTTAAACAGTGCTAAGCAACGGCCTGCCGGGCTTTAGCGATTTTTTGCCTGAGCGTTAATAAAATGCATCATTATTTGCGCATATATCAAAACCAATATAAACCATTAAAAACCAAAATTATGAAAATGAAAAAACACGTGGTCCTGTTCATCGCGGTTGCAGGCTTAGCCCTGGGCTGTAAAAAAAACAATGCTGAATTACCGACCGCTACTGAAGCACAGGTAAAAGCAAACTGGTCGTCAAGTGCAGCCTATGGGTCATGGTCAAACGGGGGATATACCGTTTATAACGATGTTTGGGGCTCGGGAGCCGGTGCGCAAAATATTTGGGCAAACTCCTATAGCAACTGGGGCGTTTGGGCCAACCACCCTAATACAGGTGGAATAAAATCATATCCCAACTCCACCAAATATGTGGGTGTGGCTTTAAGCAGCTTAAACTCATGTACAAGCAGTGCCAACTTTACTGTTCCGTCAAGCGGCGCGTGGGAAGCTACCTATGATATATGGGATAGCGGCAACCAAAACGAAACCATGCTTTGGTTAAACTACACCGGCAGCTCCAGCGGCAGCGGTAATGTTAAACCCATATCGTACAACTACAATGCCAGCGGCGCGGCGGTGCCTGTATATACCAACGTTAGCGTAGGTGGCCATACCTGGAATGTATTCAGGGGAAACAACGGTTCAAACAACGTTTACTCGTTTTTACGCACAAGCAACACTTCATCAGCAACTGTTGATGTTAAGGCTATTCAAACATGGATAAAAAACAAAGGTTGGTTTGGCAATATTACCTTGGGCAATGTGCAGTTCGGTTTCGAGATTACTTCGTCGTACGGCACTAACGGGGGCGGTTTAAACTTTACCTGTAACAGCTATTCGGTTTCTTATAATTGATAAGTGCCAAAAGACACTCATCAGCGCAACAGCCTTTGATCGAAAGATCAGGGGCTGTTGCGTTATATAAGGGATTTGTTGTAATTAATAGATCGGGGCGCCCCATAAGTCAAACCAGTTTGACGATAAACAATAGATATTGCTTTCCATACTTAATCTATATAATAAGCTAGCTCATTGGTACCTATTCAACACATATTAGAGGCGTAGCCTCGGCCAATCTTGTAGCCACGGGTTTTAACCCGTGGAAAAAAACGAGAAAACGATTGAGAACCATAGGTTCGATCCATATTATGAACAGGTAGCATCTTGAAATACCTGGATTTGTCCCAAATATGGACCGTGCCCATGGCACTCTTGTTGGTCTTTTGTCATTCATCCACGGGTTGAAACCCGCGGCTACAATATGTGTCGGGCCGATGGCCCTTAGGAAGATTCAGCATAAAGAAATTACTTACACGGTTAGTGGCAAAAGAACAAAAACGTTTAACGGGTATTTTTCCTTAATAGAAGAAACGGTAGGTATTCTTTTCATGTTGGCATTGCCCTGCCGCTCCTGTTAAGTGTCGTCACCAACATTATAGTTGCCATAGAAAAGAGTAAGTTTTGGCGACAACTCTTAGCATTCTGGATATTCACATCCTGATAGGAGTTTCTGAACACACAAATCTATCATCCCTAAAAACCATCAAATACAAACTTTTCCTTTACCAACGGCTTGCGGGGCAACATATCAGGGCGGGTAGCGGTTTGGTATACAAACGAGGCTACAATAATGGCAGCTTGTTTAAGGTCGTCAATTATCAGGTGGTCATAATCGTCCAGGTTGCTGTGATGGGTGCGGGTTTCGTAATCAATGGGGTCCTGCACAAACTGAAAGCCGGGGATGCCCGCCCAATCGAAACTGAGGTGATCTGTTGATCCGGTATTACTCAGGGTTACGGTTTGGGCACCCAGGTCTGCAAAGGGTTTAAACCATTCGGTAAATATGGGTTTTACGGCCTGGTTATTCTGGGCATAAATGCCCCTTATTTTGCCGGTGCCGTTATCGAGGTTAAAATAGGCTGATACTTTTGCCTGTTCGGGTTTTAGGGCGAATGTTGTACCATCCATAAAATGGTTTTTTACATAATTAAAAGAGCCTAACAGGCCCTGCTCCTCGCCACTCCAAAGGGCTATGCGGATGGTACGTTTAGGCTTAAGGCCCAATGAATCCAGCAATCGTACGGCCTCCATCATCACGATGCAGCCGGCGGCATTATCAGTGGCGCCCGTGGCGGCCTGCCATGAATCAAGATGGCCGCCAAGCATTACCAGCTGTGGTTTCAGTTTGGCATCGGTACCAGGAATTTCGGCAACCACATTGTAACCTTTAGGATTGTCGGTTGTGAGGTTGCCGCTTATATTTAAGGCCAGTTCTACTTTGTGGCCGGATAGGATGAGCCTTTTTATTTTTTGCCCGTCTTCGGCCGACATGGTTACTTTGGGTACGGTTTCGGCCACTATTTTTTTATAGTCACCGAAGGCCTGCACCACCACCGTTCCGTTATGGTTATTCCTGCCGGTGGTAATGTAGGCCAGCGCACCGGCTGATTTAAGCAATTCATCAATCTTCGCAAAAATTTTGAAGTAGCCTTGATACATCTGTATCGTCGGTTTATCAATCATGTAGGCATCCTTAAGGTTGGCCAGGGCGGTATCTGCCAATCGTGTTGCCGATGGTTCAAATCTTTCGGCACTGCTGGCGGCACCGCCGGTTACCAGTACAAATTTGTCCTTAAAATCGGCTGAGTGGCTGGCCAGGTAAGCCGTATCCATGGCGTTTGCAGGTGTAAGCAGTATTACCTGCCCCTGCTGTAAGCCTTTGGTATTGGCGCTCCACGGCCCAGGATATGCCCGCACAGACTGCACATAAGGAGCACGCATTGATATGCTGAAATCCTGCACTTCCCACTGCTTGCCAAATTCGCCCCAGGGTTCCATTTTGGCATTGGCTAAACCCCATTTTTTCATGGTTTCAACAGCCCAGGTAGCAGCCCGCTTGTAACCCGGCGAATTGGTAAGCCTTGGCCCCGAAACATCTGTAAGGTAATGCGCAATTTGCGGAATTTGGGAACTGGTAAGCTCCGCATTCCTGATTTTACGGAAGGCAGCGGTGTCAATAGTTTCCTGCTGCGCATACGCTGCGGTGCAGGCAAACAGGCTAAAGCCCAGTAGTGTTTTAACGGTCAGATGTTTCATAACGTGGGTGTGATAGTTAAAAGTAGAGATTTTTTTGATGATATGGATGCAGGAATAAATTATGTACAGGAAATGTGAACCGCTGACAACATTGAGCAGGTTTTTAATATACAAACACATGGTAAACTTAAATTTTGATGCGCTTTATGGCTTAGGTTTTCCGTTATTTGTTATTCAACCAACAGGGCTATGATGACATTTGATTTTACAAACAAGCGGGTTTTAATCACCGGCGGTTCGCGCGGTATAGGGCGGGCTTGTGCGCAGCTGTTCGCGGCTGCGGGTGCACAGGTTGCCATAACCTACTTAAGCAACCAACAGGCAGCCGACGAAACAATTGCCTTGCTGCCGGGAACTGGGCACAGCGCCTGGCAACTGCAAATACAGGATGCCGGCGCGGTTGAAACCTTTATGAAGGCTTTTATAGCAAAGTATAACGGTATTGACGTATTGGTAAACAACGCAGGAGTATTCCTGGAGCACAAGATCATGGATGCTGATTATACGCACTGGCTTGCCATGTGGAAACAAACCATTGATGTTAACCTGGTGGGCGCTGCCAACCTGTGTTATTTTGCCGGGCGGCAGATGGCCGAGCAGGGCGGTGGTAAAATAGTGAACATTTCATCTCGCGGGGCCTTCCGTGGCGAGCCCGATTGCCCTGCCTATGGTGCAAGTAAGGCAGGGTTAAACTCGATGAGCCAATCGCTGGCTATTGCGTTGGCGCCAAAGGGTGTAAGTATACATGTTATAGCGCCCGGGTTTACAGAAACAGATATGACTGCCGATATTTTGAACAGCCCTGCCGGCCAGGCAATAAAAAACCAAAGCCCCTTTGGCCGCGTGGCAAACACGCAGGAGGTAGCCACATTGGTGGCTATTTATGCATCACCGGGGATGGAGTTTAGCAGTGGTGGTATAATTGACATTAATGGTGCATCGTACCTGCGGAGTTAAAAAAATAACCCCGGCCTGTTTTGCAGACTGGGGTTGATATTTATTTGAATAGCAGCTTATATAGCCGTATCCCTGCGTAAAAAACCAAGTATTACAGCTATAATAGCAATAACCAACAGGATGTGGATTAAACCACCTACAGAGTAAACAAACGCGCCGATTGCCCAGCCTATGATCAGGATAACAGCAATGATATACAGTAATGAATTCATGATAGATTTTTTTAATTGTTTATAAAATTGTTTTTCAAATGATGTATTAAACCATTTACAATTTAAATACCAACTCTGTTTTCTACCTTAAACAGGCGGGAACGACGCTTTCGTAGCCTGTTTTCTGTACTTAAAACAAGGTAAATAGGTTATTATTCTATACAACTATCGGTGTGCATATTAATAAATGGGCATTTTTATCCCTGTAAATTTACCTTGTAATTTATAAACTATCTTTTTTTGATAATTCGGAAAGCTATCTGGCATTCAGTTCCAGCTTAGCAAAAAAATCGTTAAACATCAGGTTGATGTCCAATCGGGTGTATACACGGATGTTGCGGCCACCTGCATTATAATCATAACCGCCCTGTGCATTTATCTTCGGGCAGTTCTTCAGCGTATATTCGCTGCTCGAAGGGTCGGCCTCAAACGATGATTGTAAGGCAGTAAGCAACACCAGCGGGCTATCGCCTAAAACGTACGTTTCGCCAATATTCAGGTGCCATTGCTGGATGCGTGTCATCAAACCCTCTATCACATTAGTTAAATATTTGCCCGCTTCGCCGTGGGGCTTAATTTTGAGTAGCAGTTGCGAATAGGGCAGCAAAGCCTGGCGGTAAGCATTGCGCGGCACCTGCCACAGCCTTAATTGCGAATGGTTAAAAACTGCCCTGGCGGCAGCAATATCGATATTAAGATTGTATTCGGGGTTGGAGTAGTTGGGTGGGGGCAGGGCCAGGTCGGCGTATTCGGGGCCTCCTATCCATACCAGGGTGAGTTTGCCGGCAATTGCCGGGTTGGTTAAAACCGCAGATGCAATTTCGGTAAGCCCGGCACCGCAAACTACATATAGGGGCAATTGGGTATCGGTTCGCGAAGCCTCGTTGATAATCATATCAACGGCTGCGCTTTTTACCGGGGTGGTATCGTTCAGCATCCCGGTGTTTGAACCTGCTACTACCGGCACCCGTCCCGTCATTTTCAGGATACTTAACAGCTCTGTCGCTTTTTTTGCGGCATTATCTGCCTGGGTTTTTGACGGATCAAAACCATCACCCGCTTTTAAATGCGAGCCTATGATGCCCCTGACATCTACGGATTGAGACAACATTAAATGTGTAAGGGCAAATAAGCCATCAGGGTCGCCGCTAAAATCGTTATCCATTATCACCCGGATACGTGGCGACACCGGCTTATTGGCAGCTGTTGCTTGAGCGATAGCAACGTGAGGAATAATAAAAGCAAGCGCCAGGCAGGCAAGGATAACGCGTTTGACCATGATTTTTTGGGGTGTTAATTGGTAATGGCAATATAATGCTTTTACCTTTCAAATAATCTGGCCTGAAATTATTTAACACGGCCTATTTATCATCGTGTATAGCCGCACATATGGGCATAGTAATTTGCAGCTTAGCTTAGGTTAAATACCTTACGGTCGGGATAAATATAACCAAGGTCTGGCTTAGTGTTAAATACAGCAAATACGCCTTCCGGCTCTTCGGTATCATAGGTATGCAGTCAGCAAGTCTGCCTTAATTATCTTGGAGTGTTGGCCAAATACGTTTACTGGCGTTAGGATAAGTAGAATTACAATACACGGGCCAAAGGTTTTCACTAAGAATATTATAAACGCATACCCTACCTCAACGTCGCATAGTTATAAAACTGTATTGATCCGTTGCCTTGTATCTCAATTGTTTTGGTTTCGGCAACGCCCTGGGCATTTTTTAATACGATATTTACTTTGTTAACCCCCTTTTGCAGCGGTACGCGGGCGTAAGAAATAGATGACGGCAGGGACTGCCAGTTACGGGTATCGGCCTTTTCAGACAACAGGCTGTAAAGTTGTACGCCATAGCCCAGCCCTTCTAAAACGCCGTTGGTTTTACCATCGCTTGTGGCTGCGGCACGCAGGCCATATTCGGCCATTTTTTTTACCGCAAGCCTTGCAAGCACTTTGCCCAGTTCTTTTAAGGTACGCTGCTGAAGCGTTTTAAAAGCCAGCTCATTAATGTCCTCGGCTTTTTCTAAAGGTATTTGTTGATTATTGACACTAATATCGGCGCTTAAATAATAAGGCGTTTGGGCAATATACTTTGGAAACGCAACCCGCAAACTTTCTACAGATTTCAGGTTCACCCTGTTCCTGTCGCCGCTATAGTTAAACGGGATTTCTAAACCGGCACCGTTAACAAAAAACAACCCGCCATCGCTATGCCTCACCAGGCTAAAAAATAAATCTTCCTGTGTTTTAACCGGCGCAAGTCCGTTTTCCCAAAACAAGATCAGCTCGCCGCCTTCATTGGGTTTATTAAGGGTGTACTGAATACCAAATGTTTTTTCAAACTGGTCGGCCTCGGTTGTAAAGCCGTTCAACATGGCGGTCCTGATCACGTCTTCCTTTAGTCCCATGGGCATAGGTGTGCCATAATAAGTTTGATCGGGATTTTTCAGATAGATCTCGGCAGCGTTGCGGTATGATATAAAGGCATTGTTTACATCGTTATTCCGTTCGTAAAGCATGCCCTGGAACATTAGGGCGAATGCATCGTTTGAGTAACGGTTGTCTTTATTGTTAAATTTATCGCCCTGGTCCTGCGCCTGCAGGGTGATGCGGCGGGCTTCTACAATGGCATCTTCGGTATTGTTCAGATAAAGGTAGTTCAGCGCCTTGTAATAATGGATCATGAATTTTTCAAAATCCTCGCCTTTATATGTTTGCGACATCGAGTTAAGTAATAAGCCAACGGCCGCGTCGGCAGCACCGCTTAAACCACTATCCAATAATTGATCGGCATTGTTAAAGTACTTATTGCTTGATTCGTATTCTCCCCTAAGATGCGCTACCCGCCCTTTCTCCATCAGGTACAGGAGTTTATTGCGCGGCTTTTGGATAAGGCCATTATTATCCAGGTCTTTTTCGGCCTGGGGATAATTGCCTGCATAAACATTTTTGTAATAAGAAGTAAGGCTTTGGTTGTAAGTGGTACAACCAAATAAAAAAAGCATCACCCCAATAACAGGTGATGCGCGGAAAAAACGCGTACGTATGTTTATCATTTTAAGCTGTAAGGAACCCTGAACGCAACGGCACAAGGCTTTCTTACTTTAATTTGTTACGTATTTGGCTATTTTTTTCTCTCCAATCCAAACCACTTCGTTTGTTTGAATATTGGTGAGTTCGAGGTTTACCTGGTAGTAAACAACCTTTTTGCGTTTGTGCGAATCAACTATCGAATTAATAGAGCCTTGTAGTATATAATCGGCACCGTTTTCTAAGCCAAACTGTTTCATGCTTGATACGGTAGCATTGGTTTGCTGGTCGGCTTTTTCGGCACGCAGTTCTTCGCGTTTCTTACCACCTTGTACCAAACGTACTTTTTGGGTTTGAATAAATGAGCTTTCAATATCCTTTAAAAAAGTTTCGGCATCAATATGTTCGTGGCTTTTGTTTTGCACAAACCCCACAATTACCACCGGCTTTTTGCCCTGGTGATCGGTTTGATGAGTTTCTATCCAGCTTGCGCCTAAAATTTTGCCCGTTAGTTCTTCGGCCGCCATCCGCGAGTCGCTGTTATTCCAGTTACCGCTTACATCTATAGTTTGATCGGTGCTAACGCGTGTTACCTGCCTTGAGCATGAGGCTGCAAAAAATGTTGAAACTGCAAATGCAGCAATGGTTAAAATGTTATTAAATTTCATTGATAGTAGGTTGTTAAATTATGATAGTAAGTGATGCATGGCGCTAATTAATACCAGCCAAAACCAATTCCGATACCGGAACGGCCTCCGTGGTATCCGCCGCGCCCCCAGCGGCCGCCAAAGCCAAAGTTGATTGATGGCGAATAGTAATTATCGTAAAACCCCCATGACGGCGTGTAATCAAAGTAGCCATTCATGCGTTCCTGATGTCTCCACTCGCGGTTCTGGCGGCGGCGCTCCAGCCTGGCCTCGTACCAGTCATAAGCTTTGTAGGTATCCTGTATGGTTGTGCCTTGTAAGCGGGTAAGGCTATCTGCCCCACGGGCGTATTTAGCCTGGCTTTCTTTATATCGCGGGTTCTGATCGGCAAGTAAGGCGGTTTGCTGCGCGCTAACCGCACCGCTGTACAAACTGCCAAAAACGGCAAGGGCTGCTATAATTATCTTAGTTTTCATGGTGAAATAAAATAATGTAATTGAAATACAAATGACGCTATTAAACGTAATAAGTTAACGCAGATACACCGTTAAATTATGTTAATAAGCATCTTTTTACTTAATGATGAGGCAGCGATTAACTAACAGGCAGGCGCGGCTGTTTTTAAGGGAGAGCTTTTATATAAAAACAGGGATAATCAGCCGACTATCCCTGTGATATTTTTAAGTTTTGGGTTGAGTTAACGAGTGCTAAAAACCACTCTCTTAATCAACTCAATCAACCATTCACTAATAATTACGCTTCAACCGGCTGGCCAATCAAATGCTTTGCTGCCAGATATTCTGCAATTTGCACGGCATTGGTAGCAGCGCCTTTGCGCAGGTTATCCGATACTATCCAGCAGTTCAGTGTATTATCCTGGCTTTCGTCGCGGCGTAAACGGCCTATAAAAACATCGTCTTTATCGTGCGCGTCAAGCGGCATCGGGTATTTCAGGTTGGCGGTATCATCAACCACCACAATACCCGGCGAATTGGCTAATAGCTCGCGTACTTCGCTCAAATCAAAATCATGTAAAAACTCGATGTTAACCGACTCTGAGTGACCGCCCATAACCGGGATACGAACGGTGGTAGCAGTAACTTTAATGCTATCATCGCCCATGATCTTTTTAGTTTCCAGGATCATTTTCATCTCCTCTTTGGTGTAACCATTGTCGGTAAACACATCAATCTGAGGGATCACATTCAGGTCGATAGTGTATGGGTAAACCTTTGGTCCATCAATCCCTTTGCGCTCGTTAAACAACTGGTCAACAGCTTTTACGCCGGTACCGGTTACCGATTGGTAGGTAGATACTACTACGCGTTTAATTTTATATTTATCGTGAAGCGGTTTTAAAGCCACTACCATTTGTATGGTTGAGCAATTTGGGTTGGCAATAATTTTGTCATCGGCGGTTAATACGTCGGCATTTACCTCGGGCACAACCAGTTTTTTGGTTGGGTCCATGCGCCAGGCCGATGAATTATCAATAACGGTTGTGCCTGCTGCCGCAAAAAGCGGTGCCTGCTCCAATGAAGTACTGCCGCCGGCGCTGAAAATTGCAACGTCCGGCTTCATCTTAATCGCATCCTCAACAGAAACTACCTTAAACTGCTTACCCTTAAAAGTGATTTCTTTACCAATACTTTTTGCGGAAGCTACGGGAATTAATTCTGTAACGGGGAAGTTGCGTTCTGCCAGAACCTGCAACATTTTGGTGCCTACTAAGCCAGTAGCACCTACTACTGCGACTTTCATTGTTTAATTGTTTTTAATTGTAATGAAACTCCTTTCGGATGCTTCATTGCGTGTTAATTTGTGAAATAATAATTTTGAACCCCAAATATGCACATTTTTTTAGATAATCTACCTGATTGGTAGTTAAATAGTGCTTGGGTGAATGGTGAATAGTTGATTGGGTGAGTAATTGTTGGTGGCGATTATATGCAACACGGCGACTTGCAAAGTTTTAAAAACTCTGCAAGTCGCCGTGTTATTAAATTATCGTATTTGCTTATAAATCGCGGAAGCCGCCATCCAGCAACAGATCGCCGCCTGTCATGTACGATGAATCGTCAGATGCAAGGAATAGAAAGCCCTTGGCCATTTCATCAACCGAGCCAGCCCTTTTCATTGGGGTTGCCGTTGCAAAAAACTGATTCATAGCATCTTCCTGTTCCTGGGCAAAGCCGGCCTTTTTAAATATTGGGGTGCCAACAGATCCTGGTGAAAGCGCATTCACACGAATATTACGGCCAACAAGTTCGGCGGCAAAGGCCCTTACCAAGGCGCGCTCGGCAGCCTTTGTTGATAAATAAACTGAACCTCCGGCAATACCTTTATTAGCGACGGTTGATGAAGTGATAACGATTGACGCACCATCATTAAGATAAGGCAACGCTTTTTGAACGGTGAAGAAAACACCTTTGTAATTGATATCGCTTACCTGGTCAAACATTTCTTCGGTAACATCCGCTATGGGCGATAGGTATACAATGCCGGCATTTACTACCAGTATATCTATTTTACCAAAGGTGCTGCTAACCTTTTCATAAACAGGGGCTATGCTGTTAATGTTGGCCACATCGGCTACAAAGCCAATGGCATTATTGCCAATTTGGGCTACCGATGTTGCTATGGTGGCTTGGTCGCGGCCCGTAACGGCCACCTTTGCACCTTCATTTGCAAATAATTTCGCGGTTGCAAAACCTATGCCGCTGTTACCACCTGTAACTACGGCCACTTTATTTTTTAATTTACCTGACATTTTTGTGTTGTTTTAATAACACAAAGGTGCTGCCTCTGCAAAAAGTTAACGATGAACCAGGTTAGGAAATAAGGTTGAACTACTTCAACTTTTTGCGCACTTTATGGTTGCGGATTTTAGAAAGGAACTCGGTAGTCATACCGAGATAGGAGGCTATAGCGTATTGTGGCAGGCGCTGGGCTACCGAAGGATATGTTTCTAAAAAATCGCTATAACGTTCTTCGGCTGTACGCGTTAGGGTTGAAATGATCCGCCGCTGATGAAAAGCAGCGGTACGTTCGGCAGCCATGCGAAAAAAGGTTTCGAATTGATGTTTGGCTTGTTTTAAATGCCGTTCAGTTTCGAAGTCTATTTGTAGTACGATACTATCTTCCAGCGCCACCACAAACATGGTGGCTGGTTTCTGGTACAAAAAACTGTTAATATCCGATATCCACCAATCCTCAATTGCAAATTGAATGGTATGTTCAATCCCTTCGTTATCAACAACGTACGAACGGAATGCGCCTTGCAGAATATAGGTACGGTGTTTGGCAATAAAGTCGGGCTGAATAATGAATTGCTTCTTTTTTACCTTTTTTAATTTAAAGCCAGCTAAAAATTCGGCCAGGTCGGCGGGCGACAGTGTTACTAACCTTTGTATATATTTTATAAAGGGGCTTAAGTCATCCATCAGTGTGAAAATTATAACAAGTATAATTAAATATTATGAGAGGGACACTTGATGGCTTTTTAAACAGATTTGCTACGCCATGCAAACCAGTTCCTGGTAATCCTCTTTACCAGCACCGCAGGTAGGGCACTCAAAACTGCTTATATCGCTAAACGAAATACCCGGCAAAAGCCCGTTTAATTCATCACCGTATGCTTCATCATAAATAGTGAAACAATTTTTACACTGGTGTACTGTTTTTTGATGACTTGCTTTGTGCATATCTTCCCTGCCTGCAACTGGGGTTGATTGATTGATATTGCTTTGCTGCTCATAAAATAAATCGCAAAGGGCAATTAAATGCCGGCCAAGGTCGGTTTTGGCCACACCTTGCTTATACACCACAAACTCGCGGGTATTGTGGTTAAAATCGCGGGTATGCACAATTTCAAACTCATCGGGCTTGCGCTCGCGGATCATGATAGAGCCGTAGATCCCCGATTTTGGCGACCGTTTAATGGCGAAACTGAGGCGGTATGTGCGCAGGTCGGCCTCCTCAAATTCGCGTACCAGTTGTTGTTTTAAATCAAGACATTGGCTGCACAGGTCTTCTACCTGCCAGTTTAATTCGTTTGAGGCATGCCTTATGTTAACCCGGTATTTGTTTAACAAATTGCCCCATAAAGGCCGGTGTTTAGCCTCTATGTTTTTAACCAGCAATGATTTCCATGGGCTGATATACAACTGCCCCACCCGTGTTTGCATACACAGGTTGCAGATATCTTTCAAAAATTCGATGTCAAATAATTCGTTACGCCTGTAAATACCCAGCCAATATTTATTACCCTGTTTATTAAAACCCTCATAGTAGGGTAACTGGAACTCGGGGATGTTTAACGGCTGGTCTATTTGCTGAATCACAAACTGGTTATTAGTGGCAACCAATTGGTACAGCAAACCGGCGTTGACCTCGGCCTGGTCATAAAACAAAGATTTGTTGGCAAATATTACCTGCTGCACGGCTTTGCACAAGGCCGGGATATCGTCCGAATAAACCAATACAGGCCAGCAATACAGGATATTGGTTTTAGGAAACCTGATATACAAATACCAGTAATTACTTACCGGCGACGAGATGAAATTAAAATTCCCGGTAAAAAAGGGGGCAAAGGTTTGGTTGCTATCAACCAGGTTTATTTTTAGTTCGGGCTGATAATCAAACAGGTCGAAAATGTCTTTGTAAACACCTTCTTTCAGCCAGTTTTCGTGGTTAAAAATTCCATCGGCAATATATGAGCTTGTAATATTGGGGAACTGGTCGGCATTAATTTCATGATCGATACCGGCACCCAGCATATCAAACTCCAGGTCTTCCAGCTGGCCGGCATCTACTTCAAAATAAAGCTGCTGCCTGTTACCAAAACGAATTTGGGCCGCGCCCGCATTTTGGGCGATGATAAGCATTTCGTAAAAGTCGCCGGCAGAGGCTACCCCGCCCGGCAGGTTTATTTTAATCAGTTGCTTTTTTTTCATCTGCTTATACTTTTATTAATTGCTGCTGTAACACCTCCTCCAACAGCCTTTTCACCTCGGGCCTGCATGATCCGCAACCCGTTCCGGCCCCGGTTTGGCTGCAAACATCTGCCAGTTGGGTACAGCCAGCAGCTACTTTATTGCGGATATTATCGGCACCCACATTATTGCAGCTGCACACCAGTTTGCCCAAAACAGGCTCGGCGGTTTTGCCGCTGCGTAACAGTTTAAGACGCTTATCGCTCAGTTCGGTTTTGTTGGCTATCAACTCCCTAAATTCCTGGAACTCGCCTTTATCCCCAATTAAAATAGTTCCTACCAGCTTATCCTGGTGAATAATGCATTTTTTATAGTAGCGTTTGGCTTTATCAATAAATACTATCTCTTCGTAATCCTTGTCATCCGGGCATTCAGATAAGCCAATGCTGCATAAATCAAAACCGTGAATTTTAATGATGTTCATGAACAGGCTGCCTTTATAATAGCTGCCGATATCGCCATTCATGTAACCGGCTACTACGGCGGCCTGCTGTTCTGCCGCGGCAGTTATTCCATACAGTGTGCCGTTAAATTCGGCAATTTCGCCAATGGCATATATGCTGGGGTCGCTGGTGAGCAGCCGCTCGTTTACAATTACGCCCCGTTTAATATCAAGGCCGCAGTCTTTGGCAATTTCCAGGTTGGGGGTTGTGCCAATAGCCAATATCATGGCGTCGCAATCAATTTTGCGCCCGCTTTTAAGGCCTATGCCGGTTAGTTTGCTGCGGCCATAAAATAACTGAACCTCGTCGTCATAAAAAATATCGCAGCCCTGGTCGGCCATTTCCTCATGTAACAGCCTGCTGCCCAATTCATCCAGTTGCCGGTTCAAAAACCGGGACGTTCGCTGGATGATCGTAATGGTTACGCCTATTTCGCGCAGGGAAGCAGCCATCTCCAAACCGAGCAAACCACCACCCACTATAACCACATGGCCGTTTTTGGGTACATGCTTTTTAAAGTTATCGGCATCGTTACGGCTGCGCATGCTGAAAATGCCTTGTAACGAGGGCACATTTTTGGGGATAGCCGCCCGGCTGCCGGTTGCCAGCAACAGCACATCGTAATAAGTTTTTACCCCCCGGCTATCCAGCACATATTTATTGGCACGGTCTATTTTTTCTACACTTACGCCGCGTAACAACCTTATTTTAAATTCAGGCTCCTCCTCGTCGGTCATTTTTATCAGCTGCTCCCAGCTTTGTTCGCCGCTGATGTAATCGGGCAGCATTACGCGGTTATAAAAAGGATAATCTTCTTTACTAAAAATGGTAATCTCATCGTCTTTATTCAACTCCCGGTACGATCGTACAAAACCGTGAGCGCCGGCACCCGCGCCTACTACCACAATCCGCTGGAACGGCTTTTTGTACTTTTGCACGCTTACGGCGCAATACTTAAAATCGGGTTCTTTTGATATCGGGTCAACCGCATCATTGGTAACGTTATTGATGCGGTGCAAATCGTTATTAAGGATTTTGCCCCAGTGCATGGGCACAAAAACAACACCTTGTTTTATAGCAGCCGAAATTTTTGCCTTTACGTTTACCTCGCCCCGGCGCGATTTGATAATGGTAACGTCGCCGTCCTGGATGTTAAGCTCAATAGCATCAAGCGGGTTTATCTCCATAAACGATTGCTTTATATGCTGGTTAAGCTTGTTCACTTTGCCGGTTTTGCTCATGGTATGCCACTGATCGCGAATGCGGCCGGTGGTGAGTATAAAAGGAAAATCCTCATCAGGTATTTCGCTGGTGAGGGTATCCGGAACAGCGCTGATGTGTGCATTCCCGGTTTCGGTATAAAACTTTTTATCGGTAAACAGGCGGGGTGTACCTATAGTTACATTCCGTTTTTTATAAGGCCATTGTACCGATCCCTGTTGTTTAATGATATCATAGGTTAGCCCGCTGATATCGATATTGGTTTTGGCGGTGAGTTTGGCGTGCTCGGCATAAATTTCAGCAGCATTTTTATAATCAAAACCTTTGTAACCCATTTTTTTGGCAAAGCGGCAAATGATCTCGCTATCCGGAATAGCCTCGCCCGGAGGGTCCAACACCTTGTTCAGGTAGCTTATGCGCCGCTCGGAGTTTGTCATGGTGCCTTCCTTTTCGGCCCAGGCGGCGGCGGGGAGTATTACATCGGCATAGGCCAGGGTCTCGGGCTTGTTGCTTATTTCCTGTACCACCACAAATTTTGCTTTTTTAAGCGCTTCCTCGGCCAGGCGTACGTTGGGCAAGCTGGTTAGCGGGTTGGTGCACATAATCCAGATGGCTTTTAAGCGGCCATCGTTCAAAGCCTCAAACATTTCGGTGGCGGTAAGGCCTGGTTTGGCGGCTATTTGGGTACCTCCCCAAAACTTTTGTACTTCTTCGCGGTGTAAAGGATTGGCCAGGTTACGGTGCGCCGGCAGCAGGTTGGCCAGGCCACCTACCTCGCGGCCGCCCATAGCGTTTGGCTGCCCGGTTAACGATAACGGGCCCGAGCCAGGCTTACCAATATGACCGGTTATTAAATTGAGGTTGATGAGGCTTAAGTTTTTGTTTACGCCTACCGAGCTTTGGTTAAGCCCCATTGTCCACATCGAAATAAAGCCTTTAGCTTCGCCAATGTATCGGGCAGCAAGGCGGATGTTGCTTTCGCTCACGCCACATATCCGGGCCGATTCGGCCAGTGTACGTTCAAATACTATTTTGCTGTATTGCTCAAAACCATCGGCATGTTTGGTTACAAAGTCAACATCAATATCGCCGTTCTCTATCAGCACCCGGCCAATGGCGTGGTTAAGCGTAATGTCTGTACCCGGATTTAATTGCAGGTGTAAATCGGCAATACTGCAGGTATCAGTAGCCCGTGGGTCAACTACTATAATTTTAACATCGGGGTTGGCGGCTTTGTGGGCCTCCACCCGTCGCCATAAAATAGGATGGCACCAGGCCGGGTTGGCGCCGGTAACGTAAAAACAATCGGCCAGTTCAATGTCGTCATAGCAAAGCGGTACACTGTCTTCGCCAAGCGCTACTTTATAGGCCACTACCGCGCTGCTCATGCACAGGCGCGAATTGGTATCAATATTATTACTGCCTATAAAACCTTTCATCAGCTTGTTCACCACATAATACTCCTCGGTAAGGCATTGGCCCGAAGCATAAAATGCCACCGAATCGGGTCCGTATTTGTTGATGAAAGTTTTAAAAACGGCTGCTGTACGTTCCAAAGCATCATCCCAGCTTACCCTTTGCATGGGCATGCTTTTATTATAACGCATTTGCGGGTACAGCAGCCTGTCTGTTTTATCATTGGCGGTGTAGTGCAGGTTAAGCCCTTTACTACATAACATTCCTTTATTTACCGGATAATCTTTATCCCCCTCTAAAGTGATGCTGCCATTTTTTTCTTTGTTAATAACAACGCCGCAACCCACCCCGCAATAACAGCAGGTACTTTTTAATGTATTAACAGAGCGTTTATTTATAGACATTTTGGGCCTCACTTAAATGGCAGCGCCTTCATGAGCGCCCCTAAATTTTAAATTGCGAATAATCCTCTCCAAAGGAGAGGACTTTTAATTGCATGTTTGAATAGCCTCACCTAAATCCTCTCCAAAGGAGAGGACTTTGATTTGCGTGTTTGATTTGCCCCGCCTCGATTTTCAGAACCCTCTCCTTTGGAGAGGGCAGGGTGAGGCTACGCTACCGCAACCATCGGTTCTTCTACTTCTTTTGTTACTGTTTGTTTTTGAAAACGGGTTATCAGCACAATTACAGATACTGTCATAACAGCTATGCCGATATAGGTAAAAGCCTGCACGTAAGTGATGGTGGTTGATTTAAACAGGAAGCCGAACAGCATGCCACCCAGGTTACCGCCAGCGCCAACTATACCGCTTACCATGCCAACGTTTTTACTGTTAATGAACGGCACAATGCCGTAAGTGGCGCCATTTGACATTTTAAGAAACAGCGCAAATGAAAGCATGGAAATGATAGCAGCAGTAAGGTTGCCCGAGTTGGCAAACAGGATAAGCCCGGCACCCTCTAACAGCAATACACCGGCAAGCAATAAGCCTTTGCCGCGCATGCCGAATTTGCCGCCAACCTTATCAGATACAATACCGCCCAAAGCGCGGGCAAAAATGTTCATAAACCCAAAAATACCCGCCCAGAAACCGGCCGAACTTTGCGACAGGTGGAAAGTATCTACAAAATGCAACGAGGCCACATTGTCAAAAGTAATTTCCATGCCAAAACACATCGCATAGGCCATTGTCAGGGCCCAAACACGCCAGTCGGCAAGTATCGACCAATCGGTTTTGGTAGAGTTGGTTTTGGCATAGCCTACTTCGTCGTAGTTGCCGTTCGGCGTGTCTTTGGTGTATTTATTATATAAAAAGGCAATGATAAGCATCATTACGCCCGGTACTATCATTGCGTAGCGCCATGCTTCGGCCTTGGTAAAACCGGCACCTACAATTGCTGCAAATATTAAGGGCATAACCATGTTAGTTACACCGCCGCCCAGGTTACCCCAGCCGCCGGTTACCGCATTGGCAGTACCTTTTATATTGGGTGCAAACATCATAGATGTATGAAACTGGGTAATTACAAACGATGAACCAATTACACCTATAGCCAGGCGAAACAACAGGAACGAAGTGTAATCATGAGCAAGCCCTACCAAAAAAACCGGGATAGAGCCAACTATTAATAGCCTGACGGCTGTTTTGCGTGGCCCCCAGGTATCGCAAAGCTTACCAATAATAAGGCGGGCAATTATGGTTGCCGCTACAGATGCTATAATGGTATTACCTACCTGTCCTTTGGTTAAGTGCAGTTCGGCGCGTATGGTTGGCATTAATGGTGCCAGGCCAAACCAGCCAAAAAAGCACACAAAAAACATAAGCCAGGTAATATGAAAGGTGCGCATTTGAACGCCCTTTAATGAAAATATATTGAGTTTGGTCAGTTGTTTTTCCATGATCTGTTTTTTTAGCTAAAAGCTGAAAGCGAAAGGCCAAAAGCTTTTAGTGTTTATTTTAATTTTTACCATTCTTCGCTTTGGGCCTTAAGCCTTCGGCTTTGAGCTCACATATTATTTATTCAAAAATTCCGGTTTGATGTTTAGCTGCAGGTAGGCCCAAAACGGGTGCAGTTTGCTTGAACCCGGTGTTAGGCTTTTGGCATATTCCATACTACTGGTTGCGGCCATGTATGATAAACCCAAATCAACCGTAGTAAACTTGTTAAGCTTATAGCTGTTGGTTAAATCAAACTCGGTGCCCAGGTATTTGCCAATGGCCTGCCCATTTGTTCCTTTTTGATCCTGGGCCAGCAGGAAATAATGATTAGCCAGTTCGGTGCTAAAACGTTTATTATCTGAAAGATATTTAATTTTCAAATAGGGGTTACTTAAGCCTCCCGTTGGCGAACCGCTGCCCGCGTAAAAGAAATCCATATAGCCCCAGAACTTGTGAGGTGTGCCATACAGCGGATCAAACCGGTGGTTGGTTTTTGAGGTTGACAAGGCATCGTTGCCTGAAAGGTAATCCCAGCCGGCGGTATAGCCCCAGTTTTTTCCTTTGTATAATAAGGCCACTGTATAGGTATAGGCGCTCAGGTCAAGGCCGTCTTTATCATGGCCACCCTGGTAATAAAAGCCTCCGTTTATGCCCCATTGGTCTTTATCGCCAAATACTGGGTTTACCAGCAAACCGGTTGTATATCTTGTATTTACACCGGCCTGGTTAAAGCGGCGGCCGTAAATGTAACCTTCGTCTGTGCCAGATACATTTTTTACCGAATCGAGTTTATACTTGCCAAATTGGTCTGCCAAAAACAGACCGGATATTTTTGTTTTGTTGATTTTTTTGGCAACATATAAATATTCAAGCGACTTGTAGTTTTGATTTAAGCCGTTGGTACCCGGTGGGTTTAAAAATGATGGGCTTCCTGTTTTTGAACTGATGCCCGCAGCATTAACCAGTGGTATAAGGCCGGCCGGCGTATTGGCCAAATTGCCTTTGCTGTCCTTTACCGTTGCGGGCACATTTGCAGGGGTATAATAGGTGCCGTTGTAATTAATAGCATCCGAGCTTTGGTTAAAGGCTAAGCCCAGGTCAAGCTGCCAGCCCGATTGCTGTAGTTTAAAAACAAGGGCATCGTGCCTGCGTGCCTGCTGCAACCAGTCCGATGCGCCTAACAGGCGTTCGTCGTCATAAACAAGTTCCTGGCGGCCTGCTTTAATGGCAAAATAATCAACAGGAGAGAATTTGAAGGAAGTATCTTTTTTATTGGATAGAATTAATTCGGCCCAGGCTTCGTGAACACCTAAGCGGTTACCATCATTAATGGTGATGGTTGATGCATCCTGGCCCCAAAGCCTTACATCCTGTACGGATGCCTGGAAAATAAGGCGGCTGCTTTTATAATTAAAGGTAAGCCTCGTTCGTTGCGATACAAAGGCCGCGGTTTTATTACCAATTGGCTCCAAAGTTCCATAACCATCACGTAACTCGCCCCTTGTTTTAATCTGCCCGGTTACAGATAGCTGTGCCGATGCATTATAGGAGATAAAACATGATATAATTAATAGAATTTTGCCAATGGTGTATTGATTAGATACATTTTTGTACATTTGAGTTGGTTTTTTATTTGTTAAAGCGATTAAAAACTGGACTAACCCTGTCTGGGAATGCGACCTCCCGGCAGGGCTTTTTTATATTTTTTTGATTTTCACCATAGGCGACTTCTTTTTTGTTTAAATGATCATTTAATTAGCATAAATATATCTTATTTCATGATTAGATGCAAATTAATTCGTTTTAAAGTTGATTTTTATGATTAAAATCATGTAAATGTTGAATTTTTAGCAAAAATTTAAATTTGCAAGTCAAAAAAATTACTAAAATGTGTTTTTGATAATTTTTAGATGTGGTTAAAATGAATTTTTTGCAATAAATTCGATAAAAAATATAAATCCATTGAATTATTGAGGTTTTAAACTCGATAATTTCGAACAAAATATAATTTAACCGGTTTTTAATGCTGGTAAATAGAGAAATTTGTACCCCGAAATGAAAAAAAAAGCTCAGTGCGATAATCAAACTTGTTTTTTGTGTAAAAGCTGCATTAAAGAGTGGCTGCCTGCAGTTGCGGCCAATAAAAAAAACTTCGCTGTTAAAAAAGGACAGGTTATTTTTAGTGAAGGCGACCCGGTTACCGGTATTTACTTTGTTTACGAGGGTAATGTTAAGGTTCATAAAAAATGGGGGGCCGATAAGGAGCTGATTATTCGCTTTGCCAATAAGGGCGCTATTTTTGGCCACCGGGTTTTGGGTAAACACGCCACGCATTACCCAATTTCGGCAACGGCGTTAGAAGCCGGTATTATATGTTATATAGATATGGAGTTTTTTGAGGCTACCTTAAAGGTAAATCCTCATTTTACTTATGAACTGATGCTGTTTTTTGCTGATGAACTGCAGGAGGCAGAAAAGAAAATGCGCAACCTGGCCCATATGCCGGTAAAGGGGCGTGTGGCACACGCCTTAATAACCCTTAAAGATCAGTTTGGGACTAATGATGAAGGGCATGTTAATATCGAGCTTACGCGGCAGGATCTGGCTTCATTTGCAGGCGCAACTTACGAAACCGTTTTTAGAGTAGTTAATGAACTGATACAAGATGGTATTGTTACCACCAATGGCAAAAAAATAAGTATAACCGACCTGGACAAATTATTTGCCCTTACCCAGGATTCCAGCCTTTAGTTACGCTACGCTTATAAATACTTTTCCGTCGATTACTTTAACGGGGTAAGTTTTTATAGTCAGTTCTTCCTCGCCGATGCATTCGCCGGTAAGTAACGAGAATGCTTTTTTGTGAAAGGGGCAAGCTACCTTTGGTTCGCAGCTTTCGCCGGTACTGCCAATCATTCCCCGCGAAATAGCCATTTGCTGTTTATGCGGGCAAAGATTTTGAGTGGCATACCACTCGTTGCGGCGGGCAAAGTTAAATATGGCTATCTGCTCATTGCCATGTTTAATGCACGATCCGCCATTTTCGGGCACATCATCCACATAGCAGGCCATTATCCATTTGGTTTCTATCGCTGTTTCCATTGTGCTATATTTTTATCGGCCGGACAAGCCCTTGTTGAACCTGTAGCCTTTTTTTTGACTTTTTACTTTTGATTTTTGACTTTGAAACCTACCATCCTTTGGCTTTCACCTGTTCGCGCATTGGCTCAAACTGGGCGGTTGGATCTTTTTCTTCGGGCGCGTTAATAAAGTGGGCAAAGCGTTTACGCATGGCCGGGCTTTCAATAACCTCTTTCCATTCACAGTGGTAGGAGTTAACCAGCATTTGCATCTCCTCTTCCAGTTGTTCGGCCAGGCCCAGGCTATCGTTTACAATTACATTTTTAAGATAACTCATTCCGCCATCCAGTTTATTAAGCCAGGTTGCGGTGCGGGTTAGCGGGTCGGCAGTTTTTATATAAAACATCAGGAACCTATCCAGGTATTTTACCAACGTCTCTTTATCAATATCGGTAGCCAATAACAACGCGTGCTGTGGTTTTGATCCGCCGTTGCCGCATACATATAAATTCCAACCCTTTTCGGTGGCTATAATTCCAAAATCTTTTGATTGTGCCTCGGCGCATTCGCGTACGCAGCCGCTTACGCCACCTTTGAGTTTGTGCGGTGCACGGATGCCCTTGTATCTGTCTTCAATCTCGATAGCAAAGGTTACACTGTCATGCAAACCAAACCGGCACCAGGTACTGCCTACGCAGCTTTTTACTGTACGCAAAGCCTTGCCATATGCATGTCCGCTTTCAAAGCCGGCGTCTATCAACTCTTTCCAAATTAACGGCAAATCGCTTAAGTGCGCGCCAAACATATCAATGCGCTGGCCGCCGGTTATTTTGGTATATAAGCCGTACCGCTTGGCAACCTGTCCAATTACTATCAGTTTATCTGGTGTAATTTCGCCGCCGGGTATGCGTGGCACTACAGAATAGGTGCCTCCTTTTTGAATATTGGCCAAAAACCTGTCGTTGCTATCTTGTATTACTTCCTGTTTTACAATCACATCGTTCCAAAGGCTTGATAGTATGCTGGCAACAACCGGCTTGCAGGTTTCGCAACCGTCGCCTTTGCCGTAATGATCAAGCACCAGGTCGTAATTTTTTAATTTATTAATCTTTACCAGGTCAAACAACTCCTGGCGCGAGTAATCGAAATGCTCGCAGATAGAGTTTTTAACATATTGTCCGTTTGCTTTAAGGGTGCCGGCAATTAAATCTTTCACCATTGGCACGCAGCCGCCGCAACCCGTGCCGGCTTTGGTGCCCTTTTTCATGCCATCAATGCTGGTAACTCCGCCATTGCTTACTGCCGAGCAGATTGCGCCCTTGATTACCGCCTCGCATGAGCAAATAAGCGCATCGTCGGGCAGGTTCATTACTCCGGCACCTTCGCTTGCAGCACCGCCTCTTGAGCCCAATATTAAATCTTCGGGATCGGGCGGGAGTATTATTTTATTATTAACGGTTTGCAGCAGCATGTTGTAAGCTTCTGCATCGCCAATTAAAATACCACCCAGTAAATTTTTGCCATCATTGGTAATGTTAATGCGCTTGTAAATTCCTTTATGGGTATCTTCAAATAAAATGGTGCGGCAATCGGGTTCGGTTATAAAGGCATCACCAAAGCTGGCCACATCAACACCAATCAGCTTAAGCTTGGTGCTCATATCGTAACCGTAAAAAGATTTATCGGCCGCGGTTAAATGAGCGGCTGCAATATCAGCCATCTCATAACCGGGCGCAATCAAACCATATATCATGCCCTCGTATAAAGCACATTCGCCAATGGCGTAAATATGCTCATCGCTGGTTTGCATTTTTTCGTTCACTACTATACCACCGCGGGTACCCACATGCAGGCCTGCCAGTTTTGCCAGCTCATCGCGCGGGCGGATACCGGCCGATATTACCAGCATATCTACTGCCAGCTGGCTATCATCATTAAACTTTAAAGATTGGATTTTTTTATCGCCGGCAATGGCGGCTGTGCTTTTATTTAAATGAATGTGCAGGCCCAGCTGGCTTAACTTCATCTGCAGCATGTTGCTCCCTGCCGAATCTATTTGCCTTGGCATTAGCCTTGGCGCAAATTCAATAACATGTGTTTCGGTAATACCTAAATCTATCAGGGCTTTGGCCGCCTCGAGGCCAAGCAGCCCGCCACCCATTACAGCTCCCGATTTGGCATTGGCAGCGTAGGTTTTTATAAGCTCAAGATCTTCAATGGTGCGGTATACAAATACGCCTTCTTTTTCTATCCCCGGGATATCGGGCACAAAAGCAGATGAACCGGTTGCTAATACCAGATAGTCGTATTTTAAGGTAATACCTTTTAAAGAGTGGATGGTTTTTGCTGTGCGGTTAATCTCCTGGATAGGATCGTCTAAATGCAGCGCGATGCCATTATCGGTATACCATGATAAAGTGGAAAGCGACAGGTCATCGGCGGTTTTGCCATTAAAATACTCGCTAAGATGTACCCGGTCATAAGCGTGACGGGGCTCTTCGCCAAAAACAATTATTTGGAACTGGGTTGATCTGGCTAAAAGTTTTTCGCAAAACTTATAGCCTACCATACCGTTGCCAACAACAATAATGGTTGGTTTTGACATGTTGGAATTTTTTAAATGTTAAAGCAATTTTCAAACTTAAATGAACCAAATGCGACCCTGATTTCATTTATATCACAATAATAACTCAAAAAAACATTAAATGGAAATTTATTTTAAGATTTTTATTAAATAAATCATGTTTATTGATGTTTTAATTGTTAATTTAGTGCTAATGATATAATTTATATCATTTTTTATATCAATCATAATGTTTGATTTTAACATTTTATCAAAATCATCAAAATAAAACAGGCCAAAAGCTTGTTTTTTGATGTGAAAATTCAAATTATGCAAAAAATTACTCAAAATCCTGAACTTTTTGTGCTTGGGGCTGGTCCCGGAGACCCGGAATTGATAACAATGAAGGGATATAAGGTATTACAGCAGGCAAATGTTGTATTATATGACAACCTGGCCAATAAAGAGTTGCTGGATATTTGCCGCGACGACTGCGAAAAGGTGTATGTAGGCAAACAACCCTACGGCGATTATACCCCGCAGGAAACAATTCACGAGCTGATTAAGCATTACGCTTTTACCAAAGGCAATGTAGTGAGGTTAAAGGGCGGCGATCCGTTTATATTTGGTCGCGGCTTTGAAGAAATTATTTACGCCAGGCAGCATGGCATAACTACACATTATATACCGGGTGTTACCAGCATGCAGGCATCGGGCCTTCAGGATATTCCTTTAACCCACCGCCTGGTAAGCGAAAGTGTTTGGATGGTTACCGGAACCAAAAAAGACGGCAGCCTATCGGCCGATCTGGCCTGCGCTATGCAAAGCAACGCCACTGTAGTTATATATATGGGCATGAAAAAGCTGGCCGAAATTGCCCTTGCCTACGTAGCCTCGGGTAAAGGGCATACGCCTGCCGCTATTATTCAGCACGCATCGCTACCTAAACAAAAATCGGCGCGGGGGCAGGTTAAAGACCTGGTAGCTATCGCCGCCGAAAACCAGCTTACCTATCCGGCTATTATTATTATAGGCGATGTGGTTAACGTTAACAATTAAACAAGTATGAAAATCAGGATAAAAGGAAACTCGTTACGCTATCGTCTTACCAAAACCGATGTAGAAACCTTTGGCAGGGATGGGTACCTGGAAGAAAGCACCAAATTTGGTACCAGCACATTTAAATACGCCCTGCAGCGTACCGAGACCGAATTTTTAACGGCAGATTTTACCGATAATACCATTACCATGTATATGCCCGCCGCTTTGGCGCTTGAATGGACCAGTACCGACCGCGTTGGCTATGAAAACAATAGCAGCGAAATGTACCTGCTTGTTGAAAAAGATTTTAAATGCCTGGATAATGTAGCCGAAGACCAGAGTGATAATTACCCAAACCCTTTGGTTGAAAATTTTACGAAGAAAAAGGCATAACGCAGGTTATATCAGTGTTGTTATTCCTGCAATTTATAATTTCTCCTGAAGTCGACTTTTCTTTCTTTCAAACTGGTTCTTCAGATACCCTTTACAATGAGGCTATTATTTATCTATCACAAAGTGCCCAGCAAATAAGCCTCCCCGACTTAATAGCAGCGGATAGTGTTGTATAGAACCTAACAGGCAGTAAATCAATGTGTAAGCCGAAATGTTTTTTACTTTTTATTTGCATGAATAAAATTTAATAGTAAGTTTGTACTTACGGTAAGCTATTGCTTACCATTTTTAATATGATGAGCGCGAGCGAAAAAGCCTTTAATGCATTGGGTGATCCGACCCGGAGATTAATCTTCGAAAAACTGCGCGACAGGCCGCTGGCCGTGGTTGATATTGCCGATGGCTTGCCTGTTAGCCGCCCGGCGGTATCGCAACACCTGAAGGTTTTAAAAGAAGCCAAACTGATAAACATCCATCAGCAGGGTGCCAAAAACATTTACCAAGTAAACAGGGAAGGTGTTTTGGCCATGCGCAACTACCTCGACAAATTTTGGGACGATGCACTGGCAGCATTTAAACTGATTGCAGAACAAGAAAAACAATAGTATGAATATCCTAAACTTAACATCCATTAAAAAAGAGCTAACGGTTGAGGCGTCGCAAGCCACAGCTTTTAAGGTTTTTACTCAAAAAATAGACCTGTGGTGGCCCAGAACACACCACATTGGCAGTACCCCCATGACCGAAATGGTGCTGGAACCCAACTTAAACGGCCGCTGGTACTCCAGGCACGAAGATGGTGCCGAAGCCGAAGTTGGATACGTGCACACCTGGCAACCCAATGATTTACTGGTGCTGATATGGCAAATTAACGGCGATTTTAAATTTGATCCTGCCCTTGTTACCGAAGTTGAGGTGCATTTTATAGCCGATGGCCCCAAATGTACCCGGATTAAATTTGAACATAAAAACCTGGACAGGCTGGCAGGCACCAAAGCTGTTGAAAGTATGGATCAGGGCTGGGGCCATATCATGGACCTGTACAAACAAACTGCCGAACTATGACAGCCAAACTATTATTACGTATTGCAGCGATATTGATGTTGCTGCATACCCTTGGCCACACCATTGGCGCTATTACCTGGAAAGATGCGCCAAACCCTGCAGTGGGCCAGGTTATTAACGGCATGCAAAGCCAGCACTTTGATTTCATGGGCAGGTCGGTAACATTAGCCGGCTTTTTTGAGGGATACGGTTTTATTATGATAGGCGTATTGCCGCTGGTTGCTATTTTTTTATGGTTATTTGGCAGCCAAAGTGCCAATCCTTTAACCAAAAGCCTGTTGCCGGTGCTGGCAGTCTTTCTGCTGGTTATGGGCGTTATCGAGTATATTTATTTCTTTCCATTTGCAGCAGCATTTACATTTTTGGCCGGCCTGTGTTCGGTTATTGCGCTGGTGGTTATAAAACGAGGGAAATCAACAATACAGGCATAAATTAGACGCGGATTTCTTAGAATTGCGGCAATTATCTCCGGAGCCGTGACTTTTAATTCGTGAAATTCGAAGAAATCCGCGTTTAATTAGTGTGTATTAATTTAAATGGATACTGCTGATCCCTTTTTCAAGCGCAGTATCCTGTACACCCGGTATTGCAGAACCCTCTACCCTGAACACGGTAATGTCTGAGATGCCTATAAAGCTGAAAATATGTTTAAGATAAGGCTCTACAAAATCAAACGGTTTCATGGGACCGTCGGAATAAATGCCTCCCGAAGCCATGGCAATATAAATTTTCTTTCCGTTAATTAACCCCGCCGCACCATTTTGATCGTATTTGAAGGTAACGCCCGATCTTACGATATGATCTATCCAGGCTTTTAAAGCAGAAGGAATCCCAAAATTATAAACCGGAGCGCCAATTACAATAATATCCGCTTCGCGGATCTCATCAATGGCATCGTCCGAATGTTTAGCGGCCAGGATGTTTTCTGGTGTGCGGCTTTGCGCCGGGGTAAAAAACGAAGCGATTTGCGCTTCTTCGAGGTGCGGAAATTGCTCGTTCACCAGGTTGTTTTCATGAACGATGCTGCCCGGGTATTTGCCAATTAACTGTTTGATAATGGCATTGCCTAATTGAATACTTAGTGACGCCGCGCCTCTCGGGCTCGAAATAATATGCAATATCTTTTTCATGTTTTTTTTTGTTTTAATGCCGCCAAATCTATTTACATTTGGTTATAAAATATTAGTAGTATACAAAAGGTTAGTGCTATCCTTTTGTATACTGAATTGAAAATCAAATTATTATGGATAATAAAGCAGGCCTGTCTCCGGAGTGTAACGCGGTACTTACGCCCATTGGCGATGCGTTGTATGTAATTGGCGGTAAATGGAAACTGAGGGTGATTGCCGCGTTAAGGGATGGGGGAAAGCGTTTTAACGAGATACAGCGCAGCGTTGACGGGATTTCGGCCAGGGTATTATCTGCCGAGTTAAAGGAATTGGAACTAAATGGCTTTATATCAAGAACGGTGCATACCCAAACTCCGGTGGTAGTTGAGTACCGGGTAACCGAGTACGCCGATACATTGAGTGATATATTGCTTGCCCTATCTAAATGGGGCACTATGCATCGCGATAAGCTGCGAAGGGAGCGATAAATGCTGTTTTTTACAGCATTCGCTGGTTATCACCCGCAATGGCGGTCTGTTTTCCAATTAATGAATATTACTATTTACTTATAGTTATAAATAAATTTTGAAAATATATTTATAAATCGCACCTTTAAACATCTTTATACCTATAAATCAGCTTGAAAAAGATTGTTGCCCTTTTATTGCTAAGTATTCACCTGCTAAATATTGGCGGTCAATTGGCATTGCATCAATACCTGGTTTATAAAACCAATAAATTTTACAACCAACAGGTGGGCAAGGGTTTGTATGATGTTAAAGACCTTACTGAAATAGCCATCCCGGTTAATTTGCCCAATATTCATGATTGGAAACGGTTTGAAAATATAGCCGGGCAAATACAATTTGGTAATACCAATTACAACTACGTAAAAATGAAGGTTACACGTACGGCCATACACCTTATGTGCATTCCTAATTATGAAACTACACGCCCGGTTGATAAAAATGTGCTGAATGCCAAAGGGGTTAAAGATATTCCGGTACCACAAAAAGACCATGTGCCTTATGGCAAAACCATTATGCAGGACAACGTTAGTGTAGCCTTTGCGCACATTGAGTTTTGCTGCCCTATAAAAAATATTCAAAAAAATATTGTACAACCCGTACAGCCACTGGTGCACTATCACCAGGATATTCCCGAGCAACCGCCTAAGGTTACCTGCTGATTTCTTAATGCCTAACTCGTTAAGGATACCATTAACTACTATTGTTATGTTATGTTTTCAGGTGTGTTTACGCCCGCGCTAAGTTGTAAAATTTTGCAAACTATAAAGGGCAGAATGGCACGCAGGCGAAAGACTTACGAAGTTTTTAAAACTTCGTAAGTCTGAAAGTTTCCAACCTGTCATCCTGAGGTACGAAGGATCTATTCGCGAACTTTTCTATCGGTCACGCTCAGCTGATAGATCCTTCGTACCTCAGGATGACAGGAAAATTGGATACCTCATAGGAAACATTTCTGGTTTCTACACAGCACTCAAAATGCGTAGTTAATAGTATCTCATCCGGATTGGCATCCTGTTTGGCCGTGGCTTTGCCCGCCCAGACTTTTACCAGCATATATCAATACTTTATTTATTAAAAAGCAGGTGTTTGAAATAATATCGCTTTTAAGATAATATCATATTAGCCCAAAATGAAAATAAAAATAGCCGCAGCCCTAACGCTCATTGTAGCAATAGGCTTTACCATAATAGCATCAAGTCCAAAATCATCGCACCAGGAAATGATTGAGTTGCTACAGCAATTGAATAAAAAAAACAACGACATGGCAAACCCGTTTAACCCCGAAGTAAAGATCGCCTATTGCGATTCGTTGGTTAAAATACCGCCTAACGACCAGGACTCCCGGCTTTTGTCGGTCCAGGCATCGCTATTGATTATGGCCGGGCAGGAAGAAAAGGCGGTAAGCATTTATGAAAATATAATAAACAGACTGGAGTTTATGCCATCAGACCGCCTGTTGTCTGATGTGGGCATTGCATATATGCGCCTTGGCGAACGCAGCAATTGCATGCTTAACCATACCGGTTCGTCGTGCATTTTTCCCATCAAAAATGATGGTGTACACAAACTTCAAACCGGATCAAGGAAAGCTATCCAGGTTTATAAAACTATTTTAAAGGTACATCCGGATGATATGGAATCAAGGTGGTTGCTTAACATTGCCTACATGACATTGGGCGAGTACCCGCAAAATGTTCCAAAAAATGTTTTGATTCCCGGTTTGAATGCCGACAGTGTTGCCGGACAAAAACCATTTAAAGATATTGCAAAAAGCCTGGGCCTAAATGTTAACGGCAGGGCAGGAGGGGTTGCTGTTGATGATTTTAACAACGATGGCTACCTGGATATCGTCACATCGGCCTGGGATTTGAGCGACCCGATGCACTATTTTGAAAACAATAAGGACGGTACATTTACCGATCGTACAGAGTACAGCGGCCTTAAGGGGGTAACCGGGGGGCTTAATATTCAGCAAACCGACTATAATAACGATGGCAATATCGACCTTTTTGTATTAAGAGGCGCGTGGCTTACCAAAGGCTATGGCAATCAGCCCAGCTCGTTGCTGCGTAATAATGGTGATGGTACTTTTACCGACGTAACAATACCAAGCGGCCTGTTATATTTCCATCCAACCCAAACAGCCACCTGGGCCGATTTTAATAACGACGGATGGCTGGATGTTTTTGTTGGTACCGAGACCTCGACACAGGATATGGACGGCAATTCATCAACATGTATGTTGTACATTAATAATCACGATGGTACATTCACCAACGTTACCAAAGAAGCGCACTGCGATGTTATGTCATTTGTAAAAGGCGTAACATCTGCCGATTATGATAACGACGGTTATCCGGATATCTTTATTTCGACCATGACCGGCAGTAAATACCTGCTCAGGAACAAAGGCATTAAAGGCGGCAAGGTTGATTTTGAAGATGTAACCCAAAAAGCGGGCTTTGCTCAAAATAAAGAACGAACCTTTACTACCTGGTTTTACGATTATGACAATGATGGCTGGCAGGATGTGCTGGTGAGCGATTATAGCTTTAACCGCCCGCTGGCCTATTACAGCGCTGCGGCAGCTTTAGGTAAAGCCATCCCTGATGCCGGCAACGTATTTTTGTACCACAACAACCACAATGGCACTTTTACCAATGTAACCCACCAGGTTGGTTTAGATAAAGTGGTTTATAGTATGGGAGGCAACTTTGGCGATATTGATAATGATGGCTACCTGGATATGTATTTTGGAACCGGTAATCCCGATTTTCGGTCGCTGGTGCCTAATAAAATGTTCAGAAATGATGGCGGGAAAAAATTTATTGACATCACCACCTCATCGCGCCTGGGCAATTTGCAAAAGGGGCATGGTATTGCCTTTGCCGATTTAAGAAATACCGGCAACCAGGATATATTTGCCCAAATGGGGGGCGCTTACATCGGCGATTCGTACACCAGCTCGTTATACCTTAACCCGCGCAGTAACAATAATAACTGGATAAGCTTGAAACTCGATGGTGTAAAGGCCAATAAGGCAGCTATAGGGAGCCACATTAAACTAACATTTACCGAAAACGGTGTAAAAAGAAGTGTTTATAAAGATGTAAACTCCGGCGGAAGCTTTGGATCATCGCCATTACGCCAGGAAATTGGCATAGGGCAGGCAAAAGTAATTGACGATATTGAAATAAAATGGGCCGGCAGCGGTACGGTTCAGCATTTTACAAACGTATCGCCTAACCAGTTTTTGAGGATAACAGAAGGCGTAGATCAATATAAAGTAACACAATTGGCTAAATTAACTTTTATTGATAAACAGGATATGACAATGTGTATGCCTATGGCGGCAAAAACAAATTAAGTTGTAAGTTTGTAATTATAAATGTGTTGGCAGCTTATCTGTTTTTCAATAAAACCAACTACATTTATTTAAAATAACGGACAATCTTAAATCAAACCTAAAAGATGAAAAAATTAATTTTATTATGCTGCCTGTTTATCGGATTAACAACAGCAAGCTTTGCCCAGATGGCAGCCGGCAGCAAACCGGAAGAAAAAGCGATGGAATTGCAAAAAAAGTTAAAACTTACTGATCCGCAATGCAAAAAAGTTGCTGCAATTTATACTGAGTCATCGGCCAAGTTTGACAAAATTAAAACTGAGACTAAAGGCGATAATACCAAAATGCTGGTTGCTATTGAGCCTTTGCGTACAGCAACAATAAAAAAAATTAAAGCTGTTTTAACCCCTGCTCAAAAATTAAAATATGATGAGCTGGTAAAAAGCTCAAAAGCTGCAGGTGGCACAGGCTGGAGCGACGGCTGGAGCGCAAGCAAATAATAAACATTTAAAGCCTGATAAAGGTGATAATAAAAGGGCTGCCTCAAAAAGGACGGCCCTTTTTTTGGGGTCTGTCCGAACAACAGGGAGCGAAGCTTTTATCGGGTTGAGCGCTTTGATTTAGTAATTATGGCGGGGTTATATTATTGATTAACAACTAAATAACAGCCGATCATGTACAATCACAAATATTACATAGATGATGAGCGGCACATGTAAAATAACCATACATATGGTTTCAAGTCTTGATGGTTATATAGCCAAAAAAGACAATAGCGTTTCATGGTTTGATACCGCTGATAGTTACGAGGATGGGGTAAATGGTACCGAACAGGATGCAGCTGAATTCCTTAAAACGATAGACTGCTACATCATGGGGTCACGTACGTATGAACACGCTTTGGAGCTTTCAAAATCATACGGGTGGGCTTACGGGGATGTGCCAACTATTGTACTAACCCACAGAAAACTGCCCGTTAGCCGGCAAAACATTGAAACCTACTCGGGCGACCTGGACAAATTGGTGAACGAACGGCTAAAACCCAATTACAGCAATGTTTGGCTGGTAGGTGGCGCTAAACTTGCAAAAGATTTCATCCGCTTAAACTTAGCCGACGAAATAAGACAGTCAATTTTGCCCGTTATCCTGGGCGACGGCACTCCGTTTTTTGACCAGGTAGGGCAAGATCGTGCCTTGCACCTAAAAAGCGTTACCGCCTACAAAAGCGGCATGGTAGAGCTATGTTACGAAGTGAAGAAACAATAGCAGATGCTGGACTTTACAGGATGATGAAGACATTAAAATCAGGGATGAAAATTAGGTAAGGCGGTTTTTCGTGGTTATATACTTAATCTTCTCCAAAAAGCTAAATTTTATGCAGATTCCCCTTTAACAATAAAAGTCCCCTTGCACTCGCTGCTTGGGGACTTTAAACCTAAACCTTATCACTATTTGCAGGCAAGAACGCCCGCAAAGTAGATTAACGTTTAAATTATTAAAAATCGTATGCATGCAGTAGCCTAATTGACATAAAAATGATAATTCTCATTAACGTATTTTCCAATAAATTAATTTTCAGTCATTTACGTTTTGCTGAAGATTGAATTATAGCTTCCAGCCAGGAGTTTAGGCGGAAGGGCGATTAAAACAGCCGTAAAATGGTAAATAATGGAGTATATTATCCTTAAATAAAGTAGCGGCGAACCATAAAAACAATAAGAGCAATTTTTACAGATAAGATGCGCCATTTTAAATACTATTTATTCATTGTATATTGGTACTTGTTTCTGTTGTTTTGCATGCCAGTTATAACACCATGAAAATAAAAATATCTATCGCTTTCGCGGGCTTGCTATGTATTGCCTTATCCTCATTTGCATTTCCTGCTAAGCAAAAAGGCGACGACGAGATTATTTATCACATTTTTGAGCGCAGCTTTTTTGACAGCAATGGCGATAATCATGGCGACCTGAATGGCATCCGCCAAAAGCTGGATTATTTGCAGGAGTTGGGTGTTACAGCCATTTTATGCACGCCGCTTTATGAATCTATTTATTATCACAATTACTTCGCTATCGATTTTAAGAAGATAGACCCAAGGTACGGCACACTACAGGATTACCTGGCCCTGATAAGGGAGTTGCACAAACGGGGTATGAAGTTTTATATGGATATGGAAACCCAGTATGTTACCGAAGATTCTGAATGGTGGAAAGACGCTTTGGGTAACCCCAAATCGCGGTTTTCTGATTATATTTTGTGGGATGATAAGGAAAATAAAAAACCATCGTCCATAGTGTACAACCTTACCGAATTAAAGGGCTATGATGGCGTAACACATAAAATTACCACAGCCAATTTAAACAGCGCTAAATCAAAGGAGTATAATTACCAGCTTTTTAGCTACTGGCTTGATCCGGATAAGAATGGCAAATTTGAAGATGGTGTTGATGGTTTCCGGTTAGATCATATGATGGATAACCTGGATAACAAAGGAACCTTGCCCCATTTGTTTGATACCTTCTGGAACCCGCTGCTAACCAGGCTGCGGGCTATTAACCCTAAAATAAAAATTGTGGCCGAGCAGGCCAACTGGTTTGGCTTAGGATTGGATTACCTGCAAAAAGGCGGCGTTGACCGCGTATTTGGCTTACGGCTGGCATTTGCCATCCGTTTGTTCAGGAAAGATTTACTGATGGCCAACGCCGATTCGACCCTGGCCATGCTGCCACCGGGCAAAGAGCAGGTTGTTTTTGTAGAGAACCACGATGTACCGCGCTTTGCATCTGAAGTAAAAGGCAACCTGGCCAAGCTAAAAGTGGGTTGCGCCCTTAACCTGCTGATGGGGGGCGTGCCGGCCATTTATTATGGGCAGGAGTTAGGCATGACCGGCACCAGCGCCAAATTTGGCGCAACCGATGCCAACGAAATTCCCGAACGGCAGGCCTTTGAATGGTACGCATCCGGCCAGGGCAAGGGCATGGCCTACTGGTACAAACAAACCGGCCCTTATAAGGATGAGTTTAACGATGATAAACCAAACGATGGTATCTCGCTGGAAGAAGAACGGAAAGATCCCAATTCATTGTTTAACTATTACAAAGCGATGATTCGCCTGCGTAAATCAAACAGGGCAATTACCAAAGGCAGCTATAAAACATTAATAAACAATAACGACCAGGTATTTTCATTTATAAGGCAGAATAGCGACAAGGCGGTAATTGTGGTAGTCAATTTGTCTGATAAAGATCAGGCGGCAACAGTAGATGCGCCTTACGCCCGGGGTAAAAAGATAGGCCAGTTTATAGGGAAAGAGAGCCCAACGGTTAATGATGGAAAGATGCCCGTGAATCTCCCTGCATACACTATCGCTGCCTGGACAGTGGAGTAGCATGGGCCATACGCCGGCTGCAGCCTATCAAGGTTGCCGGCGGCAAACTTATTTTGGCCACAACGGTTTACTATGTACCATGGCGAAAAAGCAACTCCTTGAATTTACAGATAGCGGCATTTACTGCCCGCAGGGCCGTTTTTATATTGACCCATGGAAACCGGTTGACGATGCCGTAATAACCCACGCCCATGCCGACCATGCCTACATGGGCCATAAGCATTACCTGGCCCACCATTTATCACGCGAGGTATTGTTTTACAGGCTTGGCGAAATTCAACTACAAACAGTGGAGTATGGCGAAACGGTTATGAAAAACGGTGTTGCCATATCGCTATACCCCGCAGGGCACGTCATCGGTTCGGCGCAGATCAGGGTAGAGTACAAGGGCGAAGTATGGGTGGTTTCGGGCGATTACAAGGTTGAAGATGATGGTATCTCCACACCTTTTGAGCCCGTGCGCTGCCACCACTTTATATCCGAATGCACATTTGGCATGCCGGTATACACCTGGAAACCGCAGGTGCAAATTTTTGACGACATTAACAATTGGTGGCGCGGCAACCTGCATAACGGCGTGGCTACGGTTTTGGTAGGATACTCCCTTGGCAAAGCACAGCGCATATTGCAAAATCTTGATTTATTTAACGGCACGGTTTATACCCACGGCGTAATTGAAAACACCAACGAAGCCCTTCGGCGCAATGGTGTAATTTTAAACCCCACAGAACGCATCACCGCCGATTCGGTGAAAGAGGATGTACGCAAAGGTATCATCATCGCCCCGCCATCATCGGCGGGCACCCCATGGATGCGTAAGTTTCAGCCTTATAGTTTTGGGTATTGCTCGGGATGGATGGCCATCCGCGGTGCCAAACGCCGCCGCGCGGCCGACCGCGGATTTGTTTTGTCGGACCATGCCGATTGGAATGGCCTCGTCAGTGCCATTGACGCCACCGGCTGCCAAAGCGTTTATTTAACTCACGGCTACACAGCCACCTTTGCAAGGTATTTAAACGGGATAGGATTTGATGCGCATGAGGTACATACCTTGTATGGAGGCGAAGAAGAAGCCTCACCCCAGCCCTCTCCAAAGGAGAGCGAGCTTGAAAATCAAGACGAAAGAAATAATATTGAACCTGCAAATAAAGCCCTCTCCTTTGGAGAGGATTTAGGTGAGGCTTTTGGGGGGCTTAACCCATGAAAGCATTTGCCCAACTTTTTCTATCATTAGATGAAACCAATAAAACCAGCGAGAAGGTTAAGGTTTTAAAGGAATATTTTACTGCTGTGCCCGATACGGATAAAATGCACATGCTGGCGCTTTTTACAGGCCGGAAACCTAAGCGGCAAATTAACTCAACCCTGGTACGCAACTGGGCTATTGAAGCCTCAAACATCCCGGCCTGGCTGTTTGAAGAAAGCTACCACGTAGTAGGCGATCTTGCCGAAACCATGGCCCTGCTGATGCCTCAAAGTAACCAAAGCAGCAGCAAAACGCTTACAGAATGGATAGCCGAGATAAACGCCCTTGGCAATAAAACTGAAGAACAGAAAAAGGAATGGCTACTAAATTCCTGGGCTATGCTGGATAGCCAGGAACGTTTTGTGTTTAACAAGTTGCTAACCGGCAGTTTTAGGGTTGGCGTATCGCAAAATTTGGTTATCAAGGCGCTGGCTGATATCTCGGGGCTGGAAGCCGCCGTTCTTACCCACCGTATTATGGGTAGCTGGATGCCCGAAACTTTGCAGTTTGCCCAATTAATGGAAGAACAGAACGCAGCGGCCAACATTTCCAGGCCGTACCCTTTTTTCCTGGCCTACCCCATACAGGAGACCTCCGAAAAACAAAAAACACCAGGCGAGGTGGGTGTCTCGCTTGGCCAGGCCAGTGACTGGCAGGCCGAGTGGAAATGGGATGGCATACGTGCACAACTGATAAAACGGGGCGGCGAAATTTTTATCTGGAGCCGCGGCGAAGACCTGGCGACCGAAAAATTTCCGGAGTTGCATCCCTTCTTATATGCCCTGCCCGATGGCACGGTAATAGATGGCGAGATACTGAGCTTTCAGAACGGTTTGCCTATGCCATTCAATGTGCTGCAAACCCGTATAGGCCGAAAAAACCTGAGCAAAAAAATATTGGAAGAGAGCCCGGTGGCGGTTATAGCTTATGATTGCCTGGAATATAACGGCGAGGACATCCGCCCGAAAACGCAAAGCGAAAGGCGGGTAATATTGGAAACATTGCAGGCTACAACACCCTTTGCCGAATTGTTCCGGATTTCGGAGTTAATCAATTTTGATAGCTGGGAACAGTTGGGCATAATAAGGGGGCAATCGCGTGCCATGATAGCCGAGGGCGTAATGCTGAAACGCAAAAGCGCCGCCTACCAGGTTGGCCGCCGTCGCGGCGACTGGTGGAAATGGAAAATTGATCCGCTATCGGTAGATGCGGTGATGATTTATGCCCAAAAAGGACATGGCCGGCGAGCCGATTTATATACCGATTATACCTTTGCCGTTTGGGATGGCGATAAGCTGGTCCCCTTTGCCAAAGCCTATTCGGGCCTTACCGATGCCGAGATTAACAAGGTTGATTACTTTATTAAACGCAACACCATCGAAAAATTTGGCCCTGTGCGTACGGTAAAGCCCGAGCTGGTTTTCGAAATAGGATTTGAAGGGATCAACAAATCAACCCGTCATAAATCAGGAATCGCGCTGCGTTTTCCGCGGATACTGCGCTGGCGGCATGATAAACCGAAAGAAGAAGCCGATACACTGGAAAGTTTGAAAGCTTTACTGGGCGAATAAGGCCTTGTGACGCGCTTACACCCCGGGATATAGAAATTAGGATTGTTAAATTTTTGTAACTTCGCCAACTTTTAATCAATAAACTGACCATCAATGTTAACCATCAATAACTTCGCTGAATTTGAAGCGCAAATAGGGAACGAGCTTGGCGTTTCGTCATGGTACAAAATTACCCAGGAACAGATCAACAAATTTGCCGATGCCACATTAGACCACCAATGGATTCACACCGATCCGGAGAGGGCTAAAACCGAAAGCCAGTTTGGTGCAACTATAGCCCATGGCTACCTCACCCTATCACTTGTGCCTTATTTATGGAAAGAGATTGTGAAAGTTGAAAACCTGAAAATGGAGATTAACTACGGCATTGAAAACTTCCGTTTTGGACAGGCCGTGCTGGTTGATTCGGAAGTGCGCTTAAAAGTAAAACTTGGCGGCCTGGTAAACCTGCGCGGCCCAATTAAAGCCACCATGATAACCACCCTTGAAATTAAAGATCAAAAGAAACCGGCCTTTACCGGCGAGATAGTTTTTGTGTACCACTTTAACGCGTAAATCAAATTGATTTGTGTGGTAGCGTTTAGGAAATTATGGCATTGCGAGCGATAGCGTGGCAATCTCGTTGCCATGCAAACCGAACCTGCATATGTGCTATGTCTAGCTACAAGATTGTCAATATCAAATGGCCGTCATTGCGAGGTACGAAGCAATCCCCGACATGCCAAGCCCCACATAGTTCGGGATTGCTTCGTACCTCAATGACGGTAGCTCGTAACTCCTAACGGCAAAGTCTGCCTATCAAGCCCTCATACTGCGGATAACCCTTGCATAGCGCATCTTTTTCGGCCATTTCAAATTCGCTGAAATCAAAACCTGGTGCAACGGCGCAGCTGGCCAGGCAATAGCCTTGTTTGGATGGAATTTCGGCCGCAAACCATAAACCCGCCGGGATCACTACGGATAGGTTGCCGGTTTCAAGGTCAGAAAGCTCGATGCTTTGGAGCAATCCGGCGTTAGTCAGTACATGGATATGCAATGGCGACCCCTTGTGAAAATACCAGATCTCGTCGGACTTTAGCCTGTGGAAACCCGAATAGTCATCTCCTTCCAACAGGTAGTAAATAGACGTGATGGCCTGTTTTAGCTTGTTGCTATAAGCCGCCTTCACTTCAATCTCCGACCGGAAAACTTCTTTATAAAAACCACCCTCGGGGTGTGGCATCAGGTTTAGTTTGTTGATCCAGTATGCGGCGTTATTTTCCATATTTCATTTATCGTGTTTAAAACGATGCTAAGCCAGCACCAGCTCTTGTAACACTCCTTTTAATTCGGTGTTTTGGGCAACAAAATCTCCGGGGCACATCCCCGAAAAGGTTTTAAAATCATCAATAAAATGCGATTGATCATAATAACCAACCTGCAGGCCTATTGCATTCAGGTTTAAGCCAGGATAAGGTTGTTTTAGCAAATAAACAGCTTTTTGAAAACGCACTTTGCGCGTAAACAAGCCCATTGATAATCCCGTGGCATTTATAAACCGCTGTTCTATCCTGCGGCGCGATAAACCTACATCGGTAATATAAGGCGCTAACGCTCCGCGCATTGGGTTGTTTACAATATGAGTGGCAATGTTAAAAATTAAAGGGTCGATCTGTTGATTTAACAGGCGGGCAAGCAGGTAAGTTTCCAGGCACTTAAATAGAGCTTCCTTATCTGTACAGTTTTTTAACCGTTCATACAAGCCATCGTTTGGCTCAAGTTCATGCAGGGGCACAAGTTGGTTTGTAAACTCGGCCGATGGGGTGCCATATAATACATTGCCGGCCCATGGCTGCATGCTTGCACCAACACACACGCATTTTTTATTAAAAGTCATTATAAATGGTTGGGTAAGCTGCCCTGCGTAAAAAATAACGGGCTCAATAAAATCATTTACGCTGCCAACCCAGCGCATGGTATTGGGGTTTTGCAGGTAACAAATAAGTTCAAAAGCGCCATACGGAAAGCTTAATTGCGAAAACGGTAACTCATCTTCGCCAATTTCAAAATACCAGTAATGCCTCACAAAAGAAGTCAAAGCTGCCGCCGGGTATTTTTTTTGAAACTGCATTTACATAAAGATGCTCAAATTCTATCTTTGTTACGGCACTTTATGCCCAAATTTCGCTTTTGTACAATTTTTATACACCCTTTTAGCGGATTTTTACCATATCAATAAAAGTTTATGAAGAAAATCATTTTGCTGGTGATGGCGTTGGCACTGTTGGTGCTACCGGTGTTCCGGGCCGAAGCGCAGGTTGCTTTACCGGGTATAAAAAAGGCCGATTCGCTTTTTTTTGCACAAAACTGGGCGGGTGCTCAAAAACAGTACAAACTGGTTTTAGCCGATACAACGCACAATGGCCTGGCCTGGAATCGCCTGGGGTTTTGTGAATATTACCTGGGCAATTACGATGCGGCTATAATAGCTTATCAAAAAGCCTTGATGGGTAAAGTTGCCGCGCCGCTTAAGGCTATCATTTATTCGCGCATGGCCAAGGTTTATGCGCTGCAAGGTAAAATCGCCATTTCGGTTAATGATCTTGACAGTGCCGCGGCTTATGGCTATAGTAACCTGGCCGAAATGGATACTTTAAAAGATTTCGGCTCATTGAGGAATAGTCCCGGTTTTAAGCAAATACGCCAAAAAGTTTATTTCACGTTAAATCCCTGCATGGCAAATGCGCAGGCGCGGCAGTTTGACTTTTGGGTTGGCGAATGGAATGTGTATCCAACAGGCACAAATACTCTTGCCGGCCACAGCCTGGTGCAAATGGTATCTGGCGGTTGCGCTTTGTTAGAAAACTGGGAGGCCACCAACGGTTCAAGCAGCGGCAAAAGCCTAAATTTTATTGATGGGGCTAACGGCAAATGGAAACAGACCTGGGTTGGTAACTATGCTAACGGAATACAGGAGTTTGTTAATGGCCAATATGCGGATAGTGCCATGCGCTTTACATTTACTACTGCAGATGCGCAGGGGCATCCGCTTACCGGCCGGTTTATATTCTACAACCTTGGGGCCAACAAAGTGAGGCAATTTAATGAAACATCGGCCGATGGTGGCAAAACGTGGGTTACTGCCTATGACCTTACCTATATCCGTATAGAAAAGGGCAAAATGTAAGATGCTAAACCGGTGTTGGCGCAGCCCGCATTTTAAAATATCCGCTGCTGTATCACCCCCATAAAAGCATCTTTAAATTTCTCGCTGATGGGTATCTGCTTGCCGGCTATGTAAATGTGGTTGTCCATTATTTTATTAAGCTGGCGGGTGTTTACAATATAGGAGTTGTGCACACGTACAAATGGTGGCGAAAGCTGCTCGTCAATGTCTTTGATGCGGCGGTATATCAGCAGTTGCTCGGTACTGGTTACCAGGCGCACGTACTCCTTTTGCCCCTCAAAATACTGAATATCATCGAGCAGGATCTTGCGCAGTTCCTTGCCCGATTTTACAAAAAAGTATTCGTTGCCAACAGCGGGCGGTATTTTCTCGCTGGCCTGGTTCTTTGAAAAATAAGCCTCAATTTTTAACTGCGCGGCCAAAAAACGTTCAAGCGTTATGGGCTTCAATAAATAATCGATGGTTTGGAAGGTATAGCTTTCGGCAGCGTACTGTGAGTAGGCCGTGGTAAAAACAATTTTGGTATCTTTTGATAACAGGCCGGCCAGTTCCATACCGGTAAGCTGGGGCATGTTAATATCCAGGAAAATAAAATCGGCCTTTTGTTCCTTTAAAAACGCCATTGCTTCCAGTGCATCGTAGCATTTGGCCAGCAGCGCCCATTTGGTATACTGGCCAACCATCATTTCCAGCAGCTTAACCGCATTTGGTTCGTCGTCGATAATTATGCAGCTTAAATTCATGCTAATGGAATTTTTAAGAAGGCCGTAAACATTTCTTCGGTATTGCTGATGGTGAGTTCAAATTTATTGCCGTATAACAGATCAAGCCGTTTGCGCAAATTCTGGATCCCGAAACCGCCGGCGGCATCAGTTTTTTGATTAAAAATACGGTTTTTGGTTTCAAATGTGAGGTAACGGCCTTGCTGCACCAGTGCCAGCTCAATTTTATTGTCGATACTGGCTTTGTCAATACCATGCTTGAAAATGTTTTCAACAAATGTCATGAGCAGCATGGGCGGTATTTGCAGGTGCGGGCTGCAATCCTGTATAAAATTGATGTCTATTTCATGCCTGATCCTTATTTTTTCCAGGGCGATGTAATTCTCCAAAAACTGGATCTCGGTATTAACGGATACCTCGTCTTTTGGGCTTTCATCCACAAAATAGCGCATAATGTTGGATAGCTGCTCTACCAGTTTGGCGGTGCGGGGCGAATCAACATAAGCCTCGTAATAAATATTATTGAGGGTGTTGAACAGGAAATGCGGCTGCACCTGCGATTTAAGCAGGTTTAGCTCGGCCTGGCTTTTTTGCACCAGTATTTTTTCTGATTGTTGCTTAATTTCGAAGTAAGCCAGCGCTATCCTGAAAATAAAGCTGAGCAAATAGGTCATAAACCCGGCTACCACAAAATTAAGCATCATGCTAAAAGTCATTTTTTCGGGGTGGCTGGCAAAAAACGTGTTGTACGAGTACATGATTAAAAAGCCACGCGCCACGCCGCCAATAACCAGTAATAACACCACATAAATTACATATTGCACACGATGCCCTTTTTCATAAAAGCGGGGATACAGAAATTTAATGTTGCCATAAATAACCAGCAGGTAAAACGCAACACTGATAACAGTAAAAATGCTGGCATGATTAAACCCATCAACCGGCAGTATCGAAAAAAAGATGATAAAAAACACCGCTATCCATATCACCCATTGCAGGCGTGTAAGCGTGGGCATGTTTTTAATGAAATTCATTTTTAAATGTACAAAGCTTTTTGTTTTGGGCGGCTGATTTTCAACCAAAAGGCCCCAATATTCAACCAATTACTTGCCAGCCCATACAGCGGAAGTTGAGATATTAAGGGCAAGCATTAAAAATAACGGGGCAAGGGTTGAAATCATTTGCCCTTGTTGTTAATAAAATCAAGCTTTAATTATTCAATTTTCAACCGCACCTTTAAAGCTTATACAATGAAAAAATTACTGATTGCCGCCCTTATGGCGGTTGTTATCCAGTTTACCTTTACTGGGTTTACCCACGCCCAGCTGCTTACATCAATACCAAGCGGCGGCAATAAAAAAGCATCCGTTACCGAAATGATAGGCATTACCGATGTAACCATTAACTACAGCCGCCCGCATGTGAATAAGCGCGACGGACATATTTGGGGCGAGCTTGTTTATAATGGCTATGCCGACCTGGGTTTTGGTACCTCAAAAGCAGCACCATGGCGGGCCGGGGCCAATGAAAATACCACCATCGAGTTTTCTACCGATGTAAAGGTGGAAGGCCAGCCCTTGGCTGCCGGTAAGTATGGCTTTTTTATTGCCTATGGCGCTGATGAGAGTACGCTGATATTTTCAAAAAACGCTACCTCGTGGGGCAGCTTTTTTTATAACCAGGCCGAGGATGTATTGCGCGTAAAAGTGAAACCAGTACCGGCAGCGACGAGTGTGGAATGGCTTAAATACGAGTTTGCCGACCAAACCCCAACCAGCGCAGTAATTGAATTACAATGGGAAAAATTGGTAATTCCGTTTAAGGTTGATGTTGACCTGCCTGCCACACAGCTTGCCGTATTCAGGAAAGAACTGCGTACCAACAAGGGCTTTAACTGGGAAAGCTGGGAACAGGCCGCCGCCTTTTGCGCCCAAAATAAAACCAACCTGGAAGAAGGCCTGCTATGGGCCGATACCGCAACCAGTGTAAATTTTGGCGGCAACCAGGTATTCCAGACCTGGAAAACCAAGGCGGCAATATTGAGTGATTTGGGCCGCAGCGCCGAAGCAACTGCCACCATGAAAACTGCCCTGCCTTTTGCCGATGTTAACGACCTTTATTTTTATGGCAAAAGCCTTATTGCTGAAAACAGAGGTCAGGAAGCGCTTGAGGTATTTAAGCTTGATTACCAAAAACACCCCGACGAGTTTTTAACCAACACAGGTATGGCCCGTGGGTACATGGCCGTTGGCGATAACAAAAAAGCCCTGCCCTATGCCCTGAAAGCCCAAAAACAGGTTGTTGGCAAAATAAATAAGGATACTATTGATAAAATGGTAGCCACTTTGCAGGCGGCGAAGTAGGGGCTGTCGGCATCAGAATTTTCAGAATTTGAGAATTGGCAGAATGGAAAATGTTGTAGTGTGTTTGGAGGAAATAAGAAAGTGGGGAATCGGGTGTTCCTCCTTTTTTTATTTCCTCCAAACGCCTATAGCGTTGTCTCCAACTTAGCCTTTGTCCTCGTACTTGTTTACCAGGTCATGTATAAATAGGTCATATTCATCTCTCATGGGCAGCGTAAAATCAGTATGCAGGTTCCGCCTGTCAACTAACACATGCTCGTTGTTCTTTGGATTAAAGCCTTCCTTTTTTACATCTTTCCAATAAATACCTATTCCTCGTTTTTGCCATGCAGGAAGGTTATTGAAATTAATACCGTATTGAAACAGTAATTCGTTTTTGGCTGCAATACTCATCCCTTCAATTTTTGAGGTAGCTTCTCTTGCATTAAAGTTATCTTGCCTCAAACGCCAGTAGCAGTGCGCATTCAACGCATTTCTGTGCGCATCTTCATTACGCCACCTGAAATAATCCCCAACCAGGTGTATGTTGGGAAGTTCTGATAGCCGACAATCAAAGGCTCCTACGTTTCCCAAAAGAGCCGAAAATTTAGCACTCGCTTCTCCCGCCAGTATGGAAATGTATTTCCTGGTCTTTCGCCCAAAAAGACCTTCATCAGGATGAAAGAGTAATGATATTTCATCACTTTCGGTATAACCATAAATTACGTTAAAACCGCAATTCATCAAATGTTTTACCGTTTCAACCATTAAATCGCGAAATTTTTCGTCAAAAGGCGCCTCGAAACGGTGCACTTCCTTTGTTAGCCGGGTAAAGCCTCGTCCGTCAATTCTGGCTACCATGTACATACCAGGTAAAACGCAGCGGTCCTGAGAGGTTTCATAAACCCTCATTTTAACATCCAGCTCATCAAATTTCATTTGACCATTCATTTACCGTGAACATATTATTCTCGGCTGTTACATAATATAGTTCGTCGAATCCTTCATCCATCTGTGGCAGGTTCAGTCGTTTATAAGTTCCTTTTATTCCAATTTCAGGAATCTTTTCTTTACCCGTCCGTTGGTCATTACGCGCTAATGCAACGGCTACTTTTGATTGAAAATAATATCCAATCACTTTAAACTTATTTGCTTTTGCAATGGCAATATATTTTGCCCTTTCTTCCGGAGAGGGATTGGTATTGTCTATCACAAAAGGCTGAAATGTGAGTATACAAGTTTCAATAAACCTGAGTTCTTTATTTCTTGTGTTTAGCTGATCTAAAGAAATACGCATATGCGTATTAAAAAACCGCTCTTTAAAAAAGGTACTTTTTCCTGTTGCCTGAATACCGCAAAATATCACTGCTTCCATTTTTATAAGGGCTCACCAGAGCGCGGTAAACAAATCTATATTAAAATCCCCCATAAGTCCTATCCCCAATCACATTAAATTCTGTCGGCTCACCGAAGCCCTTGTATTATATTAGGTTTGCAACTAAAGGATTATGTGAACTACAACTTTGGTTGGTACAGTGACAACACCAACGAGCCTTTAATCTGGAGAACAGGCAAATCCATAAACGAACATGCGTGTATCAAAACCGGACGAACAAGTAGTGTGGTTTTTTATTTAATTTGTTGATATATAATAATTTACAAGCTTGGCATTTTCTTGGTGAGTATTTTAAATGAATCAGAATTTAGGAACCGACAAGTCCATCTGGTTGTTTTCTGATCCGGAAACCAATGAAATGAACGAAAAGGTATGATAAAGAACTATCTTAAAACCGCGCTCAGAAACCTGGGCCGACGGAAATCTAACTCATTTGTTAATATTTCTGGCCTCGCCGTTGGCTTCGCGGCTTTCCTGCTGATATTCCTGGTTATCCAATATGAGCAAAGTTTCGATACTTTTCACACAAAAAAGAACAGCATTTACAGGGTAGTGCGCGCCGCAAAAAACCGGGCCGACGATGGCTACCGGGCGGGAGTAACTGTGCCTACTACTTTTGCCTTGCGGTCTGATTTTCAGCAACTGTCTAATGTTGCGGCTATTGCGGCCGATTATAACGTGCAGGTTTTAGTGCCATCGGCTAACGGATCAGTTGCAAAAAAATTTAACGAAGGAAATGGGTTGTTTTTTACTGAGCCGCAGTTTTTTAAGATGTTTGATTTTAGTCTTGCTATAGGCAATATAAAAGATGCGCTTAATGAGCCAAATACCGCGCTTTTTACTAAAGAATTAGCCACTAAATATTTTGGCGATTGGAAAACAGCCGTAGGCAAAACATTAAAAATGGATGGCCAGAATATTAAGGTCACCGGTATCCTTGATGATATTCCGCCGAATACAGATTTTCCGATAAAAGGTGTATTGTCTTACGAAACCATGCGTAATTATGCTGATTTTAACAGCTGGGGAAGTATAAATGATGCGGATAATTGTTTTGTACAACTGGCACCGAACGAGACTAAAGAACATTTTGACCATTTACTGAACGGATTTATGGGCAAACATACCTCGCCCGGAAATGCCGGATACGATCTTGTTTTGCAACCATTGAACCAAATACATTCCGATTCGCGGTTTAATAATTACAACGGGCATACTTTTAGTAAAGATTTGACCTACGCTTTAGGCGCAATAGGTATTTTTCTGCTGGTTATTGCCTGTGTAAATTTTATTAACCTTACTACCGCGCAGGCCATGAACCGGGGTAAAGAGGTGGGCGTTCGGAAAGTGCTGGGTGGCAGCCGCACGCAGTTAATGATGCAGTTTTTTGGCGAAACAGGCATAACCTGCTTACTTGCGTTAATAGTGGCAACCGGCGTTACTTTGTTTTGCATCCCTTATATCAATGAGCTGCTTAATATTCACCTTGCCACAACAATATTGTACAGCAACAATGTGCTTTTATTTATGCTGCTGGCATTGGTGCTGGTAACCGCCTTTTCTGGCTTTTACCCGGCGCTGGTATTATCGGGCTTTAATTCAGTTACAGTGCTAAAAGGATCATCTCCCGGGGCCGAGCGTCAAAAAGGAATTTCTTTTCGCAGGTGTTTGGTTGTATTTCAATTTGTAATTGCCCAAACGCTCATCATCGCAACATTGATTGTTGCATCGCAAATGAATTACTTTCGGATGGCTGATTTAGGATTTAATAAAGATGCCGTTATTAATGCCGGTTTCCCGAACGATAGTATTGGGGCGAGCAAAATGGAGGCGCTACGCAACGACCTGCTAAAACTGCCAGGCATACGGGATTTTAGCCTGAGTATGGCATCGCCGGCGGGCGGCGGATATTATACCGATTTACGCACGCCCGAAAATCACGCTACCGAGCCCAATATGATTACGAACATGAATGAAGCCGATACCTCGTTTTTTAATTTATACCATTTACAGTTTGCAGCGGGCCGCATTTACCAACCTTCGGATACTATGCGCGAGTTTGTGGTGAACGAAACTGTTGTGCGGGGACTTGGCTTACCAAATGCGCAAGCCGCCATCGGAAAAAAGATAAAGGTTGCCGGGAAAATGTTACCAATAGTAGGTGTTTTAAAAGATTTTCATGTTAATTCGTTACGGGACCCCATGGTGCCGGTGGTAATGACTACGATGAAAAAAGGATATGGTATGGTAAGCCTAAAAATAAACCTTGGCCATACAACAACCATTATCCCGGCGATGGAAAAGCTGTGGAATCAGTATTTTCCGGACTATATATTTGGATACAATTTTTTAGACCAGTCCATTGCATCAGCCTATCAGCAGGAAAACCAGCTTTCGCTGCTTTATAAAATATTTTCGGGCATAGCAATTTTTATTTCCTGCCTGGGATTATACGGCCTTATTTCATTTATGGCTGTGCAGCGTAAAAAGGAAATTGGTATCCGCAAGGTGCTGGGTGCGCCTGTAAAAGATATTTTGGTGATGCTTTCAAAAGAATTTACCATCCTTATCTCTATTGCATTTTTAATTGCAACCCCTGTAGCCTGGTATTTTATGCATCAATGGCTGCAGCACTACGCCTACCGGATAATGATAGGTGTGTGGTTTTTTGCCGCAACTATAGGGGGCTCATTGATTATAGCCTGGCTCACCGTAGGCTACACTGCCATAAAAGCCGCATTGGCTAACCCGGTGAAGAGTTTGAGATCGGAGTAAGTTTAAGTCAGGATTTTAGGCCTTGCCGGTATTGTAACCGGCAAGCCTTTAATACTTAAAACGAATCATTACGAATAAGAATCAAACACCAGGAAATTCCAAAAATTACCCAATGATTTAAATCCGCAACACACCTTATTCCTGAGCTTTAGTTTTTTAACATCCTTTATTTGGTATGGCATAAATTACGTTGCCCGAAACAGATAAATTGAAGCCAAAATTTTCTGCAGCAGGAAGTAAAAGTTTTTTCCATGTTTTGCCCATGTCAGCTGACCGGAATATACCATCTGAGCGGCCGCATACTAAATATTTACCCATTTGTTTAATTGATAAAATCTCCGGTGAAGATTTAAACAAGCCTATTTGTTTCATTAATGAACTACTCCAGGAAGGTTGAAGTTCTTCGCCTATAGCATTCCAGGTTTTTCCACTATCCAGTGAAATGTGTACGCTATTTGTTTGGGTTATTGTATTGTTTACTATAGCAGCAAATCCTCCATCTATACGTTCCACAGCGATGCCAACGCCACCTTCGCTAATCACACGATCCCAGTTTTCGCCATCATCGGTCGATCTTAATATTCCATCTTTGCTGGTAGCCAGGAGTACACCGTCCGATTCTGCCAATTTCATTCTACCGTCTCTAAGATGCACTTGTTTCCAGGTTTTTCCACCGTTAGTAGATCTAAAAAGGCTATTGCCGGTGCCAATGAAAACTGTGCCTGCGGCAGTTTCAAAAACGGTGCGTACTTCTCTCTCTTTATAATTTTTGTACATCCAATCTACCGTTCTGTCTAAGCGTACGGCTTGCTCTTGAAAATTCGTGTACATGGGCGACCAATTATTCGTCCCGTTTATTTTTTGTAAAAAACGACCCCTGAAATCATAGGCAAGTATCCCATTATTGCCGGGGGTAATGTTACGCTGGTTACCAGGGAAAATTTCTTTTGTCCAAAAAGGAGTTGTGGAATTTGGTTCACTATGATAAACCCCTTTTCCGGCACGTAAGTATAGCCCACTGTCATTTGCAAATAAACCATCTCTCCACACACCTTCTCTCTGCAAATTTTCAGGCAGTCCTTCACTAATATCCTGCCATGTTTGTCCGCCATCGGCAGATTTAAAAATCACGTTGACAATCGCCGATGATTTGCCTTCTTTTATTGGTTTCCTTTTTGCTTCCTTTTCTTTTAGCACAAAAGAATTTAGCAGAAATAATACCAGGACGATAGCCGGAACAAATACAAATAGCTTTTTCATTTTTTTAAATTTTAAGTAAAACATATGTTTAATCATGCATTTTATGATTCCTATCAGAATTGATGGAGCAAAATTACTTTGATATATTTCGGCGTGAAGAACTTGGATTGTAAATAAAAATGTAAACTTTGTAAATAAAATATTGACACTATGTTAGATAGCAGAAATCTACTCGCCGGGAAACGCAAGTACCTGTTCGGCTTGACGATACTTCCTTTTATAGCTGTGATCTGCGTGGCTTTCAGTATCAAGAACGATGACAGCTTCGATATAGCCAGGAGGGAGGTTTTGCTCCGCAGGCTCGGCCATGAACTGCTCTTACAATCGGGCGACAGTACATCAAGGGTGCTCCCGGTAAAAAAAATTGCAGAAAATGAATACCAGATAACGTTTGAGAATAAGCTTACTTTTCAACCAGCCTCGCTGGTGAATACTACCAGCCGTTTGTTGGCCAAAGACCCGCTGGCACGTGACTATGTTGTAAACGTTTTAAACTGTGGCAACTCAGATATAATTTATGGATACGCTATATCCCAAAATAAGAAAGATGATATTGTGGCATGTATAGGAAGAAAGCAACCCACAGCATGTTACATGATCAACATTAAATTCAAACCGGCGGGTATAATTACAGCAAAAAATGGATATCTGCTGGGCAGCCTGCCATTTTTAGCATTTGTTGGTTTTGTTTTTTTTAGATCGGTTAAGCCGAAAAAAAACTTGCCCGACGATCAGTACACTGACATGTTTACTTTGGGCGCGGTGTTGTTTGATGAGAAGAATCGTAAGCTCACAATAAACGGAAACACTACAGACCTGACCGGAACTGAAACGCGCCTGCTGCTCATTTTTGCATCGGCACCCAACCAGACCATAGCGCGAAGCCGGCTACAAAAAGAAATATGGGAAGACGAAGGCGTTATTGTGGGGCGCAGCCTGGATATGTTTATATCAAAACTCAGAAAAAAACTGGAACCCGATCCCAATATTAAAATCGTTGTTATACGCGGTAAAGGGTATAAGCTTGAGATTAGTGCGTAAGAGGAATTTTCGCGCGCCGAATTGAACTTATGGAATATATTAAGCATGTTGCCACACAAGCAAGGAGGCTTGCGCCAGCGGGGGCTGTTTGTGTTTGTTGGAATTGTCTTCAATAACCTCAATTCTGGCGGCAATTTGTTAAAACTTATGCCAACTTATCCTCATCTGTAGCGTTTTTATTAATTACCACCATTTAGATGCCTTTGCCCTGATACATCTGCCACTATAGCTCACTACCTTCTTCTTTTACAATTTAAGTCCCCGGAGAAAGGCTGCTCACACATTGCTATTTGCCAGCCACGGTAAAGGAGTACTTACCAGATCCCGCTTTAATGAGTGCTTTGCCGTTTTTAAATCCTAAAAGTTTTATATTTTTATTAATGGTGATGCTTTTACCGCCTTCCCTAATTAAGCTGTTTTTTTTAGCCGGCAAATAAATTATTGCGTTGGCATTAACCGGGATGGTTGTGTTCATATAAAAAACAGCAGGTGTTTTTTTCCATTCGTTGCTAATATTACCATACGGAGATTGATAGTTTACTTTCACCTCGCTTACATCACCTACCGTTTCGGGACGAATGATAATATGGCGGAAACCTATTGATCCTGTATCTGCCCTGATGCCTCCAAGGCCGCTATAAAACCATTCCATTAAGTGACCAAGCATAAAATGGTTATTGCTGGATATACGGTTGCCCTGCCACGATTCGGTAAGCGATGTTGCTCCCTGTGCAATCTGGTAACCATAACCCGGCACGTCTGAGCGGTTATTCATATCAAATATTACATCAGAACGGCCTGCATCATCCAATACCCTCAATAAATAGCGGTAACCAATGTCGCCCGCAGTAATACCATTGTTATGATTACGGATATCCTGCACAAGGTTGGCAACTACTTTATTTTTATCTTGGGGATTGACCAGTCCCATATATACCGACATGGCATTGGCCGCCTGGCTGCCTGTACCGTATTGGCTTGTTTGTGTATTAAAAAACGTTTTGTTGTATGAAGCTCTTACCTCGGCGCCCAATGCGGTATATTTTTGTTCGTCTTCGGGCTTATTTAGTATCCGGGCAATTTTTGATAGCAGGGTTAAATCATAATAGTAAATGGCGGTGCTGGTTATTCCTGCAGGCGTTAATTGCGACGGCCCCAGATCCCCCGGACCTATATCATACCAATCGCCGAGGCCGAAGTACAGGATATGGCCCTTTGATTTTTTTTCAAGATAGGCCACATAATGCGTCATCATATCATAACTCTCGTTCAATATTTGTTTATCACCGTACCATTGGTAAACGTAATACGGCAAAATAATACCGTTGCTTCCCCATTCAGGCGAATCGCGAAAACCACCGTCAAACTGTACAAACTCTGGCGCTATGTCGGGTATTAAACCGTCTTTCGTTTGCGCGTTTATCATATCCTTTATCACTTTACGGCAAAGCGTGGCAATATCATAGTTATAGTGTATCGAACTGCCAACCAGGTGTGCTTCTTCCAGCCACCCCAGCTTTTCGCGGTGAGGGCAGTCGGTAAATACACTGGCTGTGTTGCTTTTTATAGCCCAGTCAATCAGCTTAAATATTTTATTGAACAATTCATTGGAGCAACTGAATGATCCGATTGTAGCAGCGCTGTTGCGGGTATGCAGGCTTTTAATTTCTACAATGGCGGGCAGCGCTGAACTTTCGGCTTGGTCTGCAGGCACCGCGCCCTCAACCTGAACGTAGCGGAAACCATAATACATAAACTGCGGATGCCATACCTCGGTACCCTGGCCGCTAAGCGTATAATTAAAGTAAACAGGGCTTCCAACAGGGGCCTGCATAACAAGGCCTTTGTCGTCCAAAAGCTCGGCAGGGGTAATTTTAACAACAGCCCCGCGCTTGCCTTTTACCATTATTTGCGGAATGGCCGATGCGTTTTGCCCCATATCATACACCCAAACACCTGGCTTGGGGTGCGTAATTTTTTTAACAGTAAACTGATCGAATATCTTTAACGGTTCCGCCGCCTGTGCTTCAAGTATCGGGGGGCCGGATACAACAACTGCCTTCCTGAACTGTGTATCGTTAAAGCCGGCTTTATCCCAACCTTTATTGTATAAGGTGGCGTTGTAATCTTCGCCACCGTAGATGCTTGAAAATGTAACCGGGCCGGGGGCTGCTTTCCAGCTTTCGTCGCTCACCATATTCTGGGTTGTACCGTCTTTGTATTCAATTAACGTACGGCATATCATTTTGGGATAGCCGTAGGCGCCTTTCAGTTTATGGTAGCGTTCGCCCGGGATGTAATAAAAACCATTCCCCAGCATTACCCCAAATGCATTATCGCCCTTTACCAGGTTTTTAGTAATGTCGAACGAAACGTATAAAGCATGTTTATCATATTGCGTCCATCCCGGATCTAAAAAGTGGTCGCCAACCTTTTTTCCATTGATGCTTAATTCAAACTGACCAAGTCCGATGATGAATATGGTCGCCTTTTTAATTTCCCTTTTTATATTAATTTCCTTGCGTAGTATGGGTAAAATGTCTTTGCCTTTATTCCACCTGCTGTCACCGGTATTCGCAATAGCAGGTACCAGGCGCAATGAATCGGGAATGTTTTCATAAGCTATCCATTTTGCACCTTTCCAGTCGTCGGCTGTTAATAAGCCCATCTGCCATTGTGAAGGCTTGCTCCAGGCCGAAGGTTTACCGTGATTATCCCAAACCATTAGTTTCCAGTAATAAACCTTTGCAGCTATTAGTTTTTTGCCTGTAAAAATAACCTGGATAGACTGATCAGACATGGTCTTCTTTGTGTCCCAAATGTTTCCATCGTTTTTCTGTAACAGCAACGGATCATCAGCAACTAATATGCGGTAAGCAGTTTGGTTAACATTTTGTGCATTAGATAACAAAAGCCAACTAAGCTGCGGGTTTGGTGTATTTATGCCTACGGGTGTATCCCGATATTCGCACCGCAAAGCCGATACAGCGATTTGGGCAGATATTTTTAGCGATGCCAATAACAATAAACCACACACACCAATATTTTTAACACTCAGGATCATATGCGTATTTTTTATAACAAAATTAAAATTATTCGCTGGTAATAGTTATCGGGTCAAGTAATCCTGATGGTATTATAACAAGAGAGACCCTGCGGGAACGGAGAAACAGCAATAGGAAAATTTTACAGTTTAGCCATGGAGTGTTTCCAACTATTTATCCCTGGTAAACAAATAGGTTTCACCATTTTGAAAGTAATAAAAACTGTGCTTAACGGTATCAAACCGAAGTGAAACCCCTGCCAAATCCAGTACGAATTTATCGTTACCCCTGGCCTCGAGCGGATAGGCGCTTTGGCCGGTGGCTTGCCCTATCAGCGTTGTTTTGTTTTTAGTAATAGCTATTTTTAGGGGCATTTTAACGCTGGAGTAATTGCCGAGGTACTTATCCAGATCGGCACTTTTAAGCTCAACGCTCTTAAATTCGGGCATTGCAAAGGGCTTATTATAATAAATGCTCAAAGCATCCGCGACAATCTCATTAGTAGGATACCGGATACCGTTGGCTATGTAAGCCACCGACAGCTTATCGGCCGGGTAATAAATAAGCTGACTCAAAAATCCGTCGATACCGCCACTATGGCCATAACCTGTTTTATCATCAAAGGGAAAAATAAACATCGCCATACCAAAATTATCCTTCATCAGTTTCATGTGCTCCAAATTTGTGTTGCTGATGAGTTTGCCGGCAAAAAGTGCGTCGATAAAGTGAACCAGGTCGGTAGGTGAAGCTACAATGGCTCCTGCGCCGCCCGGAATACTCATGTCTGTTTCGGGCACCTGGCTCCATCCAGAGATGTAGTTATAGGAATAAGCTTCATCATTTAACGAATCGGTTTTAGTGCCATAATAAGTATCTTCCAATCCTATTTTGGTTGTAATGCGTTCCTTCAGTTCTTCGGGATAGCTTTTACCAGTAATTTTTTCGATGATATAACCCAGCAGTACAAAATTTGTATTGCTATACGCGGCTTTAATGCCGGGCTCAAAATCGGCTTTCTGCTTTGCAAAAATGGCTGTCATTTCCGCTTCAGATTTCGGCTTGCCCATATAGTTAAGATAACCCGAATCAGCGGTGAAATTATGAAGCCCGCTGTGGTGGCTCAGCATTTGGGCAATAGTAATCTTGCCTGCATTGGGTAATTGCGGGTAATACTTAGCCAATGTAGTAGTTAGCGTAAGCTTACCCTCTTCAATAAGCTGAAAAATCATAACAGCGGTGAACATCTTGGTGATAGACCCCACCCTGTATTTGGTATGAACATTTGCCGGCGTTTTAATAGTGCCATTTATTCGGCTGTAGCCAAAAGCCTTTTGGTAAACAATCGTTCCGTTATCTGCTATCGCGATGCTACCCATATTCTGCTCATGCGCATTCAGCGTAACCAGTAAGGTGTCTAACCTGGGTTTATTAAAACTATGTTTATGGCAGCCCGATAGCAAGGCCAATATTGGCAATAAAATAAAAAGCAGTTTTCGGATCATTTTTGCAATAGTTCAGGTGACAAAAGCAATAACGTTTGTTGTGCAACTGTATTGCGTGGCGGTTTGTTTAAACAGGTGATTGCTTTAAATGCCCTTGTTGAAAGGTATACGTCATGCTAAAACGGATTAGCAAATGTATTAATGGTTTAATAATACCCATGCTAATAAGTAAACCTTATGCTAAAACGATTTTAGCCTTCGCCAATAGCATGCCCTTAGTTTATGTTCGATATTGACGTATACCGGCCCGCGCCCGATGCCAGGTGCCAGCGTCTGGCCCGGCCAGCTTTCTGACGGGCTTTTGCCCTGCGGGAGCAGTCTGCAAATTCCTTCGCATCATAGGCATCGGACCTATAGGGCGTACCCTTTTCGGGGAATAGGGCGGGTTGGTTCCTTCATTTTTATTTCATACTGTATATCAAAAAAACATATACCTTAGTTGTGCATTTTAAACCTTAGTTAAGCAAAATTTGAGGCCATTTTCGTAACAATTACGCGGCCTGCTTGTCAATATATAAATACATTTTACAATGGCTATTAATCTTCAAAAAGGACAAAAAATAGATATCGGACTGTCGAAAATGACAGTTGGTTTGGGCTGGAACCCAAATGAAGGCACAGGTTATGATTTCGACCTGGACGTATCGGCTATCATGATAGATGGCAACAGGTTTGTACCTGAAGACGAATTTTTCGTTTTTTATAACAACGTAGATTCGCCTGACGGCGCTGTTCATCACACCGGCGACGATCCTTCGGGCGGCAACAGCGATGGCGGCGATGATGAATCTATCAATATTGATTTAACTAAAGTTGATGGTAAAATACAGGAGATATTGTTTGTGGTAACCATTCACGAAGCACAGCCCCGCAGGCAAAACTTTGGCCAGGTGCGCGATTCATACATTCGCATTATTGATGAGCAAACCGGCAGCGAAGTTTGCAAATATGAGTTGGGCGAAGATTTTTCTATCGAAACAGCTATTGAGTTTGGCCGTTTATACCGCCGTAACGGCGCCTGGAAGTTTGAGGCATCGGGCGTGGGTTACAAGGAGGATCTTGCCTTCTTTTTAAGCAAGTATTTTAAGGGGCAAATTATTAAATAACAAGGGGCGTCCCCACCCAACCCTCCCCGGAAGGGGGCTGGCTTTTATTGATTAACAATATTATTATGGCAATTAATCTGGTTAAAGGTCAAACAATTGATCTTCGTAAAAATGATAAGGGCGAAAGCTTCGACCTGTCGTCGGTGACCATTGGCTTAGGCTGGGATGTAAGGCAAAGCCGCGGTGGCGGCGGTTTTTTGGGCAAACTATTTGGCGGCGGCGGTGAAGAAGTGGAGTATGACCTGGATGCTATAGCTTTCCTGCTGGATAAAAACGGCCATGTGGCCAACAGGGGCCGCACGTTTCAAAAACCCAACGGCAACAAAATAAATTTATATGAGGGCGATGTGGTTTATTTTAACTCCATGCGCCATCCATCAAACCATATCTGGCTTACGGGCGATAACCGTACAGGCGCTGGCGCTGGCGATGATGAGCAAATCATCGTGAAACTGGATGCGCTGGATCCGAAATACGATCGCATCCTGTTTATTGTAGCCATATACCAGGGCCAAAGGAAAAATCAGCATTTTGGCATGGTCGAGAATGCCTTTATCCGCGCTGTTGACAACCATGGCAAAGAGATAGCCAAATTCAGCCTGTCGGGCGATGCCACCTACAACGGTATGTGCTCCATGAAATTTGCCGAGGTATACCGTAAAGACGGAACCTGGAAATTCCGCGCCATTGGCGAACCATTTGCAACGGATAATTTTTTGGAACTACTTAAACAGTATTGAATTGGGTTGTACGTTGTAAGTTATACGTTGTACGTGCCTGTTTGGTAAAAAAACGTGTAGCTTACAACATATCGCGTACAACCTATATTTATAATGGCTAACAATATTGAAAATTTTGTTGTACATCTATATTTGCTAATTAGGCAAAACGTATAACTTACAACGTATCACGTACAACCTACACGGCCTGCAATGTACCAACACTACTCCTTCGATCTTTGGCTTACGCTGATCAAATCAAATCCATATTTTAAAATAGAGCGTACCAAAATCTTTCACCGGGATTTTAATCCTGCAGGTAAAAGCATCGACGAGGTGGCCAGGGCTTTCAGGCAGGTGGATTTGATGTGCAACGCGGTGAATGAAAACACAGGCAAAAACATTGATGCCGATGAGATGTACCTGATGGTGATTAGCCTGATTAATGACAATCAGCTCAGCTTATCAGATATTGATACCGGCAAACTGTACCAGGATATGGAGAAGCTGTTGTTTTACTACTTGCCGCTGGTATACTCGCCTGTAACAATTTCCACGTTGCAGCATCTAAAAGATAAAACAGGTAGTACCTTTAGTTTGTTAAGCAATACCGGTTTTATAAAGGGGGCAACCTTAAGAAAGGTACTGGTGGAATTAAAGATGAGCAATTACTTTGATTTTCAACTGTACTCAGACGAGGTGGGGATGTCGAAGCCAAACCCGGCCTTGTTTAATTTAATGCTGCAAAACATCAAACAGGTTAACACCCATAAGGATATCAATTTAACTGATATTATACATATAGGCGATAACCCTAAAGCTGATATTGACGGTGCACTTGCGGCCGGTATAAAAAGTTTGCTTATCAATTCAAACAACCAATCTATTTTAGCCTTATTAAGCTAATGAACGCTACCTACTCATTACATCATGTTGATAACGATAGCAGCTTCGGCTTTTGCCCGGATAGCTACAGCCGTTTCAAATTTGGGGATGAAGCCGTAGCCCGGAAATTTGGCTGCGCTTTAGCGGATGGTTTTATTGGGCATATTTTATCAAAACAACCCATCACGCAGCAAATTGTGGTGATATCAAGCCCTTACTCGTTTATCCCAACAGCTACCTTTGCCATGAAAACATGGTTTGTATACGGCCTTAACCGCTGGCTGGCACAACACGGATACGCAGTAGTGCAGGAAACCAAGGTACACCGCACCATTACGTATAAGGAAGATTATGGCGAACTGAACGCCGAGCAAAGAATGAACCTGATAGGGAACGACTCATTCCATATCGACAAGGATTTTTTGACCGGTAAAACGCTGATATTTTTAGATGATATTAAAATAACCGGCAGCCACGAGCGCATGATCATGAAGATGGTGGATGCATACGGCCTGAGCAATGATATTTATATGCTGTACTTTGCCGAGCTGGTGAATAAAACCATCCACCCCAACATCGAGAACTTTTTAAACTATCACCAGGTAAAAACTATTTTCGACCTGGAGCCCATTATACAAAGCGGCAACTTTGCTATTAATACCCGGATAGTTAAATATATATTGAATTACAATCCCGATTGCTTTAGTATTTTTATACAAAACCAAACAATGGATTTTGTAAACTTGCTATATGATATGGCTTTGGGCAATGGCTACCATACTATTGATGCCTATGCCCAAAACCTTAACTTTATTACCAAAAACCTATTTATAAACAATAAAAATCTGATTAAACATGGCAATTAATTTGCAAAAAGGCCAGCGCGAAAGCATCCACGCCCCCAAATTTACTATAGGGCTGGGCTGGGATACCAATAGCTCATCAACAGGCAGCGCGTTCGATTTAGACGCATCTGTTTTTATTTTGGGCGACAATAAACGATTACTGGCCGACGAATATTTTGTGTTTTATAACAACCTGGTATCCCCGGATGGCGCGGTTGAGCATACCGGCGATAACCTTACCGGCGCGGGCGATGGCGATGACGAGCAGGTAAAGGTCGATCTGTCTAAAATTTCCCCGCAGGTATCTGAAATTTGTATAGTAGTAACCATCCATGAGGCCGAAGCACGCAGGCAAAACTTTGGCCAGGTGCGCAACTCATTCATCAGGATATTTGATGCCGAAACAGGTGCCGATATTTTGAAATATGAGCTGGAAGAAGATTTCTCGATAGAAACCGCTGTTGAGTTTGGCCGTATTTACAAAAAAGATAATAACTGGAAATTTGAAGCTGTTGGCGTTGGTATGAAAGGTGGCCTGCAGGATTATTTAAACAAATATCAATAACGGCTATGGCAATTAATCTTCAAAAGGGACAACGCATCAGCCTCGAAAAAAGTAACGGCAGCAAATTACAAAGTGTTTGCGTGGGTATTAACTGGGGAGCCATTGAAAAAAAAGGCCTTTTTGGCTTTGGCGTAACCAAAGAAGCGGTTGATCTTGACGCCAGTTGCGCTTTGTTTGACGAAAGCAAACGCCTGGTAGATGTGATCTATTTCGGCAATTTAAAATCAAAAGATGGCTCGGTAAAACATAGCGGCGACGACCTTACCGGCGATTTAAACGGCAACGACGGTATTGACAATGAAGTAATTACTGTAAACCTTCCGGGTTTGCCTGCATCGGTAGCCTATGTAGCATTTATGCTGAACAGCTTTCGCGGACAGGATTTTGGTACTATTCCTTTCGCCTCCATCCGCATTTATGAAGGTACACCAACCCGTGTAAACGAAGTGTTTGCTACCTATGATATTGCACACAGTAAAGATTTTGCGGGCCACGTTGCCATGGTTATGGGCGTTTTTTACAAAAAGAACGGCGAATGGAAATTTAATGCCATTGGCGAACCAACCCGCGACCGCAAACTGGAAGAAACCGTTAAAACAGTTACCAATAATTATTTATAGTGAGTTGGTGAGTGGTGAATAGTGAGCAGTGAATGGTAAGTATAGAAGCATATCAACACTAACTAACTAACTAACTACACACAACTGACCATTCACCACTCACGACTGACCAAAATCACCATTAAAAACGCAAGAAAATGGAAGGCGCACCAAATAACACCCCGATAAATATAACCCCGGTTAACCTGGATATAACTCCGGCACCGGGAACAACCACTCCTGTAAAATTACTGGATAAGGAGGGTAATGTAGATTTAACTAACATTACGCCTACCGAAGTGCAAAAGTACAGTGAAGTAGCCAAGGCTCTTGACCCTAAGGATGTTAACTCCATCCTTAACTATGGCACTGATGTGCAGGCATCGATGGAGAAGTATAGTAACAACTTTTTAACTTCGGTACGTACCTATAACTCCGGCGAAGTTGGTTTGCTGATAAACGACCTGCTTACCGAACTGAACTATATTGACGTAGATGAGCTGAACCAAAACGCGTTCACCTCGTTTATCTCCCATATCCCTTTCATGAAAAAGCTGGTATTTGATGCCAAAAAACTATTTCAGAAGTACGATACGGTGATTAACAACATCGATAAGATCACCAATAAGATTAAGGCAGGTAGGGTTAACTCACTGAAGGACAATAGTTCGTTGCAAACTATGTTTGACAGCAACGTGACTTACATCCACCAGATGGAAGAGCTGATCATATCCGGTCAGTTAAAATACAATGAACTGAGTGAGCAATTGGCGCAAATGGATGCCAACCCATCGGCCTATAACGATTACGAAATTGCCGACCTGCGCGATTTTGTGAATCGCCTTGATAAACGCCTTGCCGACTTGAAAGTAGTAAGGTTTATCATGATGCAATCATTGGCACAAATACGCGTGGTGCAAAGTAATAACACTACCATAGCCGAGAAAGCACAATCCATCGTATCAACCACCATCCCGGTTTGGAAAAATCAGCTTACGATAGCTGTTGCCCTGAACCGCCAGAAGGAAAATGTGGAGATGCAGAAAAAGATCTCGGATACAACCAACACCATCCTGCAAAAAAATGCCGAGCTGCTTAAACAAAACAGTATTGACGTTGCCCGCGAGAATGAGAAAACGGTAGTATCGCTGGATACCCTGAAACGCACAACCGCATCGCTGATTGAAACCCTTACCGAGGTAAAACGTATTCATGATGAAGGTACTGCCAACAGAAAGGTACTTAACACCGAATTGCAGACACTGGAAACAGAGTTGAAAAAGCATGTGACTAACGCGTAAGCGAAGTCCCATCATCTCTTTATGTCATTGCGCGTATCCATCCGGTAAAACCTGAAAAAGATCGTTATGACGTGCAAGGGATATAAGTTAAACGAATGCTCTAAACTACCGTCATTGCGAGGTACGAAGCAATCCCGAACTATGTGGGACTAAGCATGTAGGGGATTGCTTCGTGGCAATGACGGATATTTTATAGTGACAGTCAATAACTTACAAACACGTCATTATAAGGAACGCAGCAATCTCGAATCTTGCACACACTGCACAGTTCGCGATTGCCGCGCTGCGCTCGTAATGACTTAATTTCCCCATCGCCTGTGTCTTCACAGGCGATTTGCATTTAAAGGCCTCGCCTTCAGGGTAGGGTTTGGGTGGGGTTTCTTTTTTCGTAAATTTGTTCCTTCTCCATGGACGAAAACAGGTTAAATATTTTAAATCAGAGTAACCGGATGCTCAGTAAGCTGCAACTGCTTTCTGTATTTTTTGGCGACGATATGATTTATAAAATTTACCTGCGCAGCCAGGTAATCCATAAACTGTTTGAGGCCAATCCCGAGCTTGATATCAATAAACTCGACCTGTTCCACCTACAGTTTACCCAAAGCCTCATAGATTTGCTCCGGAAGATCAAAAAGAACAACGAGACCAATGTAAGCCTGTTGTTTGATGAAATTCAGATTAACCGCGAGATGATTGAACGGCTGAACGACCCCACTTATACCCTGGCAAACTTTAACCTTGAAAAGCAAAGGCAGGCGCTCAAGATCAACTTATCGTTACGAAAGCTATTCCAGGTATTGTCGGATAGTTCAACAGAAAACCCACTGTCTAAAAACATCAACGCGTTTAGCTCAAGGTTTGCGGCCGATTTTTTTTACACTATCAGCACCGACCTGATGGAAGAGGTTACGGCCTTTAACCTAACGGACGTTTACAAAAATGAATACGCCAAAATTCAGCGTAAGCTGATGGGGGTGTTGTGCAAATATGATTTTAAAACAGAGTTTTATTGCGGTTTAAAATCAGGAGCGCAGGTTATCGAGGTTTACAAATTTATTGAGGCCGATAGGTATTTTATATATGCCCCCGGCGATAACCTGTTTGTGTTTTTTGACGTGGCAAAAATAGCCGGGCTGGATATGACCACCAATATGTCGAAAAAAGAGCGGCTGATGTATGAACTCAAAGACAAAAACGACAGGCTTGAGGGCAACGCCGCTGCGATGAAAGCTCATATGCCGCCGGAAATTGCCGCCCTGCTTGCCGATAATTATAAAAAGATCTCGGATATTACCTTCCTTGATAATATCAGCAATATCGATGTGCAAGCCAATATTTTAAAAAGCATGCTCAATACCGATTTAATTTAGTTTATTTAACCTTAACAAAAATACATTACCTGTTTATATGGATTTACATACAATATTAGGCCCCGATATTAAAGCCGGCCTGCTCATTATTTTAAACCTGATCCTGATAGAGAGTTTGCTATCTGTAGATAATGCCGCCGTGCTTGCAACCATGGTGCTCGATCTTCCTAAAGATCAGCGTAAAAAAGCTTTACGTTATGGTATCATTGGCGCTTATGTATTGCGGGGTGTTTGTCTTTTCCTGGCCGCGTGGCTGGTAAAAATATGGTGGTTAAAACCCATTGGCGGCTTATACCTGTTATACCTTTGCTTTGATTATTTTAAAGGTAAAATTCAGGCTGCAAACGCAGGAGGCGAAGAAGAAGAGGTTGACAAAAGCAAAAACTGGCTATATAAATCAACAGTGGGTGTATTTGGGGTATTTTGGGCCACCGTTGCGCTGGTTGAATTAATGGACCTGGCTTTCTCTATTGATAACGTATTTGCTGCAGTAGCTTTTACAGATCATGTGGTTTTGATTTACATAGGCGTATTCATAGGCATACTGGCTATGCGTTTTGTTGCCCAGGCCTTTGTTAAGCTGATGGAGAAATTTACCTTCCTGGAAACTGTGGCATTTATTGTAATAGGTGTATTGGGTTTAAAATTATCGGCATCATTATATATCCACTTTTACCCGGAAACAGGTTTCTCTAAAATGATGGAAGGCGAGGGCGCCGATATAGCTACATCGGTATTTACAGTAGCCATATTTATTATACCTGTATTAACATCGCTGCTATTCAACTTCCCCAGGCGCCACACCATCGAACCGGAGGTAGCAGAAGCCGCGGAAGATGTTTTGGATAAGCAGTAGTTCAGTCGGCAGTGGGCGGTTTTTAGTTAGCAGTTGGCAAAAGTGGCAGGCAGTAAGTTAGTCTGACAAACTACGCACCAATGAACAAATGAACCTTGAACAAATGAACGAATAACAATGATCCAATTTAACAAAATAATAGCCTCAATATTCGGCATCGGTTTTTTAAAGGGCGGCGGCACTTATGCGGCTATAGTTACCTGCGGCGGCATTTGGCTGTTGTGGCAATTTCCTGCTTTACAAAATCCATTTTATTTACTGGCTATAACCATCGTTATCACCCTGTGGGGTGTATACGTGAGCAACAAGGTTGAACCGGATTGGGGCGAAGACAGTTCGCGCGTGGTGATAGATGAAGTTGCCGGTATGCTTATCTCGGTGTTGTTTTTACCGCAAAACCTTTACATTTTATTGGGCGGGCTTGTACTGTTTCGCTTTTTTGATATTGTTAAACCGCTTGGTATCCGTAAAATGGAAGCCCTGCCCAGTGGTACAGGTGTAATGATGGACGATGTACTGGCAGGCGTATATTCCAACGCCGTGCTTTGGCTGGTTTGTATTATATTCAGACTTAAATTTACCTGCTAACTTAAAAAAGATATTAATGCAAAATGCCGCTTGTTAACAACTTGCGGCATTTTTATTATGATAAGAATTTTAGTGGGTTATATGTTTTTATTGCCTGCTTTCAGCCTTGAGCCTTCTGCTTTTAGCTTATTCGTATCGCAGGGCTTCAACCGGGTCAAGCTTTGCGGCCTTTTTAGCCGGGTAATAGCCAGATATCAACCCGATGAATGTACATAGTACTACCGCGAATATCAGCCATCCCCATGGCACGGCAAAGGTTCCGCTTATCTGAACAGCGATGACGTTACCGGCGGCCATACCTAATACTATACCCGCCGCCCCGCCTATAAGGCATATTACAATAGCCTCAATTAAAAACTGTTTACGTATTACGGCAGGTGTGGCGCCTATGGCTTTACGCACCCCAATTTCGCGGGTACGTTCGGTTACCGATACCAGCATAATGTTCATGAGGCCAATAGCAGCGCCAATCAGCGTTATGATACTAATGGCAAATCCACCGGCAGTAATCCCGGCCAGCTGACCGGATAGTTCTTTCTGGATCGAATCACTTCGTGATATTTCAAAATTATCCTGGCTGGCCACATTAAGGCTGCGCACATTCCTGAATAACGAGGTAGCCTCGCCAATGGTAGCATCCAAAGCACCAGGGCCTTTCACTTTAACGGTAACTGTGTAGGAAGCATTTCTATTGGTGTCAATTTGTTTGGCTTTTAATATAGGGATAATACAAAACTTATCGCCACCAAATGAACTTGAACCTTTTGAGGCAATTACGCCCACTATTTTGTATTTGTTACCACCAATAAAAACGTTTTGGTTAACCGGGTCGGAGTGTTTAAAAAGCTTTTGCTTAATCTCGTCGCCAATAAGTACCACGTTTGAACCATGCTCCAATTCTGAAGTTGAAAAGTTACGGCCGAAAGAGAGTTTTTTACCACTGGTGGCCAGGTAGTTTTCGTTTGATCCGGATATCGAAATATTCTGGTTTGTTTTTTCGCTGCCGAATTTAGCAACAGCGGTGCCGGTAACATCAATATTAACAGCAATGATAACAGGCAGTTTAAATGTTTTTTTAAAGCGGTCGGCCTGGTCGTAAGTAATGGGCGGGTACATTTTGCGGTGGCCGCCGTTACCAAAATTCAACCCTTCGCCGCGGTTTTGAATGGTAAATGAGTTGGCGCCCAAATCGGCAAAGGCATCATTGGTAAACTGCCGTATCCCCTCAATAGCTGTTAAAATACTTACCAGCGCCATTATACCAATAGCAATAATTAAAGCCGTAAGCGATGTACGCAGCCTGTTACCGGCAATGGATTGTAACGCAATCGAAATATTTTCTCTGTAGGAGGTTTTTACCGGCATGCTATCAAAATAAAAAACTTGACCGTATGACTAAGCACTATACCAATTTGTTACAGCATCAAAAATGTTTTTATTGCAAGTACAATAATCAAGTTCGCTGGGTAAATACTATTGACTATTTGATCAATAAATAATATCTTACCGTTAGTTTACCGCCTTATGAAATCACAATCCTTAAATATTTACACGGATGCGTCATTTGTGATCAGAAATATCTGCTTGCTGATTATGCTTACTACCTTAAGCGCAATCGCCTGCGCCCAGGATGTTGTTAAAACAAGCGCAAAAACCATAAGATGGGAATTAGATAAGAATTCGGTAGTTAAAGATTCGGCCGGGAAGATATACCCAATGGCAGAATGGAATAAGTTAATGGTTAGCAGGAAATATTCCATTTGGCCCGCCGATTGGAATAATATTAATAACCAGTTTATTATTGTAAAAGGTAATCAACCCCCAAACATTATTCACGATGCACCGGCACCAAAGGAAGATAATGCCCCGGAAACGCCTGCCCTAACTACGCCACCCGGCGAGCCTTACGATTATATGGCTGCATGGCCCAAGCCCAACGAATCGGCTTATTTTAAGGTAGGCGAAGAGATATCACCATTCACCAGCCATGACATCAACGGAAACAGGATATCATTGAAAGATTTGCGCGGCAAAGTTGTTGTGCTTAATTTTTTCTTTATAGGCTGCCCGGGTTGTATGCAGGAAGTGCCCGAGTTAAATGATGTTGTTGCCCGCTACAAAGGGAATGATAATGTTGTTTTTGTATCGGTATCGCTGGATGTTAAAAGTTATATAAAAAAATTCATGGATGATACGCCTTTCAATTACCAGATCATAGCCGAGGGAGGCTATTTGGCCAAACGATATGGCATCGAACTTTACCCTACCAATCTTATACTTGATAAAACAGGAAAGGTAGCCCTGCATTGGGTAGGCCGGTCGCCCAGTGCACCATATTGGATGAAAAAAACTATTGATAAAATACTGTGAGTAAAGTAAAAAGGCAACCCGTTGGGCCGCCTTTTTACTTTACTTTTATATTCTTCGTCTTGAATCTTGATTCTTAACTCTTGATTCTATTTTAAACAGAGAATGATGTTCCGCAACCACAGCTGCTTGCAGCATTAGGGTTGTTAAATGTAAAGCCACGGGCATTTAAGCCGTCCTGAAAATCTATCTGCATACCCATCAGGTACATGCCATGGGCTTTGTGCATAAATACTTTTATACCATCAATAATGAATTCCTGGTCGCCATCCTTTTTCTGGTCAAAACCCAGTACGTAGCTCATACCCGAGCAGCCACCACCCTCAACACCAACACGCAGGCCAAACTCATCGCCAATCTCTTGCTGATCCTTCAACTTAAAAAGTTCCTTAACGGCGCCCGGTGTAAATGATACCGGTAAAATTTCAACAGCAGTACTCATCTTATTTTATATTTAACTATACAAATATAAGGTAAAATGTGGATTTTTACATCCATAGCTATTTTATGACCTCTGTATAACATTTTAATAACCATGCTTACAACCCAATATTTACTTGATATTTTAAAGTTTACCGTAGCCGGCGCCGGTGTTATATGGATAGCCTTTTACCTGGTTAAACCATATCTTGATAAACAAAACCAGGTACAGCTGCTGGAGCTTAAGCGTAGTGTAAGCAGCCAAACCCTGCCATTGCGGTTGCAAGCCTACGAGCGCGTTGTGTTATTTATTGATCGTATTAATCCCGCTAATATGCTCATTCGCCTCAATGCAGGCGGCCTTTCGGCTGCCGATTTGCATATTGTTATTGTTAACGAAATACGTACCGAGTTTCAGCATAACGTTACCCAGCAAATTTATGTAAGCAGCCGGGTTTGGGCAGTAATGAAAAGAGTAAAGGACGACACCCTGAGCCTGGTAAACAACGCTGTAAAAGGCCTCCCTCAAAACGCTACCGCCATGGACCTGAGCAAAACCGTGCTCATCCACTTAAGTCAGTTAGAAGATGATCCGTATGAGATAGCCATTAACCTGGTGAGGCAAGATCTGGAAGAATTATTTTAAACTACATGGCTAAAAAATTCAGCACCACATCTGGTATCGAAATAAAGGAAGTTTACACCGAACCCTCCAGGATGGACGAGCTGCCGGGCCAGTTCCCGTTTACACGAGGCATTCAAAAAGACATGTACCGGGGCAAAGCCTGGACAATGCGTCAGTACGCCGGCTTTTCAACTGCCGAAGAATCAAACAAGCGGTATCATTATTTATTAAGCCAGGGAACAACCGGTCTTTCGGTAGCTTTTGACCTGCCTACGCAGATTGGATACGACAGCGATCATGAACTATCCGAAGGCGAAGTAGGTAAAGTTGGCGTAGCTATCGATTCGCTGGAGGATATTGAAATATTGTTTGATGGTATACAGCTTAAGGATATTACCACCAGCATGACCATTAATGCTACCGCAGCTATTTTGCTGGCCATGTACATCGCGTTAGCAAAAAAACAAGGGGCAGACCTGGGCCGGATTTCGGGCACCATTCAAAATGATATATTAAAGGAGTACGCCGCGCGCGGTACTTATATATACCCGCCCACTCCATCAATGCGGTTAATTACCGATGTGTTTGAATACTGCAGCAAGGAAGTGCCTAAGTGGAACACCATATCTATTTCGGGCTATCACATCCGGGAAGCTGGTTCAACGGCGGTACAGGAGCTGGCTTTTACCCTGGCCAACGGCAAAGCCTATTTAAAGGCGGCGCTTGAAAAAGGGCTGGATATAAATGTATTTGCCAAGCGGCTGTCTTTCTTTTTTAACTGCCATAATAACTTTTTCGAAGAGATAGCCAAGTTCAGGGCTGCAAGGCGAATGTGGGCGCATATTACCAAAGAATTAGGAGCAACCGATGCCGGTGCACAAAAGTTGCGTTTTCATACCCAAACCGGCGGATCGACCTTAACCGCACAGCAGCCGCTTAATAATATTATAAGAGTAAGTAACCAGGCCCTGGCGGCGGTATTAGGCGGCACCCAATCGCTGCATACCAATGGTTACGACGAAGCTTTATCCCTGCCAACCGAGGCGGCAGCCAAAATAGCCCTGCGTACCCAGCAAATCATCGCCTTTGAAAGTGGGGTTACCGATACTGTAGACCCGCTGGCTGGCTCATACTTTATAGAAGCCCTGACCGACGAGGTAGAAACCGCTGCGCAATTATACCTGGACAAGATTGAAGCCATGGGGGGCGCTGTTAAAGCCATAGAGCAGGATTATATTCAACAGGAGATAGCCGCGTCGGCATACCAGTATCAGAATGATATTGAAAGCGGCGATAAAATCCTGGTGGGTGTAAACAAATTTACCCAGCATGAAGACGCCCCCTCGGGTGTGTTTAGGGTTGATGATTCCATCCGCAAAATGCAGATAGAAAAAATTAAAAAACTCAAAAACAAAAGAGACAACCAAGCTGTTGAAACAACTTTACAACTATTAAGAATAGCAGCAAGGGGCACAGAAAATTTAATGCCTTTTATAGTATCTTCGGTTGAAAATTATGCTACCTTAGGAGAAATCGCGGATATACTGCGGGAGGTTTTTGGGGAATATTAGTACCGCGGGTTGGGCTTCAGGTTTGTATAGGTACCGTGCCATAATTAACAAAAGAACAGCTTTTATTTTTAATAAGCATTAAACCAGTGCTTTAGTTTTTAGTGCAACGCAAAAGGCTGAAAAGGATAAAAAATTGCCTCGATTTTGCTGTATGAAAGTAAAGAAAAGCAAGGTTATTTTGGTGATTTTTAGTGTATTAGCCACAATGCGAAAAATTAAATTAAAAATAATTCAATTGCATTTTTTATTACAAAACATTGCGTTATATACAAATTTTATACTTAAAAACAACTTTTGTTGATAACTTGGGAAATGTTAAAAAAGTGAAAATTTAATTTTTTTATACACTTTTTTTGGACACATTTGATGTTCCGTAACAGTCCCGAAATAAGTTGACTGAGGGGTTGGAAATCAAATAATTACTTATATCTAATATGGAAAAAACTTGTACTAACGTTTGGAATAGCTGTCTTCAGATCATAAAGGACAACATACCGGCCCAGAGCTTTAAAACCTGGTTCGAGCCGATAAAAGCCTTGAGAATGGAAGGGAGTGTCTTGACGATACAAGTACCAAGTTTGTTTTTTTACGAATGGCTTGAAGAGCACTACGTAGGGTTATTACGCAAAACGATTAAAAAACAATTGGGCGATGAAGGGCGTTTAGAGTATAATATTGTTGTTGAGCAATCATCATCAAGTAAACCCTATACAACTAATATGCCCTCGAACGGAAATGGAGCCGAGTCAAAAAATCAGTCGATGCCGATCCCTATCTCTATTAATAAGGACATTAAAAATCCTTTTGTGATACCCGGCCTCAAAAAGTTAAATGTTGACCCGCAACTGAACAGAAACTATACCTTCGAAAATTTTGTTGAAGGCGATTGTAACCGCCTGGCCAGGTCGGCCGGTTACGCAGTGGCCGCGAAACCGGGTGGTACTTCATTTAACCCGTTAATGATTTATGGCGGCGTAGGTTTAGGTAAAACACACCTTGCCCAGGCCATCGGTAACGAAATAAAACGTTCACTGCCCGATAAATTGGTACTATATGTATCGTGCGAGAAATTTACACAGCAATTTGTAGACGCACTTAAACATAATAACATTAACGATTTTGTTAATTTTTACCAGGCTATTGATGTGCTCATTATGGATGATGTACACAACTTTGCCGGTAAAGAAAAAACACAGGACTTTTTCTTTCACATTTTTAACCACCTGCACCAAAGCGGCAAGCAGCTGATTATTACATCAGATAAGGCGCCAAAGGATTTGGCTGGTTTAGAAGAGCGCCTTTTATCGAGGTTTAAATGGGGCCTGTCGGCCGATTTGCAGATCCCTGATCTGGAAACCCGTATGGCTATTCTTAAAAATAAGATCTACCAGGATGGTATCGAACTATCAAACGATGTTATTGAATACGTAGCCCATAATATTGATAACAATGTACGTGAGCTGGAAGGCGCCATGGTATCGTTGCTGGCACAATCAACCTTAAACCGTAAGGAGATTGACCTGAACCTGGCTAAACAAATGTTGAAAAACTTTGTGAAAAACTCATCGAAAGAAATTTCGATGGAATATATCCAAAGCCTGGTTTGCGAATATTTTGAAGTACCTATCGAGATGGTGAAATCACAAACCCGCAAACGCGAAATTGTGCAGGCCCGTCAAATTTCTATGTACCTGGCCAAGGCCCATACTAAAAGTTCATTAAAATCAATAGGTAATTTCTTTGGTGGCCGCGATCACTCTACCGTGATTTATGCCTGCCAAACTGTAGAAGATTTGATTGATACCGATAAAAAGTTTAAAGGTTACGTTGCCGACATCCAAAAGAAATTAAAAATGTCGTAACCGACCTGCCAATCATATTGCTAAGAGCCTTGCATCAACATGCAGGGCTTTTTTATTAAACAGGTATATATGTAAAATGAAAAAAACACCGTAAGCTGGTTGCCCGCGGTGGTTTTTAAGTAGAGTTTTATTATGGCATTACCTGGGGTTTATTTAAATCGGGCACCAAAACCTACACCAATTAGCCATGGATTAATTTTAACATCGGCTTTAATGCCTGCCAGGGTAGGCGCCAGTTCGGGACTTGATGCCGGTGTTAAATTGGATGCATCAACCTTTGCATTGGTGGATAAGAACACTTTTTTAACATCTATGTTCAAAAAGAACTTCTTATTCAAATCATAGTCGAAACCCAATTGGGTAGCGAAGGCGAACTTGTTTTGATAACTAACATTTTTTACCACTCCACCCGCGTTTGCGTTATAAAAAATAGTGTAATTGGCACCTGCGCCTATATAGGGTTTAAATGCGATGCCCGTTGGCAGGTGATATTGCAAAGTAAGCGTTGGCGGCAATAATGAAACCTTGCCCAGGCTAACATCGGCAGATGAGCTGCCACCAATAGCGGTTAAATTTGAGGCCGTAGTGTTTACTTTATGCCTTGATGTGCCCAGTATCAGTTCGGCCGAGAAATCCTTCATAAAGAAGTACGTAAAGTCAATTTCGGGGATAACAACCTTGCTGATATCGATACCGCCACCAATTACACCAATAGTTGCACTTTCCTGCGGAGCAACATATACACCGCGAACGCGTACGTTCCACTCACTTTTTTGTTGACCAAAACCTCTTAATGAGGCTATCATTAATATTGTAAAAACGGATAATAATAATTTGTTCATCTTGTTTGTTTTTTTAATTATAGGTCAAAGGTATCGGCCCTTAAATATCTAAATATGCCTAAAGCCATTAAGCAAAATGATACTAATCATGGCCATTTAGAAGATTGCCGGGTAATTTTACGAGGGTATATTCATGTGCCTGAAAAGTTTGCATGCACATGATTAACCGCCTGCTGCCAGCGCCCATAAATCAACAAACAAAACGTGCCCTGTCCTCAAACCTGTTTTAGTTTAAATGATGTGTTTCATTTACCGATTGAAACAGCCAGTTAATCGATACATTACTGTAAATACGCCTATGTTACAACATCTTTAGTACAGATTGGCTGTGCACTGTTGCGCCAATCCACCAAATTAATTGTGCTTATAGATGTTGTTTACTTTAAAGCCCGGCAAACCGCTTGCCCTTATCGCCTGTTTTCTGTATATCCTGTTTTCATACTGCCAGGCTGAGGCACAAAGCCTGGGCGACCCGGTTGTTAAAATAACCTTTGGTTCGGGCACTGCCTCAAGGGCCGGCGCGCTTTCTGCTGATTCAGGATCTACCACTTACGTTTACAGTGCAAGCGGGCAAATTGGCGAAAACTATTACACCATAACAAACCAAAGCAATACCACTGTACACGGCGGCTTTGTAACCAGTTACGATCATGATTATGAAACAACGGGTAATACCAGCGGCTATATGATGGTGGTAAACGGAAACGTACAGGCAGGCACGGTTTATACCCATACGGTCCCCGGCCTTTGCGGCAACACCCAGTATCAGTTTGGCGTTTGGATTAAAAATGTACTGTCAACAGGTGGTATATTGCCTAATATGGTTTTTCACATTTACGCCGCTGATGGTGTAACCGAATTAGGAACAGGCGTATCAACCGGCGATGTACCTACCGGCAATGTATGGCATAATTACACGGCAAACTTCACCTTACCCGCGGGCACAGGCGACGTGGTAATTAAACTGGTGAGTAATGCCAGCGGCACGCAGGGTAACGATTTCGCTGTAGATGACATCACCTTCAGTCCTTACGGTTCAACTGTTTCGGCTGTTTTCAACGGTTCAACCACAGGTACCGAAACCACATGCGCGGGTTCGGCACAAACATATACTATTAATGCTACCAGTACACTGGCCAGCGGGTACGTGCAAAAACTACAAATGTATACCAACGGCAGCTGGACAGACCTAAGTACCGCCGGTACGGCTACCACGTATACTATTACAACCCCTACTACGGCGGGCACTTATCTGTATCGCCTGGTCTCGGCAATAACAGCAAATATCACATCGGCCAGCTGTGTTGTGGCATCTAATAATTTAACGCTAATAGTCACCCCGGCGCCGGTGGCTGCATTTACTACTGCCGATCAAACCTGCCTGGGTACAGCAAATGTGTTTACCGATGCCTCGGTAACCAACGGATCAACCATACAATCATGGGCCTGGAACTTTGGCGATGGGCAAACATCGGCATTACAAAGCCCTACGCATACCTACGCTAAAACAGGTACTTATACAGTAACGCTTACTGTAACGGGCAATACCGGGTGTACGCCATCGGTTATCACCAAAACGGTAACCATCAACGCGCTGCCGGTAGCGGCATTCAGCTTTACCACGCCCGATTGTTTAACCCAGGCGGTTACCATTACCGATCAATCAACAACAGGCACGGGTACAATCACCACCTGGCTTTGGGATTACGGCGACGGCACAACCGAAACCAAAACCACCAACACAGCTTTTACCCACCTGTACGCCAGCGCGGGTACTTATAGCATAAAGTTAACCATCACCAACACAGGCGGGTGTACGGCTACACTTACAAAAAGCCTTACGGTAAGCCCGTTGCCTGTAGCTGCATTCGCGATGCCCGATGTTTGCCTGGCCGATGCATCGGCCACATTTACGAATAACAGCACTATTGCCGATAACAGCACAGGGAGTTTTACTTATTTGTGGAATTTCGGCGATGCGAATGCAACCACTGCCAATCCCAATACATCCACCCTGAAAAATCCATCGCATAAATATACCCAGGCAGCGGTGTACCAGGTTACGCTTACGGTAACATCGGCAAGTGGCTGTACATCTGCAATTACTCAAAGTTTTACGGTGAATGGATCTATACCCGTAGCATCATTCACCGTGGCCAATACATCAGCGCTGTGCAGCGATCAGCAGGTAAGCTTTACCAACACTTCTACGGTCGATTTTGGTAGCATTACCAAAGTAGAGTGGTACTACGATTATGGTAATAACCCGGGTACAGTTGAAACTGACGAAAGCCCAAGCTATGGAAAAATATATAATCACACCTATACGGCTTTTCATACCCCGGCCTCGCAAAACTACCAGGTGCGCATGGTTGCTTATTCCGGCGGCAGCTGCGTATCTATTATGGATAAAACCATTACCCTGCTTGCCGTACCCGATATAACTTTCACTGCACCATCGGCAGTATGTGTTAATGGCGGCACTGTACAATTAGCAGCCCAGGAAACCGCTGGCGTAGCCGGTACAGGTGTATACTCAGGCACTGGGGTAAGTAGTACCGGTATATTTGATCCAACTGTATCAGGAGCCGGTACTTTTACTATAAACTACGTTTACACGGCAACAAATTCCTGCCCGGTTTCGGCAAGTCAGGCTATTACTGTAAACCCTATTCCAGTTATTACTACCGGACCCGACATTACGGTATTATCCGGCGGAACCGCCAGGCTACCTGCTACTGCAACGGGTACAGGGCTGACATATTTATGGTCGCCGGCAACTTACCTTAACGATGCTACCTTGTTAAACCCAACGGTTACACCTACCGACGATATCACCTATACCCTTACAGTGACCAACAGTTCGGGTTGCTCGGTAAGCGGGCAGGTGAATGTTTCCGTATTGCAGGGGCCGGTTGTACCTAATGCTTTCTCCCCCAATGGCGATGGCGTTAACGACCAATGGAACATCAAATACCTCAACACTTACACCAACTGCACCGTTGAGGTTTATAACCGTTACGGCGCCAGGCTGTTCGCCTCGGTAGGGTACGCGGTTCCGTGGGATGGCACTTACAATGGTACCCCTGTGCCGGGCGGCGTATACTATTATATCATCAACCCGAAACACGGGCGGAGTACCATGTCGGGATCATTAACGATAATCAGGTGATTTGTATGCAAAGCGTTCGCTTTTTACATACACTGTTCGGGTGTTCGGGGGTGAGTGGTTATTGCGTTTGTAATCAGGGTATTAAGTGTTCGGATGGTTGTTGGTTTGGCTGAACAAGGGCGTTTTTTGTCAAAAGATAAAATCAAAAAATGCATTTTTGAAAAGGTGTTCAAAAATGTGTCTGATTAGCGAAATAAATATGCAGTAAACAGCAATTTTTATCAAGAAATATGCAATGATTTTTAAAAAATTAAAACTTATGTTGCCGTCGTTTCACGGCGATAGAGGGCAGGGCATACTTTCCGTCTTCTCCCTGCATCGGTATTGCTGTTTTTGCCGGTTAGGGGCAAATAAGTATAGGCCGTATCCGCGCATTGGCTGGCATATCTGCAACCATATCTGAGTTTGACTGAAAACAGGGATATTAACTGTTAAAAGGGCAAAAACAGTGGCGGAGTGTCATTATCCCCGCTGTTTGAGCAATTTACCCCCTTTTGCCGATGCTAAAAATGAATGATATTTGAAGTCCGGGAATAACCAATGGAGCCGTTATTTTTGCTGTAGTGCGCTGCGGGTACTATAGCCTCTGCAACATAAACCCCAATAAAAGCAACCTAATTAATTATGTGTAACTACAGATTGAGTAAAAGCTTCTTTATCACACTGCTATTAACAATACTAAATGGGGTGTGTTATGCCCAGCAGTTGGGGTTTAATCCGGTTATCCCGGATTACTCGGCAGATCCCTCGGTAGTTACGTTCAATGGTGTATATTATCTTTACGGAACGTCGGACATTGACCGGAAGCTTGACAGGATGGGCCCGCCGGTGGTATGGAAATCGCCCGATATGATCAATTGGAGTTACAGCGGTAATATATTACCGGTTATTGACTGGAGCAAGCCTTACAACTACAAAGATAGGGATGGCGCGCCCAAAACCGGATATTTCCGTTTTTGGGCGCCCGGAAAGGTATTTAAAAAAGACGGTGCATACCAAATGTTTGCTACCATTGTTAAACCCAATGGGCAGGTGGGTACTTATTTGCTTACTGCCCCCATACCCGAAGGGCCGTTTCATTTTACCAATGGCACGGGTGTTTACTTTAACGAACCCGAAAAAGCCGGCGAAGAAGCTAAGCCGGTAGCGAATGATATTGACGGCGACCCGTTTGTTGACGATGACGGATCGGCCTACCTGGTGTGGAGGAAAAGAAATATATCGAAACTTAGCCCCGACTGGAAAACCCTGACCGGAGATAAAGTGATTATACAAACCTCGCGGGCCGGCTACTCTGAAGGTCCGTTTCTTTTCAAGCGCAAAGGAATCTATTACTATGTTTATACGCTAAGCGGTGGCTCAAACTATGTGTACGCCTATATGATGAGCAAAGCCGGCCCCCTGGGGCCGTATTCGGCCCCGGCAGGTCCAGATATTATACTACAGTCGGATATCGCCGCCAATGTTTGGGGGCCAGGGCATGGCAACGTATTTGAAATGCCAGGCACCGGGCAATACGTTTTCTTTTACCTGGAATATGGTAATGGCTATACAACACGGCAGGTTTTTGCCAATAAGCTGGATTTTAATGCCGATGGCACCATTAAACCCGTGAAGGTAAACCGCGCCGGTATTGGTGCGCTGTTAAAAAACAGCTACCCCGCGGCCATAAAACCAGTGGCTGTTAAGGCGTCGGACTCCAGGCCGGATTCTTTAATCAAGTCTGTTATCGACACCGCTATATCCGGTATTGCAGGCATTGCTCCCCGCGATAAGGGCGAGGGCGTTGTTGCCGTTGAGCGCACCATGAATGGTAAGCCCGAAAATGCGGTGGATGGCAACTACGGAACTTTTTGGATGGCAGCCGGTGATACCCAGCCCTGGCTTGAAGCCGACCTGGGATCGGTTAAAAAGGTTAACAAGTGCGAGTTGTATTTTGTTGCCTCTACCTTAGGGCATACCTGGAAGCTGGAGAAATCAACCGACGGAAAAAAATGGCTCACGGTTAAAACAAACACCGAACCGGCAGTGCGGTCGCCGGAGGTTGCCGCTAAAATAGGATCGGCGAGGTATCTTAGGGTAACCGTGCTATCCGGCGTGCCGGGCCTATGGGAAATGAAGCTACATTAATGCAACCATGCTGAAAAAATGAACCAACATATTAAAGAGTATATTTTGCAAATATTAAAGACAGCCACCATAGTTTCCAGCCTGGTACTATTAACTGTATTGGTTGGTTGCGGTAATTTGCGCGCGCAGAACCGGCATCAAAAAGCACAGTACACCATATGTAATCCGCTGGATCTGAACTATAGGTTTTGCCTTGATACACCGTCGCGCAGGGAGGCGGCAGACCCTGCCGTCATCGTTTTTAAAGGCGAGTACTATCTTTTTGCTTCCAAATCGGGTGGGTATTGGCATTCGCCCGACCTGAAGCAATGGAAACTTATAAAAACGGATGATTTGCCCTTAGAGGATTATGCGCCAACCGCCGTGGTGATAGGAGATACGGTTTTGTTTATGGCCTCTACCGGGAAGGATGGAGGCAAGATATACAAAACAGGTAATCCGCAAAGCGGAAAGTGGACAGTTGCCAACCCGGCATTTCCGATTAGCCTGGTAGACCCGGATTTGTTTTTTGATGATGATAGCCGGCTATATCTTTATTATGGCTGCTCAAATATCAATCCTATTTTTGTTGTTGAACTGGACATGAAAACCCTGATGCCCAAAACCCCGCCTATTCCGCTTATCAATAGCGACCGCTCTGTTAATGGCTGGGAGCGTTCGGGCGAGCATAACGAGCTGCCCTCCCGGCCATGGATTGAGGGGGCGTGGATGACAAAGGTTAAAGGGAAATATTACCTGCAATATGCTTGTCCCGAAACAGAATTTAAAAGCTATTCGGATGGGCTTTACACTGGCGATTCACCCTTAGGCCCTTTCCGCCTGGCCCCGAATAATCCGTTTTCTGCCAGGCAGGGAGGCTTTATAGGCAGCGCGGGGCATAGCAGTACCTTCCTGGACAAATACGGTAATTATTGGAGAATCTCGACAATGACCATATCGGTGCACCATCGGTATGAGCGCCGGTTGGGAATCTTTCCGGCTTTTTTCCGGTCGCCGGAGGATGCTTATACCTACACCGGTTATGGCGATTATCCTTTTTTTGTACCCGATAGGCGGATAAACAGCCCCTCTGCTCTCTCTACAGGATGGGCGTTGCTGTCTTATAACAAGCCGGTTTCGGTCTCGTCCCAAATCAGGGGGCACGAGGCTTCATTGGCGGCAGATGAGGATGTCAGGACATATTGGAGTGCGGCAACCGGCAGTGATAAGGAATGGATAAGTATGGATTTGAAAGCCAAATGCAGAATTAATGCGATACAAATAAATTTTGCCGATCATAATGCCGGGATATACGGCCGGAAGCCCCATGAAGCTTACGATTATCTATTGGAAGTATCGGCCGACAATACCCATTGGACACTAATAAACAATACGTGGTTAACAGCGCAGGATAACCCCCACCCCTATATTGAATTGGCTAAACCGGTATATGCAAAATATTTGCGTATCAGGAACGTGAGCGTTCCCGGCGGCACTTTCGCATTATGGGGACTGCGGGTATTCGGAAAGCAATTGCAACAACTGGCCAAAGAAAAAATTACTTTTACTGCAATAAGGGACAGTACCGACCGGTGCCGTATCCGTTTAAAATGGCTTGCCTGTCAATCTTCAACAGGTTATAATATCAGGTATGGCATCGCACCTGGCAAAATGTATCAAAACTACCAGGTAAACGGAAAAAACGGCGCCGAAATTGGAAATTTAAATAGCAAACAAAGCTATTATTTTACCGTAGAGCGTTTTAACGAAAATGGCATCGTCAAAAGCGGTCAAGTCGTATTTATTAAATGACACCATCTGGGAGGCCGGCTCTTTATCTCCTGAATGATGTTGCGGCCGGCTAACAATACAAAATAATTGTACAAACAGATTTTAACCAACGATAAAAAATGATAAAAAAACCGGTGCTTATTCAACTGATTGCCTTGCTAACGGTGTGTGTTGGCGTAGCTCATGCACAAACAAAACCCGATACCAATGCAAAGCAATTTTTCCTTTTTTCCTATTTTGTTGAGCAAAATGCCGGCGTTAACCTTGCGGTAAGCACCAATGGCATCAATTGGCTGCCGGTTAACCAGGGAAAGGTTGTAGCAACACCCCAGGTAGGCGAAAAACTGATCAGGGATCCCAGCATCAACCTGGGAACAGATGGAATTTTCCGGATGGTATGGACCACCGGCTGGAAAGGAAAAAATATTGGTTATGCCGAATCCAAAGATCCGGCAAAATGGGAAGAAGAAAAAGCCATCCCTGTAGGTTTAGGTATAGATAGCACCAGCAATTGCTGGGCGCCCGAAATATTTTATAACCCCCAAAAGAAAAACTACATGATCTATTGGTCGTCAAATGTTGGTCCGTGGAAAAAAGGAGGAGAAGGCAGGATTTATTTTGTAACTACAAAAGATTTCAAGGTATTTAGCAAGCCCGCTATTCTTTTCCGCAACGGATCTCCGGCGGGCGGCGCAAGCGGCAACCAGGGGCCTATAGATGCCTTTATTTATAAGGATAACAAACGCTATCTTTTATTTTATAAAAAAGATGATAACACCCATATCCCTAATATTTATTACCGGGCCGGCCAAAGCCCGGAAGGGCCCTGGGGTGATGAACATGGGCCGGTAACCCCATCAACCGGCGACGAAGGGCCATCGATAGTAAAAATCGGTTCAAATTATTGCATGTTTACAGATCCATTTGAAAGCGATTTTGCTTACCTGTTTGTATCTAAGGATCTGAAAACGTGGAAACGCCAGGCCACTGATCTTAAAATGGCCCACGGAACGGTTATCGAAATTTCTAAACAAACTGCGCTTAAGTTATTAAAGGAGTAAATCCCTGTTGTTTATTATAATTGTCAAAATAACAATAATAATAGTCGAGGGTGTTTTTAGTTAAATAGGGATAGCATAATTAAATTACGGGTTACTAATTTTTATTTATCGCAAAAAGGCATATATTTGTTAATAATTGTTCTTTACACAATTATTAATTATAAACCTCAAAAAATTAAACCTGATGTCTGTTAAGCGTGTTTGGCCGGTGTTATGCCTGGTTCTGTTGTTTATTACTGATTTGGCCAGTGGCCAGGGTAGTGCTTCTTTAGGTGCGCAAAAAATTAAAATTCCGGGTGCCAAACCTATCAGCAAGGATCTGTTTGGGGTGTTTTTTGAAGACCTGAGTTACGCGGCCGATGGCGGCATGTATGCCGAGCTTATCCAGAACAGGTCATTTGAGTATAGCGCCAGCGACAGAAAAAACTGGAACCCGCTAACCGCCTGGGAGTACACTACCGAGGGCTATGGTTACGGTACCATATCTGTAGAAACAGCTAAACCCCTGCATCCCAACAATCCGCACTATGTGCAGCTGAATATCGATGACGCCGGGCAGCAGGGTGTGGGCATTACCAATGCCGGGTACGATGGCATCAGCATTATAGCCGGCCAGAAATATGATTTTTCTATCTACGTAAGGCAAATATCGGCCAACCCTGTTGATATGCAGGTGCAGCTGCGCGGAGACAAGGGCGCGGTATACGGTACATTTTCATTCCAAACCCAGGCCGGTCCATGGAAAAAGTATACAGGCACTATTACCGCCACAGCAAACGCCGATTCGGCAAGCCTCACGGTACTTGCCCGGCAGCGTTCGGTATTGGCAATCGACGAAGTTTCGTTGTTTCCGCACAATACCTTTAAAAATGAGCCGAACGGATTACGGGCCGATCTTGCCCAGGCCGTTGCCAATCTTCAGCCTAAGTTTCTCCGTTTTCCGGGCGGCTGCCTGGTGCATGGCGATGGTATTAATAACATATACCGCTGGAAAAACACCATTGGCCCTGTTGAGCGGCGTGTACAGCAGCGCAACATCTGGAATTATCACCAAAGCACAGGCCTGGGCTTTTATGAGTATTTTAGATTTTGCGAGGATATTGGCGCCAAACCGCTGCCGGTGGTGGCGGCCGGTGTAAGCTGCCAAAACTCGGGCGGTACCTGGCGGATAGGCGGTACCGGCCAAAAAGGAATTCCTTTGACCGAAATGAAAAGCTATATCCAGGATGTGCTCGACCTGATAGAATATGCCAATGGGCCCGTTACCTCGGTTTGGGGCTCCAAACGGGCGACAGCCGGCCATCCAAAACCTTTTAACCTGCAGTATGTGGGTATTGGCAATGAGGACAAGCAAACCAACGATTTCAGGGACCGCTTTAAAATGATATACGATGCCGTACGTGCAAAACATCCCGAAATTACCATCGTGGGCACAGTAGGCCCTTCACCGGCAGGTGAAGATTACGACCTTGGATGGAAGTTTGCCGACCAGCTATCGGTGCCCGTTGTTGACGAACACTTTTACGAAAAGCCCGAATGGTTCCTGAAAAATAATAACCGGTATGACAGCTACCGCCGGCCAAAATCAAAAGTATACATCGGCGAATATGCATCATGGGGCAACACCCTTGTCAACGCGCTTTCGGAAGCCGCTTTTATGACCAGCCTTGAACGTAATGGCGATATTGTGCAAATGGCATCCTACGCGCCGCTGCTGGCCAATCTTAAACATACCTCATGGAACCCCAACCTCATCTATTTTAATAACAAAACCCTGGCACCCACGGTAAATTACTATGTACAGCAATTATTCTCGGCTAACCAGGGCGATGTGTACATTCCCAATGCTATATCATTTAACCAGCCCGGTGCCCGTGCCGACTCGACCCTGGCAGCATCATGCGTGCAAAACAGTAAAACCGGCGATATTATTTTAAAAATAGTGAACGCCGGCCCGCATACTGCAACTGCCAGCGCAAATCTTGCGGGTTTGGGTATCGCTACCACCAAAGCCACAATTGAGGTGTTGCAGGGGCAACCATCTGATAAAAACACCATCGATAATCCTAAAAACATAGTGCCTTCACATGCCGAAATCAGCGTAGCGCAACTGGGCAGCTACGCAGTACCGCCCTATTCGTTAAGTGTGATACGCATCAGCTTAAAAGGAAATTAATGTATGGTTGAATTTATGGCAGCTGGCCATAAAGCTTAGGAAGGTTTATTTTTTAGAGAGGCACAGTACTACATCAGGCTTAACCCCGCGGGGACAAAATATTTCATAAAAAGGGGATAGCTTTCGCTTCCCCTTACAATTTTACAGTATGAATTAAATATTTATTACTGGCTGTAACTGGCTGCTTCGGCTATCTGCAATCCCGAATACCCTAAATTACCGATAACGATAGCTGCTACACCGCCTGCTTTAACATAGGCGTTATCTACACATACCGCTGCACAGTAGCCCCATCGAACGAGATATGATAAGCAAAAAGATGTTTCGTCTAATATGGCCAGCGTCCGGGAGTTATCGGCTGGTTCGTTACTCAGCTCTACCAGGTGCTCTATAGTAAACACAAGGTTGGCAATACCAATTAAAGCATCGGCTATTGAACCAATTTTTCTGTGCTGCGAAATTGCAGGTACCTTGCCGGATGTAATCACCAGGTTAAAGATCCTTAAACCTAAAAACACTTTTGCCGCTATTGAATAAGGTGTATCCTGCACCGGCCGTTGTGGATCAAGGAAGCTGGCAAGGCCCCAGGTAACACCACTAAGTATGGAGAAAAATGCACTTGCTTTACCTTCTTCATTCGCAGGATTTGGGTCTACGGCATCAGCTGCGCTCACTGGCGTGTTTAAAATACCTGCTATGCCGCTCATGACATGAAATGCTTTAAAACTTTTAGCATCGCCCGTATTGTTGTTTGTTGTGGCTGTGTTTTCGGCGGCAAAATTTGCTGTTAAAGCACCTGCCATCATTTTGTTTTTAACCATTTCCGGTTGGCCAAAAATCTCAGAAAATGATTTTGCGTTAATGAATTTTGATGTTTGGGCATTATCAGGAAATGGGGCCTCATTAAATACAACTTTATACAATAACGTGCCCGGGATAGCCACTACCCAGGTAAGTATATCCATTAATGATGGCAGGCTAATACCAAAATCGGCAAGGATATCTGAAACTACCGGGATATGAAATTCATCGTTTAACAATTCAAATACTTTATTAGCGACAATAAAAATCACATCAAATACAGCATCTAAAACATTTTTTGCGGTATCTAATATGGTATGCGATAAAATATCCAGGAATTGTTTTACAATATCGGCGATAGGCATCGAATTGATATTTTTAAATAAGTCGATTATTTTACTCACTGTATCAATAACCACCTGCTCTTCCTGGTTTATTAAGTTTAATAGTACATCGATAACATTATCAGGATCGGCGGTGGTTGTAGCAGCCGCGGCTTTGGTTAGAGTTGCATTGTTGATGTTGGAATTTAAATGATGGGATAATAAGTAGCTTGGGGCAGTTTGATGCTGACCGGGGTTGGATAGTTGATTCACTGCGGCGCTGCCCAGATTATCAAGGTTGGGCTTATTTAAAAGCCAGCCGTCTAACTTTGCCTCTACGCCCCCGATAAAACCATCGAAGTTTGTTTTTAAATCTTTTAAACCATCAATTTGATATTGCAGGAACAGGTTAGTCATGTTTTTGACGGCTTGCTGGGTCCGTTTCATGTCTGCGAGCTCGAACAAAAACTTCAAAAAATCTATCAGATCTTTTATGGCTGTTTTAATAGCGTTAAATACATATTCGAATGCCGAGTAAACCTTTTCGACTGCATCTAACACGCTTGAATAAATTTTTTCGCCTATTTTGGCAACAAAGTGCCATACTTGCCCCGCTTCATCCTCTATCACACTTACAACTGCATTTATACCTGAATCCAGGTACCCTAACAGGTCGCCAAAATCGGCAACTATGCTATCACCAATACTCAAAGCACTTATAGTTAAAGCCCCATTGCTGCTAACTCTAAGCATCTGGGCAGTGTCAGGCGCCTTAAATTTATCGTAAGCCTGTTTTAGCGCGGCATTTGATTTGGCTGCGGCGTTTAAATCATCATCTGATACACCCGAATCAACCAATTGCTTTGTGCTGCCGTTTTGATACGTGATAGTTGCCTTTTTTAAGTCATTGCTGGTATTAAGCTGCGTAACTTTATCAATTGTTTTAGCCATCGGGTCTATTTGTGCCAATGGGGTATTGTCGCTATCAGATATCGTGATTTTATTTCCGTTTAATGATTTTACACTTTCGATAATGGTTATTGAACCCATCGCATCCGTGCTTACCGGTATAGCTTTAGTATCTAAAATATAATAAAGATTATTGATGTAGAAGCTGCTGCGTGTGCCTGCGCTTATCATTAAAGAATGATTTGGCAAGGGTTGGTTAAACTCGTCTGTAGCTACTATCCGTGTAGTATATGAATCTATTTTAATACTTGGCGAAGTAGGTAACGGCGCGGGTAAGTGTATATGCTCCTGTCTCCAGATAGTTGTCTCGGGCGATTGGGTCATTTTTACCAGGTCGATATCGCCTACGGCAAAAAAAGTATTGCCATTGTTTACCGCATTGATGTAGGGCGATATCACATCAACCTTTGTTAAAATGGGTAAAGGAACACTCCATGCAGATGCCATAGTGATCTGGCTAACCGGGCAATAGGTGTAAAAAACCTGGTTGGCTTCGTTTAAACCCCAAACATAAACCCTATCGTTTGTGCTGCCTGCAAACAGGTATTTCACTTCTTCAAATAAATCGTTATTGAATAGCGGCTGGCCTACGGCCCCGGATGTAAGCTGCGTACTACTGGAAAAATAGTATAACCCGTTGCCGCTTGTGCAAAATAAATCGGTTGACAGATCGGAATTCCTGGATGCTGCTATACTATCGGCAATTAAACCATTTGGGAGATTAAGTAAGGTGGGATTGGCCGGCCCATCGCCAAATATGTTTTGAAGCGGTGTAAAAATAAGCTGCCCGTTTGCAGCCGCTTTTCCGGCTGTATATAAACCATCTATCATTCCATTTTGCATCCTGCCCATGCAAGTGCTGTATTGCCCGGCTTCAACATCCACACTGATATCGTGCAGCTGCCAGTAGTGTTCATTTGGTTTAGTTTGATCGATATAAAAGCGTTTAATATTTTTAACAGTGCTTGATGGGTCGCGGATAATATCTATAACTATGTACTCAACCCCGCCTGTACTTTCCGAAAAAAACACATCTGCTACCTGTAGTTTTGGTGCTTTAAAATCTGGACAATCATATGGGTAATTAACCCAGGCCGGAGCATTGCACCAGGCTAAATTTTGATTGGAATTACCTAAAGATAAATACAGGCTATCGGCACCATCGTTATCAGTGACGATCATGGCCAAGCTTACCGAACCATCGTGCACACTTTGGCTGGCACCGAAAGTGCGGCATACTGTATTTGATTTCCCGGGGAAATCTTTGGCAATTTGAGCCGTACTTAAATCTATATCAGACCAACCGGCCGCCGTTGTGCCGCTATCTTCTTTTAAAAGGTTAAATGCGCCGTTGGTGCCTATAGTAAATAACAGGGCGTGCCCGTTGTTGCTTTGCAAAGCCGTAAACTTTTTTAATGGCGATACAACAGAGGCATGCACATAATTTGTCATCAATTCTGATGAACTATTGATAATTGTTTTTGACATGACTGGTTTAGTTTAATAAAGTTCATTGCCCGCAAACGACTATCCCGGCTTATAAAATGCAGTTTAGCTGCCGGGCAATGAACTTTGATGTGTAAATTAATTATGATGGGCTTTGATAGGTAATTTTGCAAACCAGGTCCTGGTTGTCAGAAAATGAAGCGTCTTTGTAAGCAAATACTTTTGTACCCGGAAAAACAAAATTCCGTAAATCCGCACCAGGTAAATAGCTTGTAAAGCTTGTGCCTACAAAACCGGTTACCGTATTTTTAACATCGTTGGCTATATCTTTAATATTGGTGAACAGGTTATCGAGCCAACTTGGGTCCGGGTCTTCTGACTGATCGTTAGTTGTACTTACCGGGGCACTCAGGAGCAAATCGCCGCTTTGGCTTGCCGATAACGTATATACATCGGTAATGGTTTTATTATAAACATCGCAGCCTGTACCACTTAAATCCCATTTGACGTACGCATGAATTTTTAAATGTTGTACTATAGTTAATTGGTTGCCGCTTACGCTTACTGTGCAGTCGTAGCTACTGCCTAAATCCAATTCGCCGTGAGTAGCTCCGGAATCGGTGGTATCCCGTTGTTCGCTTGTGTACCCTATCCTTATAATAGTACCAAGATTACCGGCCTCAGATACTACCGCGGCAGTTTGTGGCGTATTGTTTTTGGTCAACGTCCATGAATAATTCACAACACCGGTAATCCAGCTATCCGAGTTGTGACTGACATATACACTTACGCCTATACATGAACGGGATGCCGTTTGCATTAATTGGTTTTTAAAATAATTGGCTATCGTATTCCTGTTAATGGCAATGATGCCGCTTTCGTCGTCTACCTCTGATGGCTCCACCCAATTCCAGGTAAACGATGAAAGCGCTGGTAAAGGTTTGTTGTCTGCCGCGCATACATAACAAAGTGCAGCCACGTTTTTTTGCTCCGGCGTTGGCGAGGATATTACAATCCCATTGCCATCTACAAACTGGTCTACAACCCGTTCCATTGCCGTTAACCTTAACGTAGACCCATCTGGCGTATTGGATATGGCACGTACAGATAATATAGGCTCGCCTTCATTCTTTAAAATGCCAAAATACAGGTTTGTAAACGATTTGGTAAGCATTAAAGCTGCGTTAGAACCCGGAGGAATCCCCTTAAACGTGGGCACAGTTTGCAGGGCAGCGTTATCCAAATCAAAAAGTAACTGTTGAATACTAAATGCACCCGAACCAAGGTTATAAAGTTTGGCTTTTAAAGCAGCCTGTTCATCGGGGTGGTTATTAAAATACGTGGTGTTTAATTCCCTATCTAAATCGGCATACACCAAGTTTACGGTGTTGGAAAAATACCATGGGGTATCTGATGGCTGGCTCCACACATTCCAGCTACCCACACCGCCAAAGCCACTGGGCGGCGAGTTTTGAATAACCGTAAATTCGCTGCACAATAAATTGAAGGTGACATTTGATGCCGACGAGCCCAGGTCGATAGTTGGGGGCAAATTTGCCGGTAATATACCAGCCGGCAGGCCTGCGGTAATTTTTAATGCGCACACAAACATACTTTGTGTTAACTTAGTAATCCGGGCATCATTGTAAGGCGTACCATCGGGGATATCAAAGGGGTTGATACCTGTTTTTGTTACCAGATCTTCCACCGTAATAGGGGTGGTCGGGTTGCCTAAAGAATCTGCCAAAAAACAGATATATGTTGTTGGCTGTTTAATTTTATACAAGTATTCTTTCATTGTAGAATTGATACTTGCCTGCGTTGTTGCTACTACAAAGTCGTAGCCATAATGAGGGTCGGAAAGGAATGATTGTTTTGCGCTCATGAGATTTGTTTTTTATTTTTTATTTTTTTTGTGAGTTTATCCTATGGTTTACTCTCGGGCTGATACACGCATAGCCAGATTAAAAAAAGGATAGTTGCTGTTTGGTAGTTGCCTTTTTAGGTTAGGTTTTGCGGGTTGTTTATCTGGCACCCTCCCATTGTTTTAATTTTTTTGATAAACCTACTCTGTTAAGGCTTTTCGGTATCGGCCTTTGTCTATTTATTTTTAAGCGCTTATTGGTTTTGACATTTCAAAGTAACGGGATATAGGCGGGCGGTTTAAGCGCAGTAATGCGGCTAATATAAATCAGGTAGTAATACGGGGGTGTTAAAGTAATAGTACGTACGCCAGGGCTAAATCACCTCTATAAGCTGGTGCTTTACGGCGTACAATACCAGGCCGGCGGTATTGCGGCTTTGGGTTTTAAGGAGCAGGTTGTTACGATGGCCTTCTACAGTGCGGATGCTTAAAAATAGCTTTTGGGCAATTTCGGAGCTGGCATATTCTTTACAGATCAGTTCAAGCACTTCTTTTTCGCGGTTGGTAAGCTCAAAGGGCGAGGTGCTGAAAACGTTTGTACTTTTGCCACGCCGGGCCGCGGCATTCTGGATAGCCGCCAGTGTTTGCCTGTTAATGTAAAAGCCGGTGTGATGAACGGTTTGAATGGCGGTAATCAGTTCTTCCTTATCGCAATTTTTAAAAAGATAAGCGGATGCACCCGCCGAAACCATTTTGGCGATAAGCCTTTCCTGCGAATGTACAGATAGCACCATCACTTTTATTTGCGGGTATTGTTGCTGTAGCAATTGGTTAAGCTCGATGCCGTTCATGCCGGGCATATTCATATCCAGCAACAGTACCTGGGGGAGGGACGGGATTGTTTTTAAAATTTCAAGCAGGGCAGCAGCGCTGCCGGCATCGGCAACCAACTCAAAATTGGGCACACTGTTAATGAGTATTGCCAGGCTTTGCCTGAAAATATTCTGATCGTCGACGATGGCTACCCTAATTTGCTCCATTAAATATTATCTGTTTTAAGCTGGATGCTCATATTAAACCCATTGCCGCCTGGCCAATCTGTTTGGTAAGCTGCGCCAATAATGCTCAGCCTGCTTTCTATGTTTTGCCTGCCCATTCCTTTTTTTGTTTTATCGGCAGCAGCAATACCTTGCCCGTCGTCGTGGTAACTAATCAGCAGGTGATCGTCTGCTACATCAAAATTAATATTTACATGGCTGGCGTTGGCATGTTTAATGGTATTGTTTAGTAATTCTTCAAAAACCCGGTATAAAGACAGGGATACATCGGTACCAAACCGATCTGTTAACGAGTTGGTGTTATCGGTAATGTTTACCTGCAATTTACCGGTGGCGGTAATAAACTCGGCCAGCTCTTCCAAAGTCCCCATAAAGCCATACAGTTCAAGACCGGGGGGCGACAGGTTATGCGAGATATGCCTTACATCCTGTACAATTTTATCTATCTGGTGTTTACAGGTGTCTGAAAACTCGCCAATGGCAGTATTATTAAACAATTCAATAGTAATACGGAGGTTTGACAGGGCAGTGCCCACATCGTCATGCAAATCCTGGCCAATACGTTTGCGCTCCGCCTCCTGCGATACGATAATTGTTTTCAACAGATCCTGCTGGTGCCTGAGCTCCGCCTGTTGTAATTCGCGCTGTTTTTTTAACAGGTTGTTTTGGTTGCGGATAAAAATAACTACGAAAGATACTACCAGCATGAACACGCCGCCCATGCTGATCAGTAATAAAACGTAAATATTATCTTTCATTTTTTACCTGTAAAAAGCCAACTGCTACCATTAGGTACATTAGTAATACAAGGGTAGCATGGACCCCGCCGAAAATGAAATAGAGATTCATATAATGATTGCCCTGATTTGCTTTTTGCGAAATGATATTTAGGAAAGCAAAGTAGAATAATGAACTGGAGAAATAAATCATTAAGCCGGCAGAGATCCAGTTTGACGGAACGCTAAACCAGTGACTTTTAATTTCGTTTTCACTGTACCTGAAAAAATAGTAAACACAAAAAGCAATAATAATTATTGCTGCGATAGGTCTTGGGTATGAGTTATATTGATGGATATCCTGAATGAAAATAAAATCAAGGATACTTAAAACGGGAAACGCTATTAACGATATCTTAAATAATTTTGAACTAGAGGTATTTAATATCAATTGAAAGTACCTAACTATAAATAAATACTCAACAATAGTATAAAAATGTAGTAGAGGTAGATTATTAACATGGTGAACGCCTAAGATACGTTCTACAACATCTGTTATACCTGCAAAAAGCAAGTATAACAGCATTGTTTTTGATGGAACGTCCTTGTAAACTGTTTTTATTAAACCTACTCCTATTGGTACTAACACCGTAGCAGGCACTAAAACTGTAACGTATATGTGTTTCATTACAGATATACTAAAAGATTAGTCTAAGAAATAGGTACAAATAATTCACTTTGCTTATCGCAATATTGAGGGCAGGGTGAAGTGAAATCATAAACATTGGTATCGTTCGGGTTAGGATTGCTTGCATCCTTATGTACAGCATCGGTATGTGGCGCCGAAGGGTGAACCTTTAAAACAGGTACAACAAGCCCACGCATATCGTCGGGCGTTGCCGAGACAGGCATTGTTTCGCCGGCTATCCCAAAATACACTCTGATGCCAACCAAAGTGTCTTTTGAATAGTATTGCTCACATTCTTTTTTTAATGCATCAATGTCATCAAAAGAGATGTAAATAGCCCGCGGAATGGAATCTGGATTCTTTTTAAAGCCAGGTATTTGCAGCATAGCATTTAGCCACCTGTCGATACGGATTTTGGCAAGCTCAAGGCTGATGGTTGTTTTTGAGGGATCTTTTTTGTGTTCGGTTTTGTGTGTCATGGTACTTAGGTTGAAATTGTTATTGATATTATTCGATAGAAAAATCAGGAAATAAATAACTGGCTTTTGTGTAATAAAAAGGTGGATTATTGCATATGATAGCTGGGCTAAATTAATATATATATTCATATAATTATTAAGGTAGATGATATTAAAATCCAAGGCTACTGATGTTAAAACTAAATTATTTATTAGTTATGAAATTTGTTCCGGGCAAATTTTATGGATACTTGTTTTTAACTTTAAGTAGAATTTTGGACACCGGTTTTCGTGCCGATTTTTTGTTAACAGGAAATTTTATGAAAAGGAATTTTAACTTGCTTATTGCCGCGGTTTTGTTGGTTTGTTTAAACTCCTGTAAAAAGGATAATTCGGCTAAACCTGTAACCGGTGCTCAGGGTGCAGGCACCACAATAGCCAGCACTTATTCGTTAACCGGCAAATGGTATATCACTAAAGATAGTGTTCAAACGCTCGATTTAAAAACCGCTATACCCAACCTGGTAGCGCCCGGTAAATTTACCCAAAACGATTTTGTTGTATTTAACAGCGATAGCACCGCAGCAATTTCAAATACGCATGCCTTTAACGCCTTTTATACCGATTATGAGGCTTCAAATACCGATAGTAAGCTGCGTGTAAATACCAATATCATACCCAACTTGGGTTTTAAATACCATGTTAGTTTTGAGGGTTATTCCATTACAGCAGCTGCATCGCAAAATTTGCCGCAGCAGGTTTATGCGTTAGATGCCGAAAACCTGGTGGCGTTAAAAAGCGTGGGCTACAACATTTACATGCCTTCGGCAACTACGATGATATTGGAGCACGACCTGGAAATTCCGACACTGCAGCATGATTACCGGATAAAAGAGTACATTTATCTGAATAAATAAGGATTCATTATATGTTTTTTGCAATGCAGAGCCAATCTTCCGGGTTGGTAAACTGGCCCTGGCTGGTTATCATGGCAATCAATCTTAGTGCTTGTTGTTCAACCTCATATAGCCAACCTTTTACCTTTCGCCTTTCACCTTTTGCCTTTTTCAAAAAACACTTTCCAGTTATGGTATTTTTCCATACATTTGCGGGCTAATTGTTGCTCATTGAAATCGCTTAGAACATATTCGATTCCTTTTACGGGATTAAAACTGGGGAAACACCGGTTTGATTTTACTGTTGATGATGCTTTTTTTGACGAATTTGAATATTCGCTGGTTAAAAAGGCTAACTTGCAGTGCGTTGTTGAGCTGGATAAACAGGAGACAATGATTATCCTGAACTTTGACATTAAAGGCACCGTTGATGCAAGCTGCGACAGGTGTTTGGCCCAATATCCGCAAACGCTGGATATTGCCGAACAGCAAATTGCCAAGTTTAGCGAGGAGCCGATTGATGAAGATGACGAGATTATTACCCTGAGCAAAAATGATCATGAGATTAATATTGCCGGGCTGATATATGAGTACATAAACGTTGCCATGCCATTTATATCGGTTTGCAACGATGAGGGTAATACTTCATATTGTGATAAAGAAATGCTTGACAGGCTTAACAGCCTGGCAGGAAACGAAGAACAAACTGAGGATACAGACCCACGGTGGGATGTACTCAAAAAAATAAATAAATAATAAAATAGCAGGATCATGCCACATCCAAAACGTAAAATATCCAAATCAAGAAGAGATAAGCGCAGAACTCATTACAAAGCTGAAGCTCCAACTTTAACCACTTGCCAAACTACCGGTGCTATACACTTGCCGCACAGGGCTTATACTGTTGATGGTAACGTTTACTATAACGGTAAAGTACTTATTGAGAAAGCAGCAGTAGCCTAAGTTTATTTTCTGAAAATGAAGATTGGCTTAGATATTATGGGCGGTGATTATGCTCCCAAAGCAACTGTTTTAGGAGCAATCGAAGCTTATAAGGCTTTATCTGCCGACCAAAAACTGGTGCTGATAGGAGATAAAGACACTGCGGTTACTATTCTTCAGGAAAATAATGTTAGCCCCGATCATTTCGAGTTTGTGCATACAACCGAGGTGATTGGTATGGGCGAACATCCTACCAAAGCAATTGTACAAAAGCCAAACTCGAGTATTTCGGTTGGCTTTCAGTTGCTTAAGGAAGGTAAAATTCAGGCATTTTCATCGGCAGGAAACACCGGCGCCATGCTGGTTGGTTCTATGTTTAGTGTAAAAACTATCCCAGGCGTTGTGCGCCCGGCCATGACTACCATTGTACCCAAACTTAAAGGAGGTTTGGGTATTTTGTTGGATGTAGGCGCCAATGCCGATTGCAAACCCGAGGTATTGCTTCAATTTGGCGTACTGGGCAGCTTATTTGCCCAATCGGTATATGCTATCCAAAACCCAAGGGTAGCCCTCATGAATATAGGTGAGGAGGAAGAGAAAGGCAATATCCTTTGCCAGGCTACCTATCCTTTGATGAAAGAAACCAAGCTGTTTAATTTTGTTGGTAATGTTGAAGGCCGCGACCTGTTTAGCGAAGGGGCCGACGTTTTTGTATGCGATGGTTTTACAGGTAATGTAATATTAAAGCTTGCCGAAACGTTTTATGTTATTACACGCAAAAAACAGTTTAAAGATGAGTTTTTTGATAGGTTTAACTATGAGCAATATGGCGGCAGCCCTATTCTGGGGGTAAATGCACCGGTTGTTGTTGGCCACGGCATTTCAAGCCCCGAGGCTATAAAAAACATGGTCCTTTTGTCAAAAAACATGGTGGAGAGCGGCCTGGTTGATAAAATTAAACAAGCTTTTCAGTAAAAATATAAAGATGAGTAAAATTCATGCCGCTATTACTGCTGTACATGGTTACGTGCCCGACTATGTATTAACCAACCAGGAACTGGAAACATTGGTTGATACAAATGACGAGTGGATTGTAAGCCGTACCGGCATTAAGGAGCGCCGCATATTAAAGGGCGAAGGCCTGGGCACATCTGATATGGCCGTTCCGGCGGTACAGGCGCTGCTGAAAAAACGCGGCATCGGCGCCGAGGAAATTGACCTGATCATTTTTTGTACTACTACGCCAGATTATGTTTTCCCGGCTACAGCCAATATTCTGGCTAATAAAATAGGGGCAAAAAATGCCTGGGGATATGATCTTTCGGCCGCATGTTCGGGCTTTATTTTTGGCCTGGCTACCGGATCGCAGTTTATCGAGAGTGGCAAACACCAAAAGGTACTGGTTGTAGGCGGCGATAAAATGTCGTCGATAGTAAACTACCAGGACCGTGCCACCTGTATTATTTTTGGTGATGGCTGCGGCGCCGTATTGCTTGAGCCAAACTTTGAAGGTAACGGTGTGATGGACTCCATTTTAAAAAGCGATGGCGCCGGAGTTACCTACCTGCACCAAAAAGCTGGTGGATCTGTACGCCCGGCATCGCACGAAACAGTTGACAATCACGAACATTTTGCTTACCAGGAAGGACAGGCTGTTTTTAAATTTGCCGTTACCAATATGGCCGATGTAGCTCATGAGGTAATGGAGCGCAATGGCCTTACCGGCGAAGACGTTGCCTGGCTGGTGCCACACCAGGCCAACAAGCGTATTATCGATGCCACTGCAAGGCGCACAGGCTTAAGCGATGATAAAGTAATTATTAACATTGAACGTTACGGCAATACAACAAACGGCACCATCCCATTATGCTTATGGGAGTGGGAAAGTAAATTTAAAAAAGGTGATACCCTGATACTGGCAGCCTTTGGCGGCGGCTTTACCTGGGGCAGCATCTATTTAAGATGGGCGTATTAATTTAGATGTGCAGAAGAATAATGCGCAGATGTGCAGATGAAAAAAATAAAAACATCTGTAAGTTGCCAATGTTAACTATTTATCTAACAAGATGTCTTAATACACTGTAAATCGTTGCAGTACTAACTAATGTATAATAACTAAAAACACTTTTGCATATCTTAGCTTTGCTTATCTGCACATAAAAAAAACATCTGCATATTTGCACATCTGAAATCTGCACATTTGTATAACTTTAGATATAAAATTTGTCCCCAACCAATTAATCCCAACTATGGATATTAAACAAATTCAGGACCTTATTCGCTTTGTGTCAAAATCTGGCGTAAACGAAGTGTCAATTGAGCAAAAGGATTTTAAGATTACGATAAAAACCAACGAAACACAGCCGCAGGTTATCCATGCCAGCATACCGGCGCAAACCGCGCCTGTTGTATTGCCACCGGCACCGGTTGCAGCTGAACCCGTTGCCCCGGCAGCACCTGCCGGCCCGGATACATCAAAGTATCTGACAATCAAATCGCCAATGATTGGTACTTTTTACCGCTCGGCAAGCCCTGATAAGCCGTTGTTTGTAAACATTGGCGACGAAATTAAAACCGGCAGCGTGGTTTGTATTATTGAAGCCATGAAGCTTTTCAACGAAATCGAGTCGGAAATATCCGGCCGTATTGTGAAAGTATTGGTTGATAATGCATCACCTGTAGAGTACGACCAGCCTTTATTTTTAGTAGAACCAGTTTAGTTTAATTTGAAGATTTGAAAATTTGAAGATTTGAAAATGCGCCTTTTAAATGGGTGTGATTTAATAATTTTCAAATCTTCAAATCCTCAAATCCTCAAATTTAAAAGATGTTTAAAAAAATATTAATAGCTAACCGGGGCGAAATAGCCCTGCGAATTATCCGTACCTGTAAAGAGATGGGTATTAAAACCATAGCTGTATATTCAACTGCCGACCGCGATAGCCTTCACGTACGTTTTGCTGATGAAGCTGTTTGCATAGGCCCCCCCCAAGCCGCGATTCCTACTTAAATATCCCAAACATTATTTCGGCTGCCGAATTAACCAATGCTGATGCAATACATCCTGGCTATGGCTTTCTTTCGGAAAATGCCAAATTTTCGGCCATTTGCGCCGAGTACGGTATCAAATTTATTGGTGCTACGGCCGATCAGATCAATTCCATGGGCGATAAAGCTTCGGCTAAAGAAACCATGAAAAAGGCTGGCGTACCTATTGTGCCAGGCTCTGATGGTTTGTTAACCGATATTAAATCGGGCATCGCGATAGCTAATAAAATAGGTTACCCTGTAATATTAAAAGCAACTGCCGGTGGTGGTGGCCGCGGGATGCGCATTGTTTGGAAAGACGAAGAGTTTGAAAATGCCTGGGATTCGGCACGGGCCGAATCAGGTGCTGCTTTTGGTAACGATGGCTTGTACCTCGAAAAATATGTACAAGACCCACGCCACATCGAAATACAGGTAGTTGGCGATCAGTATGGCAAAGTTTGCCACCTGTCTGAACGCGATTGCTCTATCCAGCGCCGTCACCAGAAACTGGTTGAAGAATCGCCATCGCCTTTCATGACCGAAAAACTGCGTAAAAAAATGGGTGAGGCCGCTATTAAAGGCGCCAAAGCCGTTAAATATGAAGGTGCCGGTACAGTAGAGTTTTTGGTTGATAAAGACCGCAACTTTTACTTTATGGAAATGAATACCCGCATACAGGTTGAGCACCCGGTTACCGAAGAGGTAATTAATTTTGATTTGATCAAAGAACAAATCAAAGTGGCTGCCGGTATCCCAATTTCGGGTAAAAATTACGAGCCAACCATGCATGCCATTGAGTGCCGTATCAATGCCGAAGACCCTTACAATAACTTCCGCCCGTCACCGGGTAAAATCACCAACTTCCATTCGCCGGGTGGCCATGGTGTGCGTATAGATACCCACGTATACACGGGTTATGTTATCCCGCCAAACTACGATTCGATGATTGCTAAAGTAATTTGCTGCGCCCAAACCCGCGACGAAGCTTTGAGCACCATGGAGCGCGCCTTAAGCGAGTTTGTGATTGAGGGGGTAAAAACAACCATCCCGTTCCATTTAAAATTGTTAAAAGATCCAAACTTCAGGGCCGGTAATTTTACCACCAAGTTTATGGAAACGTTTGAAATGTAAAATAAATTCAAACTATCTTCATTCAATAAAACGTACTTAGCACAATAGCGTTTATACAGCGGTATTTAACATACAATGAGCGACAATAAATTAATTAAAGCCATAAAAGATAAAGGTAAAACGATGGAGGCCGAAATGTCCTTCTTCGATCACCTGGAAGCCTTAAGATGGCATTTGATACGATCGGCTTTAGCCATTGTAGTAATTACAAGCTTTGTGTTTTATTTTTACGATTGGATTTTTGACACCATTATCATGGGGCCAAGCAAGCCAACCTTCTGGACGTACCGGATGCTTTGCGCATTGGGCGACCTTTTGCACCGCCCGGGTTTTTGTATCGATAAAATAAACATCCAATTAATTAATACCGAGATGGCCGGGCAATTTACCCTGCAAATCAACTCGTCATTAATTATTGGCCTTACGCTGGGCTTCCCGTACTTATTGTTTGAAATCTGGCGTTTTGTACGCCCGGCCCTGCACGAAAAGGAACGTAAAGCCGCATCTGGTTTTGTGTTTTATGCAACAGCATTGTTCATTATTGGTGTATTATTTGGCTACTATGTTATTACGCCCGAGTCGATTAACTTTCTTTCGGGCTATACGGTAAGTGCAACTATCAAGAATTTATTCGATATCGATTCGTACCTGTCATCGGTATCCACCTTAACCCTGGCAACAGGCATCGTGTTTGAACTGCCAATTTTGGTGTATATCCTATCAAACCTGGGTATCCTTACCGCTAAATTTATGCGTGAAACCAGGCGGTATGCTATCATCGTTATTATGGTTGTTGCTGCGGTTGTTACACCAACACCAGATATGATGACCATGACCGTAGTAAGTATCCCCTTGTTTGCTTTATACGAAGTAGGCATCCTGGTATCAGCCGTAGTTGAAAAACGGAAACTGAAACGCGCGCAGGAAGACGGATTAGTGTAAGCCATTGATGTGCAGATGATTGATCAGATGTACTTTTGTCTGAACTCGAATTAAACGGATTTATCAGATTTTTTGGATTTGCAAGTTTCTGTAATCTGTGTAATCCATTAATCTGATGAATCCAGGTTCAGATAAAAACTTTATGAAAGCCTCGTCGTTTAATAACGGTGGGGCTTTGTTTATTCAGCGGCATTTTGCACATTTGAATGATTCACCTTTAACAAACATTTGCAGCCCATCATCTGCATATCTGAAATTTAAAATCTGCACATCTACATGACCAACCTCCCACCATTAGCCGAACGGATGCGTCCAAAATCACTGGATGATTATGTAGGCCAAAAACACCTGGTTGGGCCGGGGGCGGTGTTACGCAAAGCCATCGAATCGGGCGCATTGCCGTCGATGCTGTTTTGGGGGCCGCCGGGGGTAGGTAAAACTACATTGGCTTATATTATATCACAATCTTTAAATCGCCCTTTTTTTGCGCTCAGTGCTATTAACTCGGGCGTGAAGGATGTGCGTGAAGTTATCGAAAAAGCATCACTGCTAAAGCAAGGCGGCCAAACGCTGCCGATATTGTTTATTGATGAGATCCACCGCTTCTCCAAATCGCAGCAGGACTCGTTGCTGGGCGCCGTTGAGCGTGGCATAGTTACGCTTATTGGCGCCACTACCGAAAATCCTTCCTTCGAGGTGATCTCGGCTTTATTGTCGCGATGCCAGGTTTATATTTTACAGCCCCTCGCCGAAGAAGATTTGCTGAACCTGCTGGAGAAATCGATGCAGGAAGATGTGGTGTTGAAAGAAAAGCACATTATCATACAAGATCACGAGGCCATTATGCGCCTCTCGGGCGGCGATGCGCGCAAGCTGCTCAATATTTTCGAGTTGCTGGTAAACGCCTTTGACAGTGCCGACATTGTTTTAACCGACGAGGTTGTACTGGAGCATGTACAACAAAATATGGCGCTGTATGACAAAACCGGCGAGCAGCATTACGATATCATTTCGGCCTTTATTAAATCCATGCGCGGCAGCGATCCTAACGGTGCCGTGTACTGGCTGGCCCGGATGATTGCAGGAGGGGAAGATCCTTTGTTCATCGCCCGACGTATGCTTATCCTGTCGTCAGAGGATATTGGCAATGCCAATCCCAATGCCCTGCTATTGGCCCAAAGTTGTTTTGAGGCAGTGAATAAGATAGGCATGCCCGAATCGCAGCTGATATTATCACAAACGGCAATTTACCTGGCCACATCGCCCAAAAGTAATTCGGCTACAACAGCCATTGGCGCTGCTATGGCATTGGTAAAGCAAACTGGCGATTTGCCTGTGCCCCTGCACCTGCGTAACGCGCCCACCAAATTCATGAAAAATATTGGCTACGGTAAAGATTATAAATACGCCCACAGCTATGAAGGCAATTTTACCGACCTTGACTTTTTGCCCGACGCTATCCGCGGTACAAAAATTTATGAGCCCGGTAACAACGCCCGAGAAAATGAATCAAAAGAGAAGTTAAAGAAACTTTGGGGAGATAGGTATAAGTATTGAAGAAGAGTCAAGATATTAGAATCAAGAGTCAAGACAAAAATGAGGGTTTGATTAATTGGCTTATATTATTGAGTCGCGGTTTTCAATCAGGCTCATAAAATCTATATCTTGCAACATGATTTTTTTACAACACTTTAAGCTTTTGTCTTAATTCTTGATTCTTAACTCTTGATTCTATTCCTATGGTTACATCCTTTATCAGTCATGAATTAAAAGCTTTCTGGCGATCAAAAAACACAGGAAAAAGTATTGCCATCCGGGTGGTAATGGGGCTGTTAATTCTGTACTTGTTTATCAATGTACTTGCTGCAGGCTTCTTTCTGGATAAAATACTCGAACAGCTTTATCCTAACGAGGAATTAGTGATTCCTTTTTGCGGCATAATCCTTATTTATTTTTTGTTCGATTTATTGATGCGGTTACAATTTCAGGAATTACCTACGCTTAGGGTACAACCTTATCTGCATTTACCCATAACAAGGAATTTCCTGGTAAAGTACCTGGCGTTGTCGGCATCACTATCGGTATTTAATTTGTGGCCCTTTGTATTGTTTCTGCCATTTGTCTTCAAAGTAATAGCACCCGACTCCGGGGCAATTATAGTGTTGGCGTTTGTTGTATCAATAGCCGGGTTTACTGTATTTAATAATTACCTGGCGCTTTACCTTAAAAGAAAGTCGAATATTAACGGCTGGGTATTTTTGATCTCGGCGGCAGTACTGGCCCTTATTATCACGGGCGATTATTTATGGCATATCATTTCGCTACGCGCCATCTCTTACGCTTTTTTTGGTAAATTACTAACCATGCCCGCTATGGTCTTGTTGCCGGTTATCCTGGGCCTGGCTATGTATTATTTAAATTTTTTATACCTAAAGCAAAACCTTTATCTTGAAGACCTTACCGCACACAAAGTTAGCTCATACAAAAGCAGTACCGATATCCCCTTCCTGTCCCGCTTTGGTTCTGTAGGCGATCTGGCGGCAAATGAAATTAAGCTGGTTTTACGCAATAAGCGGTCGCGCTCGGCATTGGTTATGGGCTTGTTTTTTATGTTTTACGGGTTAATTTTTTACTCTAACAGCCACTACCATGGTGATGGGTACAAGGTTTTTGCGGGCATGTTTATGACCGGCATTTTCATTATTAATTACGGGCAATTTATGTTTGGCTGGCAGGCATCGCATTTTGACGGGTTGCTTGTAAATAAAATTAGCTTTGCCGATTTTATTAAGGCTAAATACCTGTTGTTTACCACCATATCAACAGTGTTTTTTATCTTAACTACGCCTTACGTTTATTTTGGATGGCGCGTATTGATTACACACTTTATAATGTACCTGTGGAATATTGGCGTAAATACAACAATGGTACTTTATTTTGCCAATCGCAATTTTAAACGGCTCGATTTGTCGAAAGGTGCGGCCTTTAACTGGGAAGGTGTTGGCGCTACCCAATGGATATTATCGTTACCGTTAATGATTACGCCGTTTGTAATATATGGCCCATTTGCGTTATTAAAGCATCCCAATATCGGGCTTGCCTTAATTGCCGCTATCGGTCTGGCAGGCGTATTAACCCGCAATTACTGGGTTAAAGTGCTTGAAACAGACTATCGCACAAAAAGATATCAAATAGCCGAAGGCTTCAGAAATAAATAATTATGATTGAAATAAAAAACCTGAAAAAGATATATAACGGCGTAACCGTAGTTGATGTACCGCACCTGATAATTAACAAGGGCGAAAGCGTTGGCTTGGTAGGTAATAACGGAGCGGGTAAAACCACGCTGTTCAGGATGATACTTGACCTCATTCGGCCCGAAACAGGTGAAGTGTTATCTAATGGTGAAGTTGTGGCCGGTCATGAAAACTGGAAAAACTACACCGCATCCTACCTCGATGAAGGTTTCCTGATAGATTATCTTACCCCCGAAGAGTACCTGTACTTTATTGGCGGCCTGCACCAGCAAAGCAAAGCCACCGTTGATGAAACCCTGGTAAAGCTATCTGATTTTTTTAACGGCGAAATCCTGAAAAAAGGCAAATACATCCGCGACTTATCCAAAGGCAACCAATGCAAGGTTGGTGTGGCATCCTGTGTGCTGCAAAAACCCGAATTGCTGATGCTTGACGAGCCCTTTGCCAACATTGACCCCAGTACCCAGTTTAGGCTAAAAAACATGCTGAAGGAGCTTAATAGAAGCCAAAACGTAACCAATATTGTATCCAGCCATGATCTTAACCACATCACCGATGTATGTGACCGTATCCTGCTGATGGAAAAGGGGGTGATTATAAAAGATATAGCCACCAGTTCATCAACACTTAAGGAGCTGGAAAATTATTTTGGCGTAGGCCAGGAAGCAGGCGAGCTGACTAAGGATATTTAGACGGTCTTTTTTACCTTTGGGCATGTCATTTACCCTCATACTAAACAACATTGCCAAGCATATTCATTTAACCGCCGATGAGCAGACCATTTTTACCGGTATGCTACGGCCGCAAACCATAAAGCGTAAACAATTTTGGTTGAGCGATGGCGATATATGCAAACACTCGGCCTTTGTAACCAGCGGCTGCCTGCGTGGCTTTACAGTTGATAAAAATGGGATTGAGCATGTGCTTAGTTTTGCCCCGGTAGATTGGTGGATGGCCGATATGTACAGCCTGATAAGTCAGAAGCCCGGCATGCTGAACGTAGAGGCGCTGGAAGACACCGAGGTGCTGTTATTGAGTAAAATTAACCAGGAGGCATTATATAAGCAGATACCCAAATTTGAGCACTTTTTTCGGGTATTGGTCGAGAATTCGCTGGTTGCAAGCCAACAGCGCCTTATAGACGGCTTAAGCCTGACGGCCGAGGACAGATATAACAATTTTTGCAAACGTTACCCCACGCTGATATATACCCTGCCCCAAAAGCAAATAGCATCGTACATTGGCGTTACACCGGAGTTTTTTAGCAGAATGAGGAAAAAGGTTGTACGTAGTACGTAATACGTTTTACGTATATGGCTTGCAGGTTATACGTAGTACGTTTTACGTACAAGGCTTAGCAGGTTATGCGTATCACGTAAAACGTACCACGTATAACCTAACCCCACATGCAAATTCTTGACCTACATCAACTTCCCCTTGCTAATCCCGCTGTACCTTTATATCAACAAAACAGAGGAAACAATATCATGGCACAAACCGTTTTACATAAAGCCGAAACAAGGGGCCACGCCAACCACGGCTGGCTGAATAGTTATCATTCTTTCAGCTTCGGCAGTTATTACAACCCCGAGAGAATGAACTTTGGCGCATTACGCGTTTTAAATGACGACACCGTTGACGCGGGTATGGGCTTTGGCAAACATCCGCATGATAACATGGAGATCATTAGCATACCCCTGGAGGGCAACCTGGAGCATGAGGACAGCATGAATAACGTGGCGGTTATTAAAAATGGCGACATACAGGCTATGAGCGCCGGTACTGGTATTTACCATAGCGAGTACAACCAGGATCCAGACAAACGGGTAAAATTCCTGCAGATATGGATTTACCCTAACCAGCGTAACGTAGAGCCCCGGTATGACCAGCTTACCCTGAACCTTGATGACCGCCATAATAAACTGCAACAGGTACTATCACCCAATCCGGATGATACCGGCGTATGGATTCACCAGGACGCATGGTTCAATTTAGGTAAATTTGATGCAGGCGTAAGTACTGATTACACCATCCACAAACCCGGCAACGGCGTATACGCATTTGTATTAAGCGGAGAAGTACAGATTGACGGCCAGGCCGTTGGCACCCGTGATGCATTAGGCATTTGGGACACCGAAGGTTTTACAATCACCGCAAGTACCGATGCGGAATTTTTACTGATGGAAGTACCGATGAGTTTTTGATGTGCCGATTTTAAATGTGCAGATGATGAGTAAATGGGTTAAAACTATCGTCATTGCGAGGACCCATCGGATAAAATCCGAAAAAAAATTATGACGTGCAGAGAAATATAGTTAAGCGAATGCTCTAAGCTACCGTCATTGCGAGGTACGAAGCAATCCCGAACTATGTGGGACTTAGTTTGTAGGGGATTGCTTCGTACCTCGCAATGACGGATATTCAATATTGACGGTCAATAACTTACAAACAGGTTATTATAAGCGCAGCAACGTCGTCGTATGCTAAGCGGATATGTAGTATTGATAACAATGACAGTAAAAAATAACAAATATGAATCAAGATAATCAAAAGTCTCCCCCTTCAGGGGGAGATTTAGAGGGGGCTTCGGCTTCAACTCCCACTATTCCCATCCTCGTTATCGGCCGCCATCCCGAAATTCTGGCAACTGTGGTACGGCTGGTAAACAATAACCCGGCCTGGAATGCCACCGGCTGCCAAACCGACGATGAAGCTATCCAGGCTTTTGATGCGCAGGGTTTTACCCTTGTGCTCCTTGGCGGCGGAATCCCGCCTGAATCAGAATCCCGGCTTAGCCAATACTTTCGTGATTGTAAGCCTGATATCCGCATTGTACAGCATTACGGCGGTGGCAGCGGCCTGCTTGCTGCAGAGATATACGAGGCGCTTAAATAGTTCATTGGTTCATTAGTTCATTGGTCTGGTCTGGCGGGAGCTTGGTTCTTTGGCCTTTTCTTTCGGTGGCTTGATTTGTTGTGCCTTAGATTAGTTCGCCCTTTCGTTGGTAATTAGTTTGCGTCGTAGGGCGCTTTAGTTTATATATTTGTTCCCCGGTTCTAAATTTATTTGTTGGCCGCCCAGTTATCATACTGCTTGCAAGCAAAGTAAGCCATGCTAATAACGAAGCGCTGAGTATCAAACTATTCACCAATGAACTAATGAACCAGTGAACTAATGAACCAACATGAAAGTTATTATAGCCGAAAAGCCATCCGTTGCCCGCGAAATTGCCAAAGTATTTGGCGCTACCACAAAAAAAGACGGCTATATGGAGGGTAAGGGCTATACTTTTACCTGGGCATTTGGCCACTTGTTACAACTGGCAGCCCCGCAGGAATATGGCTATTACGGCTGGAGCGTTCAAAACCTCCCCATGCTGCCGCCCAAGTTCAAACTCTCTATCCGTAAGGTAAAATCAAAGGATGGGATGATTGACGATCCCTCTGTTAAAAAACAGCTGGATATTATCAAAAGCCTGTTTGATGAAGCTACTGAAATTATTGTAGCTACGGATGCCGGGCGCGAAGGTGAGCTTATCTTTCGCTATATCTATTACTATCTTAAATGTAAAAAGCCCTTTAAAAGGCTCTGGATCTCATCCCAAACGGATGAGGCTATTAAAGAAGGTTTCCGCAACCTGAAGCCGGGTAGCGACTACGATACGCTGTTCAATTCGGCACATTGCCGGTCGCAGTCGGATTGGTTGGTGGGGATGAATGCCACGCAGGCCTTAAGCCTGTCGTCGGGCAACCGGGGTGTATTATCATTAGGCAGGGTACAAACGCCTACGCTAGCCATGATCTGTTCGCGCTACCTGGATAATAAAAATTTTGTGCCGCAACTTTATTACCAGGTAAGTATACAGCCCGATAAGGATGGGCAGGTGTTTAAAGCCATCTCGGTAAATAACTTTAAAACCAAAGAAGAAGCGCAGGTTATTTTTGATAAGGTTGAGGATGTGGCATCGGGCTTTCCGCAGGGTGCCCATATTATAAATCTGGAGGCCAAGCCCCGTAAAGAACCACCACCCTTACTGCACGACCTGAGCAGCCTGCAGCAGGAGGCCAACAAGCGCAAGGGCTTCACTGCCGATCAAACCCTTAATATATTGCAAAACCTGTACGAAGGCAAGCTGGTAACCTACCCGCGTACCGGCAGCCGTTACATTGGCGATGATGTATTTGCAGGCGTTCCGGATTTAATTGAAAAACTAAAAGAGCATCCCGATTTTGGCAAACAAGCCACCCTGTTATCTGGTGCCAAGCTGAGCAAGCGCAGCGTAAACGCAAAAAAGGTAACCGATCACCATGCCATATTAACCACTGGCGAACCTCCTTATCAGCTAACGCCCGATAAACAGGCTGTTTACGATATGGTTGCCGGCCGCATGCTGGAATCCTTTCACCAGGATTGTATCAAGGAGATCACCAAGATCACCGTCGAATCAGGTTCGTTGTTTATGGCCAGCGGTACCGTTATACAAACACCCGGCTGGCGCGCCGTGTTTAACGAAACTGACGACGAAAAGAAAGACGAAGAAAACCCAACCCTGCCCAAAGTACAACAAGGGGAGAAGCTGCCTATTACAGATAAGGCTTTGTTAGAGAAACAAACCAAGCCCAAACCCCTGTATAACGAAGCGAGTCTGCTTAAAGCTTTAGAAACGGCCGGAAAAGAAATTGACGACGAAGAGTTGCGTTACGCCATGAAAGATAGCGGCCTGGGCACCCCGGCTACCCGTGCCTCCATCATCGAAACATTATTAAAACGTAATTACATCCTGCGCGAGAAAAAGAACCTGGTACCCACCCCAACCGGGCTGGCAGTATACCAGGTGGTAAAAAATCAGCAAATAGCCCAGGCCGAACTGACAGGTAACTGGGAAAAACGCCTGGAAGAGATCCGTACCGGTGCATCTGTAGCCGATTTTCAGGAAGAGATCAAGACCTATACCCGCGCTATTACCCAGGAGCTGCTGCGCGAAGGCAAGGCATTGAAGATTGAGCCGGCTGGAGCAGGAGTTGCAGTAAGTTAGAGAGCCTGGTTTGATTAAAATTCGAATAATGGTTTGCGAACTTTCTGTTGACCCAGGGAAAACGCATCTAACTGGGTTAACATAACTTAACACATTTTAGATATTTTATTTATAAATATTTGATAATCAATATTTTATATTTTATCATGGTTAACACTGAACTGATAGCTGTAGGCAATGAATTTCGGCGGGGACCTTCGTACTTACCCATGACATGTTTTCTTTTCGAGGTGCGCCGGCCTGTCACCCTGAGCCTGTCGAAGGGTCGCGCGGAGAGGTCTTTGCCCGCTATGCTTCGACAGACTACCCATGACATGTTTCATTTTCTGTCATCCTGAGCGATAGCGAAGGATCTATTCTACGCCATGCATAACCGCCAAAAAAGTTCGCGAATAGATCCTTCGTTCCTCAGGATGACAGTCGTTTATTTTTGATTGTCGTTCTCCCTTCAGAATTTCGCGAAATTTTACCACTCAGCATGACAACGCTCTTTAGTATGTTATTTCCCCCTTCACAATTTCGCGAAATTTTACCACTCAGGATGATAGGAAAATTGGATATGTCATCCCCAGTTGTAAAATCCGGGAACTATGAAGTGGAAAATGACGAAAGAGAATGTTTATAGTTCACGCCAATGGCCGGCAACAGCTAACATTTTTCTAATTTGAACCTCATTCTCCTTCCTAAGCCAACCCCTCAACCATTCTTAAAATATTTTTCAGTATAGGACTGTGGTCATCCGTTCGCCAGTGTACAAACAGGTTGCTTTCAAAGGGAAGTTCAATAAAACGGATGCCCTGGTAGCCCTGATTGGCGTAGGAATAAGGCATTATGCTGATGCCAAATTGCCTGGTGATGAGCGAAATGATGGTTGATCCAAAATCGGATGTATAAAAAGACTCGGGCGATATGCCGTAATGTTCAAACACCTGGCGGGTAAGCTGGCTGTAGCTGCTGCTGCTGTTGGATCGCGGCATAATAAACTTTTGCGTTTGTAATGATTTGGCGGTGATATCTGCCAACTCTTTAAACGCATGCTCCTGGGGCAATACCAGGGCCAGGTGATCTGTTTGTACTTTCATCGTGCTGATATTATCCAGCCGGTTTATATCGCGGCTGAATTTGAGATCGATTTTGTATTTGGTTAAAAATTCCTGTTCGTCTTCATAAGCCAGCTGGATCATTTCAATCTTCAGTTCGGGATAACGGATGGATATATCAAGTATCAGCTGCGGCAGGGTAGAAAACGAAATAGAATCCGGGTGCGCTATCCTGATAGACCCCGTTTCGCCGAGTTCGATTTTTTTGGCAAACTGGTGGATGAAATTAAACTCATCTACAATACCGGCCCATTTGGTTTTCAGGAATTCGCCGGCGGGGGTTAGTTTAACACTGCGCTTGGTACGCTCAAATAACTGCACATCCAACTCATCCTCCAACGATTTAATTTGCCTGCTTAATGCCGATTGGGTAATGTTTTGTTTGGCCGATGTATTCCAAAAATGAAGCTCATCCGCAAGTGCCAAAAAGTTTTTTATCTGCTGTAAATCCATAATTATTAATGCATTAAAATCATTAATTAATCTAAAATAAGCATTTTTTAGCATTTATACATCAGTTACTTTTACAGCAAATAAAAACCGTTTGACTTTTTTTAAAAAATATAAAACCCATTACAGCGCTACTATGCGTTTGGCATACCCGGTAATGATATCGCAGGTGGGGCATCCGTTAGTGGGCTTTTCGGCATCCATTATATTGGGTCACTTTGCCGGTACGGTACCGCTTGCAGCGCTGGCTATTGCCAATGGGTTTTTTAACTTGATGCTAATTATTGCAATAGGCATATCATACGGTATAACCCCGCTGGTAGCACGCGAAAACGGGGCAGGTAACTACCGGGAATGTGGCCGGCTATTGTGGCATAGCGTTGTAGTTAATATCCTGACGGGGCTAATGCTGTTAATTATCACCTGGTTTGGCGGGCAATACTTAATAGCGCATATTGGTTTAGATGCTGCTGTGGTGGCCCAGGCCAAACCTTTGTTGGTGTTATTGGGATTATCCATTATCCCTTTGATGCTGTTTTTATCGTTTAAGCAGTTTGCCGAAGGTTTGGGTTTTACCAGGCTGGCTATGCAGGTAAGTATCTGGGGTAATGTAATCAATATTGTAGTGGGTATTATATTGGTAAAAGGCTTGTTTGGCATGCCGGCCATGGGTGCCAAAAGCATAGGTTACAGCGCTATTATCGACAGGGGGCTGATGGCCGTAGTTATGGCTACATTTGTACTTAAAAAACACAGGTTTAATAAATTCCTGCAAGGCTGTCGTCCTTTTCAGTTTAATGTGGGGCGGTTCAAAAAAATCCTGGCCACCAGTGTTCCCATTGTGTTGCAAAACATTTTCGAGATAAGCGCATTTAGCGCAGCGGTTTTTATAGTAGGGATAATAGGAGCCAGGCAGCTGGCAGCGTACCAGATAGCAATGAATTATCTGTCGTTTATTTATTACGCGGTTAACGGTATAGGTACAGCCGCGGCCATTCAAACCGGCTACTTTTTGGGGCAGGCAAAGTTTTATTTACTGCGGGTATCGGCATTGGCAAGCTATCACCTAACCATTATATTTCACCTGGTTACCGGGGGGCTGTTGTTGGTTTTAAAGAGCGTTTTGCCTAAAGTTATCTCGGTTGATTTGCAGGTGGTGAGTATGGTGGGCAACCTCTTTATTATAGCCGCCGGCTTAGAGGTTTTTGACGGCCTGCAGGTAGTGAGCCTGGGTATATTACGAGGCCTGGGCGATTTAAAATACCCGGTATTAATTAACCTGGCCGCTTACTGGGGCGTTGCCCTGCCGGTGGCTTTTGCACTGGGCCTGCATACTCCTATGGGTTTAACAGGGGTGTGGCTGGGGCTTTATAGTGGCCTGTTGGTAGCATCGGCACTGCTTTACCTTCGTTTCAGACACCTGGTCAATGCGAAATATTTTGCTGATAACGTGCCGGCGGCGCAGGAGCATTTATTTAACAATGTAGTACAACTTGAATCATAACAATACAACCATGACCGATACAATGACCATGAACAGCGCCGGCATCCGGTTTATTAAAGTGGATATGCAAAACATCCAGACTTTAAAAGCAATTGGCATCGAAACCTTTAACGAAGCCTTCGCGCATTTGAACACGCCCGAAAATATGGAGGATTACCTGGCAACTGCTTTTGCCAATGAGAAGCTTGCCGGGGAGGTTAACAACCCCAATTCGGAGTTTTACATGGCGCAGATTGATGGTAATATAGTTGGTTACGTAAAAATTAACCACGGGCCGGCACAAACAGACGTGAAGGATGACGATGCTTTAGAAGTAGAAAGGATTTACGTGCTTAAGGCTTTTCACGGCAAAAAAGTTGGCCAGTTACTTTTTGATAAGGCCCTTGATATTGCCGCGCAGATGAAGAAAACCTATATATGGCTTGGTGTTTGGGAGCATAACGCCAAGGCACTGGCTTTTTATAAAAAGAATGGTTTTGAAGTGTTTGGTTCGCATCCTTTTTGGCTGGGCGATGATTTGCAAACTGATTTGATGATGAAACGTTATTTGGATTGATATGCAGGCTGCGGAATGGATGCGGTTGAGTTGATTGTGAGCCGGAAGCCACAAGTCTAGATCAAAATAATTGCCATTTCGACGAACAAGGGAGGGCATTGAGCGACGGCGTAAGGAGAAATCTTGTCCGCCCTGCAGTCCGATAAGCATGTTGGACTGCAGGGCGTATAAGATTTTTCGCTATCGCTCAAGAGATAGTTTCTCTTTCGCCCTCCCGCTTGCGGCCACCCTGCTCTATCGAAATGACACCCCTTTTATAAGATAAGCCATTAAGCCCGATACCCGCACAAGAAATTGCGCCTGCGTTGCGGCTACGATACGGTTATCTCGCCCCTTAAATCCGTTTCCATATAATGTTTTACCAGGGCCGGGTCATCAAACTTGCCCAATAGGTACATCATTTTGGTTACTGCCGATTCAAAGGTCATATCGTAACCGTTGGCTACACCCATATCTTTAAGTTGCTTGCTGGTTTCGTAACGGCCAAGTTCAACTGTGCCTACTTTACATTGTGAAATATCTACAATCACTTTACCATCTTTAATGGCTTTCTCCAGCAGGCTGATAAACCATGCGTCGGTTGTGGTATTGCCTGCCCCAAAAGTTTCCATTACCACGCCGCGTACATCAGCATTTAAAATGGCCTCAACCACTTTTGTGCCTATGCCCGGGTAAAGTTTTAACACGCCTACATCGCTTATGAGGTTATTGTGGATGATGAGGTTTTCGCCATCCTGCGGGTGCCTGATATCGTTTACGCTGAATTTAAGGTGTACGCCACTCTCGGCCAGGATAGGATAGTTTGGCGAGCGGAAGGCCTCGAACTTTGATGAATTATATTTAAAGGCACGATTCCCCCGGAATAGTTTGTAATCAAAATAGATACATACCTCGGGTACTCGGGCGCGGTCGTTCTTTTTGGCTTTGGCAATTTCTATAGCCGTCATCAGGTTTTCCTTGGCATCAGTACGTATGGCGCTGATAGGCAATTGCGAGCCGGTAAAAATGACGGGTTTGCCTAAATTTTCGAGCATGAAACTCAATGCTGAGGCAGTATAAGCCATAGTATCTGAACCGTGAAGGATTACAAAACCATCGTTATCATGATAATTGGATTCGATAAGGCCGGCCAGGTCGCTCCAGATGGCTGGGTTCATGTTTGATGAATCGATGATCTCGTCAAAAGAGTGTACTTTGATCCGGCAGTTCAGTTTCTCCAGTTCGGGCACATTATCCATTATTTGCTCAAAGTTGATAGGCTTGAGCACCTTAGTCACAGGATCGCTCATCATCCCTATGGTACCGCCGGTGTAAATGATCAGTATCTGGCTCATTAATTAGGTTTTATGCTGTATAAATCATTCAATTACTATATACCAAATATCAGCCTGGAGTTTTCGGTTGTAACACGCGCAACCTCCTCCACACTGGTTTGGTGCAGGTCCGCCACTTTTTGGGCAATATAAATCAAGTACGAGCTTTCATTAGGTTTACCCCGGAACGGAACGGGCGTAAGGTACGGAGAATCTGTTTCTAAAACTATATGGTTTAAATCAATTTCGGCCACAACTTTGTCAAGCCCGGAATTTTTATAGGTAACAACTCCGCCTATACCCAGGTGAAATCCCAAATCAATCACCTGTTGGGCCTGCTCTACAGTGCCACCAAAACAATGGAATATCCCTCGTAGTTTGTCATCATTTTCCTGCTGTAATACTTCGTAAACCTCATCATAGGCATCGCGGCAATGAATTACGATGGGCAGATCAAGACTTTTAGCCCAGTTAATCTGCTGTTTGAAGGCTTTAACCTGTTCGGTTAAAAAAGCCTTGTCCCAATACAGGTCGATGCCAATTTCGCCTATGGCGTAAATTGGATGTTGCCCTTGCGCTGCTTTAATGGCTGCCAGTTCCTGCTCCCAATCTGCCTTTACCGAGCAGGGGTGCAGGCCCAGCATAGGGTAGCATAAACCGGGATAAGCCTGTAACAGGTCATAAACCAGCGGCACCGATGCCGCATCTACATTGGGCAAAAACAGGCGGCTGATATCATTGTCGATACAACGCTGCACAAGGGCAGCGCGTTTAACGGGAATAGTTTCGTAGTATAAATGGGTATGGGTGTCTGTTAATACCATGTTGCAAAAGTAAAAAGCCTCCCCGGTTTATCGGGAAGGCTTTTAAGCTTAATTTTTCTTTTTAGCTACAGTTGTTTTTTTCCTGACCGTGTGCTTAACGCCTGGCCTGGCGGCAACGGGTACATGTTTGCCTGGTTTTACCTTTACAATTTCAACGTCAAACACGAGGGTTGCGTAGGGCGGAATTGCGCCATTACCCATACCTTGCTCGCCATAGCCCAATTTTGACGGGATAATAAATTTGGCTTTTGAACCCTCATGCAATAGGGCAAGGCCTTCTTCCCAGCCTGGTATTACGGCGTGTGCGCCTAAAACCACCGGTATAGGCTCATAAGGACGGCCTGGTTGCTCAACACCTGCTGCTTTGGCGTTTGCCTGTACGCTGGTGTCAAATAGCTGTCCGTTTAGTAAATAGCCAGTATAATTAACCATTACTGTATCGCCATCCAATGGCTTGCGCAGGGCAGACGCCTTGGTTATAATATACTTTAAGCCTGACGCTGTTGTAACCGGGCTTAATTTATTTGCTGTAACGTAGGTGTTGGTTTCAGTGGCTTCCTGTGATTTCATCTTTTCGATAGCCGCTGTACGTTCGGCCATAGCTTCCTGTAACGATTGTACTTTGATAATTTTCAGGATAAATACCAGCTTGCTGCCTTTAGGGAAAAACGGCGGACGCGCCTCTTCATGTCCTTTAAAAATCGAGTCGGTAGGTACTTTCACCATTGCGCTGTCATTCAGGGCCAGCAGCGGGAAGATATCCATCAAATCGGCTACATTTTGCGATGGACGGATTTGAGCCGGTTGAGGCTTGCCCGTTTTAAATGAGCTGTATAAAACCGAATCCTTATCTGTCATCTGGATATAATTAAAATAAACGATGTCATTCAGTTTAATTTTTTCGCCGGTGTTATGCGTAAATATCTGGTATTGGGCGCCGGCTGGCGTGGTTTGCATACCGGTTTGTGCATGGGCAGTTAGCGTAGCTATGCCAAACAGGGCCGTTAGTAGATAAAAAATGTTTTTCATAAAAATAAAAAAAGCCTTCCTGACGCTTGTCGGGAAGGCTGTAAAAGCGTTATAAATTATCTTTGAGTAGGTTGCGACTGGCTTGGCGCCTGTTGCATTTGCATTTGCGGCATAACCGGTTTTGGTGCATTTGGATTAGGTTTCACAATTTCAACCATTTCCATTTCGAAAATGATTGGTGTGAATGGGCCGATAGGGCCAACACCCTGATCTCGGTAAGCAATAGCCGAAGGGATAACCAAGGTAATTTTTGAACCTTTATTCATCAATTGCAAACCTTCGTCCCAACCTGGTATAACTTTACCCTGGCCAACCGGGATACGGAGAGGTGCAAACGGGCGACCTGGTTCAATGGGTTGTTTTTCTTTTATAGCTACTTCTTTAACGCTGGTTTCAAATATTTTACCATTTGGAAGCCTGCCTGTGTAATTAACAACAGCGGTATCGCCAACTGCGGGGGTTGGGCCTGTACCAGGTGTAGTAATAACGTAGTTTAAGCCCGATGCGGTAGTTGTAACTTTAAGGTTATGATCGGCAATATATTTTTTGATTTTGCCCGGCTCCTGAGCTTTCATCGCTTCGGTAAGAGTTTTTAAGTAATCCTGTACCCTGCCACGGAAAACCTGCTCAGTAAGTGAGCCTTTTGCCAATACTTTATTGACATTAACCTGGAATATTAAAAATTTGCCTTTCAGGTTTGGCGGACGCTGCTGGCCACCTTTAAATATCGAATCGGTTGGTACTTTAAAAGTAGCGCTGTCGCCTTCGCCCAGCAACTCAAGGCCGGCATAAATATCACCTTTAGCCTGTGGTTTAGGCATTGGCATAATGATGATAGGGTGCCCCATGTCGTAAGTATTGCTCAAAACCGAATCTCCATCGGTTTTTACAATCATATTTACGCTCACAAAGTCGCCGTCTTTGATATGTGTACCGCCTTTAGATGTGTGGATGTTATAAAGCAACCCAGCATCTCCTTTTTTAAAGCCTCCGTTGCAACTTGAAAATCCAATTGCAGCAATGGCCAGGAACATTAATTTTTGTTTCATTTTATTGATTTAATAGTTTTTTATATTCGGGTAAAATGGTTTTGAATTGTTGTACAACCTGTTCAAGGGTATTACTTGAATGGCCGCCGGCCGCATTGCGGTGACCGCCGCCATCAAAATATTTTTTGCAAATTTCGTTTGCCGGAAATTCACCTTTTGACCGTAACGAAAGTTTTACCCTGTCGCTGCGTTCAACTATAAAAGCAGCCAGTTTTATATCGGCCATTGATAGCGCATAGTTTACAATGCCTTCGGTATCGCCGGTATCAACATCGTATTTATGTAAATCGGTATTATTAACGGCAATAATGGCGGTATGGTATTCGGGCAGCACCTCAAGGCAATTTGCAAGGCAATGTCCTAAAAATCTTAACCGGTTTTCGGTTGCACTATTGTATACCAGTTCGTGAATACGCCAGTTAACCGCGCCCAGGTCAATCAAATCGGCAACAATGCGGTGTACGGTTGATGTGGTATTGGGCAGGCGGAAGGACGCCGAATCGGTCATGATGCCGGTGTATAAGCAGGTTGCCACATCGGCATTAATCAATTCGCGATGGTGCAACTCGTTAACAATAAAATCATAAATAAGCTGGGCCGTTGCACAGGCATTAATATTCCAGTGGCGGTAGTCATCAAAGTCCTGCGGCTCCAGGTGATGATCTATCATGATTTTATAAGCCTTGCTTTCGCCTACTAAAACACCCATTTCATTGATGCGGCTTAATGCATTAAAATCAAGGCAAAATATAAGCTCTGCATCGGCAATTAACGCTGCCGATTTTTCGGCCTGCTCGGTATATATGACAACATCGCCATTACGGGGCAGCCAGCTTAAAAAAGCAGGATAATCTGTAGGGGCAATAACCGTGGCATGATGGCCTTGCTGTATCAAATAATTATACAAACCTAATGACGAGCCCATAGCATCACCATCAGGTTTATGATGGGTAGTGATCACTATTTTTCTGGGGCTTGCTAAAAGTTCTGTAAGCGCGGCTAAATCTAACATCAATTTTAAAAAAGAGTTGCAAAGCTAAATAAATAAATTAAATACAAACCATCTATTTTAACACAAAAAGCTTTATCTTACAGATGTAAAAAGCTACTTTTGCGGCAAAATTTAAATATAAAGCAACCATTGACGGTCGGGGCAAGCAACCGGCAGTCCACTTTATCACATTTCAATTACAACCAAAAAATAATTAATATAATGACCACAAACAGAACTTTTACCATGATTAAGCCAGATGCCGTTGCAAACGGACATATTGGTGCTATAATAGATAAGATAACCAAAAGCGGTTTTAAAATAATAGCCCTTAAATACACAGCTTTAAGCGCCGAAAAGGCCGGCCAGTTTTATGAAGTGCATAAAGAGCGCCCCTTTTATAATGCCCTGGTAACATTTATGTCGTCGGGACCAATAGTTGCGGCCATTTTGGAAAAAGACAACGCTATTGAAGATTTTCGTAAACTAATTGGTGCTACTGATCCTGCTAAGGCCGAGGAAGGTACTATCCGTAACCTGTTTGCTAAATCAATTGATGCCAATGCTGTTCATGGATCCGATTCGGACGAGAATGCAGCAATTGAAGGCAGCTTCTTTTTCTCGGCGTTCGAGAAATTTTAATAATCAAATATTTAGGGATGTAATACAAACGTTACATCCCTGAATATTTATGGTGCGGGTTTTGTGTTGTTAAATATAAATTTGTAAGTTTACAAAACGGGGTTGAATTTTTTGTTAACCTAAACTGTGCTATAAACCGGGACAAAATCCCAATAATTCATTTGGATATGAAACTGTTTTTGAAGGTTGTTATATATGCGCTAATTGTTGTATGCTTATGTACATGCACAATATTGCTTTATAAAAGCCACCCCGAAGTTCAATTAGCCTTTGTTATCCCGGGTTTGTTTATTTTAATATATTCCATGATTACCGATGATCTGGGCATCAGGCAACATATCCGCGCACGTCAGCTTCGCATTTCAAGGGAAAGGTAATATTCAGTTTGTGGCATTTGTTTGATACATTTATTACCCGGTTTCCCCAATCAGGGTATTTTTTTGCAAGCAAGTATTACAGAAATACAATCTCTTCAACTAACACCCCTTTTGCTTCGGCATTAATTTTATCTATGATCTGGCTGCGCATCAGCATCAATTCGTGTTTTATTACCGACGATTCAATCCGCAGGAACAATTTTTTATCGCGTATAAATAATTCCTTGGTACGGTTTGCTACCGATTTGCCAACCAACTCGGGCCATGCCGCAACCACCCCGGTTTCATCATAGCGGCGCTTTATTTTGTATACATTAAGCATTTGCTCAATGGCCTCTTTTAATGATTTGTCGTTTGTTTTACGCATCGATAGCTCCTTTGCTCACATTAAATAATTTAACCTCCACAGCAATTTTATCAAATATTTCACTTACCCGCTTTATGCTGGTGTCGGTAATAAATACCTGTCCAAAATCATTGTTGCTCACCATCTTCATTAGTTTGGTAACACGTTCGTCATCCAGCTTGTCAAAAATATCATCCAGTAGTAGCAGGGGCTTAAATCCCTTCTGCTGGTATAAAAAAGTATACTGTGCCAGTTTAAGTGCTATCAAAAAAGATTTTTGCTGGCCCTGAGATCCGAATTTTTTCATGGCCATGCCGTGGATACCAAATTGAAGGTCGTCTTTGTGGATACCGGCAGTAGTACGTTCAAGAGCCCTGTCGCGCTCCACCGTTTTTTTCAGCAAGCCGGCAAAATCGTCCTGCAATAACTGCGACTCATAAGCCAATTCAACCAGTTCGGCATCGTCGCTTAAAAAGCTGTAGTGTTTATTAAAAATTTCGGTAAAGCCTTCCATAAAGGCCTTGCGGCGTTCAAATATGCGGTTGCCCGACTGTACCAGCTGCTCATCCATTACCTCCAGCAGGCTTGGGTCGTACCGGCCGGTATCAGCTATCAGCTTCAGCAGGGCGTTACGGTTGGCCAGTACCTTGTTGTAGGTTATCAGCTCATCAAGGTAATGGTTATCTGTTTGCGATATTACATTATCAATAAACTTGCGGCGCTCCTCGCTTCCTTCGGTTATAATACTGGTATCGTACGGCGATATCATGACCAATGGCAGCAGGCCAATATGGTCGGCCAGGCGCTGGTAATCTTTTTTATTACGCTTAAACTGCTTTTTTTGGTTCCGTTTTACCGAGCAGGCCACGGCTTCGGTTTGCTGGTTTTTGTTAAAAACACCGGTTATAATAAAAAAATCGGTGCCTTGTTTTATCTGCTGACTATCTATAGGGTTAAAGTAACTTTTACAAAGCGACAGGTAATGTATAGCATCAAGCAAATTGGTTTTGCCCGCACCGTTGTTACCCGTAAAGGCATTAACACCCTTGCTGAAAACAAGTTCGGCCTCCTCGTAATTTTTAAAATTGATAACTGATAGCTGCTGCAGATACATGGGGTTGTAAAGGTAAGGTTTTTGGTTGGATGGGATTGATTTGAGGATTTGAAAATTTGAAAATGGCTGATAGCGCTGTACGTTTGCCAAATGACACCTAACGATTTATTGAACAAAAAGGCAAACACGTTAAAAATAAAACTGCAACCGTTGAAATGATTTTTATTGCCCGAACCCAAAAAGCAGCTTTGGTTATATAAATAGAATTAAAAACCCTTACCGGCACAATAAATTACCATGAAAACCGAACATATAATTGAAAAAATAATAGCCATTACGCTTACTTTACTATTACTGGCCGCGCATTGCCCCAGGGCAATGGCCCAAACAGATACTATTCGCTTAAAAGATAAACGCCTCATTTTAGCCAACCTTAAACCCGGACTGCGACAATACCTGGTGTATTTTCAAAACCCGAAAGATGATAGGCGTTTGCGCATGTCTGTCTGGCTGCGCGATGTAGAAACCGGTAATCGTAACGGCGAGGAGATTATTTCCGTAACCCAGCATTGGTATGCAGCCGACAGCGCATCGTACCGGTCGACATTCTCGGCAAACAGGGCATCAGATTTTACGCCGGTTTATCATTCGGAAACTATAGGCACAAAAACCAAAGCTTTTAATTGGGCCGCTGCCCAAATTACCGGTGCCGATACCGTGAAAAATAACCTGGCGAAGGATTTTTTGTTAAATGTTAAAGAGCCTTATTTTAACTGGAACCTGGATATAGAAACTTTTGAAATGTTGCCCCTTGCAGCCGGCAAAACATTTGCCATCAATTTTTACGATGCAGTGAGCAACACCCCCGAATACGCGGTTTACAAAGTAACCGGCAGCGAAGAGCTGGCCACATTGGACAATGAAAAAGTTGACTGCTGGAAGCTGCTTACCGAAGCCGATTATAAGGGGCAGCACTATACCCAAACTTTTTGGATAAGCAAAAACAGCCATGAGTTTTTGCGGGAAGAAGATTTTTTTAGCGGAGGCTATCGCTATAAAATTAAACTGCCAGGTGCTGCGCCTGATGTGGTAAAACGGTTTGGGAAGTAATTGGCCGATCGGCCAACAATATTGAGGCAGTAACAGTGGTTTTTTGCAAATGGCTATTAAACCTTTTAGGGCTATTATAGTCAAATCCGGAAACCTGCTGCCTCATGAAAAAACTTATCCTCATCCTGTTATCAATAGCTTTTACCGGCAATGTATTTGCCCAACAAACAGCAATATTTAACACCAACGACCTTGCAGTTTATAATGCTGTAAAATCAAGTAAAGACAGTATCTATAATTTTACTTTTGTTTACGCGGATGGCAAGCTGGGTACCATAATTAAAAACGGTAAAATAGCTACCATAGTAAATCCCGATGGTACAAATACGGTAGTATCGCAAACCGGGCAAACAACTACTGCTACCAATTCAGATGGCACACATTCGTTGTGGATAGACAGTGGGCCAACCATCACTGTTGTTAATCCAAACGGTACACATTCTACAGTAATAAAAAATGGATCTTCCTCGACAATCGTAAATCCCGATGGAACACACACTACGATGATAGATAACGGCCAAACTTTGGTTATTGTAAATCCTGATGGTTCGCACTCAGTTGCAGTTAAAGCAGCCGGCAACACAACCATCGTAGTAAATCCTGATGGTTCGCATACGGTGGTAACAACGTCTTAGTATAAGTATCAATTTTGGAGTTTAATGATTTTGTCTCGCCAATCATACAATCCCCCTGTTTCAAATACGCCACCGGTAAGAAAACGCCTCAAAAATTCGGTAAAAGAATTGGTTAAAATTATATCGCCTTTATAAGGGTATGTAATTGAATAGCGATTATGATCATCTGGCTCAACCTTCAGTCCCCACATATCGCAATAGGTAAGGTATTCGGCAAAATGCAATTCGTTTCCATCGCGCCGGTCGGTTATAATTTCATTCAGATCAATTATTCTAAATTGATCCTCCTCAGATATAAAACCGTCTGCGAATTCATAAAACTGCCGGATGTCGTCCGGTAATTTTATGTTGTAGGCATTTTCTACAGCTTCTATCTGATTTTTGCTTGCTCCCTTATTGAGGGTTATATCGGTATCATCTAAATTGGTTTTCAGATAATTGATAACATCGGTGATAGAGTTGAAAAGAAGCATGTATGATGACCCAAAATAATCAAATAATATTAAGCCATAGCGATTTTTTGAATTAATCGCTATGGCTTAATTGTTCTATTTCTTCCACTCATTATCTACCAGCCTCCAAATTCCCAAAGGATTGGCGTTTTGCAGTGCCAAAGGCAATAAGCCGTCGGGGCAGTTTTGGTAGCATACCGGGCGCACCCAGCGTTTTACGGCGTTGGTGCCTACTGCTGTAAAGCGGCTATCGGTAGTGGCCGGGAAAGGGCCGCCATGAACCATGCTATGGCAAACTTCAACCCCGGTTGGTACGCCGTTAAACAATACGCGGCCGGCAATTGACGGCAGTAATTGTAATAAGGCTTTATGCGCTGCAAAATCCTCGTCGGTACCCATTACCGTGGTGGTTAACTGGCCCGATACCGATTTTAATACTTTAAGCAGTTCCTGCTCGTCTTTACAGTTTACCATCAGTGAATATGGCCCAAAAACCTCTTCGTGCAGTAATGGGTTGGCTAAAAATGTTTTGCCGCTTACCAGGGCAACAGTTGGTAAAGCCTCGATATCCTGTGCCTCTACAGCCGATTTTTGGATCACCTTAACACCATCCTGCGCTAACGCTTCGTGGCTCTTTTTTTGGTAAGCCGTGTGGATACCCGCATGTAGCATTTTGGCGGGCTTTATGGCTTCAATGCCTTTGCCAAGGCTGTCCAGGAAACTGTAAAGTCCGTCGCCTTCAATGGCCAGCATCAGGCCCGGGTTGGTACAAAACTGGCCCATGCCCAAAGTTATGGAACCGGCATATTGTGCGGCCAGGTCGGCAGCGTTTTTGTTGAGGGTATCTGGCAAAAATACAACCGGGTTTATGCTACCCATCTCCGAAAACACCGGGATAGGCTTTTTGCGTTGCGATGAGTATTGCAGCAATGCCAAACCGCCAACAGTTGATCCGGTAAAGCCAACTGCCGCTGTTTCATCGGCCTGCACCAAAGCTTTGCCACTTTCAAACGAGGTGCCGTGTACATGCTGAAAAATATGCCCGGGCATGTTGCTGCTTACAATGGCTTTTTTGATAGCGCTGTACACCATCTCAGAAGTTTCGGCATGGGCCGGGTGTGCTTTTACTACTACGGGGCAACCTGCGGCCAAAGCGCTGGCGGTATCGCCGCCTGCGGTTGAGTAAGCGAACGGAAAGTTACTTGCCCCAAAAACAACTACCGGCCCCAAAGGGGTAAGCATTTTACGAACATCGGGTTTAGGCAACGGCGCCCTGTCGGGATTAGCAGTATCAATACTGGCTTCAACCCAGCTGCCTTCGCGCAGCATGGTGGCAAACATGCGCAGCTGGCCTGTGGTGCGGGCGCGCTCGCCGGTTAAACGGGGAATAGGCAGGTTGGTTTCTTCGGATGCTTTTTGCAGCAAGCCATCGCCTAAAGCTTCAATTTCGGCAGCGATAGCCTCTAAAAAGACGCTTTTTTGCTCGATGCTGGTTTGCTGGTAAGCTTCAAATGCTGTTTGCGCTTGTTGCATTACCTGGGTTATTTCGTCAACGCTTGCTTCTTTAAAATTATTTGCCATGGCACATGTAAGTTTGAATGAACAACGGTTTGCACCGCATGTATGTTTAGGCAAATATATTTAAAGCGGGACAAAAGCGGTGGGTGTTTTCTAACTGGTACTAACAGTATTTTGTCGTTTTTCAGGAGTGATTAAAAGGTTTTTTTGTCGTTGTAGGTATTTTCTCGACCCCTGTTATTTTATCTATGAATCAGTGGAAACATAAACCAGGGCGGTGGAAATGCGTTTTTTTCCTGTTGGGGCGATTTGAATTACCCTTCATTTAATTAATATTTAATAAATGCGGTTTAATGATTAATTATGGCTATCTTTCAGCATTCCTTCCTTAATATATACTACATAACTTAGGCGTTGCCATTTTCTGATACGGTGATAGTTAAGCTTTAACATAATACCAGCCCCTAAGAGGCTGCAATACCGTAAAAAATAATCATATGACAGTTGCTGCCGAAAGATCTATTGAAACCGAAACCCGCATGTACATGTACGACCTGCTGAACACTGCTAAAGAATTTGGCTTTAAAGCCGAGGATAGCTGGGAATTGAGCATGGTAACCAATACCGACAGAATAAGGATTCAAAAAGATTATTACCCAACCATCGCCGCCAAAGTTGGCCCCGAAATTTTGCTACAAGTATTTCATACCGTAAAAACGCGTCTTAATCAAACGTTCAACAAAGAACCACAGAAAATTGATGAGCGCAACCCGCCGGTTGAAGACCTGAATTACCTGGTAGCCTTTAATCCGAAAAGGCCGAGGTCATAAAATTTACCTGAGCTTTGAGAGGCTGTGTTTAACATAGCTATCAAGATAACCTGATGCGTTTCCGTTAAAACGGCGAACGCATTTTTTGTACTTAAATTAGTAGCTAAAAAAATATCATGTAAACGTGTAAGGTATTAATGTTGTGCACGACTAATCTTTGGAAAATGGGTTGATTGGGGAACTGAGGGCGCTGTTTTACATCATATAAAATGTTGATAATTGACTATTTTATATGATAGTGTATTATTTAAACCATATGTTTGGCCTTTTTTTGTTGAAATTCTTAAAAATATCCCGGTAAATGGTCGTTTATTTGCGATAAATATTAATTATGTAAAAAATAAGTGTGTTTTGTAATTAAATGAGTGTGGAATTGAACTTAAACGGGCGAATCTGGTTTGAAACTCCGGATGGAAAGCTGCTTGGCCATGGCCGGGTTGAGTTACTGGAACGCATCCAGCAGTCAGGTTCTTTACGGCAGGCGGCTTTACAAATGAAAATGTCGTACAGGCAGGCATGGGATATTATTAATTACATGAACGAGCATTTTGGCACGCCGGTTGTCATTTCGCAACGGGGCGGTAAGGGCGGCGGCAGTGCGCAACTTACCGAAAAAGGGTTTAAAGCTATTGAGCAGTACAAACTTTTCCAGGCTAAGTTCAGGGAGTTTTTGAAGGATAATAGTCCGCTTATAGAAGTATAAATTACAGCATAGTAAACCGGTTTGCATAGCCGGTTTATTTTTTGATTATCGTTATATAAATAAAAACATATCGAAATTTAACCAAACAATATGAATAAACACTACGCCTTACTATCAATGATGTTACTTGCAGGGAGTACACTATTTGCCCAAAGCAATAAAAAAGCAAAAGATACTACCGCCAAAAGAAATGATACCACGCAAATTAAAAAGCAGGAGCTTGGGGAAGTTGTGGTATCCGCATCGCGCATCAGCGAAAATATTTTACGGTCGCCGGTAAGTATCGAGAAAATAACCGCCGCCGATTTCAGACGATCTGCCGCACCATCGTTTTTTGACGCGCTGGAAAATGTGAAAGGCGTACAACTGATAACCCCCAGCCTGGGCTTCAGGATCATCAATACCCGCGGCTTTGCCAATACTACCAACGTTCGTTTTACCCAACTGGTTGATGGGGTTGATAACCAGGCACCCCACATTGGCGCCCCAATTGGCGACGCCATGGGGCCGAGCGACCTGGATATTGAAAGTGTGGAGATCATCCCCGGCACGGCATCGGCATTATATGGCTTGAATGCCATCAACGGGCTGGCCAATTTTATCACCAAAGATCCTTTCACCAGCCAGGGCATCAGTATTCAGCAAAAAACAGGTATCAACCATATTGGCGATTCGGAGACATCTGCAAAGCTGTTTTCTGAAACCAGTTTCAGGCTGGCCAAGGCTATCTCCAAAAAGTTCGCCTTTAAAATAAACGGAACTTATACTACGGGATATGATTGGATTGCCGATAACCGCACCGATTTAAATGCTGCTGCCAACGCAAAATTAGGTATTGCCGGCGGCCCCGACAACCCCGGTTACGACCCGGTGAATGGCTATGGTAACGAATCATCCGACAGGAAAACCGTAACGCTTGGCGATAAACAATATTCCATTGCCCGCACCGGCTACGCCGAAAAAGATGTAACCAGTTACAACCTGCACAACGTAAAGGTTGATGTTGGCCTGGCTTATAAAATTAATGATAATACCCGCTTAACTTACACCTACCGTTTTGCCGACCTGGATAATATTTACCAGCGTGCCAACCGTTTTAGACTTTCGGGTTATGTTTTGCAGCAACACGCGCTTGAGCTGAAGAATAACATTTACCAGGTACGGGCCTACTGGACCAGCGAAAATACCGGCAAATCATACAACCTGCGTTCGGCCGGCGAAAATATCGACCGTAATTATAAAGATGATAATACCTGGTATGCCGATTTTACCAAAGGTTTTAATACCGCCACGTCCGCAGGTGCTACCGTGCCACAGGCTTTGCAACAGGCACGTCAGCTGGCCGACGCCGGCCGCTACCAGCCCGGAACTGCGGCATTTAAAGCTACGCTTGATAAACTGGCCGATATCAATAACTGGGATGTTGGCGCCGCATTGCGGGTTAAGGATGATATGTGGCATGCCGAAGGGCAGGTGGATATCTCAAACGCCATTTCATCAACGTTTAAAAAACAAACAGGTCTTGAACTGATGGCAGGTTTTGATCATCGCACCTACATCATCCACCCGGATGGTAACTATTTTATTAATTATGTAAAGGGCCAGGAATACAGCAATCTTGATTACAGCAAGACCGGCGGCTTCGCCCAGGTAGCCAAATCACTTTTTGATAATGAGTTAAAGCTGTCGGCTACCCTGCGCGCTGATAAAAACGACTACTTTAGCCTGAAACTGAACCCTCGTTTCACTGCTGTGTTTTCGCCTATACCAGAGCAAAATTTCCGGGTGTCGTTCCAGAGTGGTTATCGTTTCCCAAGTATTTTTGAGGCTTTTAGTAATGTAAACAGCGGTGGTGTAAAAAGGGTTGGTGGTTTAAGGGTGGTATCAAACGGGGTGTTTGAAAATTCCTATGTGCGTACGTCGATAGATGCTTTCCAGGCAGCAGTTAAAAATGATTTTAACGCGGGCATGTCAACCAGCGCGGCTATCGAAAAAGAAAAAGGTCTGCTTAAAAAGAATACCTATACCTACCTGCAGCCCGAGCACATCAACTCGTTTGAGGCAGGCTATAAGTCGTTGTTTTTTAATGGCGACCTGAGTGTGGATGCCGATTTTTACTACAACCGTTACAATAATTTTATAGGGCAGATTGAACTGAACGTACCCGGAACCACCAAGCCCGATTCAATCCCTTACTACCTGAACGACAAAACCAAACAAGCCCGTTACCGGGTATGGACAAACTCGCAAAGTGTGGTTTACAATATTGGCGGCAGCCTGGGTTTATCCTATCGCCTATGGCAAAAATATATTTTGACCGGAAATGTATCGTACGCCAAACTACAGCGCACCGCCAACGAGGATGCCCTGGAAGATGGTTTTAATACCCCGCAATGGATCACTAATTACTCTTTTGGCGGTAATCATGTTGTTGGCAATTTTGGCTTTAATGCCACCTATAAATGGCAAAGCGGTTTTTACTGGCAATCGTTTTTGGTTAATGGCAATGTAGCATCATACGGTACTATTGATGCCCAGGTCAATTACGATTTTGTAAAAACCGGCCTTAATGTAAAAGTTGGGGCCAGTAACCTTACCAATCAATATTACTATTCGTTTTTAGGCGGCCCGGCTATTGGCGGCTTTTATTATACAACGCTTACGCTGAATATAAAATAGGTTAGGGAGTGAAGTGAAATTCCATAATATTTGCTTAAACGCTGGTTAACGACTCACCCCGGCTACGCTGCGCTGGCCGATCCTCTCTACGGCTGCGCCGCATAGAGGGTAACCTCCATTTTTTTCACCCTCTTTGCGGCGTAGCCTCGACCGGGTGAGTCTTCGCCGCCATGCGATATGCGTCAAATTGCAGGCATTTTTTATTCAAGCTAAAACAAAGCGTGTATTTTATTGATTAACACTTTGTTTATCTAATTTTAATCCGAAACCTTGTTTCGCTGCATCCTGTATGAAGAAATTTCTGCTAATCCTTTTTGTAAGCCTTTGCTCCCCGCATGTTAATGCCCAAAATGCCAGCCAGCAATACCGGCTGATTGGGAAAAACTATACCGAGATCAAAAATTACTACCTGTTAAACCTGCTCCAAAACTATGCACCGGCCACTAAGCTTATTGGCAGCGATGCTATTTTGGCACGCATGGCACAGGCTAAGCTTAAAAATATACAGGATTCATTAAAGGCGAATAAGGGTTTTCGTAGCATTATACAACCGTTAAAATTTTCGGAGCAGGAAATAAAAACAGCCGGCGACAGGCTTTTTGCTTTATACAAACCTAATAATGCGTTGGGCCTGCTGGTTAAAAGCCATTTAATCCCTTCGGGCTGTTATATTAAATACGATTCGCTGGCGCCGGCCGCAATGCTGGTAAAAGCCTGGGAGCAGGATGCCCTGGCTATAAACCACACCATTGAGGTGTATGCCGAAGGTAAAAAGCCCAACTTCCCGGATGTGGATTCTATCAACTTTAATGTATACCGCAATACTTACCCCAGGTTAATTGCCGATGGGGCTACAGCCATTGTTAAAAAATGCAGCAGTACAAAGCTTTTTTATCTGCCATCGTTAAATTATGCCCTGCACAGTTTGGATATAAATGGCCGCAACGATGCCGCCAACGACGAACCTCTGGAGCAAAAGGCCAACAAAGCAGCTTACAACCGGCTAAAAACCATCAACTGGAAAAAATATCGATATACTTTGATCCTCGTGCCTGGTGAGGGACCCGATAAGCCAGGGGTATCCATAAGTAAGGGGAGTATTGAGCGCTGTAAAATAGCCGCCTTAAAATTTGCACAGGGTTTAACGCCGTTCATTATGGTGTCTGGTGGCAGGGTACACCCTTTTAAGACCCGGTTTGCCGAGGCCGAGGAAATGAAAAAGTACCTGGTTAATCAATTGAAAATTCCCGAAAATGGCATTTTTATCGAGCCCCAGGCACGCCATACTACCACCAACCTGCGCAATTGCGCACGGCTGATATTCAGGTACGGCATGCCTTTTAACAAGCCTTTTATCACATCGACCAATAAAATACAGAGCTATTATATCTCGTACATGGATAAGCGCTGCGTAGCCGACCTGGGCTACGTGCCATACTCCCTTGGAAGGCGATTATCAAATACCGAGCAGGAGTTTTACCCCAATATCGCATCGTTACAAATAAATCCGCTTGAGCCGCTGGATCCATAGGCCGAAGTCTTGAGTCCCAAGTTCTAAGTCTTAACTTTCGACTTAACCGTTATTCTTAGGCTTAGGTTTGTTTTTGTTAAAACGCCTGTTTGGCCTTTTGGGGTTTCGTTTATCGTCAGACTGGGCCGATTGTGGTGCAGGTTGTATAGCAGCTAACTCATCGGGCAAACCAACTACGCGGATAGCGCGATCCATCAGTTGCTCAATATTTTTTAATTTACGCTCGTCTCGGTGGTTTACAAAAGTGATAGCCGTGCCGGTTGTGGCGGCGCGTGCAGTACGGCCTATGCGGTGGATATAATCCTCCGGGTCGCCCGGAACATCGTAGTTAACCACCAGGTCGATACCCTCTACATCAATACCGCGCGAAAGCGCATCGGTACCAATAATAACCGGCAACTGCCTGTTTTTAAATTTCAGCAGGATTTCTTCACGCTCCTTTTGCTCCAGGTCGGAGTGGAAGGCCATGGCGTTGATTTTGGCTGCTTTCAGTTCTTTGTATAACGATTTTACAATCTCCTTACGGGATGCAAAAATGATAGTGCTTGTATAAGCGGCATCGCGCAGGATCAATTGCAGTAAAGGCGTTTTTTGCTGATCGTGCATCCGGTAGATCTGCTGATCGATACCTACCGCAGGCTGCGATATAGCAATATTGATTTGCTCCGGATCTTTCAAAATGGCCTTAGCTAATGAACGGATGCGCCCCGGCATGGTGGCCGAAAATAGCAGCGTTTGCCTGGTTTTAGGCAGGTAGCTGATGATTTTCATGATATCGTCGCTGAAGCCCATGTCCAACATGCGGTCGGCCTCATCCAATATCAGGTGGGTTAAGTGATTAAGCTTTAATACGCCCGATGTAAGGTGCGCAATAAGGCGGCCCGGCGTGGCAATAATAATGTTTACATTATTCTGGATGCCGCGGCGTTGCTGCTCGTAAGCCATACCATCGCCACCGCCAAATACGGCTATAGAACTAACGCCGGTAAAATAGGCCAGGCCTTCTACCTGCTGGTCTATCTGTTGGGCAAGCTCGCGGGTTGGCGCTAAAATAAGCACGCTGGTTTGGTGTTTGGCCGTACCGGTAATATGATTAAGGGTTGGCAATAAGTAGGCGCCGGTTTTACCGGTACCGGTTTGGGCGCAGGCAATAAGGTCTTTTCCCTGCATAATTGCGGGGATGGCCATTTCCTGTATGGGGGTAGGGGTGGTAAAACCCATACTCTCTATGCCTTCAAATAATTGCTCGTTGAAATTAAAATCCTGAAAAGTCACTATATCTTATAAGTAAATTATGCAAGGTATGAAAATTTAATTGGATATAGAGGTTTACAGCAAATCGATTAACACAAGGCGAACGCCTGCCCTACAATTGTGACGGACAGAATATCTATGGTGGTAATATTTGAATAAAATCCGAAATCGAAAATCTCAATTCCGATATCAGGAATGTATATACCCCCTCAGCTGCTCAATAGTTTCCTGTTGGCTTAGGATGGTTTCCTTCACCAAATCATTAATGGAAATGATACCACAAAGTTTATCGGCCATAAAAACGGGGAGGTAGCGGATGTTACTTTCGCTCATGATATGCATACAGGTTTCTATGGAGTTTTCGGGCACGATGCGGGGCAGACCGGTGCTCATAATCTCGCGCACCAGTGTTTCGTGGGATGATTTGCCTTTCAGGATCACCTTGCGGGCGTAATCACGCTCGGTAAGCAGGCCAAGGTATTCGCCGTCTTCGGTTATCACTACCGAGCCGATGTTTTTGGCGGCCATTAGTTCCAATGCTTCCAAAACAGATGTACCTGCATCAATGCTGATAGCACCGCCACCCTTACGGGCCAGTATGTTCGAAACTTTTATCATGATACTCAGGTTAAAATTAGGGATTGGCTTATAACCAAATATAACAATTCCCGATTAAAAGCAAATGGATTTTAAATTATATATATAAACAATTTAAGGGGTTAGCGGTAGGTTGAATAGTTTATAGTTAAATCCGCATCTCATTTAAAAGTGGTGCTGATTTACGATGAGATACACCTAATTGACGAAATAAAGTAAGCTTTTGCAACGAGATATAGATGTTTAAACGACTTTTTTATCTATGTCATTACCCCAAAGCAACCCTCAACTGTAATGCTACTGTAAAAACCGGAAGTAGTAATATGCCGTATTTGCACTTAAATGGGCATTTTGGCCAAGCTTTACCCTTTCCTGACACAGGCCCGTTTACTCAAAAATGATTAATAATTAATATTGTGGCATGGTATTTAACTATTGGATGCATCACATTAGTTAAGCCTTATTTTATTTAAACTTTATATCGGTCTATTCAAAAGCACTACTCCATTGAACAATTTTACCTTTACTAAGGCCCGGGCGAGCAAAGCTACTACAGCCTTTCAGCATAAATTAAAACGGGCTCCTTCAAAAATCATTTTCGGCCTTGTATTTGTACTTTTTCAAAGCATAACAGCCAGGGCTGCAACATTAAGCAGCGATACCAGCCGGCGGGCCGATTCGTTGCGTTTATCGCGCCATATTATTAACCACGCGTTTGATAACATATTTGAAGAAAACATGCGGCTTTCGCTGGCCGGTAATGAATATTTTCAGCCGGATAAAACCCAACTGGTTGCCGATCTTTCGCCAAATTTTATCCTGTTCAGTACACCCAAATCGCGTTTCTTTTTCGAGTTTACTTCAAGGGTAAAAATACGCTTGCTGGATACCCGCGACGCGCCTGTAAAATCGCCCAGCTATATGCCTAACGCCAATGTGTTTTACAGGCTAAATGAAGATACATACAGGCCAAAATTTTTATCGTTTGGCTATTCGCACCACTCCAACGGTGTTAGGGGACCATCGCTAAATAAGGACGGAACCTTTAATGTTGATAGCGGTAAGTTTACCACCAACTTTTACACCCTTACCTATTACACAGGTAAGCGGGTTGATAAGCCGGGGCTCACCATTAACCGTTACGATAACGTAGCGCTGGAGGTACACGCCGGATTGTTCAATCTGGGCCTTTCACAGGGTTTAAAAGATCATTACGGCTTTGTGCGTATTAACGGCAGCCGCATGTACAACTTTGTGAAGGCTTATGACGATCCGCTGGAGCAGGGCCGTAAAACCTACGAAAACTGGCAGCGCATTCAATTTGATTTTACCTATATAGCCGACAAGTACGATAACTACTCGACTTTTGATGTAAAAAAACGCCTGAACGTGAGTCTTAAATATTATTACTCGTTTCCATTTATGCAGGGAACAGCCTTTATGGTCGGCGCAGGCTACCGCGGCCAGGATGACTATAACCAAAGCTTCCAGGATAGTTATGGCTATGGCATGATAGGCATTGCCGCCAACTTATCATTCGGCTTTCACAAACACGCTGAGTAAGGTTGTGAGTTGTGAGTTGTGAGTAAAACGGCCGTTAAATTTGTCAAATTCGAAACGATCATTGATATAAAAACACAGTGACAGCGTTAGCCGTTGTAAACGCGCCTTTAAAACCATAATACATACAGCCGTTTGAGTTAGAAGATAACCTTGTTGACCTTTCAACCTGAAACACCCGTCACAACTCACCACTGGCAACTCCCCAACCTATCCATATTTTTACACACCTGTTTACAGCTGATTGTAATTTATTTTTCCGATAATCGTTTTAGCATTAACAAAAAGCAGATATATTTAGCCATCCAAACGGGTACTATATCTCCAGTTAAATTATAAAACACTATCGATGAAAAAGATCCTATTGAGCCTGATGGCTGTATCTGCCCTGCATTTTGCCGCATCGGCCCAAACTAAATCGTTATTTGACGGTAAAACAACAGCCGGCTGGCACACCTATTTAAAAACCGACACCAAAGCATGGAAAGTTGTTGACGGCGCCTTACAGCTTGATCCGAAAGCCGAAGACCAGGGCGACCTGGTTACTAACGACGAGTACGAAAATTACGAGTTAACACTGGAGTGGAATATTGAAAAAGGCGGCAACAGCGGAATAATTTTTGGTGTACATGAAGACCCTAAATTTGGCGCCACTTACCAAACCGGTATCGAAATGCAGGTTTTGGATAATAAAGATGCCGAAGACAATAAAAAAGCCAACCACCTTGCCGGTTCTCTATACGATATGAAAGCACCATCAGCCGATGTTGCAAAAGCTGCCGGCGAATGGAACAAAGTTAAATTACGCAAAAAAGACGGGCACCTTACCTTTTGGCTCAACGGCACCAAAATAGTTGATGTACAAATGGGCAGCGAGGAGTGGAAAACATTGCTTGCCAACAGCAAATTTAAAACCTGGGCCGATTTTGCCGCATATCCAAAAGGCCACATCGCTTTGCAGGATCATGGCCACGTGGTATCGTTCCGCAAAATATCAATTAAGCAACTATAATTTATTTACAAAGTATATTTTACGCATGGCGTTCAATATATTTATACCGATAATCCAATTTAAACTAATGCATGCCTGAAGCGTGAATTTTTCCTGTTTTAAAACAAAGGATATTTTTGAGATAATATGAGCGATCTACAAATTAAAAAATCATCTGAAACTTATGATGTAGTAATTGTTGGTTCGGGTGCAGGTGGCGGTATGGCTGGTTACGTATTGGCCAATGCCGGCATTAAAGTACTGATGCTGGAAGCCGGTGCCTACTTCGATCCGCAAAAAGACTCGGCCCAGTTAAAATGGCCGTGGGAGTCGCCGCGCCGTGGCGCCGGTACCACCCGCCCTTTTGGCGATTTTGACGCAGCTTTTGGTGGCTGGCAAATTGATGGTGAACCTTACACAACTAAAGACAAAACTGAATTTTTCTGGTTCCGCTCGCGTATGCTGGGTGGCCGTACCAATCACTGGGGTCGTATATCGTTACGTATGGGGCCAAAGGATTTCCAGGCAAAAGACGGCCTTACAGATGATTGGCCAATAACTTACGACGATGTAAAACCATACTACGATAAGGTTGACCGCATGATAGGTATTTACGGTACCAAAGAAGGCCTTGAAAACGAACCCGATGGTATTTACCTGCCCCCGCCAAAGCCAAGGCTTAATGAACTGTATATTGTAAAAGGGGCCAAAAAAGCCGGCGTTACCATTATCCCTGGCCGAGGTTCGGTTTTAACCGAAGCTTTGCCGGGTAATAAGGATCGTGGTGCTTGTTTCTTTTGCGGCCAGTGCGGCCGTAGCTGTAAAGTTTATGGCGATTTCTCGGCATCATCATGTTTGGTTATCCCGGCTGTTAAAACCGGCAACTTAAAAGTAATTACCAACGCAATGGTGCGCGAGGTGATAACCAATAGCGAAGGATTAGCCACAGGCGTATCGTACGTAAACCGCGAAGATTTGCAGGAGTACCAGGTAAACGCCAAAACAGTTATCCTTGGCGCCAGCGCGGGCGAATCGGCCCGTATCCTGCTTAATTCCAAATCGGCCCAGCATCCGGGTGGCTTGGCAAACAGCAGTGGTGTGGTTGGCCATTACCTGCATGATTCAACCGGTTCAAGTGCCGGCGGTTTCCTGCCCGAACTGATGGACCGCAAACGCTACAATGAAGATGGTGTGGGCAGTGTGCACATCTACTCGCCGTGGTGGCTTGATAATAAGAAACTTGATTTTCCGCGTGGCTACCACATCGAATATGGTGGCGGTATGCACATGCCATCATACGGCTTTGGCAGCGGCATCCAGAATATGAACGGGGCGGTACCGGGCCGCGATGGTAAAATGAAAGATGCGGGCGGCTATGGTGCATCGTTAAAAGACGATTACCGCCGTTTTTATGGTACCCAGTTTGGCATGGCCGGCCGTGGTACAGCTATTGCGCGTTACGATAACTATTGCGAGATTGACCCTAACGTAGTTGATAAATATGGTATCCCGGTATTGCGTTTCCATTACAAGTGGGCCGATGAAGAGATTAAGCAGGCCAAGCACATGCAGGAAACCTTCCAGGAAATTATGCATAATATGGGCGGCGCCATTTATGGCCCTCCTCAAGGCCCCGAAACCAATTATGGCCTGGAAGCACCAGGTAAAATTATACACGAAGTTGGAACCATCCGTATGGGTAACGATCCTAAAAAGTCGGCCCTGAATAAATGGTGCCAGGCGCATGATTGCAAAAACCTGTTTGTGGTTGATGCCGCGCCATTTGTACAACAAGGTGATAAAAACGCTACCTGGACAATCCTGGCCATGAGTATGCGTACTGCAGAATACATATTACAGCAACGAAAAGCACTAAACGTTTAACAAGTTAATCCAATAAAATATTATGAACAGACGTGATTCCCTTAAAGCATTAGGCTTTACCACACTTTCGGCAGGATTAATACTGGAAGCTTGTAAACCTGGTGCCCCAAAAACAGAAGAAACAGCCCCTGCGGCTACAGGAGCAGAGGCCGGCCGCCAGCCTTTTGAGGTTGAGCGCGATAAAAAGCTGAATGGCGATAAATTTTTTACAGCGGCAGAAATGGCTACCATTACCGTTTTGGGAGATATTATTATCCCAAAAGACGAAAAATCGGGCAGCGCATCAGATGCCAAAGTGCCTGATTTTATCGAGTTTATTGTGAAGGATATTCCCGATCATCAAACCCCTATGCGTGGCGGTTTGCGCTGGTTAGATTTGCAATGCCTTAACCGTTTTGGCAAGGTATTTACCGACTGTAGCCATGCACAGCAGATAGAGCTGGTAGATATGATAGCCTACCCCGCCAAAGCCAAACCAGAAATGGCCCAGGGTGTAGCCTTTTTTAACCGTATGCGCGATTTAACCGCATCGGGTTTTTATACTACCAAAATGGGTATTGATGATATTGGTTTTGCCGGCAACAACCCTAACAAATGGACCGGTGTACCTGATGATGTTCTAAAACACTACAATATGCAGGATGTAAAAGCCGGCGTATAACGCACAACAAAAAAGGAGCTGCAAAGCTCCTTTTTTGTTGTGCATGCATAATATTTCCTATCTTGACTCTTGATTCTTGCCTCTATTCCGACCTCAGGCTTTTCACCGGGTTCATCAGCGCGGCCTTAATACTTTGATAGCTTACCGTAAGCAGGGTAATCATGATTGATCCTAATGCAGTTGCGCCAAATATCCACCAGGAAAGGTCGGCGCGGTATTTATAATCCTGTAGCCAGCCGTGCATAAAGTAGTAGGCGGTTGGTATAGATATAAGCAGGGATATGGAGACCAGTACCACAAAATCTACCGACATTAAGCGCCACAGGCCAAACACCGATGCACCCAATACTTTGCGAACGCCAATTTCTTTAGTGCGCTGCTCGGCCATAAAGGATGCCATGCCAAATAAGCCCATACAACTGATAAAGATGGCCAAAAGGGTAAAGAAACCCGCCAGTTTACCTACGCGCTCTTCGTTGGCAAATTTTTGGGCGTACTGTTCGTCGGTAAATTTATATTCAAAGGGGCTGCCGGGAGCATATTGTTTCCAGGTAGTTTCTATTTTACCCAGCGTTTCATGCGGGCTTACTTTAGGGTTAATGCGGATGTTAATCATCCCGCCGCTGTTTTTTGTAAGATAGAAAACGGTAGGCTGTATTGGCTCGTAAGGCGATGACATCACCATATCCTTTACAACACCAATGATCTGGAATTTTTTATACCATTCCAGTGTTTCGCCTACCGGGTTTTTCAAATGCATAAATTTAACCGCTGCCTCGTTTACCACCATTGCCGATGAATCGGCTAAGTTGTTTTTGGCAAAGTCGCGGCCGTCTACTACCTTCCATAGCGCGGTTTTACCAAATTCCGCGCTTACGGCTATAGTTCCGAAATCGTCCTGTAGGGCAGGATCTTTATCGCGCCATTTAAAGCCGCTGTTATCAGAGTATATATCCGTTAGCGGACTGTCGGATTCAGACATATCAACAATAGCGCCCGATTGGATCAGGTCGTTCCGTACGGCATCAAAATGATTATGAATCTCGTCGGTACGCATATCAACCTGGATAAGCCCGGTACGGTCATATCCTACCGGGCGGTTCTTGGTATACTGTACCTGCCTGAAAACAATGACGGTACCAATAATAAGGGTAACCGAAACCGTGAACTGTAGCACCACCAATATTTTACGCGGCAGGGCAGCAAAACGGCCTGCCTTGAAAGTGCCCTTTAATACTTTTACCGGCTGGAATGATGACAGGTAAAAAGCCGGATAGCTACCCGCTATAATACCCGTAAAAATGCTAAAGCCAATACCCATAATCCAAAACAAGGGATTAAACCACGGTATCGCTACGGTTTTATCGGCAACCTGGTTAAACCACGGCAATATCAGTTGTACCAAAACCACCGCCAGGAAGAACGCGAAAACGGTTATCAACATCGATTCCATAAAAAACTGCCCGATTAGCTGGCTACGCAGCGAACCAACTGTTTTGCGGATGCCTACTTCTTTGGCCCGTTTCTCGCTACGGGCGGTGCTCAGGTTCATGAAATTGATACAAGCCAGCAGCAATACAAATACGCCGATAAGGCCAAACATCCAAACAAACTTAATATCGCCGCCGGTATTGATGCCATTTTTGAATTCAGAATACAGGTGCCATTTACTCATGGGATGTAGAAAGATGGCAGCTTTAAACGTTAAACCAATTTTGTCGTTATTAAGCTTCAAACCTTCCATTTTCAGGTTTTTTATCCTGGCAGATACCCGGTCCAAATCGGCATTAGGTTGTAGCTGCGCAAACAATTGCCAGGAGTTGTTACCCCATGTTACACGGGCCTGTTTAAGGTAAGGCTGATGGGTCATAAACTGATCCCAGGGTGCAATAAAGCCCAGTTCTTTAAAGCTGGTATTGTGAGGTAAATCCTCGTACACCCCTGTTACCTTCAGGTTCCATTGGTTATCTATTTTTATAGCCTTAAACATGGGGTCGGCGTTGCCAAAAATGGCTTTGGCCAATGATGCCGAAAGGATGATAGACGATTGATCTTTCAATGCCGATCGCGTGCCCTTGAGCATTTTGAGGGTAAGCAGGTTAGGCGCGTCGGCCTGCATGTATGAGCCTGCGTAGGATAGTTTTTTATCACCCGAGGCTATGATATGGTTAAAGTTCCAGGTAGATAACACCACATATTTAAAATCGCTTTTATACTCTTCGCCCAGTTTGTAACCTAATGGCAGGGGGATTGAGTTTTGTGTGCCTACCTCGCCGTTAAAGGTTTGGTGCTGCATTACCCGCACAATTCGGTTGTAGTTATCATGGTACTTATCGTATGATAACTCGTTCCAGATCCAAAGGCCTATCAGCACAGCAACAGCCATACCAACCGATAACCCGGTAACGTTGATAAAAGTATGCGCCTTATTTTTTATAAGGTTTCGCCAGGCGATTTTGATATAATTCTTAAACATGATTTTGGTTCATTGGTTCACTTGTTCATTAGTTCATTGGGCTTTTCTGGTGCCTTATACTATCACTATGCTTCCTGTCTTGATTCTTGACTCTTAATTCTTGACTCTATTCCGAGCGCAGGCTTTTTACCGGGTTCATCAGTGCTGCTTTGATGGCCTGGAAACTTACGGTAATTAATGTAATGGCAATAGCCCCTGTACCCGATAATGCAAATATCCACCAGGTTATTGGCGACCGGTACTGGTATTGGTGAAGCCAGCCGTTCATAAAATAATAGGCCACAGGGATTGCAATAAGTAATGATATAACTACCAGCACCACAAACTCGGTTGATAATAAACGCCACAGGTTTGCCACCGATGCGCCAAGCACTTTACGTACCCCTATCTCCTTTATCCGTTGTTCGGCAACAAATGATGCAAGGCCAAACAAGCCAAGGCAGCTGATAAAGATAGCCAGCACAGCAAACACGGTAGCCAGGTTGCCTATGCGTTGTTCGTCGCTAAATTTGCGGGCGTATTCATCATCATTAAACTTAAACTGAAATGGGCTGCCGGGATTGTATTTTTTAAACACAGGTTCAATTTTGCCCAGGGCTTCGCGCATAGGCACTTTAGGGTTTACGCGCAAGGTAATAACGTTAACCCAGCCCGGGTTCATATGAAAAACGGTAGCGACGGTAGGTTTGTACGGTGATTCCATCACCATATCCTTCACCACACCGGTTACAATATGGTTTTTACCTGCCCAATGCATGGTTTTACCAATAGGGTTTTTAAGTCCGCTTAGTTTTACTGCCGATTCATTTAAGATAAACGCCCCGGTATCCGTAGGGAAACTTCTTGAAAAATCGCGGCCTTCAATTATCTTCCATCCAACGGTTTTACCGTAATCATAAGTTACGGCTATTGTACCAAATGTTGGATCGAAGCCGGGGGCTTTACCAGCCCAGCCGAAACCACCGTTGTTTGACCATACCTGGGTTGTTGAACTGTTTGATTCGGCCATGTCGGCTACTGCGCCGGTTTGGATCAGGTCGTTCCGCATGGTTTCATAATGGCCATAAATTTCGGGGGTGTTCATATCAACCGTAATTAAGCCTTCGCGGGTATAGCCAACAGGCCTGTTGCGCGCAAACTGAATTTGCCTGAAAACGATAATGGTGCCAATAATGAGCACAATAGATACCGTAAACTGTACAACCACTAAAACCTTACGCGGCAGCGAAGCGAAACGCCCAACACGAAAAGTTCCTTTTAATACCTTAATTGGTTCAAAAGCCGATAGGTAAAATGCCGGATAGCTTCCTGCTATAATTCCGGTAAAAAAAGTAAAGCTCAAAGCGGCTGCCCAAAACCAGGGATTAATAAAAGGCATGGCAATTTGCTTATCGGCAATGTTATTAAAATAGGGCAAAGCAACTAAAACCAAAACAAGCGTAACCACCAAAGCTAAAAATGCAAACATCAGCGATTCGCTCAAAAACTGTTTCACCAATTGCGCGCGGATAGAGCCTATCGCTTTGCGGATGCCCACTTCTTTCGCGCGTTTTTCGCTGCGGGCGGTGCTCAGGTTCATGAAATTGATACATGCCAACAGCAATACAAACGTACCAATGATGCCGAACAGCCACACCAACTCAATGCGGCCGCCAACTGCTTTGCCGTTTTTAAAATCGCTGTACAGGTACCATTTGGCCATGGGATGTATTTGCATTACCTCGTCGTTCATTTTAAAATGAGGCTTGGTAATGTTCCTGATCTTTGCCGATACTTTGGCAAAATCGGCATGCTCATTCATCAAAGCAAATAGGTGGCAGCCATGGTTATCCCATGCAGAACTTTGGGTATTCCACCAGTTTGCGGGGCTGCTCCAGGGTAACATAAATTTAGTAGGGTAAAAGGTGGTATTATATGGCAAATCCTGGTAAACGCCGGCTACCTTCATATCGGTTTTGTTATCAATGCGTACCACCTTATTTATAGGGTCGGCACTGCCGAACAGAGCTATTGCTACAGATTGTGATAATACAATGGATGAAGGATCTTTAAAGCTGGCATAGCCCCCTTTTATCATTTTTAACGAAAGTATAGCGGGCAAATCGGACTCGGCCCACATGCCGTTTTGTGATATCTTTTTATCGCCAACAGCTAATATATGTGTGCCCTCCCAGGTAAGTGCGGTCAGCTTAAAATCGCCCGCATATTTGGTACGCAGTTCGGCGCTGAGGGGCACCACGGTCGACCCGAATGTGCCTGTTTCGCCGTTGGCCGTTTGGGTAGTCATTACCTGGGCCACATGGTCATAATTTTGATGATACTTATCAAACGATAACTCATCCCATATCCAAAGGCCTATCAACATAGCTACCGCCATGCCAACTGATAATCCTGCTACATTAATAAATGTATGCACTTTGTTTTTGGCGATGTTTCGCCACGCGATTTTGAGGTAATTCCTAAACATGTTGTACGTTTTAACTTGTACGTGATACGTTTTTTAACTCAACTAAATGACCAATGACAGCGCAGCGAAATGACTAATGACTAATTCTGTCTTGACTCTTGACTCTTAATTCTATTCCGATCTCAAACTTTTTATCGGATTAACCAGCGCCGCTTTTATAGCCTGGAAACTTACGGTTACCATGGCTATAACAATGATAATACCGCCCGCCATGGCAAATATCCACCAATGCATTGGCGTTTGGTAAGCAAAATCACGCAGCCAGGCGCTCATGGCATACCAGGATACCGGCAGGGCGATAAACAGCGAAATGATAACCAGCAGCAAAAACTCTGACGATAGCAGGGTAAATAACGAAGCTGCGCTGGCCCCCAATACTTTGCGGATGCCTATCTCTTTGATGCGTTGCTCGGCAGTAAACATGGCTAACCCCAACAGGCCAAGGCACGATATAAATATAGCCAGGAACGCAAACGCGTTTGAAAGTTTGGTTACTATCTGCTCGTTTTGGTAAAGCTTTTGGTATTCGTCGTCGCTGAAGGTGTAGCTGAACGGGAATGCGGGATTAATTTGCTTAGCCAGGGTTGCCAAACTGGCCAATGCTTCGCGGGTTTTGCCGGGCCGGGTTTTCACCAGGATATTACCATAACCTTCTTGCTCGCCATACCTGATGATCAGCGGTTGGATCTGCTCATGCAGCGATGCAAAATGAAAATCTTTTAATACGCCGATGATTTGCCCCTTTTTGCCCCAAAAGGTTAAAGGCTTACCTATAGGATCGGCATATTTTAATCTTTTTAGCGCTGTTTCATTAATGAGGTATCCTACCGAATCGGTACCGTAAGCCTTCGAAAAATCGCGGCCGGCAGCCATTTTAAGTTTCATGGTTTTTACAAAATCGTATCCTACGGATACCTGTGTAAACTGGATTTGTACGTTATGATCTTTACCTACCCAATCAACATCGCTGGTGCCGTTATCAAGCCCCGTTGGTGTAGCCGTGATCCGGCTTATCGACTTGATGCCTGCCATTTGCAAAGCCTCGTCTTTAAAGGCCTGGTATTTATGAATCAGTTCGCCATTCATCGGGATGTAAATCAGATTTTCGCGATCAAAGCCCAGGTTTTTTGATTGCACATAATCCATTTGCTTTGATATAACGATGGTTGCCGTGATCATGACTACCGACAGGAAAAACTGGAATACTACCAGCCCTTTACGGAACATGGTTGTACCGGTATCTAATTTCAATGTCCCTTTTAAAACCTTAACCGGATTAAAAGATGATAAAAACAAAGCTGGATAACTGCCCGATATAAAGCCGGTAATTAAAGTGATTGCAGCCAATTTTAACCAGAAAGCTGGCAGGTGAAATGGTAGCGCTATCTCTTTTTGGGTAATGTTGTTAAACACGGGTAATAGTAATACCAATAACAATAATGAAACCACTACGGCCAGCGTAGTTACCAGCATCGATTCGCTTATAAATTGTTTTATGAGCACCGAGCGCACCGCGCCAACAACTTTACGCACCCCAATTTCGCGGGCACGCTTAACCGAGCGGGCTGTTGTAAGGTTCATGAAGTTGATGCAGGCTATCAGCAAAATAAAAATAGCCACAATGGTAAACAGGCGTACGTACTCAATACGGCCTCCTTTAAATTCGCCGTTTTCGAAATTGTTGTACAGGTATCCATCTTTAAATGGCTGCATGCCCAGCTCTTCGGTAAATGTGCCTTTCTTTTGGTTTTTATTCAGGTTGTCTAAAAAGTGGGTTAGTTTTTTTTCTATCAAAGCCGGGTTGGCATCGGGGCGCAACATGATAACGGTTGAGGGGCCGTTGTTACCCCATATTTTTGCCCAATCGTTATCTGCTAAAAATGCATCCCAGTTCATGATGAAATCGTATTGCTGCGATGACGTTTTGGGCAGGTCCTGGTAAACACCGGTAACTTTAAAATCCTTCCGGTTTTCATAACGGATGGTTTTGCCAATGGCGGCCTGCGCGCTGCCAAAAAAGGCTTTTGCCATTTTATTGGAGATGGCTAAGCTTACCGGCGTATTCAAAGCGTTTTGCGCGTTGCCCTGTAGCAAAGGAATGGTAAACATTTTAAAAACGTCGGCACCGCCATTAACGCCGCCCATTTTCAGGATTTTATCGCCAACACGGAAAGTGCTTTCGCCGCCGTATGAAATGCCAGTTGATGCCTCAATTTCAGGGATTTGCTTTTTAAGCTCGTCGGGCAATAAGCCAGGGGTGTTATATTGGCCAACAATTTTATTATCGTAATACTGACGTTCATAAACAGAAAATAGACGGCTGCTGTTTTTATGATAAGCATCCATCTCCAGTTCGTTTTGAACCCATAGCAGGATCAATAAACTACAAGCCAGCCCTACAGAAAGGCCCGCTATATTTATAAAAGTATGTGCCTTATTCCTGATAAGGTTTCGCCAGGCGATTTTTAGATAATTCCTTAACATATGTTAGTTCATTAGTTCATTGGTTCACTTGTTCATTAGTTCATTGGTCTTGTCTGTGGGCTAACGCCAGCACTACAAACAATGCTTCTGTCTTGATTCTTGACTCTTAATTCTTGATTCTTCTTTTTATTCAGTCTTTAAACTCTTCACCGGGTTCAATAATGCAGCCCTGATGCTTTGGTAGCTTACGGTTAGCAATGTTATTATCATAGCCCCTGTGGCGGCGGCGGCAAATATCCACCAGGTTATGCCGGCGTGATATTGGTAGCCTTGCAGCCAGTTATGCATAAAGTAATACGATACCGGTGTGGCAACCAGTATGGATATAAACACCAGCACCACAAAATCAACCGACATTAAGCGCCACAGGCTAAATACTGATGCTCCAAGCACTTTACGTACCCCAATCTCTTTAATGCGCTGCTCGGCCAGGAACGATGCCATGCCAAACAAGCCCAGGCAGCTGATAAATATGGCCAGCCCCGCAAAGCAGGCGGCCAGCTTGCCTATGCGCTGCTCGTTGCCGAATTTTTTGGCGTATTCATCGTCTACAAACTGGTATTCAAATGGTTGTGACGGATTATAAACTTTAAAAATACTTTCTATTTTGGCAAGCGCAGATGCGGCGCTCATTTTGGGGTTGATCCGGAGCAGGATAGTCGATTCGGAATTTTTAGACAGGTAATACAAAAACGGCCTCACCTCTTCATAAGGTGAACTAACGATCATATCTTTTATTACACCCACCACTTTCAGCGGTTCGCCGTTCCATTTAATCGTTTCGCCAATGGCATTGTCATTAAAACCCATAAAGTGAGCGGCTGTTTGGTTAATTACTACACCTGATGAATCAGTTAGGAATGATTTAGAAAATGCCCGGCCTTGCTTAAATGTCCAGCCTATGGTTTTCGCATAGTCGTAAGAGATGCCTTCGGTCAGGAAATCAACACTCATATTGGGGTCTTTGCCCTTCCAGTCAAAACCGCTGCTGCTTGATCCATATTCTGTAGGGGCGGCGCCCGCTTCGGCTACAGATATTACTGCTTCACTTTTTAACAGTTCGGTTGTTACTACATCCAGGTGTTTATGAACATCGTCGTTGATTACAGGGACAGAAACTAATCCATCCCGACTGTAGCCAACGGGCCGGTCTTTAGCAAACTGGATCTGTTTAAACACCACTATAGTCCCGATGATAAGGACAATTGATACCGTAAATTGTATTACCACCAATACTTTGCGCGGTAAGGCTGCAAAGCGCCCAACTTTAAACGCCCCCTTCAAAACTTTGATGGGCTCAAATGACGACAGATAAAACGCAGGATAGCTGCCGGCTATTAACCCGGTAAATAAACTAAAGCCAACAATCATGAGCCAAAACGGTGAGCTGGTCCACAGGATAGACATGCTTTTGTCAGATACAGAGTTGAAAAACGGTAGGCTTAATTGCACCAGCGCCACGGATAAAGCCAGCGCCAGCACCACAAACAATAACGATTCGCTGAAAAACTGGTAAATAAGCTGGCTGCGTAACGAACCTATTGCCTTGCGGATGCCTACTTCTTTGGCCCTTTTTTCGCTTCGCGCAGTACTCAGGTTCATGAAATTGATACAGGCGAGCAATAATACAAATACGCCTATGATGCCAAACAACCAGACATATTTAATTCGGCCGCCAATATTTATACCATCTTTAAAATCACTATATAAGTGCCATTTACTCATGGGGTGTAAAAACAGCTGCGGTTTCTTTTTAGCCAGTTCGGGGTTTATATTACGCAGTTTGGCATCCTTTATATTGGCGGATACGTGGGCGAAATCGGTGTTGTCGGCCAGCTGAACAAATATCTGTACAAAGTTTGGCCGCCACGGATCGGCAGCTGTGCGTACCCACTCGGTATTATTAAAGTATAATTGCCATGGCGCAATAAAGGTGATCTCGCCAAAGGTAGTATTGCGGGGCAGGTCTTCATAAACGCCGGTAACTTTAACGTCAAGCTTGTTATCTATTTTTAACACCTTGTTCATCGGGTCGGCATCACCAAAATAGGCTTTGGCATTTGATGCCGATATCAAAACCGAGTAGGGGGCTTTCAAGCCATCGCGGGTACCTTTAAGCATCTTGAGCGTAAACATTTCAAGGGCTTGCGGCTCAAAATAGATACCCATCTTGTTCAGTTTTTTATCGCCAAGACTTAACAGGTGGTTTCCCCAACCGGTTGCCATAGCCACCGATTTAAAATTGCTGCCATAGTTTTTACGCAACTCATTAGCCAGCGGATAGGGAGTTGCCGACCATGTGTTTATCTCGCCATTATTTTTCAAATGCTGCTCAACCTGTGCTATACGGTTATAGTTGTCATGGTACTGATCAAAAGAAAGCTCGTCCCAAATCCAGAGGCCTATCAGCATAGCCACCGCCATACCCACCGAAAGACCGGCTATATTAATAAAGGAGTTGGCCTTATTTTTAATAAGGTTACGCCACGCTGTTTTAAAATAATGTTGGTTCATCTTTTTAGTTCATTAGTTCACTGGTTCATTTAGAGTATCAAGTAGCAAGATTTTTGATTTTCGGATTAAGTTCATTGCAGCTGTTTTGATTCTTGATTCTAACTCGCCAGATGCGGTCTTGATACTTACTACTTGATACTATTCTGCTTTTAAACTCTTCACCGGGTTCATCAATGCCGCTTTTATGGCCTGGAAGCTTACGGTAAACAGGGCTACTATTACGGCCAATATGCCGGCCAGGGCAAACATCCACCAGCTAATGGTTACTCGGTATTCAAAATCCTGCAGCCATTTGCTCATGCCCCACCAGGCCAAAGGTGTGGCTATTACAAAGGCAATGATCACCAGCTTTAAAAAATCTGTCGATAGCAATTGCACTATGCCGGTTACGCTTGCGCCTAATACTTTACGGATGCCAATTTCTTTGCTGCGCTGCTCGGCACTAAAAGCTGCCAGGCCAAACAGGCCGAGGCATGATATCACAATAGCCACCATTGTAAATGAATTGATGATTTGCGATAGCATGATCTCGGTTTCGTATTGTTTTTGAACCTCGGTATCAAGGAAAGTATATTCAAACGGCACCTCGGGGAAATCTTTACGCCAAACTGCCGAAATTTTATCGAGCAGCGTTTTATAATTGCTGCTGCCTACAGATACCAGCATACAATTAAAATAACCCGGATCGTTTTGGTACACCATCATAAAAGGCCGCACCTCGCTGTGCAGGGAATTGTAATTAAAATTTTTCATTACGCCGGCTACCTCAACAAAAGTGGCGGGTTTGCCATCGTATTGAGAATACAGCCTGGTGCCGGGCGCTTTTTGCACATCCAGGCCAAGGCGTTTGGCCAATGTTTCATTGATTAATACGCGGTTGGTATCGTTCAGCCTGAAATCGCGGCCGCTTATTAAGCTTACGCCATTTGCTTTTACAAAATGTTCGTCGGTATTAATGTTTTGGGCGTCAACAGCGGCAGCCATATTGCCACCTGCCAGGAAAACGCCATGATCATGCGGTACAAATTGCCCTAAATAGTTATCCGCATTATTTACTGCTTTTACTTCCGATAGTTCTTTCAGATCATTAGTAAAAGCCGCCATTTTTTTCTGGGATGCTTCGGTGTAAAAATTGAAGATGAGCTTTTGGTTTTTATCAAAACCAAGATCCTTATTCTTGATATAGTTTAGTTGGCTATAGATAACAATGATACCTGTAACCAAAACTATAGATAAAACAAATTGAAATACAACGAGTGATTTACGGATGCCGGTTGCCGAAACCTGGCTGGTAAAATTTCCCTTGATCACCTTAATTGCTTCGAAAGCCGATAGGTAAAATGCAGGATAGCTGCCAGCAACCAGGCCGGTAACAGCTACAAGGCTTAACAGCATTATCCAGATTTTGTAATTGCTGAAAAAATCTAACTGGATATCTGCCCTGGTAACCTGGTTGAGATAAGGCATCAGTAATATGAGCAGCGGCAATGCAATGGCAACACCAATAAATGCCAGCAGGAACGATTCGCCTAAAAACTGTTTGATCAAATCGCCTTTACCTGCGCCTATCACTTTGCGTACACCAACTTCCTTTGCGCGTTTTGAGGCGCGGGCGGTAGATAGGTTCATGAAGTTGATACAGGCAATTACCTGGATCATTACGGCAATCAATATCAGCAGGAATAAAAACTTTGGATCGAGGGTTTTACTCAGTTCGTTTTCAAACCCCGGGGTAGTATGAATGCTGTTTACCGGCTGCAGGTGTAATACCTTTTTCATGCCGATAGCTTTTAGCTGCTGGGCCGCATATTTATTCAAAAATTCGGGTAGCTTTTTTTCCAGGGCTGCGGCGCTGGCATCGGGCCTTAATTTAATGTAGGCGTACAGAAAGTTGTTGCCGGCCCAGGCATCATTCCTCCGTACCGATTCGCCAAATCCACCGCTGTTCATCGCTATGTACATATTGCCATGAATGTGCGATTTGCCCAGGCTTTCGTCAACCACGCCCATAACCTTATAATCGTGTTTGCCAAAAGAGTTATCAATTGATATCATTTTGCCAACTGCATTCTCGCTGCCAAAAAGTTTATCGGCCACAGGCTTAAACAGCACTATAGAATATGGCTCGGTTAACGCGCTGGTAGCGCTGCCACTCACAAAATGGTAGCTGAATACGTCGAAAAATGTAGAATCCACAAACAGCGCATCCTTCTCATAAAACGACTTTTCTTTGTAACGCAGCAGGTGTTGTTTTGCGCCAAACTTTTCGGTAGTTACCACGCGGGTAAATTGCTTTACCTCGGCAAAGTCATTCCGCATAGCCGGGGTTATCGGCGGCGAGCTTGCCCCGCTATGGTGCTTATCGCCTGTCAGTTCCAGGTCGGTTGTTACCCGGTAAGTATTTTCTACACCCTTATGCTGTTTATCATAATTATACTGGTCCTGCACATACAGCAAAATATACAGGCAACACAAGGTACCCGTAGCCAGGCCTATAATGTTGATGAAACTAAAGGTTTTGTTTTTTAACAAAAACCGCCACGCTGTTTTTAAATAACTCTTTAACATGTTGTACGTTTTAAGTTGTACGTGATACGCTTTTTAAATCCTTATGTATTTCACTAATGATCGCGAAGCGAAACGACTAATGACAAAAATGTCTTGATTCTTGACTCTTAACTCTTGACTCTTTTTTACTCCGCTTTTAAACTCTTCACCGGGTTCATTAACGCGGCTTTGATACTTTGGTAACTCACGGTACAAATTGCGATTACAATGGCCATTATCCCCGCCAGGGCAAACATCCACCAGCTGATGCTGATGCGGTTGCTGGGGTTAAAATCCTGCAGCCATTTATTCATAGCCCACCAGGATATGGGAGACGCTATCAGGATGGCTATAAATACCAGCTTAACAAAATCGAGCGAGAGCAGGCGGGTAATGTTGGCTATGCTTGCACCAAGTACCTTGCGGATGCCTATTTCGCGGCTGCGTTGTTCGGCCATAAAGGCGGCCAGGGCAAATAGGCCAAGGCAAGCTATAATAATGGCCAGTACGGCAAAGCTGGTAAATATGCGGCCCATACGCTGTACGTCGGCATACATGTTGGCAAATTGCTCATCCATAAAGCTGTAGCGGATGGGCTGGTTTGGCGAAAAGCTTTTCCATACCGCATTTATCTGCGCCAAAGTACCTTTTACGTCGTCGGTTTTAATTTTTACCGATACGATAGACGGACTATTACCCAGGTGCATCACCAGCGGGTCAAGCGAGCCCTTTAGTGTTTCAAAATTAAAATCCTTTACCACGCCAATAATGGGCACAGGCGCGCCATAATTGCTTATTTTTTTGCCGATGGGGTTTTTAAGGCCTAATTTTTGGGCCATGGTTTGGTTAATGATTACCGCCTGTGAGTCGGTTTTTAGTTTAGGGGTAAAATCCCGGCCGGCCACTATAGTCATGCCCAGGGTTTTTATATAGTCGGCATCAACATCCCAAAACTGGCCACCCGTACCGGCTTCCATTTTCTGTTTACCCTCATTATGAAACTCATTGCCGTTACGCTTGGTACCCGATACCGGTAAAAAATCGCTCACGGTGGCGCTTTTTACTGCCGATAGCTTCAGTAATTCGTTTTTGAAGTTTTGCACTTCGCCTTCCAACGTGTGCGTGCCTTGTATCATCAGCACCTGGTCTTTTTCAAAACCTACCTTTTTATTCAGTATGTAATGCATCTGGTTATAAATAACTACCGTGCTGATAATTAATATAATGGATGTGGTAAACTGAAAAACAACCAGCCCGTTGCGCAAAAAAGAGCTTTTGCTACCCGTAGCCAGCTTGCCTTTCAAGACTTCTACAGGTTTAAAGCCGGATAGGTAGAATGCGGGATAAACACCCGCCAATATGCCAACTACTACCGCGGCAGCCATTATAGTGGGCATAAACCACCAGTGCTGCCATGGTATGGTTAATGTCTTTGCTGCAAGTGTATTAAAATAAGGCACTAATAACGCAGCCAAAATAATGGCTATAATAAAGGAGATAAAGCTGTAAATTAACGACTCGGTTAAAAACTGGCTGATCAGCCCGCTGCGTTGCGAACCTACCACCTTACGTAAACCTACCTCCTTTGCCCTGTTGGCAGATTTTGCTGTGGCCAGGTTAATAAAATTGATACAGGCTATCACTAATATAAAGCCTGCTACCGCCCCAAACAACCACACAAAACGGATATCGCCGTGCGAAACGCCATCACGGATATCATAAGAGTATAGGTTGATATCTTTGATGTTTTGCAAAAACATAGTTAAAGCACCGGCAATCCTATCCGCGTTTTTATCGCCACCCCTTCTCATATCGGGTATGTAGTAGCCTTGTATTATGCCATCGGTTATCTTTTTATTTAAGGCTTTAACATCTGCCCCCGGCTTAAGTAGCACGTAAACATCGTAATTGCTGGCTCCCCAGGTTTCCTGCTCGCCATCCCAAAATTTAATACCGGTAAGGGTAAGCAAAAAGTTATAATGCAGGTGTGTTGTTGCGGGGAAATCCTGCATTACCGCACCAATTTTATAGGGCCTGCTTTTGTTATTGTTCAGGTACATCACCTTGCCAACCGGGTTTTGGCCAGGGAAATATTTATCGGCTTTACTTTTTGATATCACCATGGTTTGCGGCTCGGTAAGGGCGTGTGCCAGATCGCCATACACCATGGGCACTTTTAGCATCTCCAATAACGACTGATCGGCGTACGCAAAACCATCCTCATGGGTGTTTTCTACGCCATCGGCACGTTTCAACTCGTTGCTGCCGGCTCCCCAAAACAGCGAGTTTGGCATCAAACGGCCCGATTTCTCGACCTCCGGATAATCGTTTTTTAAGGTCTTGGCCATAACTGCGGGCCACGAAGTGCCTTTTTCATGTATGGCATCTATATTATAGGCACCCACAACCCGGTAAATCCTATCGGCATCGGGGTAGTTTTTATCAAAGCTAACTTCGTCCCGGATATATAAGGCAATCAATAAACAGGCGGCAATACTAAACGCAAAGCCCCCAATTTTAATAGCCGCGTACATTTTTTGCTTTTGTAATTGCCTTAACGCAACTTTTAAATAATTTTTAATCATACCGATATTAATTAAAATTGAACCCCTTTTATCCGATTTATAATGTTCTTTATAGGCAGGCAAATAAGGTGGCACAACCCTGGTGTTTTCGCCGGCCATCGTATCTGCAGGTTTTATTTTTTGCAGTATTCTTTCAAATAACAAGGGACTATTAGTTGCGGTATCCTCTTTTTCATCCTGCCACCAGTCAAAAATTAACATCAGGGAGGTTTTTAGTTCAGGATTTTCCATTAACAACTTATCCAGCTCAAGCAGCTCATCTGCCGATGCCTCGTTAGCCAGTTTTTTTGTTGCCAGTTGCCAAACGTGTTCCTCTATATCCATAGCTTACAGGTAGATAAATTATGATACCAGGGTATATCCTACTAATTACATAGAATAAAATATGTGCCATTTATTTAAATATCAGTAAATCAGTTGTTTGTATAAGTAAGAATGCGCCGGGTGTTCGAATACGAACATGTGGTGTTCGGTTTTATGCGGAAGCGGTATCGGTTTGGCCCGTCCGGAAATAGCTATACAGATTTGTGAAAAATAATCATATTTTAGCTTAAGTAACGGTAACTCATCTTTATATGCAAAAAATTATCCTCTTCGTTTTTCTTCTTTTTGTTGCAGAAACCGCATCGGCCCAAAAAACTTATATCCAATGCGGAAAACTGATTGACGGAACCTCGCCGGCAGCGCAAACACAAATAACTATAGTTGTTGAGGGTAAAACCATTGTAGATATCCAGAAAGGTTATACATCAGGAACCGGAACAGATAAGGTAGTTAACCTGCAAAACAAAACGGTAATGCCGGGGCTAATTGATTGCCATGTACACCTCGAATCTCAGTTTAATAAAAATTCGGCTATCCAGGGTTTTACATTAACCGATGCCGACGTTGCTTACCAGGCATCGGTATTTGCCAAACGGACCTTAATGGCAGGCTTCACTACCGTGCGCGACCTTGGTGGCACCGGAGTAAATATAAGCCTGCGGAAGGCAATAAGGCAGGGTTTGGTTGACGGCCCCAGGGTGATAACTGCCGGCAGGGCAATATCGGCCAGTGGCGGCCATATGGATCCGTCGGACGGGTTCAGGGATGATGCTTTTAGCCACCGCCCGGGGCCCGATGAGGGCGTAGCCGATGGCAAGGACGAATTGATAAAAGCTGTAAGGCTTCAATTTAAACGCGGATCTGACGTGATCAAAATTGCATCGACAGGCGGGGTATTGGATTTAAGCGAGGATGGATCGGGTGCGCAATTCAGCATCGACGAAATAAAGGCCGTTGTAGAAACAGCCAAAGATTACGGGCTTAAAGTAGCCTGCCACGCCCACGGCGCCGAAGGTATACGTAGGGCTATACTGGGTGGCGTAACCTCGATAGAACACGGCACCTTTATGGACGATGAAGATATTAAACTGGCCAAACAGTACGGTACCTGGTATGTACCCACCATCATTGCCGGAAAATCGGTTGCCGATTCTGCTCGCATTCCTGGTTTCTTTCCGCCGGTAATTGCCCGTAAAGCATTGGAAATAGGGCCACAGATACAACAAACATTTACAAGGGCTTACAAGGCCGGCGTGAAAATTGCCTTTGGTACCGATGCAGGAGTATACGCACACGGTAAAAACTACATTGAATTTCAGTACATGGTTGAAGGTGGCATGACGCCAATGGAAGCCATAAAATCGGCAACAAGCAGCGCCGCCGATCTGCTGGGCATGAGCTCGAAAATTGGCAGCATAGCCAGTGGGAAATCAGCCGATATTGTTGCGGTTGACGGCGACCCCTTACTTGATATAAAAGCAATGAAAAATGTAAGCTTTATCATGAAAGAGGGGAAAATATACAGCTTATAACGGTAAATAAATTCTTGTAACGGTAACATTAATGTTTACCGCGCGTCTTACGTGCGTTGAGGGTCAAAACCTTTTGCCCCCGGCAGGTGTATTAGTTTATAATACATCCGCTGCTGTTTGTATACTATTTACCATATATGACTGATTTGAAACTATTATCTACACTACTGCTTTCCGCGGCTTTGTCTGCCACGTTTACATCATCACAGGCCCAGCAAACGCCCCAGCCCGAAGATCCCGCACTTAAAATTTACCGCGAAACACCCCGTAAGGTCAACGATCTGGTGCACACCAAATTGGATGTTCGGTTCGATTACAAAAAACATTACATGTACGGCAAGGAATGGGTTACGTTAAAACCACATTTTTATCCTACTGATACACTCCGCTTAGACGCCAAAGGCATGGACTTAAAAACCATTGCTGTTGTAAAAAACGGTAAAAACGTGCCACTGAAATTTACTTATCAGGATAGCCTGAGCGTGGCTATTAAACTGGATAAAGTTTACCGCAATAACGAGAGCTACACCATTTACATTGACTACACTGCCAAACCAAATGAGCTTAAAGTAAAAGGCAGCGCTGCTATTAACGATGCTAAGGGGCTGTATTTTATTAACCCCGATGGCACCGAAAAAGATAAACCAACCCAGATATGGACACAGGGTGAAACCGAAAGTTCATCGGCATGGTTCCCTACCATTGATAAACCAAGCCAGAAAACTACCGAAGAGATTAGCATGACCGTGCTATCCAAATACGTAACCTTGTCAAACGGCAAACTGGTATCGCAAAAAAACAACGCTGATGGTACCCGCACCGATACCTGGAAACAGGATTTGCCACACTCGCCATACCTGTTTATGATGGCCGTTGGCGATTTTAAGATCTATAAAGATAAATGGCGCAACAAAGAAGTAAACTATTACCTGGAGCCTAAGTATGCACCATACGCCAAAGAAATTTTCGGGATGACACCCGAAGCTATCGAGTTTTACTCCAAAACTTTAGGGGTAGATTATCCCTGGTATAAATACTCGCAAATTGTAGTTCGCGATTATGTAAGCGGTGCGATGGAAAATACCTCTGCTACCTTGCACGGTGCTTATGTACAAGGTACCCACCGCGAACTGTTAGATGCCTATTATGACGATGGTCGCAGTACTATTGTACATGAGCTTTTTCACCAATGGTTTGGTGATTATGTGACCGCCGAAAGCTGGAGCAACCTAACCGTAAACGAATCATTTGCCAACTTTAGCGAAACCCTTTGGGCCGAACATAAATACGGCAAAGATGTAGCCGACGAGCATAACTATATTGATATGCAAAACTACCTGCGGTCGCCGGATGCACGTACCAAAAACCTGGTGCGCTTTCATTACGCAGATAAAGAGGATGTATTTGATGTGGTTACCTATCAAAAAGGCGGTCGCATATTAAATATGCTGCGTAACTATTTAGGCAACGAAGCTTTTTATAAAGGCCTGAATATTTACCTGACCACTAATGCCTTTAAAAACGGCGAAGCCCAGCAATTGCGCTTAGCTCTTGAACAAGCCAGTGGGCTCGATTTGAATTGGTTTTTTAATCAATGGTATTATGGTGCCGGCCATCCTATACTGGATATTAGTTATAAATGGGACGATGCCACCAAAACACAAACTGTTTACCTGCAGCAAAGCCAGGATGGGCAGATATTTAAACTGCCAATGGCCATTGATATTTACGCAGGCGGCAAAAAAACACGTCATAAGGTTTGGATGAACAACCAACACGATACACTAACCTTCAAGCTGGCATCAAAACCCGACCTGGTAAATGTTGATGGTGATAAAATACTACTGGTTAAAAAAACCGACCATAAAACCTTGCAGGAATTTGCTTTTCAGTATTTTAACGCGCCGCTTTATCTGGATAGGCTGGAAGCCATTAATGCAGTAGCCGATAAGCAAGGCGAAAAAGATGCGCAAAAAGTTCTGATTGCAGCTTTGAATGATAAGTATTACGGTTTGCGCAATAAAGCCATCCGTACAATTAAGCTGGATAATGATGCCATCCGTAACGCGGCGCAGCCTATTTTGGCCAGGCTGGTGCAAACAGATGATAATACATTGGTGCAGGCCCAGGCTATAGCTGCGTTGGGTAGCCTTAAAGCATCGGGTAATATGAATTTGTTTAAACAGGCACTAAGCAGTCAGTCATATGCAGTACAGGGTGCTGCATTAAACGCCATTAATTTGCTCGACCCGGCGTTGGCCATGAACCTGGCAAAAAATTATGAAGCCGATAACAAAGGAGGCTTAACCGCGGCCATGATGAATGTTTACGCCACCAGCGGAACTGATGCCCAATGGGCGTTTGTGTACAAGCAATTTGACGAAGCTGCGCCGCAGGCAAAGTATAATGCCCTCGATAAGTTTAGTGCCATGGCAGGTCGTGTTCAGAAACCAGAGTACGCCCAGCAAGGTATAAGTCAGATTAAAGACTTTGGTATAAAATATAAACCACAGGGCGCAGGCGATGCCGCTATTAAATTTATAACCAACATTAAAGAAAAGCGTGAGCAAATGCATGATGATGCAACAGTAAAAGCAGCCGACGATGCAATTAAGCAAATCAACGACACTAAATAGATGTGCAGATGGAAAGAATTTGAAAATTTGGTAATTTGAAGATTTGAAAATGAAAAAAGGCAGATTTTAAATGTGCAGATTTCAAATTACAGATGTGCAGATAATTAAAATAAAAAGCCCGGAGGATTTGAAATCTCCCGGGCTTTTTATTTAACGTTTTATTTGCAGGCTTAAAATATTGTGGACTTTACCATCCTTAACCTTTTAGCTTTTACCTTTCGCCTTTAGCCTTTCGGCTTTCGCCTAAAATTAGCAGTATTGTTCAAAAGCCCCAATAAGGTTATCGGCAATCATTTGGGCAGGGCGGCCTTCAATCTGGTAGCGCTCAATAATGTGTACCAGTTTGCCATCTTTAAACAATGCCATAGCCGGTGACGACGGAGGGTAAGGCAGCATATAGTTACGTGCAGCATCTACGGCTTCTTTTTCCATACCTGCAAAAACGGTAACTAATTTATCGGGGTGCTTTTCATTGGCAGCGGCAATCCTGGCGGCAGGGCGTGCATTTGCGGCAGCGCAACCACATACTGAATTTACCATTACAAATACAGTACCTTCGCTTTCAATAGCGTTTTTTACCGCCTCGGCATCTTTCAACTCCTCAAAACCAACCCTGGTTAAATCTTCCCGCATTGGGGCAACTAAATATTCTGGATACATGGTATGTTTATTTTTTTGAATTTTTATCAACCACAAAAATAAGAAATGATTAACAGTTTACGTTTAAAAAACGCAATAATAACAATATGCTGACGATGTAGCCTTATGATAACCGCCAGACGGTAAGGCGTTTGTTTATAATGGCTATTGATTTGTTGGATGTAATTGTTATATTGCCGCCCCTAATTTATGAGTTTGATGAAACAAAAGACATCTGATATCAGTACCGTTGTTGTTATTAATAAAAACCAACAGCCTACACGGTCTTTACAAATTAAAACAAAACACCTTAACAATCTTAAACATTACGCGCTTGGCGCCTTGTCGGTGGTATTGGTTTTGGTGGCAAGTATCATTTATTTGAGGTGGCGAAACCAGCAGCAGGAAGTTGAAAAACAAGCGCTGATGGCCCAGATAGTAAAACTAAAAGGTGCTATACCTGCACAGGTTGCGGCGCCGGCCGAGGCTAAACAGGGTAGTGCGCAAAGCTATATTCAAGCCATTGAAGGTAAACTAAAAACGATTAATGACTACCTGCGCCGCCGTGGCTTAAAAGGTTTTAGCACCAAAGGAATTGGCGGCGATAACAACATCGAGGGTAAAAAGCTAAATGATGGCGAAGTATACTCGCTGTACAACGATTACCTTAACCACCTGATGGGTACTATTGCATTTACCCCCATGGGCTACCCCCGCATCAGTTCATTCACCTCGTTTTTTGGTTACCGCAGCGACCCTTTTGACAGTGCCAGCGCCGAATTTCATCCCGGAATTGATTTTAAGGGCAAACGTGGCGACGAGGTAAAATGTACCGCAAGCGGCAAGGTTGTTTTTGCAGGCTGGGCCGGTGGGTACGGCAACTGCATCCGCATTCAGCATATTAATGATATTCAGACTGTTTATGGGCACCTATCTAAAATAAAAGTAAAAGTAGGGCAGGAAGTAAACCTGGGCGATGAGATTGGCCTTGTTGGTTCAACCGGCCACTCAACCGGCGCACACCTGCACTACGAGGTACGCAGGCACGGCAAAGCCGTAAACCCGGTTAATTTTTTAACACTGAATAAGTAAGTTTTACGTTGGACGTTTTACGTAATACGTTCAAATATTTTTTGCTTCATGTTTATGCAAAAACGTAAAACTTAACACGTACAACCTATAACGTAACTATGGCTATTTTCGGTAAAAAAGATAAAGTATCGCTCGATTTGCAATCCATATCAACCCTGATAAGCGAAGGCTGCGAAATTGGCGGCAATTTTAAAGCCCCGGCATTTGCCCGCATTGACGGACAGGTAACCGGTGATGTTACAGTTGATGAAGGCCTTATTCTTGGTGAAAAAGGCCTTATTAACGGCAATATCATTACTAAAGAGATTGTTGTTTACGGCACAGTAACTGGTGATATCAAAACTTCATCCCTTGAAATACGGGCCACCGGTAAAATCACAGGTACTATAACCACCCAAACCCTGCTGGTTGAAACCGGCGGCGTTTATAATGGATTACTGAGCATGGGGGTGGTGGAATAGAATCAAGAATTAAGAATCAGGAATCAAGACAAAAGCAATATAGAGGCAGTCGGGTAAATTCCACGAGATATTCTCTCGCTGTCCACTTGCCCTATGGCAACAAATACCCCCTTACTTTGCTGCCTATTTCATTTTAACGGGGATATGATTTAAATTTGCTGCACAAAATTGAAAACGATATGTCATCAGTAGAAACTGCTTTTGTTAAATACAAGGTAAAAGACCTTTCACTGGCCGAATGGGGCCGCAAGGAGATTGAACTGGCTGAGGCCGAAATGCCGGGCCTGATGGCGCTGCGAGCCGAATATGGTCCAAGCCAGCCATTAAAAGGTGCCCGTATTGCAGGATGCCTGCACATGACCATCCAAACAGCCGTTTTAATTGAAACTTTAATTGCACTTGGTGCCGAAGTTACCTGGTCGTCATGTAATATATTTTCAACCCAGGATCATGCCGCTGCCGCTATTGCTGCCGCAGGTATTTCTGTTTACGCCTGGAAAGGTATGAACGCTGAAGAGTTTGACTGGTGTATTGAGCAAACCCTGTGGTTTGGCGAAGACCGCAAACCATTAAACATGATATTGGACGATGGCGGCGATTTAACCAATATGGTATTGGATCGTTTCCCTGAACTGATTGCTGATATTAAAGGTTTATCTGAAGAAACTACTACAGGTGTACACCGTTTATATGAGCGTATGAAAGCCGGTACATTACCAATGCCTGCTATTAACGTTAACGACTCTGTTACCAAATCGAAATTCGATAACAAATACGGTTGCCGCGAATCGTTGGTTGATGCCATCCGCCGTGCAACCGACGTAATGATGGCCGGTAAAGTAGCCGTTGTTTGCGGTTATGGTGACGTAGGTAAAGGTTCTGCCGATTCATTGCGTAACTCTGGCGTACGTGTTATCGTTACCGAAATTGACCCTATCTGCGCATTACAGGCAGCTATGGAAGGCTTTGAAGTTAAAAAATTAGGTACTGCTATTAAAGAGGCTGATATTGTTGTTACCGCTACAGGTAACAAAAACATCGTTCGCGAAGAGCACTTCCGCGCGTTGAAAGACAAGGCTATTGTTTGTAACATCGGTCACTTTGATAATGAGATTGACATGGCCTGGTTAAACGGCGCTTATGGCAACACCAAAATCGAGATTAAACCACAGGTTGATAAATATACTATTGAAGGCAGCGATGTTATCGTTTTAGCAGAAGGTCGTTTGGTAAACTTAGGTTGTGCAACAGGCCACCCAAGCTTTGTAATGAGTAACTCGTTCACCAACCAAACTTTAGCTCAATTAGAGCTTTGGACAAACGGTGCCGCTTACAAAAACGAAGTTTACACCCTGCCAAAACACCTTGACGAAAAAGTTGCCCGCTTACACCTTGCCAAAATAGGTGTTGAACTGGAAGTTTTAGACCAGGACCAGGCCGATTACATTGGCGTAACTGTTGAAGGTCCGTTTAAACCGGAATACTACCGTTACTAAGTCAAAAATAAAAATTCAAAAGTCAAAAATAGAAAAGGCATGGTTTTAGGACTGTGCCTTTTTTGTGATTTTCCTTTTGCAGACGCATAATTGCGTTTCCCGCATGCAAATTACAAACTGCATTTTTTAATCAATGTATTGAGTTTGGCCTCACCCTTTCTATCTTTACCATTCACCATGGACGACGATAACGTATTAGAACTGGTTAATCCTCAAACTAAATCGTTAGCATTTAAGGTTTACACCTTTAATGATGACCGGCATTTCTGCATCTTAAATAAATATAATTATTTTTCGGTGATTTTGGTGCTGGCAGGTAGGGGTACGGTGCTGGCAGATGTTTCTGAATACAACTTTACCGAAAACAGCCTGATCTGCCTTTCCCTTTATCAGCCTTTTGAAATTAAAAGCAAAGGGGAGTTTAGGGGTGTTATGGTTAACTTCCATCCCGAGTTTTTTTGTTTGCATAAGCACCGTAACGAGGTATCATGCAACGGCGTACTGTTTAATAATAATTACGAATCGCCGGTTACCTCACTTGGCATCGTCGAAACACAATTGTTGCTGACCACCATAATGCAGCTTAAAACCGAATTGCAGCAGGTGGCAGTCGCTCAATTAGAGGTGTTGATATCCTACCTCAAAATATTACTCATTAATGCTTCGCGGATAAAAATGGGACAACGGGGTTTAGCAGGTACATCTGTGCCCAAGCCCCCTGTTATTTTAAATGACTTAAAGGATGCTATTGAACAGCATTTTAAATCGTTGCATAGCGCTGGCGATTATTCCCGATTATTAAACATCAGTACTGCTGCATTAAACAAGATAAGCAAAATCCATTTTAATAAAACCCTCTCGGCACTTATAACAGATAGAATAATTATTGAAGCAAAACGACAATTATACCTTACCGCCAAGCCAGTTAAACTAATTGCCTATGAATTGGGCTTTACTGATGAATTTTACTTCAGCCGTTTTTTTAAAAGCCATGTGGCCATCTCCCCACAGTTTTTCAGGGATACGGTCGGGTTTGACAAGGCGAACGCTTAGACCTTTTTCTCCATCCTCTTTTTGGCAATAGCGATCGTCCATGTTAAAGCACGATCTATCCATGTTGGGGTATCCGGTATCTCATGACCTTTGCTTTATGGAAACAGAGAAAAAATATCCGCTACCTCCATGGGATATGGATAACGCGGCAGAAAAACTTCAATTGTTAGAAAATGACTGGAACAGCCTCGACCCTGACAAAGCAGCCGCAAATTATGCCACTGAAGCCCAAATGCGCTTCGGAACCTCATTTTTAAACGGGCGGGACGAGATCAAACAATTCCTGGCAGGTAAATGGCAGCAAAACCCTGGCTTTAAAATCAAGCTTAATCTTTGGGGGGCATTGAAAGGCCGCATGGCAGTAACATTTGAATATGAATGGCACAATGCCGAAAACCAGTGGCACAGAAGCTACGGCGTGCAGGTTTTTCAGTTTGATGATAATGGCCTTGTGCAAATGAACTTTGCCAGTTATAATGACGAGCCAATACCTCATTGAGGGCAGAAATTGTGAATAAAGTTAGTGTTATGATGCAATGCGGCTATTAACGCAAAAAGCAGCGGAAGAAATTCCGCCGCTTTCCATTTATACTACTCGTTGCTATTTTACAGGGTTGATATCTACAATAATCGGATTTTTGTTAAGCTGCTTAACAAAAAGTGATGTTAACTATCATTCAGCCTTCATGGGTATAACCCATATATGCAGGCCGGTGGGCTTATTAACTTAAATGATTGTGGTGAGCTCAAAAATAAAATTATCAAAATAATTGTGTTTTTGACACTTTTAAATTAATATTGACATCGGATTCGCAGGGCGTAAAAATTGCCCCCGTCTGATGCTAAACACCATTATAACCTGTATATTTTTAAAGAAAAGACTTATTACGTATGAACACCCTGAAATGCACGCGGCTTTTTTTAATTGTGTTTTTAACAATACTTGGACATGCGTCGGGTGTTGTTGCTCAGTCTGCCGGCAACCAGCAGGCTAAAAAGGCCACTAAAGCCGATGCGTATTCGGCGTATTTGTTTACCTACTTTACAGGCGGCAAAAAAGGTGAAGCAATTCGTTTTGCCTTAAGTACCGATGGGTATCATTACCGGGCCCTTAACAACAACCTGCCGGTTTTAAGTTCGGCGGCCATAAGTACAACCGGGGGAGTGCGTGATCCGCATATCCTGAGGGGGGCCGACGGCAAAACATTTTACATGGTTGCAACCGACATGAATACCGAAAAGTACGGCTGGGGTCCGGATACAGCCATGGTACTGATGCAATCTACCGATTTAATCAACTGGACGTCACATACGGTTATTGTGCCGCAGGTATTTAAGGAGTTTGAAGGTGTAAACCGGGTGTGGGCCCCTCAAACTATTTACGACCCTAAGCTGAACAAGTACATGATATATTGGTCGATGCGCTTTGGCAACGGGCCTGATAAAATTTATTACGCTTATGCCAACAAAGATTTTTCGGGACTGGAAACTTTGCCCAAACAACTATTTTTTAAGCCCGACAATGGAGCCTGTATTGATGGGGATATTGTTTATAAGGATGGAAAATATCACTTGTTTTTTAAAACAGAAGGTTCGGGAGCCGGAATTAAAATTGCCGTATCAGATAAGCTGACCGAAGGTTATGTGTTGATAGATAAATATATACAGCAAACCAAATCGCCGGTAGAAGGCGCTGGTACTTTTAAACTGAACAACAGTAACGCCTATATCCTGATGTATGACAGGTATACCGAAGGTAAATACCAGTTTACCCGTACTACCGATCTGGAACATTTTACCGCTATTGATAACGAGGTAACCATGAACTTTCACCCGCGGCATGGTACAGTTATGCCAATAACAACGCAGGAGGCCGCCCGCCTTACTGCCAAATGGGCCAGCACAGATGATGTGATGTTGTCGCCGCGGTCGGGCCAGGTGAAAAAGATCAATATTGTGTTAGATTCTGCCACTCACACCCTCACCTTACCGGTATTGCCCGGCACCGGTTTAAAGGCATTTAATCCGGCGTTCAATGCGTTGCCCGGCATTACAGTAACGCCTACTATTGCGCAAAACTTTACCAAAGGCGCGGTGAAATATACAGCGACCATCAAAGGCAAAAAGCCTGAAACCTACAACGTACAAGTACAGGAAAACCACAACCCGGTAATTGAAGGCTACTATGCCGACCCCGAAATATTGTATGCCGAAAAAACGGGCAAATTTTATTTGTACCCCACAAGCGATGGTTTTGACGGCTGGAGCGGCAATTATTTTAAAGCCTTTTCATCGGCCAACCTGGTTAACTGGAAGGATGAAGGCGTGATACTTGATTTATCCAGGGATGTAAGCTGGGCAAAACGGAATGCCTGGGCGCCCTGCATTATCGAAAAAAAGATAAAAGGGGGCTATAAATATTTCTACTACTTCGCCGCCGCGCAAAAAATTGGCGTAGCTGTGGCCAATGATCCGGCCGGGCCCTTTGTTGATTCGGGGAAACCGCTGGTTGATAGTTTGCCCGCAGGCGTAAAAGGTGGCCAGCAAATAGATGCCGATGTTTTTACCGACCCGCAAACAGGCAAAAATTATTTATACTGGGGCAACGGCTACATGGCCTGCGCCGAGTTGAATGACGATATGATATCGCTAAAAACCGGTACCACAAAAATATTAACACCCGACAGGCATTATAACGAAGGTACTTATGTAGCTTACCGTAAAGGCATCTATTATTTTATGTGGTCGCAAAACGATACGCGCAGCCCCGATTATACGGTACATTATGGAACATCCAATTCGCCTGTTGGGCCAATAACGGTGCCTGCAAACAACGTGGTAATTGCTAAAAATACCAAAGAAGGCATTTACGGAACCGGGCATAATTCGGTTATACAAATTCCCGGCCGCGACGAATGGTATATTGTATACCATCGTTTTAATTACCCCAAAGGTATTACCATGGGCGATGCAGCCGGCTACAACCGGGAAGTGTGTATTGATAAACTGGAGTTTAATAATGACGGGAGTATAAAAGAGGTGGCCCCTACGCATAAAGGCATTAAAGGAGTTGTGCTAAGCAAGTAGGGTTGGTTGCCGTTGGCTTCACAGGTATTTTATGCTATTATAAATTTTAGTACAGTTTGGTAATGGCGCTTTAACTGCAGCCAAATGTTCTGATATTAAACCAGGCGAAGTTATTTAAGGATGGGAAGGCTTGAATAACATCTACCTTTCCATTCTTAATTATGTACGAATCATAAAGCATGAAATCCAGGCTAAACAATGGCATATGCAAGCCAGGCATGTAAAATTGCATAATTTACTAACTATCTATTTAAAGATTTTTTTGTCTTTTGCCATTACGCGCTTTTAACAAAACAAATTGGTTGGTTAACATACATGCTAATACTATTAATATAGCGTAAAAACCTATATTTTGCCATAAACTCCCAACACTAAGGTAGTCACTTGCTCTTGTGAAAGTTATGGCTATCATTGGTTTTTCTTAAGGAGTGGTTAAATGTAAATTTCCTGGTAAAACAAAAATTGCTTTTCTTATCAAATTTAGCGCGTTTTTTAACTTTCATGAAAGAAAATAATCAGTCAAAAAAGTGATATTTATCATGTTTGCGCCGCACTTATATCATATTATATAATACTTGGTTTCGGTAATTTTGCACATGAGCCTAAACAGAATTTTTCCGATAGAGAAATGGAATTTCATCACGGCATCGGCGTTAGGGCTATTGACAACAGATGACTATAACCGTTTACTTATAAATAGCACAAGCCATATTTATAAGAAAGGAGAAATAATTTTCAGAGAAAATACACTGCCTGCCGGAGTTTTCCTCGTGCTTAGCGGTAAAGTAAAGAAATATAAAGCTGACCACACCGGAAGAAGGCAGACGATATATGTCGCGGGTAACAGAGAATTGGTTGGTTACCATGCCGTACTTTCGAGAGAACGCTATTCGGATTCGGCGGCAGCGCTTGAAGGCAGCCGGATATGTTTTATTCCGACGGACGACTTTATGTTTACCGTAAAAAACTGCCCTTATTTTGCGCAGCAGCTGCTTGGCGCATTAAGTCATGAGGTTATGGTTTTAGCCAATAGCGTATTGGTTTTTGCCCAAAGAAATGCCGCTGAGCGGCTCGCGATAGCGCTAATTGTACTCCGGGAAAAATATAAAGAAGATGGCACAATTAACGCAAATACTGTTCTGACAGTGTCAAGGGCCGACTTGGCTGATATAGCCGGTATTGCCGAGGAAAATGTAACCCGCCTGCTTAAGGAATTTAAAGAAGAAGGTTTGTTAACCAGGGAGAGCCGAAATATTGTGGTTACAGACATTAAAGGCTTGATAAAAAGATCCAATTATAAATAGTATATCCGTCAAAAAAACATGGCTGCAGCATACAGATGTTACCTGTTTTCGAGCCAGCTTAAAAAGCCGCTTGTTTTTTCTTTACCTATCAGCAGCTTATCCGGGCTGGGTATTACAAGTTTCACAAAAAGTTTCCTCGAAAAATAGTGTTCTACCTCTTTAACTGCGCTAAAGTTGATGAGGTATTGCCTGTTGAGCCTGAAAAATTGTTTGGCCGAAAGGAGTTCCTGAACCTGGTCTAATGATTGGGTGATGGCGTATTCCTGCTGCTGAAACGTCATGATGGTTGGTGTATCGTTGCGGATATAGATAAAGGCTATCTGCTCGGTTTGAATAGTACTGTACTTATTATTTTTAAAAACCAGGAAGCTTTTTTTTCCCTCATCAAGTCCAATCTTTTTTAATAACACATCCAGGTTGGGTTGTGCATGCTGCTGGAAAAAGTTTTTTAAATTATCAACCTTTTCAAACGCTTCCTGTAGCTCGTCTTTTGAAAAGGGTTTTAATAAATAATCAATACCATTGGCCTTGATGGCGTCCATGGCGTATTCGCCGTAGGCGGTGCAAAAAACTACGGGGCAGTTTATTTTAACCGATTTAAATATCTCAAAGCACAGCCCGTCGGATAGTTGGATGTCCATAAAGATAAGATCGGGCTGCGCGTTTTGGGTAAGATAATCTATCGCGCTTTCAATACTTTGCAGTTTTGCTACGATATTGGCCGCCGGCCTTAGTTTTAAAATAAGATCGGCAAGTGATTTTGCCGCTTTAAGCTCGTCTTCAATAATGATAATATTCATGAGATGACAGGAAGTTTAATAGTGAATAAAGTTTCGCCGGCTTCAATACTAATGGTTTTATTAAGCAGGTGAATATAACGCTGGTTAATGTTTTCGAGCCCCATGCCCGTTGAGGCTTCGGGTGTTCTTTTAAGCTGAACCTCGTTTTCAACAGCAATATAGCCATCGGCCGAATACAGGCGGATTTGCAGGGGGCGTGTTACCGATACCACATTGTGCTTTATACAGTTTTCTACCAGGAGCTGTAAGGTAAAAGGAGGGATAAGTGACTGATAGTAATCGGCATTAATATTAACCGAAAGATGGATGCCTTCTTCAAACCGGGCTTTTAATAAAAAAATGTAGGCATCAAGTATCTCCAGTTCATCGGCAAGTTTTATCAGGTCGAGCTTGCGGCTTTCGAGGGTAAAGCGGTAAAAATTCGAAAGCTTTAAAATAAAATCTACCGAATGCTCATCATTACTCTCCACCATATATTTTAACGTATTCAAACTATTAAATAAAAAGTGAGGGTTTACCTGCTGTTTAAGTAATTCATATTGTGCACCCAGGTTGTCTGATTTGGTGCGCTCCAGTTCGATACCCACCTGCTGGTTTTGATAGCTTTGGTAGGCCATGTTTAAAAACATATAAAACATAATGTTCACCAGTATACCCCTTACCTCGAACATGAGCATTACCGGGCCAAAATTAAGATGAGAGAGCAAAAATTGCTGGATACAAGCTAAAATAAACATTACCGCTATCCCCCAAAACAAGCCTTTAACCAAACGTAGTACCGAAAACCCGTTGGCAACATCGCGCGAGGTGTATGCCGGCAGCGTAACAATATTATAATACCATATAAAAACCGCGAACAGGAAAGTTACCGTTGAATCTACAAGTGCTTCGTACGGGTTAAAATGATGCTCGGCAATTTTGGGAACCGAAGTAAGCACGCCCAGGAAAAACGAGCTTAACCAGATTATTTTGTTAGATATTTTAAATGTTGTTTTATTCATGTTGGCTAATTAAATGTAGCATTTAACAAGTACACCTCTTTTATAAGGCCATGTGCCAGCTCCTGTGAGCGCATCATCCCGCTAAGTTAAAATATAATGCAGATTGATACCGCATGCTAAATAGCCCAATCAGCCAATATTGTACCCGGCATAGGCATTTTGCACCCCCGCGCAGACATGCAAAAGCAGCGCCTTTATTGCACCTGCTGCCATACCATTTGCTCCCTATAAAGCCCCTGCTAACAAAGGTTTTAATGGTTTTGGCCGCAAATCCATCGGTTGACCAGTTCGGCGTTTCATTTAACCAACTCGCCCCAAATTATGCCTAATCCGACTGGTTTTAGCTAAAGGGCCGCCGGGTTTGCTAATAGGTTTGCATAAAAAATAACAAGTATCATGAGATCATTGAAAGTTTTAGCGCTAATTATGGGCCTTATCATCAGTGCCCTGTCGGTTTACGCCCTGATGGGCAGCGGCAAAATACCCGCAAAAAAAGATATAGCAAAAGCAGGCGGAAAAGGTTTTGTTGTATTGGAGTTGTTTACCTCCGAAGGTTGTTCAAGCTGCCCGCCGGCCGATGAGTTACTGGCAAAAATACAACAGCAAACACAGGGCAAAGCGGTTTATGTGCTGGCCTATCACGTTGATTACTGGAACCGGCTGGGCTGGAAAGATGTTTTCAGCAACGCTGGTTTTTCGGCCAGGCAACGGCAATATGGGCAATGGCTGGGCGGTACACAAATTTATACGCCACAGGTTATCGTAAACGGGAAAGCCGAGTATGTAGGATCGGATGAGACTGCCCTTAATAGTGCCATTGCTGATGGACTGGCAACCAACCCGGCGGCCACGCTTATACTCCGGGCGCAGCAGGACGGGAGTAAACTGAAACTGCAATACCAAACTACAGGCGCACCTGGCGGCAGCGATGTATTGATTGCCCTGGTACAAAAAAACGCACAAAATAGGGTAGAGCGTGGCGAAAATGCCGGGCGCATACTATCGCACATACAAATAGTACGCAAAATACAAACGGAGCAGCTAAGTAACAACGGCGCAGGCAGCACCACTATTGACTTGCTTGAAAACTTTAGCGCGCAAAACTGGGAAGTGCTATGCCTGGTGCAAAATCAAAACAGCGGCGAAATTTTAGCGGCATCCAAAGCCGGCCTCAAATAAGCATTATGAAAAAGCCGGGCAAATACAAACAAAACAGGCTGATTGCGGGGCTGTTGTCGCTGTTGTCTTTATCATTATTGGCAAGCGCCCCATTTGAAAGCAATCCGCAGGATTGCCAAATGGTAAGCATTACCATTAAAAAGAAAAAGGATACCAGCCAGCCGCAGCCGATTTAAAAGGCATCAGGCCATACAGCCATAAGCGAACAATTTCATTAAATCAAACAACAATATCATGAACAATTTAAGCACATCAAAAACATCAAAAATTATTTATTGGGTGGGCGTTGTACTGCTGTCATTGCTTTTTTTAGCAAGCGGCTATTTCGAGATCACCAAAAATCCGCTCACTTATACCAAAACGTTAAAAATGGGTTATCCCCCATATTTTATTACCCTGTTAGGGATCTCGAAAATTCTTGGCATAACCGTGCTCCTTGTGCCCCACAAACTCCGGTGGCTTAAAGACTGGGTTTTCGCAGGTCTCGTTTTCGATGTCATCTTTGCATTTGCATCGGGGTACGCCATCAGCAACAACGCCGATCTTATTAAATCAGCTACAGCCTTTGTGGTTATCATTATTACTTACATACAGTTCCGCAAGCTTAATTCACATAAAACGCAGTTAATCGTCGCCTGAAACTGAGACCATCCCGGCTTTTAAAATGACTAACTCAGGGCCAAATCTGTCCAGCTCCCTGTTTAATGGTCGTAAAAAAATCAAAGTGAGGGTACTTTTGACTCAACAAAAAAACAATTTTAAAAATAAAACAATGGAAAATAATCAAATAAGCGGTTCAGTATCAACCGCTATAGCAGCATCTCAAAACGTATTATACACCGGTAAAACCCATACTACAGGTGGCCGCGACGGAGGCTCGTCAAGGAGTGCCGATGGTAACCTCGATATTAAACTGTCTGTTCCCGGCAGCGAAGGTACCGGCACCAATCCCGAGCAATTGTTTGCCGCAGGCTGGTCGGCTTGTTTTATCGGTGCCATGAAAATTGCTGCTGGCCAAATGAAAGTCAGGATCCCAGCCGATGTAGCCGTTGATGCCGAAGTTGACTTATGTAACACCGATGGCGCGTACTTTTTACAGGCCCGCCTTAACGTAAGCCTGCCAGGTTTATCAACAGAAGTTGCCCGGGCGCTGGTAGATGCCGCACACCAAACATGCCCGTACTCTAAACTTACCAGGGGTAATATCAACGTACAAATTAACTTAATCTAATAACACCTTTTACCATGCCGGGGCCGCTGTTCAACAGCAGCCCCGGAACGGTAAAATGATAGCAATGAATGATATGTCGCAAAACCTCAAATTTGACCGCCGCCGCTTTTTAAGCGCTGCCGCTATTTCACTTGCTGCCGGCCCGCTTGCTATGCTTGGTTCTGCAAATGCAAAAGCCAGCCCTGCGCATGCGCCGGTAACCAATAAAGCTAAACAGGCCAATGCCTCATTTGGCACAATAAAACAAATTGATGCAGGACTATTAAATGTTGGATACGCCGAAGCCGGCCCGGCCAATGGCCCTGTGGTGATTTTGTTGCATGGCTGGCCTTATGATATCCATAGTTTTGCAGATGTTGCCCCGCTGCTGGCAGCAAAAGGTTACCGGGTTATTGTACCGCACCTGCGCGGCCATGGTACAACGCGTTTCCTGTCGGCTGCAACATTCCGTAACGGGCAACAGGCGGCCGTGGCTTTGGATATTATTGCTTTAATGGATGCGTTGCATATCGGCAAGGCCATATTTGGCGGGTACGATTGGGGGGCACGCACCGCCGGCATCATTGCCGCGCTTTGGCCCAGCCGCTGCAAGGCCATCGTATCTGTAAATGGCTACCTGATCAATAACCTTGAACGTAACAAGTTGCCATTGCCGCCAAAAGCCGAATGGGGATGGTGGTATCAGTATTATTTCGCTACCGAACGGGGCCTCGCCGGTTATGAAGCCAACAGGCACGATTTTAACAAGCTCATTTGGAAAAACGTTTCGCCTAAGTGGGACTTTGATGACGCCACTTTTGAGCGAACAGCCGCATCGTTCAACAATCCCGACTATGTGAGCATTGTGATACATAACTACCGCTGGCGCTTAAGCCTGGCCGATGGCGAAACACGATATGATGATATTGAAAAACTGCTGGCCCAAAGCCCGGTTATTACCGTGCCCGCCATTACATTGGATGGCGACTCCGACGGTGTTGCCCCGGCTACCGACGGCGCCTCCTATGCCAAAAAATTCTCAGGCAACCACACGCATCACATTATCAAAGGCGCGGGCCATAATTTGCCCCAGGAGGCCCCGCAGGCTTTTACAGATGCCATTGTTGAGGTGGATGGTTATTGAGTTGATACTTAACGCGTTGCCTGCCGGTGTAAAAGCAGGCAATGCTGGCTGTTAAAAAAAGTAACCAAAATGCAGCAAAGCGGCAAATTTAGTGCCGGCGGTAAAGGCAATCCCATCAACAGGTGCCTGGTTTTTTAGCCGGGTAATAGTTTCAAACTGGGTTTCTTTCCACCTCACGTTAAACAGGTTATTAATGGTTAGGCCAATTTCGTATTTTGGCTGGGTATAGTTTAACACAAGGTCGTTTATAAAATAACCTTTAGCTGTAAGGGTGTAGTCGGCATTTGCGGGGCGGTCGCCAAGGTAGCGGTAGCGCAAGCTGCCGTTTAAGCCGTTTTTAAGCGTATAGGTTAACCCCCCTGTACTGCTCCAAACGGGCGCCAAAGGAATGTAATTTGCACCCGCCGGGTCATCGGGCGAGCGGCCATGGGCGTAATTTACATCTGCATCAAAATACAGTGAATTAAGCGGCTGGTAGCGGCCGGATAGATCAAACCCAATGCGGCGGGTACGGCCGCTAAACGCTACCGAACCACCATCGCCTGCATATACATATTCCTTCTGCAGGTAGCTGTACCACAGGGCAGCATTAAACAACAGGTTTTTGGCCGGTTTAAATACGGTACCCGCATCTGCGCCGTAAGCAGCGGGCAGCGTTTGCAAACCACCCTGCGCTACTACCACCCGGGTATCATTGGAGTGAAAACCTTTGCCGGTTAATAAATAGAATTGGGTTTTATCATTAGCACGATAGTAAAAGTTGAGTTTGGGGCTGATTGTATTATTATTGGCGGTATACACGCCAATGCCGTTAAGTGTAGTGTCGGTAGCCAGTTTATTGTTATACCGGTAATAAAACTGGTCGAACCTTAACCCGGCATTCATCGAAAATTTTGAGCTGAACTGTAATGTTTCGCCCAGGTAGGCGCCGGCGCTCAGTTCGGTAATGTCACCCAGTTTAATCGGGCTGATGACCGTGAAATTATTAACGGTATGGGATAGTTCCGAACCTTTGGTCATATCCAGCCGGGTATTGATACCCGCTTCGGTTGTTAGTTTGATATTGCCGATATAGCCTTCGTGCTGGTAACTGCCGTTGTAGCCGTACAAATTGCGGGCTTCCCGTTGCCGTATCTCATCGCCGTTAACGGTATCTGCCAGGTAAAATGTAAAGTTGGTGTGCAAATCAAATTTATAACGCGAATAATAAAGCTGGTTTTTGACGATGTCGTGATTAGGTAGGGTGGTTAAAAGCTGGGCGTTTACGTTCGTTCGTGACGTTATCCCGCCCTCGTTGGGGTCAAGTGAGCCGTAAAAGCCGATAGTGCCATCGTTTACCGCGCTCTCCGGGATCTGGCCCGATGCTTTCCATTTGCTGTATAAAGTGGATGCGCTGATGGTAAGCCAGTTGTTGGCGTTCAATCTTCCGTGGTATTTGGTAAAAAAGTTAAAGCGTTTAAAATGCTGCGGGTTATCAAAATAACTGTCGCTGTACCGGTATTCAGAGGCCGCATACCACGATTGATTATTGGCTTTGGCTTTTTGGCCAAGCAGGTTAACCATGCCAAACATCCGGTAGGTGTTAAACTGCCCGCCTTCTACCTTGAACTGGTTAGCGGCAATGGTATTGGCTGTGTTAAAGTTTACAAAGCCGGTCACGGCCAGGTCGCCTTTCTCCACATTATACATCCCTTTTTGATAGGTTGTACTTTCTATCGTTTCGGGGATAATAAAATGGCTGTCGGCGTAACCCTGGCCATGTGCCTGCGAAACCATATTTACCGGCATATAATCAACGCTCAAATTGATATCGGTACCATGGTCATTATCAAAACCGCGCAAAAAAATCTGCTCGGCTTTACCGCCGCCCTGGTGCTGGCCAATAAATAGGCCCGGCACTATACGCAGCACTTCCTGTGAATTGGACACACCGCGGAGCTTAATATCGGTTTCGCTGATCGCCTTATAAGGGTTCGGGTTATCAGCGGTTATTACTACATCGGTTAACTGTGTAAGCCTGGGACTCAGGTCAATCAGCGGGCTCAGCTTAAGGTCGGCTATTAAAACAACTTTTTTTTGATAGCCAACAGCTGTAATAGTAACTGATTGCACTGCCGGCCCCACGTTCCGGTAAGCAAAGCGCCCTGTCTCGTCGGTAATGTCCGTTTTGTTTATGGGATTTAAAATTACAGTAACACCATTAACCGGCATCCGGGTAGCGCTGTCGATAACGGTGCCCGAAATGTTTTTTTGCTGCGCGTATAACCTGCTTTTCAATAGTAATATGCTTATAGCCAATATTTTAAATTTCATATTACAAATCGCGTACATATAAAGCAAAGGCTTCCCATTTTACCTTTTTTATCAAATTAAATCCTTGAAGCAGTACAAAGGTAGCGGCATGCCGCCAACGCTCTAATTAGCATTTTAAAAACTCCAATAATAGGTGTTTTTAAAATACAATGTAAACGTAGCGGCAATCTTCTGTTTACAACAGGGGGTATGGATGAATGCCCACTTTTTGGTGGTGAAAGGTTATTGTGGTTAAAAAAACGGTGTTTTTTAAGCATCCCATCAGCGCCTTAACCAGTATTTATAGCAGGGCAAACACATCTGAATAGCTATGCACAGGTATTGGATGCTCCCCAACTGGGTACTCAGTTTAATGTTAATCATGATAAAATATAAAATATTGATTATTAAGTATTTGTAAATATTTTATCTGAAATGTGTTAAGTTATGTTAACCCAGATAGATGCGTTTGCCCTGTGTTTATCGGTAGTTTTAAATTACGCATTTGCCATTTCATCTATACATTTAAGCCAGTCACCGATGTTTTCACTTTCTTGTGGAGGCTATTGTGTTACTTTAGGCTATGTCACGAATTAAAGCTATTTCTATTATCCTGCATGTTGCCGGCTGGGTAACCCTCATGGCCATTCCGCTTATTTTTCTGCATCGCGGCGGCAGTTTTGACGGTGACATCACCCTGATGCAAAGCCCCGACTATTGGTTATTTGGATTTACTTTTATGGTGGTTTTTTACAGCAACGCCTACTTTTTTGTTCCGCGCCTGCTGCTCCAAAAAAAGCATGTTTTGTATGGGGCAGCTGTTTTTATCCTGTTCTTTGGCGTTTATTGTATCCGGCCGTTTGACCGCTTACTGCACATCAGGGAAAAAGAGGATGATAGTCGCCCACCCTCCAAGCAGCCACCTTTAGATAGGCCGGGCAGCGAACATTTCCAGCCCGGAAGGCCGCCGGGGCCTGGGCAAAGTCCCAGTTTGTCAACCTTTCGCGACAGGCCTTTAAGCCGGTCGCCGTTTGGGCAGCCGCTTGATATCACCAGCTTTTTCATCTTTTTTACGGTAATAGCCCTCAGCACGGCCATTAAAACCATAAGAGAATGGCTGCTTACCGAGCAAAGAGCAGCCCGTGCTGAAGCAGACAGAGCCACTGCCGAACTTTCTTTTTTAAAAGCGCAAATCAACCCACACTTTTTGTTCAATACCATGAACAATATCTATACGCTGGTTTTAACCCGCGACGATCATGCAGCCGACAGCGTTATGCGGCTTTCAAAAATAATGCGATATGTTACCGAAGACATAACCGGGAATTTTGCCCCCCTGCAGCGTGAGGTTGATTGCATAGCCAGCTATATTGAACTGCAGCGCCTGCGCACTGGTGACCTCACTGTAGTTAATTTTAAGGTTGAAGGCGAGGTAGACGGAAAACAAATAGCGCCCCTGCTGCTCATGACCTTTATTGAAAATGTTTTCAAATACGGTGTAAGTAAACACGAAAGCACAACCATCCAAATTAAATTGCTTGCCGGCGAGACCACCCTGCAATTTTATTGTAAAAACCACATATTCGGTTTAAATAACAGTGATAACCATAGCACCGGGATAGGCATCAAAAACACCTGCAAACGTTTAGATCATTTATATCCCGGCAGGTATGTATTAAATATCAGCAACGATAACCAGGAGTACATTGTTCAGCTAACCTTACCAACTTAACCATGACGCTTAAATGTATAGCCATTGATGATGAACCTTTAGCGTTACGGCTTATCACCGAATATGTATCGCGGTTTCCCGCGCTGCAACTCGTCCGCACGTTTGAAGACGCAATTTCGGCGGCCGAATTCCTGAAAAACACCACCATCGACCTCCTTTTCCTGGATATCAACATGCCCGATATCTCGGGTATCGACCTCATGAGATCGCTAACGGTAAAGCCCATGGTTATTTTCACTACCTCATACCGCAAATACGCCTACGATGGCTTTCAGCTGGAGGCCGTTGATTTTGTTGAAAAACCCCTGGAGCTTGATCGCTTTACCAGGGCCGTTGAAAAAGCGCTGGCCTATTACGAGTATAAAAACCACGCAAATGGCAAACCGGATAATCCAAACGAAAGCCTGTACGTGAACTCCGAATACCGGGTGGTAAAGATAGACCTAAGCACCATCGAATACATTGAGAGCATGGAAAACTACATCCGCATCCATTTAACTAACGACAAGCCCGTACTTACCCAAATGCCATTAAAGGAGGCCCTAAAAAAACTGCCCCCCGATAAATTTCAGCGCATTCACCGCAGCTACATCGTGCCGGTACATAAAATAAAATCCATCCAAAACCGCAAAGCCCGGCTAACAACTATTGAGCTGCCAGTGAGCGATGCTTACTATGAAACTATCCGGGCTTTGGTTAATTAGAAGTTTATATATGTCAATACGCCGAAATCCCAGTTGTGGGTTTCAAATGTTTTGTCTATACACTGTCAATAAGCATCACCACGCAAATTTAGTGCTCGCAATAACAATGGTTGAGTAACCGCCCTACGCCAGCCCCTGCAAACTCATCACCGCCTGGTTTAAAAAGTTTGGAATCAGGGTTTGTTGGGTGTGGCTAATTTTATCAGGATCGGCAAGGTGGCTCAGCATTTCCTTATATTTTACGTCGCCATGTTCGTTAATTACCTCGTCTTTTTTGTCTTCTTTTAAAAGCAGGTTTTTCATGCCATTGGCGTCGGCTTCGGGATGAAACTGGGTAGCAAAGCAGTACTCGTCAAAACGAATGGCCATCATGGCCCGTGGCAAATCAATGTGGGGTCGTTCTTTTTCGATAGCCACCAGCTGCATATTCAATTCTTTAAACCGGTTTTCGTTCGGATTGATCACCTGCCAGCTTCTTGAATCAACCGCGTAAAATGGTTCGGCAAGGCCTTCAAACAAGGGTTCGGTTAAACCGGGCCCCGTTTTATTTACCGGCAACACGCCAAATGAAGGCGAACGGCGCGTGTTGATATCCCCGAGCTCGTACTTGCGGCACATTAGCTGGAAAGAATGACAAACATAAAAAGCGTGCTTTTTATCGGTAGTGTTGGATAGATTGTGGTCTTCGAGCCTGTCGGTCAGCCTGAAATACTTTTTTTCCCATTCTGTGCCTTCATGTAAAGGGCTACCCGGGCCCCCGCTTGATATGTAAATATCAAAATCAAGCCCCGGTACCTCGCATCCCCTGCGAACATCAAAAATTTTATAGTTGATATTTAAATCGTGTTTTGCCTTATATCTGTTTAAAATATCCTGGAAACCGCGCATCCCCTCATTAGCTATCCCATCATACAAATCAAGTATGGCTACTTTTATTTCCGGTTTCGTTGTCATCCTGTCGTTATAGTCCTTTTAGTGTTTGCGATGTGATATAATCAACCACATCTGCAAAGTTATTATTTTGCTGGTAAATGGCCAGCTGCCTGTCGGCCCCGGTACCGGTTTCAAGTATTTTGTGAACATATTGCAGGTCATCGCGCGAGCCGAGGTCGTCAACCACGTCGTCGACGAAATCAAGCAATTCCAAAACTAACGACCGGGTGTTTACCTCCATCTCTTTACCAAAATCAATCATTTTGCCATCGATGCCGTAACGGGCGGCCCGCCATTTATTCTCGTTAATAAGCGCCCGTGAGTAGGTTATAAACTTCATATTTTGCTGCCGCAGCTTGTATAATTTGGCACACAACGCCTGGAAAAGCGCTGCAAACGCAATGGTTTCATCAACCAACATAGGGCAATCGCAAATGCGGAATTCGATGGTTTCGAAGAATGGGTGAACCCGGATATCCCACCAGATTTTTTTAGCGTTATCGATACAATTGGTTTTTACCAATAGCTTGATATAGTTATCATACTCTTCAATGCTGCTGAAATAATCAGGAATACCGGTACGAGGAAATTTATCAAATACCTTGGTACGAAAAGATTTAAAGCCGGTATTTCGGCTTTCCCAAAAAGGCGAATTGGTTGATAGGGCATACACATGCGGCAAAAAATACCGCACCTGGTTGGCAATGTGGATAGCCATATCCCGCGATTGGATGCCCACATGTACGTGTAAACCAAAAATAAGGTTGGAGCGGGCAGCCTCCTGCATTTCATCTACAATCTCGAAATAACGTGGATGGTCTGTGATGAGCTGATGTTGCCAATGCGAAAACGGGTGCGTTCCCGCTGCACCAATGCGCAAGCCAATGTCACCGGCAAGCATGGCCACCGTTGTGCGCAGTTTGCTTACCTCTTTACGGGCTTCGGTTGTATTATGGCAAATATGCGTGCCTACCTCCACAACCGCCTGGTGCATTTCGGCCTTCACCTGGTCTTCGTGGATTTTTTGCGCGCTATCTACAATTCTCTGCTCATGCGATTTTAGTTCCCTGGTTACGGGATCAATCACCATAAATTCTTCTTCAACACCTAAGGTAAACTTGTTCATAATTGGTTAGGTTAAATACATTCAGTTCCCATCCTGAATGCTTTTATGTATTCGCTTCATTACTAATAAACAAATTTTCATTTCGAACGAACAAGGGCTGGCTTTGAGCGTTGGTGTGAGGAGAAATCTTATACGCCATGCAATTCATGGAACACCGTTGTATAGTATGGCGTATAAGATTTTTCGCTATCGCCCAAGAGATTGTTTCTCCTTGTACCTCGTCGAAATGACAAATGTTTATTTGGGGGCTTTCTTTAGCTCTTCCACTTTCTTCACCTTCACTGCTTTCTCTTTTTTTACTTTCCCCTCTACCTCAATAGCATGGTCAACTTTGGCTACGGATACATCCGCCTTAGCCGGTTTTGCTTTCACACTCACCAGCGGAGTTTTAGCTGCCGATGTTTTTACAAACTCGCCCCAGGTAAGGTTATCTAAACCATCCTTTTGTTTTTTTGCGCGTTCAATGGCATAGCTGGCAGCTGTTTCAACCACCCATTCAAAGTTGTCCTGGCCTACGCTGGTTACTTCGGCGTCGGGGGCGGGGTTACAAAAATCAATAGCGTAGGGGATACCATCGCGAATGGCAAATTCCACGGTATTAAAATCGTAGCCTAAAAACTGGTTAAGTTTTATTACATAATCCTTAACAGTATCTAAAAGTTTTTTGGCTGCCGGAGCTTTGCCGTGCTCGTAACGCAGGTGGTGCGGGTTGCGCGGCTCGTATTGCATAATGCGTACGTGCTTGCCGCCAATGCAATAACAGCGGAAGTAATCGTCAAATACAACCTCTTCCTGCAGCATCATCACATACTGCTTAGTTTTGTTGTATTTATCAAAAAAGTCGTCTTTATCTTCCAGCTTATAAACCTCTTTCCAGCCGCCGCCATCAAAGGGCTTCATATAAGCTGGGAAACCAACGTAGTTAAAAATACCATCCCAATCCAACGGGTAAGCCAGGTTGCGGAAAGATTTGTCGGTAGTATCATCGGGCAACTCTTTTGAAGGTAGTATCACCGTTTTAGGTACCGGTACGCCAATTTTAACGGCCAGCGCGTTGTTGAAAAACTTCTCATCAGCGCTCCACCAAAATGGATTATTAATAACCGCAGTACCACAAATGGCCGCGTTTTTTAATGCCGCCCGATAGAAGGGAACATCCTGCGAAATGCGATCGATAATAACAGCATAATCCAATGGTTCGGCCTGCATCACCTTATCAATACGTACAAATTCCGCCGATATGTTTTTCTCTGCTTTCTGGTTTATCCTATCCACAAAAGCTTGTGGGAACGAATTTTCCTGTCCGAATAAGATGCCTATTTTTTTCATAGTGTTGTTCAGTTTGCAGTTGCCGGTTTGCAGTTTGCATTTTTAGGCTCCTGGCTGTTTTTATGTAGATTTTAAGTTTTAGATTGTATTATTTTCTGTCTTGATTCCTGACTCTTAATTCTTGATTCTATTTAATCGTTGATAAATAATGCGGAAACATTTCCTTCCAAATTGGCCAGTCGTGGCTGGCATTCGGGCGGATATCCAACCAATGCTTAATGCCTTTTTTGTTTAAAATATTTGATAACTGTATGTTATAATCTTTACAAATATCGTGCTCGGATGTGCCCAGGACGATGTTGATGTTCCAAAGGTCGCCCGCGTTGCTGCCAGGTAAATAATCTACCGGGTTGTTGTAAAAAATATCATCATTATAAAAGCCGTCGGTAAACATTTTGATATCAAAGGCGCCACCCATTGTAAAAAGGTGTGCTACTTTCTCGGGGTGTTTAAAAGCAAAGTTTGCTGCATGGTAACCGCCAAAACTGCACCCGGCAACTGCTACTTTACCAATGCCGGTCTCATGCATAGCCCAGGGCGCCAGCTCATGCAAAAGCATTTTATCGTACCAGCTATAATTCCGGGCACGGTCGGCAGGGTGGATGCCTTTATCATACCAGGTACGGTCGTCCAACGTATCGGGGCAGTAAATCTTTACCAGGCCCTGCTCTACAAACCATTTTACGCTGTCAATCAGCCCAAAATCCTTGTTTTGGTGATAACGCCCTTTTGTAGTAGGGAACAAGATGACAGGAAATCCGCGATCGCCAAATACCAGCATTTCTACATGCAGGTTTAAGTTTGGCGAGTACCAGCGATGATATTTTTCTATCAAAATGGGTAGTTTAAGTTTTAATTGATGTAAGTTAAGTGGTTTAACTGAAAAAGGCAACTAACTGATAAATTAATACGTTAGCGTAATAATTTGAAAACATACCGTACTTTTGTGCCCTTTAAAATTAACTTAAGATGAATTGGGGCTGGGCTGAAACAGAAATGACGATAATAGAAAAAACGATAACGATAAATTCTGCCTTGCTTAAAAGAGAGGTATTATGCACGCTATTAATACCCGATGAACAGGAAATTGCGGAGCCGTTAAGCTTGTTATTGCTGAACGATGGGCAAGAGCTGGAAAACCTTGCGCTTAGCCAAACATTGGAACAACTATATAACACCAACCGCATAAAACCATTGTTGGTGGCAGCCGTACACGCGGGAGAAGATAGGCTGCAGGAATACGGCGTAGCCGGCAGGCCCGATTTTAAAAAGCGAGGTGCTAAGGCTGATATTTATAATCAATTTATTATAACTGAATTGCTGCCACGGATAAAAGCCGAAACAGGTATTCACGAATTTGAAAGCAAGGCCTTCGCAGGTTTTTCTTTAGGCGGATTATCGGCATTTGATATTTGCTGGAATAATGCCGACGTATTTGATAAGGTAGGGGTATTTTCCGGCTCGTTTTGGTGGAGATGCAAGGATTTAGCTAAAGGGTATACTGACAATGACCGCATTGCGCATGCTCTGGTTAGAGAAACCGAAGGTAAGCCCGAATTGAAATTCTGGCTGCAAACCGGCACCAAAGATGAAACCAGCGACAGGAACAAGAACGGGATTATAGACGCTATTGACGACACCATCGACCTGATTAAGGAATTGGAGGGAAAAGGCTATTCTCGCCCTGCGGATATTCATTATGTCGAGGTAGTTGGCGGTAGCCATAATACCGAAACCTGGGGCAGGGTAATGGGTAAGTTTTTGTGCTGGGCGTTTGGGAGGTAGGATAAGTTTTTGTAAATTAGCTTTATGGGAACAGAGGTGATTGAAAAGAAACTTAATAAGCTGCCAGATAACCTCAAGCTTAAAGTGGAAGGGTATATAGATGCATTGCTGATGGAATATCACATTGACGAATCGGCAACTGAATCCACTTCATTTCAGGTTAAGGCTGGTTTTGGTGGGGGCAAAGGAATTATCGGTTATATGGCCGATGATTTTGATGAGCCTTTAGAGGACTTTAAAGATTATATGTAGCAGTAAACTACCTTTTAGATACTCATACATTTTTATGGTATATTGATGGTAATTCTGCATTATCCGACAATGCCAAAGTTGTAATTGAAGATCAATAAGTTGTTAAATTTGTAAGTACCGTCAGTTTGTGGGAAATCTCGATAAAGATAGGATTAGATAAGTTAAAATTGACACTTGATTTTGAAAGCCTTCCTGTTTTTATGGACAGCAATGGTTTCAAAAATATCGGTATAGAATTTCATCATTTGCAATATTTGAATAAACTTGAACATTTTCATAAAGACCCTTTTGATCGGCTGATCATTTCTCAGGCTATTACTGAAAAAACTCACCATTATCTCTGCCGATCAACACTTTAAATCGTACCCGGTTACCACTCTTTGGTAATGAAATTGTTAAATCTGTAACTATAACTTGACCGCGTTTTAAAATCCCATATATTAAACGTACCTTTGCGCCAAATTTATAGGGGCATATTTCATGCAAAAAATAAGAAACATTGCGATTATCGCACACGTTGACCACGGTAAAACTACATTGGTTGACAAAATTTTACACAGTTGCGCCATCTTTCGCGATGGTCAGGAAACTGGTGAATTAATATTGGACAACAATGACCTGGAACGTGAGCGAGGTATCACCATCGTATCAAAAAACGTTTCGGTAAGGTATAAAGACGTTAAGATAAACATTATTGATACTCCTGGTCACGCCGACTTTGGCGGCGAGGTTGAGCGTGTATTGAAAATGGCGGATGGTGTATTATTACTTTGCGATGCTTTTGAAGGCGCCATGCCTCAAACTCGTTTTGTAACCCAAAAGGCTTTGGCTTTGGGCTTAAAACCAATTGTGGTTGTAAACAAGGTAGATAAAGAAAACTGTCGCCCGGAAGAAGTTTACGAACAGATCTTCGAATTATTCTTCAACCTTGAGGCTACTGAAGAGCAACTGGACTTCCCGGTTATCTACGGTTCGTCAAAACAAGGCTGGATGAGCACCGATTATAAAAAACCAACAGAAGATATTTTCCCTTTAATGGATGCTATTTTGGAGAACATACCTCCTGCACCTATTGCCGAAGGTACTTTACAAATGCAGATTACTTCTTTGGATTATTCTTCATTCGTAGGTCGTATTGCAATCGGTCGTGTGGCACGTGGTACCATCAAAGAAAATCAGCCGGTATCTTTGGTAAAACGCGATGGCACTATCCAAAAATCAAGAATTAAAGAACTTTATACTTTTGAAGGTTTAGGTAAAGTACGCGCTACAGAAGTTAGCTCGGGCGATATCTGTGCTGTAGTTGGTATTGAAGGTTTTGATATTGGCGATACGATTGCCGATTTTGAAAAACCAGAGCAACTGGCAGTTATCAAAATTGATGAGCCTACCATGAATATGTTGTTCACCATCAATACTTCGCCTTTCTTTGGTAAAGAGGGCAAATTTGTTACATCGCGCCACTTACGTGACCGTTTGTACAAAGAGATGGAAAAAAACCTGGCGCTTAAGGTTGTTGAAACCGAATCGCCTGATTCATACCTGGTGTATGGTCGTGGTATTCTTCACTTATCAGTATTGATCGAAACCATGCGTCGCGAAGGTTACGAATTGCAGGTAGGCCAGCCGCAGGTTATCGTTAAAGAAATTGATGGTGTTAAATGCGAGCCGGTTGAAACCCTGATTGTTGATGTGCCGGGCGATGTTGCAGGTAAAGTAATTGAGCTGGTAACCCAACGTAAAGGTGATTTATTGGTAATGGAACCTAAAGGCGATTTACAACACCTTGAGTTTGATATCCCTGCACGTGGTATTATAGGCTTACGTAACAACGTACTAACCGCTACAGGTGGCGAGGCTATTATGGCACACCGCTTTAAAGCATACGAACCATGGAAAGGTACTATCCCTGGCCGGTTAAATGGTGTATTGGTATCTATGGATACAGGTAAAACTACGGCTTTCGCGATTGATAAATTGCAGGATCGTGGCAGGTTCCACGTTGATCCCGGAGTTGATATTTACGAAGGACAGGTATTAGGCGAGCACATCCGCGATAACGATTTGGTAATTAACTTAACCAAGGGCAAGCAGTTAACTAACATGCGTGCATCTGGTAGCGATACTAACGTGAGGATTGCACCGGCTATCAAATTCTCGTTAGAAGAATCAATGGAGTACATCCAGGCTGATGAGTACATCGAGGTTACGCCGCAAAGCATCCGTTTACGTAAAATTTATCTGAACGAAAACGAGCGTAAAATAAACGCTAAGAAATTTACAAGCCAATAATTTGGTAAGTAGGTTATAGTATAGCGCCCTTCGGTAATTCCGGAGGGCTTTTTTATTTCCGAAGTGGGATCAGGAAATCGCCCTGCCGCCATTAAGAATGCTTTTACGGCGTATCCCCGAAGTATACCTATTCCACCCTCCCAGCACCGCTAATCTATGGATGCGCGAAACGATGGTGATTTTGTAAATCTCTAAACCATCTAAAACGAAACTATCGCCGTTTTAATTTAAAAATCAGGCTGTCTATAATCCCGTTGATATCGTCAGATAGTTGCAGGAAATATACTGCCGGGATATAAATTATGGTAATAAACGCCGTACGGATTGTGGTATCGACAATGAAATTTTGAAAATGAGGAATTATCCATACCGAAAGATAGTAAACCAAAACGCCAACTATTATAGCCAACAGACTTTGGATTTTAAAGGGCTGCATTTTAAATTTTATCAGAATAAATAAATACCTGAAAAGATTAAAAATAAAAAAAGTAAGCGCTGAGGCTATGGCAGCGCCTGTAATGCCATATATGGGAATTAATATTAAATTGGCAATAACTATTACACCTACCAACAGTACATTAAATAGGGAGTCGTATTTAAAATATTTTGAGGTAGCCAATATCACAAGGTTAACACCTGTTGCCGAATCGATAAAGAAACCAAGGCTAACAAAAAAGATAGCATATTTTCCTTCCTTAAATACAGGCGGAAGTATGGCAAAAATATTATCAACGTTTGCCCATATCAGTATAAAGATGAACAATGCACTGATTAACTGGGTAACACAACTTTTTTCATAAATAGACTTAATATTTTTAAGATCATTTGCCCGCCATGATTCGGCTATAACGGTATAGGCTATACTATACAATGACCGCGAAGGAAGCGAGATAATAAGGCCGAAATTAAACGCTAGTGAATATACACCGGTATGGTCTAACCCCATTTTTTTTGAAATAAGGATATTATCAATGTTTTGGATAATTAAGGGAGATGCGCCTGTTAATATAGTAAAAAAACAAATACCCACAAGCTTGCGCACCATGTCTTTAGTCAAAAAATCCAGGTTTGGCTTAAGTGAAAACTGGTTGTCTTTAATCAACCTGATGATAATTAATGCCGTGGGGATGATGTTGGCGAAAAACCAAAGTACCATAAAGGTATCAAAGGTTACCAAATGAAAATAGATAAGCAAAATGGTAATCAGTACGAAAATCCTTTTGGTAAATTCTCTCAGTATGAGCCCCGTAGTCATGTTATAAAGCATGCGGGCGTACAAATCAAACACGTTAAAAAACAGGGTGAAAATGGTAAGTGGCACCAGGTACCAGTAATAATGTTCAAAAAGGACGCTCTTTTGGTTATGGCCAACTAATTCATCTTTATATACATAAGCAATTATTATAAACAAAAAGCTGCCAATTGCCGAAATTATGCACGACAAAAATAAGTAGCCGTTATGCTTGTTTTCTTCGCTTCTGAAATATGGAAAGTACCTTGCCGTACCATTAAAACCCAATATGGCAAATTGTGCAAACATGAGCGATAAGGAACCCAACAGCGTTATTAAGCCAATGCCTTCGGGCGATAGGGCGTGGGGTTGAACGATGCTTACTGTAAGAAAACCAATTAATATGCCAAGGTAAGAGTAGATAGAACCTTTAATGGTTTGTTGTTTTATTATGCCCATTCAGTTATTTAACCGCTGTGTTGTATGAAGTAAAATGATAATTTTGAACTGTACATGGCAAATATAAAATATAAAGTGTGTGTGTTAACGGTTACCTATGCAAATAGGGGGCAGTTTTTAAACCAGGTACTTAAACGTGTGCTCGGTTTTGCGCAGGTAAGTGGGGTGGTGGTTATAAATAACGCGTCATTTTATAGTGTAAGCGATCTTGCTACCCAATTAGATGACGATAGGGTCACGGTTTTAAATAATAATGAAAACATAGGATCGGCGGGAGGGTATAAGCAGGGTATAAATTATGCCCATAAAAACATTGACGCTGATTTCATCTGGCTACTTGACGATGATAATGTACCCGAAGAAGATACTTTACATGAACTTTTGCGCATGTGGGATGAAATACCCGGACAAAATAATAAAAAAGCATTGTTTTGCCTCCGGCCGGATAGGGCCGTTCATATCAGGATAGCAAAAGGCGAAGACCCCTACAGGTACTACCTGGTTCGGGATAATTTTATGGGCTTCAATTTGTTCAGGATCCTGCATAATCAATTTTACAAGTTGCGCGACAAACGGAGGAAGGATATAGCCTTCAAAAAGTATGTGCAAATGCCCTATGTCCCTTATGGTGGGTTGCTATTTCACCAGGCAATGGTTGATGTAATAGGCTTGCCAAATGACGATTTCTTTTTATATGTAGATGACTCTGAATACACCTACCGAATAACGCAAAATAATGGGGCTATCTGGCTTGTGCCTTCCTGCAGGGTTATTGATGTAGATCAATCACAGGGAATAGGGTATAAGCGTAAACCTTTTCATTCCCGTTTGCTTGATCAGTGGAATTTCAGAACCTACTATGCAATAAGAAACAGGATGTACTTTTATTCGCGGGTAGCAAACCACAATAAATTAATATTTAAAATAAATAAACACCTATATTTGGCCTATTTATTTATAGTAAGTTTACTCAGTTTAAAAGTAAAACCATATAAAAAACTATTGTCTGCAGTTAATGACGGCCTTGAAGGAAAACTGGGCAAAGTAAATTCAGAAAAATTTTAATGAGCGAACTACAAAGGTACCACATGATACAGGATTGTATCGATGTGCTAAAGAAGAAGAAAAAGAAAGTTAATTATTTTGAAGTTGGTGTACAAACTGGGTTTTGTTTTTTTAAGATCAAAGCCGACAGGAAAATAGCGGTGGACCCGCATTTTATCATCAAAGCCAAAAAGAAGATAAAGGCTTATATTAAAAATCTGTCTAATTTCAATAACAAATTTTTTGAGCTTACAAGCGATGATTTTTTTGAACAGAAACGCGACTATATCAAAAAAATTGGTGGCATTGATGTAATATTTATCGATGGACTGCATTTATATGAGCAGGTGGTTAAGGATATTGAGAACTCACTTAAATATTTAAATAAAGGTGGGCTTATCCTGGTGCATGATTGCAACCCCTTATCTGAGCCTGCCGCTGTACGTGCCTATACTTCAGAGGAAGCAGCGGCAATGGTGGGTTCGCATCCGCAATGGATAAATCAATGGAACGGCGACGTTTGGAAAGCCATTGTAAAACTTCGTTCGGAAAGAAAAGACCTGGATATAAGAGTTATTAACAGCGATCATGGCGTGGGTATTATAAGGTTGGGCCAGCCAGAGAAAGCATTTTCTTTTAAAGATGGGGAAATGGACGGTTTGACTTATTCCGATCTGGATAAAAACCGCGAAACTTTTTTGAATCTGAAGTCGCCGGAAACCTTCGCTTCTTTTGTTAATGACCTGGAGAAGGAATTATAAATAAATTTACCTTACCAAAGTTATGCAGGAATCAATTATTGGCGGCGACTATAAAACCGCGTATGATCAATTTTATCAACAACATGATGAAGCCTGGCGCATGCTGGGGGCCAAATATAAAGCGCAGCATATCATTGACGTTTGCAAAGGATTAACATTTAAAAACGTCCTGGAAGTGGGTGCCGGCGATGGCAGTATTTTAAAGATTTTGTCTGATGATAATTTTGCGCCTGAGTACCAGGCTGTTGAAATTTCGGGTAGCGGGGTTGATTATATCCTGTCGCGTGGTATAAAAAATCTGAAAACCGCACAGGTATTTGACGGTTACAAGCTGCCCTTTGCTGATGATAGTTTTGATCTGATCATCTTATCGCACGTGTTGGAGCATGTAGAGCATGAACGAATATTGTTGCGCGAAATAAAGAGGGTAGCAAAACGATGCGTTATTGAAGTACCACGCGATTACAAACGCGGCGTTGATGCGCGCATTAAACATTTTTTGGCTTACGGGCATATTAATGTATATACGCCAACATCGTTGCGCTACCTGTTGGCCACTGAAGGTTTTGAAGTAGAAAAGGATCTTACTTCGATGATAGAGCCCGAGGTTACCAAATTCAACATGTACGTTAATCAAAAGAAACATAAAAGCCTTTTAAAAAACCTGCGTATAACTACCGAGTTTATGGTTAAAACCATCCTTGGTAAAATTATGGGAGAGAAGGTGAGCGAACAATTTGCCAACGCTTATACCGTTCTATGTAAAAAGGCCGCCAATCAACCTGAATTATTCTGATTCTCCCGATCGATGCAAAAACTTGCTCCTATAGCTTTATTTGTTTATAACCGGCCCGACCATACACGTCGTACCATCAGCCATCTGCAAAAAAATGTTTTGGCAGATGAATCCCGTTTGTACATTTTTTGCGATGCTGCTAAATCTGAAGCAGACCGTGCTAAAGTTGATGAAGTAAGACAGGTTGCTAAGGAAACCACAGGCTTTAAATCGGTGAAATTAATTTTGCGTGATAATAACCTCGGTTTGGCCGAATCTATCATCAGTGGTGTTACCCAGCTGGTTTATGAGTATGGTAAGGTGATTGTTTTTGAAGACGATTTATTGTCGTCGCCTTATACCCTGCAGTATTTTAATGAGGCGCTTGCCCGTTACCAAAACCAAAAAAAAGTGATGCATATCGGCGCGTATATGTATAATTTGGAAGATAAGGATTTGCCCGAATTGTTTTTTTACCGTGCTGCCACCAGTTGGGGCTGGGCAACATGGGCGCATGCCTGGGACAACTTTGAACCCGATATTGATAAGCTTATTGCGCAGTTTGATCCGCTAAAGATTCTTAAGTTCTCTATAGAGGGCAAAATGAATTTTTGGAAACAGATGCAGAATTTTAAAGCCGGTAAAAATAATTCCTGGGCTATACGTTGGTATGCTTCTATCTTTTTAAAGGGCGGTTTAACATTAAACCCTTCAAAATCCTTTATACAAAATATAGGCCATGATGGTAGCGGTGTACATTCCAATAACGAAAATATTTACCAGGTGCAAATTGCAAGGCAACCGGTAAAAAATTTCCCTGCAGAAATAACAGAAAATCATCAGGCTTACCAGGCTATTAAATATTTTCTGAACAACCGAAAAGGAAACCTGGTGCAAAGGGGAGTTAGGTTTGTTAAACAATTACGGGAAAAATATATCTCCAAAAAATAAATTACTTTGTTGCAGTTAGTACAATATACGGAGATAATAACTTTGATTCAATAGGAATGATTTTGGTTGTTATTTTACCTGTAAACCACAAAGCTTTAAAAAATAATTTAACCAGCCCCGGTTGTTGTGCACGATTTTCCAGCCATATGGAAAATTGTCCATAATAATAAGCTTTTACATTTTTCAACCCCAGGCTGGTGCAATAGTTGGCCAATAAATTGGGGTTCATACTACTGATATTGTGCTTGTCGTAATTATCCCTATCAAATTTACGTTGCATCCAACCGTTTACCCCCGTAAAATTAGGTAAAGTAATAAATAACGTACCGCCGGGTTTTAAAAATGACAAGTGCTTGTTTATAATGTCTTTGGTATCGTTAAAATGTTCTATTAGTCCGCATGATAAAACAAGATCGTACTGTGCCTGTGGTTCATATTTAAATAGGTCGCCCTCAATTACAGATATATCTTTTTCACTCAAATCATTAATGTTTAATACCTCTTTTAATGTTTTGGGATGAATATAAAAGTCAAAAAGAGCGGTTTTTAATCCAAAATACTTTTTTAGGAATATAGTATAGTACCCCGGAAAACCACCTAATTCTATGGCAGATGATAGTTTATTTTCTGTAATTAGCTTTGATAGTAATTTATGAAAAGTATGATTTACAGGAACATTAAATGCTATATCTTTTTTTGATTCCCAGTAATTAGCCCAAAAAGCCTTATCGGTGAGTTCATTGCTCATAAGTGCAAAGGAAATAAAATTAGTACGAATTCACATAGTAAAGCCAATGAAATTGAATTAATATTGAACTGCAGGCATGTGCCAAATGTTGTCAGCAACCCGGTAGTGGTTAAATAATCAGGTTATCAACAAAATGAGTTACGAAACCAACCCCATTTAATAGATGGGCAACCTGATCTTTTTAATTCCACACATGCTCAATTCGTAAAATTGGTTAAAATTGATGTAATTCGTAGCTGATTAAAAACATGTAATTCATGTCAACGTTAAAAGTAGTGCATTTAAATACCTATGATGGCAATGGCGGCGCGGGCCGGGGCTGCATGCGCCTTAACCGTGCATTAATAAGTCAGGGTGTAGCATCAAGAATGCTGGTGCATTATAAATTTGGCAGCAATCCGGAAATAGGCACGTTCAATACAAACAAAATTCAAAAATCATATGCTGCCTTTACTATCATATTGGAGCGGATACTGGCGAAGCGGTTTTTAAAGCCACAGATGAAAACACCGTTTTCGTTTACCTGGTTTGGCCGGTCCGTCATTCATCACCCGGATGTTAAGAATGCCGATATTATTCACCTGCACTGGATCAACCATGGTTTTCTTGATCCGAAACATATTGCCGAGGTGGCCAAACTCAATAAGCCTGTTGTATGGACATTTCATGATAGCAATGCCTTTACCGGTGGTTGTCATGTGCGTTACGCCTGCGATCATTTTATGCACGAATGTGGTAACTGCCCCTTGCTGGTTAAGCCTTCGGATAACGATATTTCGCATCAGATATGGAAGCAAAAAAAACAAGCTTATGAGGTACTTGATTTTGCGATAGCTGCCCCAAGCTTGTGGATGCAGCAATCAATAGCCGCCAGCAGCCTGATGTTTGGTAAAGCCGTTCATCACATACCTAATACGCTCGAAACCGATATTTTTAAACCAATTGCCAAACAACAGGCAAAAAAAAAGGCGGGATTGCCGACTGATAAATTCATTTTTTTAAGCGGGTTTATGCCGTCGCGCAAAGATTCGCATAAAGGGACGCAATATTTGCTGGACAGCATGGAGTTGCTGAAGCAGCGTTCGGGCATCGATGCCGAAAAAATAGAACTGGTTGTTTTTGGCAATCGGGGAACCGAAGGACTGCTCGATTTTCCATTTAAAACCAGCTTTTTAGGCACAATAAATAACGACGAACAGTTGGCGTTGCATTATGCCGCTGCCGACGCATTCCTGATTCCTTCCCTTGAAGATAACCTGCCTTACACCGTTATGGAAAGCCTGGCCTGCGGAACGCCGGTTATAGCCTTTACAACGGGCGGCATACCAGATATGGTTAAGCATGAATACAACGGCTACCTGGCCACCTATCGTTCGGCAGAGAGCTTTACAGATGGCATGGAGTGGGTTATAAAACATCCGCAGCCACAGCTGCTGCAAAAACAGGCCCGGGATACGGTAATGGAAACATTTTCTGAAGAGGTGATTGCCAAAAAGCACATCGAACTTTATCAAAGCCTGTTAAAAGGTAAAGGAGGCGCCGATGTTTAATCCTAAGCTTAGTGTTATCACCATAGTATACAATAACGTGCGCGATATTGAACGCACTATCTTGTCGGTTTTAAATCAAACCTACAACAATATTGAATATATCATTGTAGATGGCCTCTCAACAGACGGAACTTTGCAGGTAATCACTAAATACCAGCATCGTATTCACAAATTTATAAGCGAGAAAGATAAAGGCATTTATGATGCCATGAACAAGGGGCTGGCGTTAGCCACGGGCGATTACGTTATGTTCATGAACTCGGGCGACGAGTTTTACGATGCAGATACCGTAACCGCTGTTTTTGCCGCTGCCGCTGCCGCCGATATTTATTACGGCGAAACCGAAATGATAGCTGACAGTGGCGAAAGTTTAGGACAGCGCCGCCATAAAGCCCCGAAAAAGTTTACCTGGCGTGGGTTCAAATATGGCATGAGTATCAGTCACCAGGCTATATACGTAAGGCGGGCATTAGCCGAACCTTACGATGGGCAATATCAGCTAAGTGCAGACATTGAATGGATTATCCGCGCCGCGAAAAAGGCGAAAAAAATAGTGAATGTAAACAGGTATGTTGCCAAATACCTGGTAGGGGGGATGTCGAAAAAGAAGCATCGCCAAAGTTTACAGGAACGTTTTGATATTATGAAACGGTATTATGGGTTAATACCAACTGTATTAAATCATTTTGTAATAGCCTTCAATCTTGGCTGGTACTGGCTGAAGAATAAGCGGACAAATGATTAACCAATCGAGGTAATCCGCTCCTTACCAATCTCAAGATAAAAAGCTTCTTTTGATGACATTTGTAAGATGAGGAAGAAGTTCTTCATGAAAACCGACACTAAATCGTTATTTGAAATATTTCCTAAAGTAATTCTGATGATCTTTTTTGGCGTTTTATTAACAAAGTGAGAATCTTTAAAGTCCTGATCTTTTGTGATTACCACCATGTCGTTTTCATCAGCATATTTACAAATCTCAGCATCAGTGGTATTCCATTTTTGCAATATCTGGTTAACATGTATTGCTATACATCCTTCTTGATTACTAAGGAATTTCGAAAGTGTTATAGGTAAATGAACATCAACTAAAAAGTTCATTAATTAACTTCTTCTAAAGTTTTACCCGATAAGCTGATTTTGGCGTAAGATAAGGAGGCAAGTATATCTTCTTTTTCGAGCTCGGGATGGTCGTTCAAAATATCATCAAATGACATTCCTGAAGCTATCAGGTCAATAATAACTTCGACAGGCCACCTCATGTGGCGAACACATGCCTTACCGTGGCATATAGACGGATCAACAGTAATTCTTTCGAGTAAATTGCTCATAATGTAAATTTACAAAATACTTATGATTTTATCAGAAAACAAAAGAGCGATGAACTTTCGCCCATCGCTCTTTGTCAGATAATTTTGATCAGCCAATATTAAGCTTTTTTTGCAGTTGGCTTAGCTGCCGGCTTTTTTTTAGTTTCGGTATAAGCGGCACCACCTAAGGCCAATACCAACAAGATAGATCCTGCTAAAGAGATATTTTCACCTGCATAATAAGATGTAGGATGGAAATCAAATTTGATGGTGTGATTGCCAATAGGGATCACCGCAGCCCTTAATAAATAATCGGCACGGAAGTAAGGCGATTCTTTACCATCAATGGTCATGGTCCAACCTTTGTCGTAATAAATTTCTGAAAACACCGCCACTTGTGCGACCGGGCTGCTGCTTTCATAGGTCAGGTGCTCCGGCTCATATTTGGTTAGTTTTATTGTAGTAGTCGGAGCCTGATCGGCACCCACCGATTTTCCATCAATCATGCTTTTATATTGTTTGTCAACAATAGCCTCGTCTTTTGGCGAGAAGCTGCTGATGGCTTGCATCTCCTGGTCGGCGTTATCGGCAAATTTTACGCTTTTTACAAACCATACGTTGCCGCAGGCGGTTTGGTTAGCTTGCATACCTGCATTGCCCGATTTAGGATCAACCGTGATGATGTACTTCGTATTCAGCATATCCAGTACATCGTGATTTACGCTTTTGGTAAATTGGTTCTGAATCAATTCATCAAACCTTCTTAGCCGTGCTGAGTGGAAACCGCCTACAGTTTTATAAAAATAAGACGAGTGCGAGTCATGAAAAGGATCGCCCGATGTCATGTCAAATACCCGGAAATTAGGATCGGTATCCTTAATAATAAACTGATCAACCTCGCGTGGGGTATATTGTTGCTCCAGGTCGGATTTAGCTACAAAGTTTGCATCCTTCAGGTAGCGCTTATCAACGCTCCACATATCAATTATAACAATTACCGCCAGCAGCAAAGCAGCAATATTCGCTTTAATTTTTTGTTCGATAATTAACCATAACAGGCCGGCAGTTAACACAACAAAAATTAACGAGCGGATAGCATCTGCACGTTCAAGGCTTTCCCTGTCATCAACAATAGCGTTGGCAACAGAATTTGCAGTGCCGGTGTCGCCTTTGAATATTTGGGTAAGGTTGGCCACAAATGCTGCATGTTCATCAGCTCTGAAACTCAACAATATTTGCGGAACCCCTATCATAACTAATAACAAGCCGCCTGTAATATAAAACGCAATTTTAGCACGTTTAAAAATGAACGCTTTATCTGTATTGGTAATAACCTCGTTAACAGCAAGTAGTGCCAATATCGGGAAGCAAAATGCCGCGATTACCAGAGTTGATTCAACGGCCCTGAACTTGTTGTACATAGGCACATAGTTGAAAAAGAAATCGGACAGGAAAGGGAGGTTTTTACCGAATGATAAGAGCATGCTTAACAATACTGCTCCTAAAACCCACCATTTAATGCGGTTTTTAACAATGAGCAGGCCTAAAATGAAAAGAAAACATATGGCTGCGCCAAAATACCATGGCCCAAATGTGCTTGGCTTATTGCCATAATATAATGATTGTGAAACAAATCCCTGGGCCTGCCCGGCATCAACACCTTTATCGGTTAATATTTTTACCGCTTTGGAATCCTCGTCGGCAACTGTGCTGCTTCCGCCTCCGTAAGCGTTCGGAATTAAAAAGGTAAGGCATTCGCCAACGCTTTGACTCCAGGTATAAGCATAATCTTTATCTAAACCATGGTTAGGGCCTGCGGCGCCCTTGGTAGTTAAATTCGCTTTACCTCTGATGGTGTATTGGCTGTATTCATATGTTGTCCATAATGTACCCGCATTCACCGCGATAGCCAGCATTATGCCTGCCGCCAAAAAGCCTATCGACTTTAAAAATGGCTTGGTTTGCTTTTCTTTTATAGCATGATAAAGTTCGATACCCAATAGTATGGCTATAGATAGCAACAGGTAATAGGTCATTTGTACGTGGTTGCTACGAATTTCCATAGCGAGGAAAAACGCGGTAAGCGAAGCGCCTAAGAGGTATCGCCCACGTAACGTTAAAATAATGCCTGCAAGCAAAGGCGCAAAAAATGCGATGGCATAGGCCTGGTTACTATGGCCTGCAGTGATATAGATAAAATTATACGACGAGAAGGCAAAAGCTATTGCCCCCGCGGCAGCCAGCCAGGGCGATAGGCGCAATACGCTGAATAAAAGATATGCGCCTAATAAATACAGCAATACGGTATCAACCGGGTTTGGGAAAACCGTTTTCAATACGTCGATAACATGCGTGGTGATGTTAGATGGAAATGGTGCCCATATTTGGTAAGCCGGCATGCCGCCAAACATTTGATTGGTCCATAATGGTGATTTACCGGTAGCCGCTCTAACGTCGTTGATCTCTTTTTGCATCGACTGCGCCTGAGATACATCGCTTTGAAATAATACTTTACCCTGCGTTAGTGGAGTAATGAAGTAAGCAAAGGAAATTGCTATAAAAATTGCTACAATAATGAGGTGAACACTATTGCGCTTAAACCAGTTATTCATTTAAGTTTTTTGAAATGGATATTAATTCCTCAAAAATAGAAAATTGAACGGGAATAGGAATTATAGTTGTAAAGGATTTACTTAACAGGCTTATGAGCGGCCGCGCATTACAAAAAAGAAAATAACCATAATAATCAAACTTAAAACATAAGCTATTACCTGCGCCTTATTGTAATCTTCCCGGTACTTACGAATGTTAAAAAAGTTATAAACCGCCAGTGCACCTACTATTACCCAAAAAAAAGTATGGATTTTGGTGGCGGATACAAACAACTGGGTAGCTACGGCAAAAACAATAAAATTGGCAATAATCAATGTTATCGACTCGGGCGTATTATTGTGGTTTGGGCGTCGTTTGTATACTTCGTCGGGCAACATAAAAGGCTTATTTTACTTCTTCATAATCAACAAATTCACCTTCTGTATCCGGTAATTTGCCTTTTTTCCCTTCGGGAATATAATCAACTTTTATTGCTCCTTCGGGCTTTCTTTGCTGATAGTTTTGCTGCTGCTGAGTCTGTTGTTGTGCTTTATTGATAACACTTTGGAACAAAGCAGGTATAAGATACCGCATTAAACTGCGGATAATGTATAAAACACAAATTGATATGATCAGGAAAAGAATAAGTAACATCTGATTAATTTTAAGCTTACAAATATAAGTATATAACGGAGAAATTGTTTTTTAGATGTATGGATAGATGTGCAAATGTGCAGATTTCAGATGTGCAGATGATTTTTAGGTATACAGACAGATAAATCTTGCAATCATTTTACAATCATTACATTATCACCATGCGTATAAATTCCTAATCTGCATATCTGCACATTTGAAATCTGCACATCTATCAATTAATTATCCGCAAAAACAGTATCAAGAACTAAATCAAAGCCTGGGAGTATTTCGGTTGTTATGATATCGCCAATCGTCATTAGTTTTGAAGGTTGGTAAGCATTGTTTACTAACGTGTATTTTAAAAAAGTTTTATCTTGCGGAGAAACTATCCAGTACTCTTTAACACCAGCCTCCTGGTATACTTCGTACTTATTACGGAGCTCCTTTTGATTATTTCCGGGAGAAAGTATCTCGACAACAATATCAGGAGCACCTGTACAACCACGGGTATCTAACAAAAGCGGATTACATATGATGCATATATCAGGTTGCACTACGGTGAAAATTTTTTTATCCTCATTTTCACCTTTGCGCGGTAGTCTCACATCAAAAGGTGCAGTATATGCCCGACATTTTTTATTTTTAAGATAGCTATAAAGTTCGCCGGATATTTGCCATGAGATTCGCTGGTGAAGTTGTGCCGGTGCCGGCGTCATTTTAAAAATTTTACCTTTAATTAATTCAAGTCTGTCATCAAACGTCCATTGAAGGTAATCGGCGTATGAATAGCTTTTAGTAAGATCAAGATCAGATAGTTGCATAACTTAAATTTTAATCAAAAATAACGATTTAGATGTGCAGATTTCAAATTTCAGATGTGCAGATTGAAAACCCCCGGCAATGATTTTACAATCACTACATTATCGCCGATGTATAAATTTCGCATCTGCATATTTGCACATCTGAAATCTGCACATCTAAAATTTCTCCTCCATCATTTTCTCCAGCGCAAACATTTCATCGCGCAGTTTGGCTGCCAACAGGAAGTCCATATTTTTGGCGGCAGCAAGCATCTCTTTTTTGGTATTGTCTATTGATTTTTTCAGATCGGGTTTGGTCATGTATTGAACAATAGGGTCGGCCGCTAAAGTTGCCATATCCGCCTCTACATAAGCTTTTTGAACGCCGCCTTTAAAGTCGACAACGGATGTTTGCTCCATAATCTCTTCGCGGGATTTGCCTACCGTAGTTGGTGTAATGCCATGGGCTGTATTGTAAGCAATTTGGATTTCTCTTCTGCGGTTAGTCTCATCCATCGTTATCTGCATCGAATCGGTAATTTTATCCGCATACATAATAACCCGGCCACGGTCGTTTCGTGCAGCGCGGCCAATGGTTTGGATTAATGACCGTTCCGACCTTAAAAAACCTTCTTTATCAGCATCAAGGATGGCCACCAGCGAAACTTCGGGTAAATCCAGTCCCTCGCGTAATAAGTTAATGCCTATCAGTACATCAAACTCGCCCAGGCGCAATCCCCTCAAAATTTCTACCCTTTGCAGGGTTTTCACTTCGGAGTGAATGTAACGGCATTTAATACCCAACCTGTCCATGTATTTAGCCAGTTCTTCGGCCATACGTTTGGTGAGGGTAGTTACCAAAACCCGGTCGCCCATTTTTATAGTACGATCAACCTCATCTAACAAATCATCCACCTGGTTTATTACCGGCCTGATTTCTATTACCGGATCTAACAACCCCGTAGGACGTATAACCTGCTGAACCACTACGCCTTCCGATTTTTCCAATTCAAAATCACCAGGTGTAGCACTTACATAAACTGTTTGCGGTGCCAGTTTTTCAAATTCCTGGAAGTTGAGTGGCCGGTTATCCAGCGCAGCCGGCAGCCTAAAGCCATAATCGACCAATGACATCTTGCGCGACCTATCGCCACCATACATTGCCCTGATCTGCGGTACTGTTACGTGGCTTTCATCAATCACCATGAGGTAATCATCCGGGAAATAATCCAATAAACAGAAGGGCCTCGCCCCCGGTAAACGCCCATCAAAAAAGCGCGAATAATTCTCGATACCAGAGCAATAGCCCAGCTCGCGGATCATTTCCAGGTCGTAATTAACCCGCTCTTCCAGGCGTTTGGCTTCCAGGAAACGGCCATCGTTTATAAACTGCTTTTTACGGGTTTCCAATTCTTCCTGTATAGCCCAGATGGATTGCACAAAACGTTCGCGCGGGGCTACATACAGGTTGGCGGGGTAAACCACCATATGGGTCATTTTCTCGATGGTTTTGCCGGTGCTTACGTCAAAAGTCGTCAGTTCTTCAATATCATCGCCAAAAAAGGAAATGCGGTAGGCGTGGTCCATATAGGCCGGGAAAATATCCACCGTATCGCCCTTAACCCTGAAAGTACCGCGCTTAAAATCGGCGGTGGTGCGGGCATATAATATCTCCACCAAACGGTGTAAAAAAGCATTCCTGCTGATGCGGGTGCCCACCGCGAATTTGAATACCGATTGCGCGAAATCCTCGGGGTTACCCATACCGTAAATGCACGATATAGACGACACCACGATCACATCCCTTCGGCCCGACATCAAAGCCGAAGTTGTGCGCAGGCGCAGCTTTTCAATTTCCTCGTTTATCTGTAAATCCTTTTCAATGTAGGTGTTGGTGGTGGGTATAAAAGCTTCGGGCTGGTAATAATCGTAATAGGATACAAAATAGTTAACTGCGTTCTCCGGAAAAAACTGCTTAAACTCGCCATAAAGCTGAGCTGCAAGGGTTTTATTGTGGCTTAGTATCAGCGTGGGTTTTTGTGTTTGCTGGATAACATTGGCCACCGTGAATGTTTTGCCCGACCCTGTAACGCCTAAAAGTGTCTGGAACGGATCGCCATTGTTTACACCTTCAACCAGTTGCCTGATGGCTTCAGGCTGATCGCCGGTGGGGAAGTATTGGGAAGTTAAATTAAAATCCATGTGTAATGTAAAAATACAAATAATCCCGCAATAGGGTTTACAGATCAAAGTAAGCGATCAATAATGACAACAGTATGTCAACAGTGTTTGATTCCGATCTTTTATGTCTATTTACAACAGGTATTCCCGGTTTATGTTCGATGTGGACGGTGGCAAAACGATCAATCCATTTGCTTCCCCTCACTCTTTAACCGCTGCGCCCGGGCGAAAAAGCTTTGCAGGCTTATTTGTTCTTCTACTTCATCAATGGCTTTCATGATGTTGTTTTGGGTATTGGTAAGTTCAGCGGCGGCGGCTTTAATAATGGCCCACACGGGGCGCATGCGCTCCACCAGTTCCTGGCCTTTGGCCGTAAGTAGTACCAGGCGTTTGCGTTCGTCGGCCTTGTCTTTCTTCGACCGGATAAGTTTTTCTTTTTCCAGCTCCTTCAGCAGGCTGATGGTGGAGGGGTGGGTATAGCCAATTTCATTAGCCAGCTCAACAACACTAAGTACAGGTTTATAATGCAGGGTATAAATAACCGGGAACCACTTGGGCTCAAAATCAATATTGTTGGCTTTGTAAATCAGCACGCCATCTTTGCGCAGGGTATCAGCCAGGCGCTGCAGCCGGGTACTGATGGCTAAAATGCCCGATTCATCAATAACATTCATCCGCTTGTGGTTAATTGTTCAAATGTAACTCATAAAAAATATTATCGGCACCCATCAGCGGAAACGATGGGGGCAAATTCTGTTTGGCCAATTGCGTAAAGCCATTTTTTTCGTAAAAACGGTGTGCCGCCTTCAGCATATCTACCGTGCCCAGGTATATAGCTGTAATATCCTGTAGCCTGCAATAAGCAATCAATTCATCCAGCAAACGCTGCGCAATGCCAAGTTCCTTACCCCGGTACTCTTTGCGTACAAACATTTTGCGTAATGCCCCGGCTTTACCGTCGATGACTATTAAGGCTATGGTGCCCACCAGTTCGCCATTAATTTTGGCACCCCAAAAGTTGCCGCCGGTTTGGTGGTAATTGGTTTCGATATCCAATAAATCGGGCTGCCCCTCCAGTGTTACCGGTACATTAAATTCTATTTGTTGTATGGGCAGTATAATATTGATGATCTGATCACAGTAAGCATTGTTTAAGGGGGTAATTTCAAGTATTGTACTCATAATAATTTATTTATGTACTAATATACGTAGTTAACTACATATATTGAAAATTAAAGTTGAAATGAAATTCATTTTATGACATAATATAAAGAAATGATGGCTAAAATCGCCCTCCAGTCGAAACGTAATTTTACCAGGAACAAATGAAACAGTTGTGGTAACGTGTCAGAGTTTAAAATCAAGGCAACAGGAGTTTGAAATAGGATGGCAGCAAATTCGGGCTTATTGAGATTTGGTAAAATGCAATCTCGTGTTTTAACGATATATCGCAGCGCAGTTATAAATCAGTAGTAATTAACTATTTGATTTTAAGTATTTTATGTAATTGGTATTTATTTGGTATTTATTTGGTATTTATTTGGTAGCCATTGGTATAAACAAAAGCATTTACACTTAACATTATCACCGTGAACACATTTTTTTAATCACCCTCATCACCATGGCATTATGCATGGTCGCCATTTTATATATCCGTGTTAAGGGAAGCAAATCCGAAACAAGAAATAAAATAGTGGGATAGATCTTCTAATTCGTTTAAATTAAAACCTCTCCGGTAAACGCGGCTCCAGCTATATGGTACCATCATTGGGCTCATCACGTTAATCATGAGATGACCTTAACGTAGATGCTGCCGGTTACCGGCATGATTTTAAGGACACGCGCTTTGTTAAATTTGTAACCTGGCTGCTGTTGATAGCTATTTATTAGCCACTATTTTAAATACGCTCCTGGTAACTCGCTGAAATATGGTGGCATCTTCGGTAATAATTTCGGCCTCGGCTATCATGCCTTGTTTTAAATGAATAGGACGTTTATTATTTATCGGTTTGCCTACTTTAAAATCAACTTTCGATACAAAAACACTGTCTTTATAAGGCACCTCGGCGATGTAATTTATTTTGCCTTTTATTAAACCATACTCCTCAAACGGGTAACTCCTCAGTTTTATAAGTACGGGCTGTCCCTCCTTTACTTTTCCCATATTGTCTTGCGGTATGTCCATCTCGCCGAAGAAAGCTTCGTTACCGGGGTTTACATAAAAAACTTCCTGCCCTGTACTTAGTACCTGGTTTTCCTGGATAATACCCGGAAACGATATTTTACCTGCCTGGGACGCCCTGAGAATATATTTGTTTTCCCAATCTTCGGCCTGGCTTATTAAACTGTTGAGCGACTGCCTGAACCTGGCTTTTTGTTCGCTGATTTGGTTATCCAATTCCAAAATTTCCTTTTGCTTTCCGGTGTAGCTATTATTGGCGGCAACCAGCGCCGACTCTGTTTGTATCAACGGTGATTTTTGAGCCAAAAATTTAGCTTCTTGTTGGCGTAGTTCAGATTGGGTTTCAACCTTTTGATCGGCAAGTTTTTTATGCATTGTATACTCATCATCTGCAAGTTTAAAATTACGTTGCTGGATGGCTTTGCTTTGCTGTAATTGTCCGGTTTGGCGGTTTATATCGGCAAGATCTTTTTCAAGGTACGTCTTCTTTTTTAGATAAAACCCATTGTTTACCGCTGATTGATAGGTAATAAAATCCTGGTAAAAAGTCTGGTAAGCAGCTTGAAGTTCACCAAGTGCTGCGCTGTTCGCCTGCGTAAAAAGGCTGTTATTAATTAGTTTACCTGTGGCAATATCATCTTGCAGCTTTGTTAAATTTTGAGTAAGGTGCATTATTTGAAGATGGTTGCCTGTACTCTCAATGAATGCCAGCGGCTCGTTTTTTACAACCAGTTCATTTTCGTTTACCAAAAGCTTAACCAGTTTGCCCGGTATCTTTGCAACAACCGGCTTGGGCGAATTGGGTGATTGAATTTTTAACCTTGTTTTAATAATATCCGGGTATTTGATTAAGGCCGCCAAACCAATTAATAAAATCAATATTGCAAAAAATAGCGTAATGCCCCAACGTAATATCCATGATGGCACGGCGGTAATAATATCCTGCATATCATCGGCATGCCTTTGCGGCGGAGACTTTAAAGCTATGCCATTCCCCAGTATGGTGTTTTGGCCTACGGGCGGAGTTTTTAAAACGATAATGCTGTTCGAGCCATCAGTTTTCTCGGGTGGTGGAGTTTCAAATACAATTGAAGGCATTTGTTTTGCGTTGGCTTTTTATTTGTTTAATTATTTAACATATGGTATTAGCGTCTTGTAATCAAGTTCCCAATTCCAGTTGGTTTTTAACCAGTTGATAATAGCTTCCTTTCAGTGCCGTAAGCTCAAAATGACTTCCCTGCTCAATTATCCGGCCTTTATCTAATAAAATTATATTATCTGCATTACTTACTGTACTTAGGCGGTGCGCTACTATCACCACCGTGCGTCCGTTAAAAAACTCGCCCAGGTTATTCATAATTATCCGTTCGTTATTAGCATCAAGGGCATTGGTAGCTTCGTCAAAAAACAGGTATTCGGGATTTTTGTAAACAGCTCTTGCTATCAGCATCCGCTGCCGCTGCCCTTGGCTTATTCCATTACCTTCGGCACCTATTTTGGTATTTAATCCCAATGGCAAGCCATCAATAAAATCATGTATGTTGGCAACCTTTATAGCGTGGCGTAGTTTTTCTTTGTCGGGGTATTCATCACCCACCGCAATGTTACGTTCAATACTGTCAGAAAATATGAAGCCATCCTGCATTACCACCCCACACTGGCTGCGCCAGGTTTTAAAGCCAATATTGTTTATGGGGTGTCCGCCTACTTTAATTTCGCCTTTTTGCGGTTCATAAAAACGGAGCAGCAGTTTTAATACTGTGGTTTTACCACTACCGCTCATGCCCACAATAGCTGTTGTTTTACCTTGCGGAATTTGAAAGCTGATGTTCTCCAGCACAGGCTCGTTCCCTGCTCCCGGATAACGGAATGTAATGTTGGCAAGGCTTAAACTTTTATTTTCGGGCAGGGTATGGTTCCATTCTTTATCCAATGGTTCTTCGTCGGCCATCTGGTGAATTTCGTTTAAGCGCTCTAAACTGATGCGGGCATCCTGAAACCCTTGTATAAAGCCCAGCAATTGCTCTATTGGGCTGCTTAGTTGACCTACAATATATTGCACTGCCACCATTGCACCTAAAGTTAAATTCCCATTAATAACCGCCTGCGCACTTAAAAAGGTAATAAGCAGGTTTTTGCCTTCGTTAATAAATGTAGCCCCGCCTTGCTGATACTGGCTTAAGGCAAGGCTTTTAACGTTAAACTTAAACAAACGGGCTTGTATGTGTTCCCACTCCCAGCGTTTTTGCTGTTCGCAGTTGTTAAGCTTAATTTCCTGCATGCCGCCTACCAATTGTACAATGCTGCTCTGGTTTTTTGAAGCCACATCAAAACTTTTATAATTCAATTCGCGCCGGCGTTTTAAAAACAGCATTATCCAAATGGTATAAAGGGCGCTGCATGTTGCAAATACCAAAAATATGGTGGCATTGTAATAGGCCAACACAACTGAAAATATTAAAAGGTTAAATAACGAGAATAAAGTACTTAAGGTTGATCCCGTCAAAAAACCTTCAATTTTTTTCTGATCGTTCATTCGCTGCATAATATCGCCCGTCATTTTGGTATCAAAAAAACTGATAGGCAATTTCATAAGCTTAATTAAGAAGTCGGTGAGGATGGATATGTTTACCCTGGTACTGATGTGCAGCAAAATCCACGACCGGATAAAATCAACACTTGCCCGCCCGATGATCAGGGCAGTTTGTGCAAACAGGATAATGTAAATAAAATTAAGGTTGCGTGTATTAATACCGATATCAACTATAGATTGCGTTAAAAACGGGGTTATTAACTGTAGTAAACTGCCTATACCCAGGCCAAATAAAAGCTGGGTTACCAATTGGCGATAAGTGACCAGGTAGCGCAATAAAAAGCCCCAGCGCAGTTCGCTGCCTTTTTCGTCTTCCTGTTCATAAAATAGTGGTGTTGGGCTCAGCAATAGTGCTATACCTTCGTTGCCATCGGCGGTACTTAACCAGTTGCGGTTAAAATCATCCTCGTTAATTACAACCAGGCCATTTGCTGGGTCGGCTATGTAAAATTTATTATTTTTTATTTTGTAAAGTACCACAAAATGGTTCTGTCGCCAATGTAAAATACAAGGCAATTCGGCTTCTTTTAAACCGGCAATGCTAAGCTTAACTCCTAACGACCTGAAACCTATCTTTTCAATCGCATCGCTCATGCCTAACATGGATACGCCCTCTTTGTTGATCTCGCAAAGCTCGCGCAGGTTTTGCAGGCGAAAATTACGCCCGTAATGTTTAGCTACCATGCGTAAACAAGCTGGGCCACAATCCATTTGATCATGTTGTTTGTAAAATACAAAGGGCTTCATAGATATTGATGTAATATTATTAACAACTGTTTCCCTTACAATTTATCAAGCAACTTGCCAAGTGCTGGATTGCTGGGCCTTGGGGCATCCCAGCTAACTACCCTGCCATCCTTATTTAAAATAATGTAACGGGGGATGGATACCTGCCCTTGTTGATAAACAATTTTCTTTATATCTGACTGTAAGCTTTTGCCCGCAAGGATATGATAGCCATCTAAATGGTTCTGGGTAACAAGGTTAACCCATTGCGTTTTCATTATTGGTATATCTATAGATACAAATACCGATGTTATGCTTTTTTGTTTAAGCTTTGGCTGCAGGCCGGGATAGTAAGGGAACTCGGCCCGGCAAGGAACGCACCACGTTGCCCATAAATCAATATAAACCGACTTTCCTTTAAAATGCCGTTTTATATCATTAAAGGTATTGTAAGTGGTGGCAGTATCTATTGAAATGTTTGCTCCCGGTTTAGTGGTTTTGGCGTTGGCGGCTGTCAATGTTAATGACCTAAGCAGGGCTATATATGGACTTTCGGGAAAATCATTACAATACTGAGCAAAGGCGGTTGTGAAATTGAATTCATTGGTGCCGATTACTTTTTGAAATAGTAATATATCGCCCAATAAAAAGTTTTTTATTGCAGCGGGAGCCATTTGGTATCCGCTGTAAGGGCCTAATTTATAGCTGTTTGATTTGTTGGTATTGCTTTCTTCGAGTTTGGATTCATAGTAATAACCTAAAAACATAGCGCCAAAGTATGTTTGGGTGTTGGTGATTTTGGCAGGGCCTGCAAAGCAGAATAAGGCATCTTTAATGCGTTGGTATTTGTCATTTAACTGACTGTTTTTGTTCTTTTCCTGAAGAGTGGTTATGCCTTTAATTAAATTAAGTGCGTGCATATCCCGAATATCGGTTTTAGCAAGCAGGAAAAACTGGGGGCTTATTTGCTTTAATTTGTATAAAGAATCAAGCGGCTGGGTTTGCTCAAAAATAAATTTCCCTATTTTTTTTAGCCCCTGGTCTTTACTTTCGGTTGCAAGTGCCAGCAAAAGGCTTCCGTGGTGATTATAGTTATCAAGTGGTTGAAAGTTATATACATTATACCAGTATTGGCCGGCAGCATTAGTACCTTCAAATTTTAAAGATTTATATTTATCAGGATTATCAAAATATTTGAAGCTGATATTATCGCCAGGGGCAACAATTAAGTAAATTGTTCTTAAACCAATCCGTACCCTGATAAATACCTCAGATGACACGTTGAAATTTATATTAAATTTATTATTTACAACAGGGTATATTGTTTGGCGATAGTCATTAGGATGATTTCCAACCGGCAAAAATACGCCTACCCCTGTTGCTCCCTTTATGCCAATCAACTCTCCGCTGATTTTAACATTGCAAAACCCGCATTGGGAAAATAACATGAAGCATAAAAATGATATATATTTCATATTTGTGTAAGTTACGAAGCAAGCTATCAATTTGCATCGATAGCTTGCTTCATTTTGTTAGTTAAATTTAACTAATGGTTACTATGCTGCAGGTTCTGTACAGTGGCAAGAACCTCCGCCGCTGCAATAGGTTTGAAGATCATGATACGCGGCCGCTGATGAGCTGTATGAAGCACTCCAGGTGCCTGCGCCATTGCACTGGCAGTTACAAGCCAATTTTCCACCAGTAATGGCTTTCATCTCTTCTCTTGAAAGTTTTTTCTGCATTTCCATAATAATAGTTATGTTTTAAAATTGATAGTCAATTTCACCTGACAAATAGTGGCATACATTATCGAAGTACATGCTCCTTCACCTTTGGCCAAAAAGTATTTTGAACGCTTATTCAAGCATATATTTTAAATCGGGTAGTTGGTAAATATTCGGAAGGCGGTATCCGTTAAGTAATAAAGCCGGTGTTGCCGTAACCTCGGCCATTTGGCACCAGGCTTTTTGCTGGTCTATTTTATAAAATTCTGTTTCATTCAGCTGCACCGGGTAAGCTTTTGCCCATGCGTCGTAGCTTTTTTGCTTTTGCCCGTACCAATCATGCAGGGCATGTTTAACAATGGTTTTATCGGTCAGCTTATTTAGCGCCATCAGGTGACGGCTTACCGGGGTTTTAATATCGCTGTCGTTATTATTGGCGGTAAATATAATACGCGCCTGTAAATTGGGGTTTTGGTTAAGCCAGTTATCAAGTACCTGGTGGGTTTTACTACATGGCTGGCAGTATGGATTTGTTACCATTGTAATGATATTGTTAGCCTCGGCGTTGCCCAAAACAATGCTCCAGTCTTCGGCAGGCATAGCGTACCGGGGCTGTGCTTTAAGCATATTATTAAACAATTCAACATTGTATTTAAATGTGCGTAATTGTTTTTTCAGGGGGGATAAAAGCTGTAGGCGGAGCAGGTAAGGCTTTACAATTGCCCACAATATAGTGGGCACTAACAGGCATATAACTATGTTGCTTAAGCCAGCGGCGGTAAACACCGGCACCCCGGTTACGTTTGATAAAGCCATAGTAATAAACTCCAGCCACAAAATAGCCTGCACCGTACAACAAAGTAAGCACCATTGTTTTGCGATGCGCGCCTGGTAATAAATAGAGTAAAATGTATAGGGCAGGCTTACCAGGTTAAGTACAAGTAATGTGTACCAAACTAAAGCCGAGCCATTGCCAAAAAGCAACAGCAACCACGTGCCTGCAAAATAAAGAAAACCAACCTCGCTCCAGCTAAGCCATGCAAATACGTTTGCCGCTTTGGATGTTAAAACAGCATTGCAATTACTTTTGCCCACACTTTGACATAGTTTTTGCACTAATGGATTGTTACCGTCAATACCCTGGATAAGCAATAATACAGTGGTAGCCAGTCCGGATGTTTTAACTATGGTTAAAAATATTATTTGCCATGTTACATTAGCAAGGTAAGTTGAATGGGTAATTAATGAACCTGAAAGTATAATTAATATACCTGCAATAATAGCAGGTAACCGATAGCTTGCGACTGATAGTTTTGTTTTGGCCTGCTGCTCTAATAAATCGCTGCTTTTTTCGGCGGTTAACACAACGCCACCAAAAAACTTATCAAAAGTAGTGCGTGGTAATTTCTGTTTTCCTTTGTCGTTATAAAAAAATACTTCCCCGTCGGTCAATTTATCTACTACAATAAACTCACCGTCGCCCCGGTTAAGGTTGGTAATAAAAGGGCAGGGTACCTTACCCGCATCGTGTATGCTAACCTGGTAGGCAGCATTATTCACGTTAAAATTTTGTAATACGTCACTTATAGCCAATAAACTTGGATAGTCTGGGTGTTTGCTTAATTCAGCTACTATTTCATGAGCGGGAATATTTATCCGTAAGCATTTTAGGAGCATGATGGCCACGGCATCAGCATTTTCATAATTATTGATAAACAGCATTCAGGTAGATTTTCGTTGAAGTTAATCTGTGTTTCTATCAGCCGCAACCCGTATTTTAACGGGGTGCTGTCACCGTTAAAATACGGGTTGTATATATGAAAAATATTGTTATAATATTTGAAGTGTTGTTCGCCGGTTGCTGTAAATGCCGGGGTTAAACAGGCATCGACCGGGATTTAGCACCATAAATTTGAACACCTATGAAATTGCCGGTACAGGAGCAAAATGTTGTTTTTTCCGGATCTGACCTGCGTGGTTATCTTTTAACGGGTGTAAACACACCAACATTTGTCTCAATAACTTATAAACTTGCAACCTCATCAGCCAATTTTCCAAATAGCGTGTATTCAACTGTGTTTTAACGATATATCGCAGCTGGTAAGTAATTTAAATTTATTAAATTGTTGATTTTGAGTTGTTTGTGTATTTGGTCCGTATTTGGTAATCAGCATGGTAACTCAGCCAATACTTAATTTACACTTACCACTATTACCATGAACGTTTTATTTATACTCACCCACATTATTATGGCCGTATGCATGTTCATTATTTTACATGTATCAGTGTTAAAAAACGCTTACCCGCAAACCGAAATAAAAAAATGGTTTATGCCTTTTGCCTCCTTTAAATTAAAACCTGTCCGGTTAACGCGGTTTCAGCTATATCGTGCCGCCGTAGGGTTTATTACGATAATTATTAGGTAACGCCCACAGACTTTGCTGAACACTTATTTAAGATCGATGTTAAATTTCCCGTCGGAAATTGTTTTGGTTGCGCCAGAGTTGTTGGCCACAATTAATGTTCCGTTAAAAGCGCCTTGTATATTGGTGGTACTGATTGACGATATGGTTATAGATGCCGGATGATTGCCCGTGTAATCAACAACATAATCGTTGGCAAAATTGCTGCTGCCATTAATTTTATAGATGATTAAAATGCCAAATGGCGGGTTGTAATTTTTAGTAAGGTTGTATGTACCAACGGCGATGGGAGTTGGCGAGTATATATCCAGTTCCATTTTATCGGCGGTAGACGATGTGCCGTTTTTTGCCGAAATGAAAGCCGAATAATAAGTTGGTGTATTACGATAACCCGAACTATCAACAGTATTAAAATTTTCATTACTCCCATCGATAGTTGCCGATATAGCACTGGTGGCAGCCAATACAGGCGCGGTACTTTTATTGCACGATTGCCAAATAAACGCCAAACAAACAGCAAAAAGTAATAGTTTTTTCATCTGCGTCGCTTTCATTTTCCGGTTGATTTATTAGTATGAATGTAAGCTTTTTTTAATTCAAAAATAACGCCTGTCAACGTAAATTATGCCTTACAGAACAGCGGATGCCGGAAGCATCAGCGCCGTAATAAGGATGTAAATGAATATTGCCCGTATTGCGATGAGTTAAATTCAGGCGGTTGTAATTGAAAAAGACTATAAAAAACATTGCGCCGGTGGCGGACGTAAAAAAACATGCCGATGATTACAATTATTATATTGTTGAATAACTTCCGGGTACATGGCAAGTGCTTCCCTGTTTTCCATTAAAGCCACAAAAAGCTTACATATATGCAGGCTTTTTGTGGCTTTATTTACCTATAATACTTTACCGGCTTAGGCGTACCAATAATTATTTAACATACAAAGAAATAACCTGGTTTGCCGATGTACGCGCACAACCCGGGCCCAGTATGGTGCATCCCGGGTCCATTTCAACAAAATCCCCATTTTTCCAATAGCCGTTTTCGCCTGATGATGACGATGCGCCGCCGATATATAAATCGGTATTATTATACAAGAACAACGAAGATACGTTTTCGGCAACTGCATAGGCGGATGGAGTAAGCATGGTGCCATTTTTCCAAACTGCCCCCGCGCCGTTGTATTGGCCGCCCACATAAACATCACCGCCCGACACCAGTATGCTGGAAACGCTGTTGAATAAGCTGTTGCCCGGTGTGGTTAATGGTATGGAAATGCCATTTTTCCAGAGGCGTGGGGCTTTATTGATAATTCCGCCCGAAGCAGGGTCCCTTATTTCTTCAAAACCAGCTATGTAAATGGCACCGCCCGAAACACATATGGCCGTTGCCTGCGCATTACCCGAGTGTATGCCATCGGTTATGTCAATTGGTGTGCCGTTTTTCCAGTAAGTAGCTTTTAAAATGGTAGAAGTTCCCAGATATCGTGCCCCGGCCACGTAGGTATCGCCATTGCTCACGGCTAAAGCATTGTTTAAATAATTACTGGTGCCCGAGCCTCCGATATTAGTGACTGTTGTAGTTGTTAGCTGGGTGGCCGTGCCATTTTTCCAGACATAGTAAGTTCCGTTAATCTGGCCCAGGCAATAAACATCGGTGCCCGAAACAACTATCGAAAACGTGTACCCGGTTTGCGAAGATAGCTGCACAGCTGTGCCATTTTTCCAGTAAGTGGGAACATTTGCGGTAGTTGGGCCTGCAATATAGATGTCAGTACCTGAACCAACCATAGCATATGCGCTTGTGCAGGAGGGGATAGCCGTAAAAGAAGAATTTTTCCACCAACCGTAGCCGCTGCGGGTATCGGAGCCAAGTACATAAACAGTTGGTCCGGTCGCTGTGTATGTAAAAGCTATGCCATTAGATGTACCGCCAACGGTGGTAACAGTTACATTTCCTGAACTGCCGCCGGTTGGCACTTTAACAACCAGTTGCGTAGTATTTGCAGTGGTAACGCTGGCGGTGGTACCGTTAAATTTAACAGTGTTATTAGCAGCTACGGCATCAAAATCAGTCCCGGTAATGGTTACTGAGGCACCCTCGGCAGCCGATGTTGGATTAATTGCCGTGATAGTTGGGGCTACAATAAAGGTAAATACAGGTCCGGTTGCCGTTCCGCCTGATGTGGCTACGGTTACGGCCCCGCTGGTGGCCGCGGCTGGCGCGGTAACCACTAATTTTGTGGTTGTAGCCGATGTAATAGCCGCAGCAACACCGTTAAATTTAACGGTGTTGTTGGCCGCAGTCGCGTCAAAGTTTGTCCCGGTGATTGTTATAGCGGTACCTGCTTTGGCCGAAACAGGGCTGATTGTTGCAATTGTTGGCGCCAATAAATAAGTAAATACCGGCCCGGTAGCGGTGCCGCCGGCAGTAGTTACGGTTATGGCCCCGGTGCTGGCCGCTGCCGGTGCGGTTACAGTCAGCTTACCTGCCGTTGCCGATGTAACGGTTGCATCAGTTCCGTTAAATTTTACGGTATTATCGGCAGCTGTAGCGCTAAAGTTGGCGCCGCTGATAGTAACTACAGTGCCGGCAATGCCAGAAGTAGGGCTGATGGTATTAATTGCAGGTACTTTTACAGGTATGAGTACCGGGCTGCTTTTTTTACAGCCGGGCAAAATAAAAGACATCACAAAAAATATACAAATAGAGTAGGTGAGTTTTGTTTTCATAAGGTATAGTTTTACGTTTTAGCCGGAGATGTTAAAGCCGCGCTTACTTACCCATGAAATTGAGCATATTTGGAACGATGGTCAATCCTCTTTTTGAGTGAATTGAGCGCCGGTTAACCAGGTTAGCATATTACAATATTTTTTCTTTCAGCGCCTTGGCTATCGCTTCTTTGCCGCAGTTTACATGAAGTTTCAGGTAAATTTTTTTGAGGTGCGAGCGCACGGTATCAAAAGCCATGTTCAATTCGTCGGCAATTATTTTAATGCTGTTCCCTTTTATTAAAAGCTGCAACACATCCGTTTCGCGCGAAGTGAGGTTATATTGGTTATCGGTTTTTTGCTGAAATGACATCAGCACTTTTCTGGCAATCACCGGCGACATGGGCGCGCCACCATCCAATACCTCGCGAATGGCATCAAACAGCCGGGCTGGCGGCGTTTTTTTTAGTAAATAACCGTTGGCCCCCGCGCAAAGGCATTGAAAAAGCTTCTCATCGTCCTCAAAAACAGTGTACATGATTACAGCAGTTTCCGGCCGCGCTTGTTTTACCATAGCAACGCCACTTATACCTGTTTTGCCGGGCATATCTATATCCATCAGCACAACATCGGGCTTAAGCCGTTCTATAATTTCTGCTGCCTGGGTGCAATTATCAAAATTGCCTTTAACCGCGTAATCAGGGTCGCTGTTAAGCAGGTAGGCCAACGACTCGCGCAAACGATCGTTATCTTCAAATAAAACTATACTTACCGGCATAAGTGCTAAATTACAGTTTACTATTTAACAGGCCTATCACTCTTTTGAGTGATTAAAGCACGGGTATAATAATGGTAAGCAAAGTACCTTCATCGATGGCCGACAAAATTGAAATACTTCCTTTCCACTTTGCCAACCGTATTTTCATGTTTTTTATACCGTTACGTGAAGTAGGCTGTGTGGTATCAAAGCCTTTGCCATTATCTTTAATAATCATTTGCAAATGGTTTTGATGGCTTTGCAGGCTGATGTCGACATGCGTTGCGGCAGCATGTTTGTAAATGTTGTTTACCGCCTCTTTAAACACCAGGTAAATGTCTTTTCTTTTTTCCATGTGCAGCTTTTTATAGGCTATCTTCTCGTCAAAGTGGAAATGATAGGCAATGTTTGCACCTTCAAACAATTCGGCGGTATATCTTTTCATCCTGGCCACAGTTTGCTCATAGCTGTCATTAAGGGTGTTTATGCTCCACACAATATCATCTAATGATTGGTTGGAGGTGTTTACTTCTTCGGTTATCCGTTTCAAAAAGCTCCGGGCTTGTTCTGGCGCTGATAGGTTGGCGTTGCTCAGTTCGGTAAGTATATTGATGTTGCTAAGGGTTGAACCAATATCGTCATGTAAATCCGTAGCGATGCTATTGCGGATAGCCTGAACCCGCAGCACCTGCCTGATGCGGTTAAGGTAGATGAAATAAATAATACCACCTGTGGTTATGATGGCTAAAACAATAAACCACCAGCTTTTATAGTAAGGGGTTTGCACCGAAAAAAGCAGGGTGGCCTGGTTTGTACTCATAGTACCATCGGCCATTTGTGCTTTAACGCTGAAAGTGTAATTGCCCGACAACAGGTTTGAAAATGATATTTGCCGCGTTCGGCCTGCCGAGATCCAATTTTTGCTCAGGTTGTTAAGTCGGTAATAATACCTGTTTTGCATACCATCAACCAGGTTAACCGCACTAAAAGCGATGCTGATATTATTATCGTTGGCAGGCAGGCTGATGCTTTGCGCCGGGTTTAAATTGTTGCCCGATGAAGTTACAGCCGTAATTAATACGCCGGGGGCCCGGCGTGGCCGCAGCAATTGGTTTGGTATTGCACTGTAAAATATATGGGCCGTATTAAAATATACCTTGTTTGCGGCGCTGTCGTACTTTACGCTTAACACAGGATCTTCTGACGATGGGTAATAACCGCCAAATAAAAAAAAATGGCCGGTGCCGGGTTCCATGCAGTTTAATCCGTTTTTAGTGCCAATCCATAGGCGGCCTTTATTGTCGGCAGCCAGGCTGTAAACCGTATTTGACGATAGGGCTTCGGGCATATCAACCTTTTTAAACTTTTGGCTGCTGATGTCAAATTTCACCAGGCCGGCATTGGTGCCCATCCATATCTTGCCCCTTTTATCTGCATAGATGGTATTGATGACGCCATTATCAAAATCGGTATTATAAGCCGGGGGGAACAACGCGAATTGATGATTGGTCCGGCTCCACTTTACCAGCCCGCGCCCTTCGGTACCGCCCATCCACAGGTCGCCAAATTCATCCTCGGCAATACAAACGGGGAACCTGATGGGCAATTGGTTGCCTTTGTCCTTTTTTGAATAAAGCTGCAGGCTATTGTTAGTTAAATTATAAGCAGCAAGGCCATTCCCTTCGCCAAGGCCCATCCACAGTACGTTTTCCTTATCGGTAAATTGGGTAATCACGGGGCATTTTCCAATTAATGGCACATTTACAGGCCGGGGGCCGGCCATGCCTTTTTTCCATTCATATATACCTCTTTGTGTACCTATCCAAAATTTATCCACTCCCGCGGCTCTTATGTTCCAGGTGTCGTTTACATCTGCAGTTTTTCCAATTAATAGCTCCTTCCATGGCGTATTAAGCAGATTGGTATAAAATATCCCGCCGCCGGTGGTGGTTAAAAAAATATGTTCTTTAACCACAAAAGTGCCCGATAGGTCTATCCCACGGTGATCCCGGGGTTATATGCCGGCAGTTCCGATGTAGAAATGCCGTTGGCAATCAGCGTAAACTTATATAAACCATTGCCGGTACCCACCCAAAGGTTGCCTTCGGTATCAAATAACGTGCAAAACACATGTTGTTTGGGTAGTAATACGTCGCTTTTAAAATCGCTGCGCCCAACGGCCGATGCCTGGGTATTCCAATACGCCAGCCCGCCATCGTTTAGGGTACAAGTTGCCAGTCCATTATTTAGCAGGTTGATGTGGGTGTTATAATATATCTGGCCTTTGCCGGGTAAATGATTGAAAGCCGAGGCAGTTATCTGGCCGGATAAGGAATTCAAGAAGAAAACACTATCAACCATATGTTTTACAAACCACGAATTGCCCTTTTTATCAAACGCAATATCCCTCACGTTTAAGCTATCTATCACCGATAGCGGATACCCCTTTAACTGGTTTAACGGAATAATTTTGTTGCTTGCGGGAGTATAGATATGATATTGAATTTTTTTATCCTTCACCAATCTGAAAAGAACGCTTCCGTTGGGTAGGGGGTGGATACTTTCGACGAACATAACCAAGGTTGCTCCCTGGTCATTAGCCCCCCTGGTAAATTGAAGTATATTAAGGTTTTGATCGAGCTTATAAAGCCCCATTTGCGAGGCCGCCCAAATGTTGTTTTGCTTATCTACCGATGCGATGTAAAAATTATTTTCGAAAGGGAACATTTTTGCCGAAGCCGGCACCAGCAGGGTTTTAAATATATTAGTCCTGGTATTAAAAATACATAAGCCGGTTGAGGTGGCTGCCAGTAACCGGTGGCCGGGCAATTTTTGTATGGAGATGATATTGTTGCCCGGCAGCGAGCTTGTTGTTTTGGAGTGATAAAAATTTTTAAACTCAACCCCGTCATACCGGCTTAAGCCATAGTTGGTGCCCAGCCATAAAAAGCCATCATCGTCCTGGCAAATTGTATTGATGGTGGCATCAGGCAAACCATCTTTTACAGAAAAATATGCCGGCAGTATTTTGTCCAGCTTTTGTGAATGGGCAGCAAGCGCCATACCATTCAGCAATAAAACCAAGATGAGTTTTCGGTACATGTTTCGAGATAGTTAAAGATATGGTATTCAGCTAATTGTTTACCTGGTAAAAAAAATATTTTAACACACCGCCGCCCGGTACCGTTAGGGCAAACGCAGCTAATCGGGTTAACATAACTTAACACATTTTAAAAATATTTTTTATAATTATTTGATAATCAATTTTTTATATCTTATCATGGTTAACACTAAACTGAGCGTGCAATTTAGAAGCATCCAAATATTTGTGCCTGTTGTTGGCCAATGTAATTACCACAGGCCCCGGGTCATTTAACCACTATCAGCCAATAAAACAAGGCATCGTTTGATGTTTATAACTTCCCGACGCTGTAAGCTTATTTGGTTTAGCCATTTAGTTGCATTGCCCTGATGGAACCGCAGGAGAATTAAACATAAAAAAATTTGCGCAAGTAGTTGCTTGCATTTATATTTGCAAGTAAGTACTTGCGAATAATGAAAACCAGACGAGACGTTTACCAGGCCATAGCCGACCCTACCCGTAGGGCCATAATTAACATGATTGCTACGCAGCCGCATAACGTGAACACTATAGCGGCAAACTTTGATGTTACACGCCAGGCGATATCGTTGCACATCCAGATCCTGGCCGATTGCGGCCTTATTAACGTTAAGCGGCATGGGCGCGACAGGTTTTGCGAAGCCCGGCTCGATCAGCTCGGCGAGGTATCGGCCTGGATAGATCAGTACCGCCAGCATTGGGAAAGCAAATTAGATAATCTTGAAAACTATGTTGTACAATTAAAAAATGAACGAAATGGAAAACACAAAAAGTAACACTGCCGACCGCGAATTACGCCTGACCCGAACATTGGAAGCCCCGGTTGAACTGGTATGGGAAGTATGGACCCAGCCAGAGCATATTGCCAAATGGTGGGGCCCAAACGGTTTCACCAACACCATTAGTAAAATGGATGTTGAACCCGAAGGCGAGTGGGACCTGGTAATGCATGGCCCCGACGGAACAGATTATAAAAACAAAAGCATATTCAAAGAGGTTATCCCGCTTAAAAAAATAGTTTATGAACATGTGAGCGGCCCTAAATTTGTTGCCACTATTGAATTTGAAGCGCAGGGCGAACAAACACACATTAGCTGGCATATGCTGTTTGAATCGCGTGAGCAATTTATACAAGTTGTAAAAACCTTTAAAGCCGACGAAGGGCTGAAACAGAATTTGGAAAAACTAAACCAATACGTAAAAGGTGTAAAATTGGGGTAGGTTGTATTCGGCCTGCGGGGGTAAATGGTGCGTGAACGCTAAGCTCCATTTTTTCGCAGATCTTGTGCGAGGGGAGGGTAGAGGATGCCTTTAACGGCAAAGGCAGCCTCTACCATATTACCCCGTTAATTGAATGACTGCCTGAACTCCAGCGGCGAAAAATGGGTTTTTGTTTTAAATAATTTGCTAAACGATTGGGGATGTTCGAACCCTAATTCGTAGGCAATTTCGCTTACTGATAAATTGGTGGTTGATAGTTTTTCTTTTGCCTTTTCTATCAGCTTATCATGAATGTGCTGCTGGGTGCTTTGGCCTGTTAATATTTTTAATAAGCCGCTTAAATAATTGGGCGATACATTTAGTGTTTCGGCAATGTAAGCAACTGTAGGCAATCCTTTTTGTGCCAGGGCCTCACTGCTAAAATAAGCAGTAAGAATAGCTTCCAAACGATCAAGAATCTGGTGGTTAGCTATTTTGCGGGTGATAAACTGGCGCTGGTAAAACCTTTCCGAATAAGTAAGCAATACGTCAATTTGTGCAACAATGATGTCCTGGCTAAACTTATCAATGTTTGAATGATATTCCTGCTGGATGTTTTGCATTATAGCCCCAATGATGTTTTCCTCCTTTTCCGACAGAAATAGGGCTTCTTTCACCGAATAATCAAAATACTCATAGCGCTTAATTGATTTAGCTAAAGGCGTGTTCCATAAAAAATCGGGATGAAACAATAACATCCACCCGGATTGATTTAATGCGGCATTGGGATCGGTCTCAATTTTTAAAACCTGGCCGGGTGCCATAAAAAACATAATACCATCGTCAAAATCATAATCGTGTTGTCCGTATTTCATCCGCGCATTAAAATTTCTTTTTAATGCAACCGAATAAAAATCTTTTACCATGCTCATTTCAGCGCCGGGTACCTGGGTAACATTTTCCAGGTTTATAACGCTTATTAGCGGGTGCTCCGGCTTAGGCAAACCCCTGAACTGGTGAAATTCGCTTATTGTTTTAAATCGCCTGGGTTGCATATTTGGCATATCACAATGTACTTAATTTTCATAAAAGACAACGGCAATTTCCCAACGGGTCATCTTCACCGCTTTTATTTTATCAGTTCAAAGGTATGCATCAGGAGATACCGGCGTGTAGCCAAATCTACTATTGTTGTAGCCTAATAATTAGCCGCTGGCAGCAAAGGCTTATGGCCGGTGCGTTGACGCTAACGAGGATGTGTTTTGCCCGCCCTGCGGGCGGCATTAATACAATATTGGTGATAAAAAAACTCAGCATCCCACGCCATTTTACGCCGCCTGAAAATTGTTTTTGAGGGATGGGATGCTGTGGTAAACAACTGTAAATAGCATAGTGGAAATTGTAGATTCTGTATAATTTATTAATAATCAGTGGTTTGTATTGCTTTTATGTAAGGGAAAGTTGTTGAAAATAATAGTGTAATTTTTACACTAAGATGAATGTTTTCATGGAGAGAAACCACACCTTTGCAGTGGAAAACAGGACACCAATATATAACCCTACAGGGCGACAATATCGGGTTAAAATTGGCCCCGTTTTTTGGTTGCATTTATAGATAATCAATGCAATTAATTAACAATTACAATTAAAAAATACAAAAATGAAAACCAAAATTTTATCCGTAATCACAATGTTTGTTGTTGTGTTAGGATTAACACAATCAACCTACGCCAAATCACTAACAATTGATGCCTTCACTGTATTAAATGATATCAGCACCATCAATAAAATAGAAGTTCATGGTAATGTAGAACTATACATCTCTGACGCCACCCGCGACCAGGTAAAAGTTTACAATAAATACTATGCCGAACGTGCTTTGGTGCAAACCAAAAATGGCGTGTTAAGCATTGCCTCTTATACCAACGAAAAACTGGTAGTTTGGGTAAGCGCTGCCGACCTGCGTTCCGTTTCGGTATTTGATAACTCATCCTTAACATCATTCGGTAAACTGTCAAAAATTGAATTTAACGTTGATTTGCATAACAGCGCAGTAGCCAGTTTAAACTTAGATGCTTTTAGTACTACCTTAACTGTAAAAGATAATGCGACAGCAGATTTGAAAGGCGCAACAGAAGAATTAAACCTTAACAGGGCAATTCAGTCGAATGTTAACAATAGCAACTTTGCTGTAACCCATTTAGTTGAAAACAAAGCCATTTTAGCCGCAGGTATGGGCCGCAGTGTAATTGGCATATAAGCCCGACTTTTGCAAAAGTCCATCATATATTACGGGAGCTATCTGCTAAGCAGGTAGCTTTTTTTGTTTCATGGTTTTTGCTTATAGATATTGATTAAAGACAGGCTTTTAGGTGACGGCGCTCATTTTTTGCCCCAGCGCTTTTATCCAACTTTACAACATTATATTAAAGTTGAGTCATCATGAAAACTATAGCTGTACTTATCGATTTTTCTGAGCGTTCGGAGCATATAGCCAAATATGCCCTGCACCTGGCCAAAAAAATAAAAGCAAATGTTTTGCTGTTTAACGCATTCCTGGTACCGGCAGATGTACCTATGGCGACTGCCCAACTGGCCTGGCCTGTTTACGAGTACGAGGAAATAAAAAAAGATGCCGAAAAGACTTTAAGAAAGTTATGCGACAAGCTAAAACACGGCCTCAGGGAAAGGCCTTCGCCAGGTGCGTTTATGCCCGAGATTAGCTGCAGATGCGAAGAAGGCCCGGTTGTAAACACCCTGGCAACCCTTGAGCAAGATAAGAATATTGTGCTGCTGGTTGCAGGCACCCACGGGGCCGATACCGTATCAACATTTGTTTTAGGTAACAATTGCCGCGAGCTTATTGACGATACCAAACTCCCTTTATTGCTGGTTCCTGAAAATGCTGCGATTAAACATATTGAAAGACTCATTTTTGCAAGCGACCTGGATCCAAACGATGTTAAATATATAAATGCAGTAGCCGGCCTGGCGCATCAATACGCTGCCAACATAGTGATTGGGAATGTGAACCCCGAGCTGCCCACAGATACCAAACATAACAAAGCAGAAAATTCGTTTATGCAGGAGGTGGTACTTAAGGTTGATTACAAACGTATTAGCTACCGTAATTTTCCTAACGAAGATGTGAAAAAAGGATTGGCCTGGGTACTGGAAACCGAAAAGCCGGATATGCTGGTGATGGTTCACCGGAAAAGCAATCTGCTTGATTTCTTTCTTAAATCGAGCGTTACTAAAAAGATGGCAGCAAATACAACAGTACCCTTGTTGGTTTATCCATACCCGATGGATTCAGTTCCCGAATTTTAGGTTTATTACGCACCAGTACAGGCATGAAAATAAATAAACAATGGCATCTGGATAATCCAATGCCTAAAAACCCAACCTTTAATCAGCGCGTGGAGTGGCACCTGCAGCATCAAAAAAATTGTGCTTGCAGGCCAATTCCGGCAAAATTAGCCTCGGCAATGATTGAGCAAGGAATTAAGTTGTAGCCGCCAGGTTCCTGAACACCCGGTTATCTGAATTTTTACTGTAATCATCGTGAAAAATACCCCAACGGTGTAAAATGGTACCTGAAAACAAAAAAGGTTGGTATTTTTGAATAGGAACAGCCCGCAAGCAGTAAGGATAGGTAATTCATAACGTTGCCGGCTGGTTCGTCAATTTAAAAAACGGGGAAATTTGATGGAAATATCCAGGTACAAACCGGGCATTGTTCAGCTCCAGGTGTTGATATGGGCGGCCGTACTGCTGTTAATTTTCTTTTCGTTGTTACCGATGGATGGTTTGCCCAAATCGGTTATTTATACGGTAGTCAACACAACATCTTACGCCATTATTATTTATGGCAACATCCTTATTTTATACCCGGTATTTTATCAGAAGGGGAGATTTATTTGGTATGGCGCCCTGGTGGTAATTTTTCTGTTAGTTATGGGGATTTTGCGGGGTTATGTATTAATAACGTTGTACCAGCATTATGCATTAATGAAAACAGCGCAGCTAAGTTTGCCCACACTGCTCGGCTATGTTCCGGGCGGTATACTCATCTATGTTCTCAGCCTGATTTTCCGGATATCCATTGCCTATTTTGCCCTGAAACAACGAGCAGAAGAAATAATGCTGCAAAAAAGCCAGGCCGAGCTTAATTTGCTTAAATCGCAGGTGCAGCCGCACTTTTTGTTCAATACGTTAAATAACATTTATTACAAAGTGTATAAGGTCGATCCGATATCAGCGGGGTTAATAGAGCGGCTATCGGATATCATGCGCTATTTTGTTGACGAAAGCCCCAAAGATGTAGTACCGGTAAATACCGAAGTTGCATTTATTGAAAACTATATCGAGCTTGAAAAAATCCGGATAAGGCATGGCGCCACCATTAATTTCGGGAAGGCATATAACCCCGAGCTGCGTATTCCGCCTATGTTGCTCATGACCTTTGTCGAAAATGTTTTTAAACATGGCATTGATAAGTCGCTCATGCAAAATGAGGTGAATATTTCGCTGGTACAAAAAGAAGGTTATTTGATTTTTAAAACCATCAATCGTATAATTATATCAACAGCAACCGGGCCATCAAAGGGGTTTGGAATAGCCAATTTAACCCAAAGGCTCACTATGTTATATGGTTCAAATTTTGAACTGGCTATTGATACCACTGGCGGGCTATACACCGCATTGCTAAAAATACCGCTCCAATGAATTTAAGCTGCATTATTATTGATGACGAACCAGACGCGGTTGACCTGCTGGAATTGCTGATAAAACAAAGCACCCAATGGAAGTTAAAAGCCAAATGCTACAATGCTTTGGAAGCGCTTGCGTTTTTGAAAACAAACCAGGTTGATTTTATTTTTTTGGATATTAATATGCCGCAGCTCAGCGGTATGGAGCTGGCTACCCTGTTGCCAACCCGAACCAGAATTGTTTTCACCACGGCTTATTCAGCATATGCCGCGGAAAGCTACATGTTTAACACCATCGACTACCTGCTGAAACCGATTACGCTGAAACGTTTCCTGTCATCGGTACAAAAAATAGAAGCCTATTTTGCAAAATACCAACCGGAGCAGCAGCCGGATGCCGTGCAGGCCCAGGATTTATTTTTTGTAAAATCGGGCAAAACATTAAGGAAGATAGTGTTAAGGGATATCCTGTATTTTGAGGGGGAAAAAGATTACGTAAGACTGGTAACAGCCCGCGAGCAATTGCTGGTATACCGCCGCTTAAAAGATATTGAAGAGCAGCTTAACCCGCCGTTTATCAGGGTTCATAATTCATACATCATCAACTATGAACAGCTTAGCAAAATTGAAGATAACCATATTTATATTGCCGATAAACGAATCCCCGTCAGCGAAAAATTCAGGGATGCATTTATGGATCTCATTAATAAAAAGAAATTTTGAGTTAAGGTAGTCAACCTCAAAACGGTTTCGTAATCCATCTTGATTTAACAGCACACGCGCTCAGGCACCTTTTTAGGGCTTCGCTCCTCAAAATGGCCAAGAAATATATTGCCGAGCAGGAAAAAGACAGACACAACGGCTACTTCCACCCACAGCGTATTGGTATTCCAGGTCATAAATTATCATTTTATAAATAAAGATAGTATTGTTTGTTTTTAAACGGAAGGCTGCCCGGATAAAAGACAATCCGGATTATTGTTTAGCCAAAAAGTGGCTGATATCCCCATAAAAATAAACTTAATTTTGATTTGGCCAATAGCCCTTAACAACCAATTATAACCTGTTAAACGCGTACAACGGGCCTGAGAAACATTTTACTATCTGATGATCAATGGAAACTTACGACGATAATTTTTCACGACGCAACTGGCTAAAAACAGTTACAAAAGCTTCTGCGGGCGCAGGCATAATTGCTGCCGCGCCAGCACTTTTACATGCACAACCTGCAAATATCCAAAAAGCCGACCCGCTGTTGGGTACCCGTATTTACAACATTATGGATTACGGCGCCAAAGGCGATGGCGTAACGCTTGATACCAAAGCGCTGCAGGCCGCCATTGACGCCTGCAATAAAGACCAGGGCGGCACGGTACTGGTGCCTGCCGGTGTGTTTGTTATAGGCACGGTTGAACTGAAAAGCAATGTTACCCTGCACATAGCCGCACAGGGTAAATTACTGGGCAGCGCCGATGGTAAACAATACTACGCTGCCCAGGCTATCCCACTTACAGGCGATACCACATTAAACGATGGCAATGTAGGCTTGCTATTTGCGGTAAAAGCCGATAATATTCGTGTTGAAGGACCGGGTACTATTGATGGGCAGGGTGCACAATTCCGCAGCCCTACAAAAGGAGCGCCGTCACCTGCTGGCATTAGCGGCAATCACCGGCCCTATCATTTGCTTTTTTACCAATGTCAAAACGTTATTGTTAATGATATTTTTTTGAAAGACTGTGCCTATCATTCTGTACGCATTATTCAAAGCAGTTATGTAAAGCTTGATGGCATCCATATCCGCGGACGGGTAATTCATAATAACGATGGTTTTCATTTCATCAGTTGCCAGTATGTTCATATGGTTAACTGCGATGTACAATCGCAGGATGATGCCTGTGCGCTGTTTGGCAGCTGCAAGTTTATTACCATCACCAATTGCACGTTCAGCACAAGGTGGTCGGTTTTTCGTTTTGGCGGCGGGGTTGCCGAAAATATTACAATTTCCAACTGCATCATTTTAGAAGCCTATGGCTGCCCTATAAAAATGCGTTGCGAGCGCCACTCGCGGATGGAAAATATTTCATTCTCTAACCTGGTGATGCATAAGGTAACCGGCCCCATATCAATAGGCATGGGTTCGGTTGATGATCCGGGTACGGCCCGTAATATATCTTTCAATGGTATTCACGCCAATGTTGTTGTGCCCGTTCAGCTTGCCGATGCCGAATTTACCAGCAATTATCACCCAGGCGAAATAAAATCATGTATAGCTATTAACGGTGCCGAAGGTTTTTTACTCGAAAATATCAGCTTTAACGATGTTCATATCACTTTTGCAGGTGGAGGCACGGCAGAAGACGCCGCGGTACGCGATGTGCCAAAAAATGCGGGTGAATATTATGCCGACGGGGTTTTTCCGGCTTATGGTTTATATGCGCGCTATGCCCAGGGCCTTACTTTAAATAACGTGAGATTTGAAGTTGCCACGCCCGAGCTAAGGCCCGCACTGGTTTTTGACCAGGTAACAGATGCCGCTATAAATGGCCTGAACGCCCAGGGAAATAAAGATGCCGAATCGGTACTGCGGCTGATTGATACCCAGGATGTTTTGCTAACCGCGACGCGTGTACTTAGCCCGGCAGCTGTTTTTATGCGTGTTGAAGGTGCCGCCAGCAGCAATATTAAAATTGATGGCGGTGATATTTCAAAAGCCGGCGTTGCTTTATCATTTGCTGCAGGAGCCACAAAAAATGCCGTAAAATTGCGCGATTAATCTTTGCTTTACGAATGCTATAAAAGCACTGTTACAATGTGAATGAAAATGCAGTGCTATGGCAAATGAGTTGCTTGTTTAATAACTAATTATTATTGAGTTTAATGCGAAACTCATTCGGGCTAATGCCAACTTCTTTTTTGAATAACTTTGAAAAATAGGGAAGATTTTCGAACCCCAATTGATAGGCGATTTCTGAAATCGACTGATCGCCTGCCGTAATTAGATTTTTTGCATCGGAGATTAAAAACAAATGGATGTGGTCAATCGCTGTTTTCCCGGTTTCCTGTTTCAACAAATCGCTCAGGTATCGTGGTGAAAGGCCGAGCTGGGATGCCATATAGGTTACTGTTGGGAAGCCTTTTTTGCGGACAAGGCCTTTTTCAAAATAATCGTTCAGCACTTCGTTGAACTTCGACACTGTTTTGCCCGTCAATACGGCCCGGTTAATAAATTGTCTTTTATAAAACCGCCTGCTGTACTTTAGCATTGAATCAAGATGGGAAAGTATAATGTCGCGGCTATATTCGTCCTGGTTGTTTCGGTACTCCATATCCATTTTAAGAAATAAATCCCAAACAAGCTCCTCTTCTTTAGGCGCAAGATGCAAAGCCTCGCTGGTTTCATATTCAAAAAAGCTGTACTTCCTGATCTCGCTGCGCAGCAGATGACCAATTAAAAAGTCCTCGTGAAAATAGATCAGGAATCCATCTCCATCTATTTCCATCTCATTGAGTGCTACAATTTGCCTGGGGCTAACAAAAAACATGTTTCCCTGTGCATGATCATACTTGGTTTTACCGTACATCATTGTGCCGGATTTTACTTTCTTGAAGCCAATTAAATAAAAATCGCTCGTGTGTTCAACAATGCTAAGGCTGCCGCTGGCATGAAGGGTTGCATCACATTTGAGCAGGCTGATCATGGGATGTTCAGGCGGCGGAAGTCCGAGGCTGCTATGAAGATTGCTGAGGTTCCTGAAATGTTTCATATGCTTAAATAAGCAGGATCGATGTTATACACAGACCCTGCTGTATTTGTTTTAATTAATTATTTTCCGTGTGCTTCCACTGCCACATCCTGCCACTCTTCCCAGGTGGCAAGCCGGTCCTGGTAAGCCTGTTTGGCATAAAGCAACCCAAATTTCCCCAGGAAAAGCCTGAGTGGAGGTTGGGGCGAATCTATTAGTTTAAAAATTGCTTTCACCGTAGATTCAGGAATACCAAAGATATCATCTGTTACGCGAGATTGAAAAGCGCTTTTTACCTCATCATACTCCTGCATAGGTTGGGCATATATGGCCGAGGAAGTGGTAAAATCAGTTGAATAAGCATTGGGCTCAACGAGTGTTACTTTAATCCCGAAATCCTTTACTTCGGCGGCAAGTGTTTCGCTAAGTCCCTCTACAGCAAACTTGGTACTGCTGTAAACCCCCATAATTGGAACCGGGGTAATGCCTAATGTGCTCGACAGCTGGATGATGTGGCCATTGCCCTGCTTGCGCATTACCGGTATTATTGCCTGTGTCATCCACAATAAACCGAATATGTTGGTTTCAACCAGCTTACGGGCATTTTGTTCATCCGTTTCCTCAATAGCACCAAAAAGGCCAAAGCCTGCGTTGTTAATCAGCACATCAATAGCACCAAAGTGGTCCTGCGCTTTTTTTACAGCGGCAAAGCAATCTGCGCGGTTGGTAACGTCCAGTTTTATTGGCAGCAAGGCGTTTCCATATTGTTGCACCAGCTCTTGTAATGAATTGAGATCGCGCACGGTGGCGGCCACTTTATCGCCGCGTTTTAAAAATGCTTCTGTCCAGATTTTTCCAAATCCCCTGGAAGCTCCTGTAATGAAAATAGTCTTTGACATCGTTTTGTGTTAAATGATAATGCAAAGCTATCGGATGCCCCGGCGCGCCACTTATTCAAAAGTACGGAAGGCTGATACTTTTTTACGTTAGCGCCTGATGAAATGCTGCAAATACTCCCGCTACTAACCTTGGCTTCATGCTTTACCGCTTCAACAGGCGGCAAAACTTGGCCATAGATTTGGGTGTCATACTCCAGTCGGGGGCTTTAATGCTGCCCCAGGCTTTGGGGTTGTCATATAAATTAAAGTAGCACACGCCAAAAACATGCGGGTTGGCATTTATTGTTTTGGCGGCACCGGCAAGCCACTGGTCCTGAAAGCTTTCGGGACCTTTAACACCAAATTCGGTGATAAATAAAGGTTTACCCAAAAATCGCATTCTGAAATATTTCCGGTTAAATATGGTGCTGAACGCTTCTTGTTTATCAGGGTCGGTTATGTTTTTATCGGGCAGGCCATAAATGGCAATACTTATAAAATCAACCACGTCGCTGCCGGGCCAAAAATCAGCCGAACCTCTGTCGCCGGCAGGGCCCCAAACCTTTTTTACATTTTTGCCCGGCCCGCCGTTAAACTGCATAAAATAACGGTAGGCGGTAATATAAGTAACCGGGTCCTGGCTTTGCCATGCATAACGGTGAATAGGAATCTCCATCTCGTGCATCCACCGCAAATAAACCGTTTGGTTGGTTGCCGAAATGATACTGAATAATTTTTTGATCTGCTGATCAAAAGTGCCATTCAATATCCTTTCCAGTGTCAGGGTATCGGCCTTGTGGGCGGCATCTTTCCAGGGCTCCATGGTAACAATAACATCATGGTGCCTGCCGGTAACCTCCAAAAACTTTTTTTCAAAATCGCCACGCTCTACCTCGCCAAAATCGGTAAATAAATGTTCTACAGTAATATTTTTTTGATTAAGCAACCGTTTATTCGGATCAAATACACCCACCTGCAGTACTTTTCTGATGGGCTTGGCTTTGCAGCTATCGGTATAATTGCTGTCGGAGTATACCGTTTGGCGGTATCTGTTAATGTAGGCCTTCTCTTCGGCCAGCCAGGTTGGCTGGAAGGTTGCATTTGAAATATTCCCTGCATCCACAATTAATACGGGCTTATTAATAAACCTTAAGCGATGCAGCTTTTGCCTTAGCATTCCTTGAGTTGTTTTGGCCGCCGGATAAAAATTTACGCTGTTTTCTGAAGGGCTGCCAAGGGTAATGCTCACATAATCAACATATTTATTGCCGGGCCAGTATTCGGTATCACCGGGATAGCCCGATGGGCTCCAAACCACTTTGGCACTATGTGCGTATTGTTTTAGCTTTTTTGCAAAGTAATTAAACGAAGTGATATAGCTCTGAGGCGATTGGTACTGCCATGGGTAAAAATTTGTAGGCACTTCCATGTCCGGGTTCCAGCGGACGTATACCTGGTTGCGGGCTTTTGAAATTATGGCGGCTAATTCAAGTATCTGCTTATCAAACTTCCCGTTTTTTAATTCTGTTAAAACATTGGTATTGTAGTTTACGCCAGATAGCCAGGTTTCAACAGTTAACATTACATCGTGCTTTACCAGCTCTTTTTCAATTTCGCCTTTGTCATACCATGGCGCATTGTTCCTCCAGGTGGCTTTGTATGATACCACATTACCCGGCTGCAAATCGGTCCCTGTATTATTGACGTTAAAAATGCCGCCCAGGCGCTCATTTGAGGGGTAATAAATATTAAGATAGTAAGAACGGTACAACGGCTTAAGTAGCCAAAGCACCACCGCCAGCAACGCAATGGCCAATCCTGCAAACAGCAAACGTTTTGAACGAATGTTTTTCAAGCTTGTTAATTTTTAAGTGGCGTATTTAACGTAACATAATCATTATTGGCGTTATTGCCATTTACGGCCACCATGTATAAGCGATAACTATTACTGCCAGGCGGTATATTAACGTATATGGTAGGCCCATCGCCAATTTTACTCATGTTGATAGCGCTGCCCATTGCATCAATTTTTACCAGGTACCATTCAAAACGCAGGTTGGTTTTTAAATAAGCAGCAACATTCCATTTATTATAGGCATATATCAATGCGCTGTATGGCAACGAGGCCCCGGGGTTGGTAGTTAAAGCTGGCTTTAGTATCCTCACCGGGGGCAAATTATTATCGGGTATGGTGCCATGCCATGCCATACTTATTTGATGAAGATAGGGTTTATTCCGTCCCCATACATCTTTTAAACCGTCAAAGGTGGTAACCGGCCCGCTTTGCTGATCCTGCCAGCTGGCATAAAAAATGCCTCCGCGCGGCCATGCAGCATTTTTTAAGCTTATGGGGTTTGCATTACTTATAAAATAAGGGGCTGTTATATCGGTAGTAATGTATTTTAATGATGGCTTATCCTTAATAATAAGGCCAAAGGCATCTATGGCGGGTATTTGAGCATGCAGTAAATTTAGTGTTGTTGCCAATGCAGGTACCGGTAACACATCAAAGGTTAGGGGCCTGGTGGGGTCTGCAAGTTTTATATCGTTCACCAATTGTTTTAGCCACCTGATGTAGTGGTATTGGGCGTAAAATAATTGGGGCGTATGGTAAAAACTACTTAATTGCTGATAGCTGCTATTGCCCAAGTTCCAGGCGGTAATATCGGCATTGGTTTTGTTTTTGTTTATCGTTTTCAAGATAAGTTTAGCCACATCGTCTAAATTATCGGCCTCGTCAATAAAGTTTTGGGCATCGGGAATCCAAAAGCTGTAATGGATTTTGAGCCCCTGTTGCGCGGCGGCCTCAAAAGTGGAATGGTCGTAAATATTAGGTCCGTATATCTTAATGGTATTTACGCCGGCGGCACGCATTTCTTTAAAATCGGCGACGATTATTTTTTTTGTGAGCGGCGATATATTTTTATACCAGTAGTGGCCTTTGGGATAAATAACACCTTTAACAGCTGGAAATATGTGCGGATTTAAAAGGATGTTTTTAAGCTGGGTAAGCCTGTCTGTTACCGTTTTATTACTATCTGCAGGTAACAAGGCAGGCCTGGCAGCCGGAGCATATAATTGCTGCTGGTTAATAATTTTCCATAACCCTGCCGTATCTGCAGAACCAGGCTTAATAATAGAATTTTCGCCATTGTGTAATACGCTGTAATTGCCTGCATTGCCAACGTCGGCCCCATTATCAGTATCTTCCCTGGAAACGTAAACGCTGATACATATCACAAATACCGTAAGTATCAGGTTAACTTTTCTCACCCCGGTGTACACCCTTCTTCTTAACAGCCAAAAATGCTTTTTGCCTGTTTTTACGTTAGATACAATATTGAACATGGTGTTATGGTTGCCCAAAAACATTTGCAGTTTGAGCTCAGAACTCGCGATGAGCATAAACACCATAAACAGGCAATTCAACAGCGCTATAGCCGACATAAAAAGGGTAAACGGGCTCCAATCGGAATAAAGGCCGCAGGCAATGGCCGATAGTGAAATTACCAGCACCGCAATGTTTGGCAAGTTGTTTTTTAAATTTTTCTCATCCTTAACATCTTTTGGGGTAGGGATGTACGGAACATTTTTACGGATAATGGTATATATAAAGCCCAGTATAAAAATCCACCAGGTGCCAATAAGTAAAAGCCCTCCTACTGCATGAAAGCCCCGTTCGTTATCTTCCATCACCCATTCCTGCACAAAGTGCCTTATTAAAATAACCGAGGTGATAAACGGGACGCTGATAACCAAAAAGTCCGAAAAATCCATTTTTAACGGATACACATTCATGAACAGCGATAAAACCGGGATAGAAAAATTAATCAGGAAAATAAAGCCCGATAAATAAAAAAAAGGCAACAGCCCGTAATGGATTTTTTGCCGCCAGGTAAACTTGGTGAATAGTTTAACGTAGGAGGTAACCAGTAGCTCGAACACCCCGCGCGACCACTTTATTTGCTGCTTGTAATAGGCCGATAAGGTAGCAGGCACCAGGCCGCGGGCCAGCACCTGTGGTACGTAAACAGATTTCCATTGTTTGGCATGTAGCTGCATGGCGGTATGCATATCCTCGGCCAGCCCGGCGGCATGCCCGCCAATTGATTCAAGCGCGGTACGCCTGAAGGTACAGTTGGCCCCAATGGCCTGCACGGTGCCGTAGCTGTTCATGCACATCATCATGGGGCCATAAAAATGGTAGGTTTGCTGCGCGGCGCCCTTTGCTATCCAACCTATGCGCTGGTTGTAATAGGCCTGTACTACCTGTACATAACCAATTTCGGGATTATCGAAATGGGACACGATGGGATCCAGAAATTCCGGGAAGGGCACATGATCGGGGTCAAGTACCACACATAACTCGCCCGATGATTGAGCCAAGGCATTGTTAATGTTACCTGCTTTGGCATCTGTTTTTTTAACACGAGTAATGTGATGTACCCCCAATTGCCCGCAAACCTCCTTCAGGTACGGGTCGTTGGCTTCATCGCATAAATAAGTTTCATGGGGGTAAGTAATATTCTGGATAGCAGTGAGCGTTTCTAAAATCATCTCGTAGGGCTCACCTGCGCAAAATGTTGTAAAAACATCCACTGTATATTGCCTGGTTACAGGCGGCGTGGCGGGTACGCTGATTGACCAATAATGGTACCACTCGTAAATTACTTTAAAAAAGGTGTAAACAAAAGTTACAATCAGCATCCAGTAAAGCGGTTTATAACCAACCACTGATGTACGGAGCAAGCTATGCATGAAAAAAAACATGCAAACCAGCCCTATCACAATCATTAGCCTCAAATTAAGCAATTGCTTTTTTGAAGGTGGTTTTATACTGTTGCTCTTCATGGATTATTCAACACGTAAAACGGAACGTTGGCAGTTGCAAAGTAACCGGTATTGTTATAAACGTAAACATATAAACGGTAGGGGCCTTCGCTTTCCGGTACCTTAAATTTTGCTACAGGCCCGTTATTTTCAGTAAATGCGTCTTTTATATTCTTTAATGGCTTTTCGCCGAAAATACCATTGGGCTTAAACCAATCTTCGGCAAATAGTTTCCATTTATAGGTTAGTTTGGCCGTATCTGGTTCGTTCATATAGGCTACTGCAAAGGTTGTGGTTTTAGGGCTAAACAAAATGTTATCATGCCCGCCTTTATTGTTTACCAGCATGTACTTAATGTCGGGCGCTTTCATTGGGGCCTTTTTACCGGTCCATAAATATTGCATGGCGTTTACGGCCTCGGTTTGGGCTCCCTGCTCATCAAAAAGGCTAAACCAGGTTGGCGTAAGTTCCTGTTTTTGCCCCCAATAAAAAACCATCGATCCTAAAAACCTGGGATTATCAACCGGCATATAGTTGCGGTAGATGGCTAAATATTGTTCGGCTTTTTTTGTGCTGCTATCTTCAACATATGCGCCCCATATATTTTGGCTGCCGGCCACCCAGGGCCCCTCAACAGACCATTCTGTTATCAGGAACGGACCGCTCCAAAGCCATTTAAAATCCTGCAGGTTTTGCTTTAAGGTTTGTATCGAGCCAAAAATGTTAAACGATATAAAATCAACAGGTGTGCGATGCTGTATGTTAAAAATATCTTCTTTTTGGAATCCCACAGTGGTTGTGGTTACGGGATGTTGCGGATCGTCGTGATGAATAACGTCAACAAGGTTATTAAAAATAGTATAGAACTGGTTAAACCGGGGCCTGATGGGGAATGACAGTTCGTTACCCAGGCACCAGCATAAAAGCGCCGGATGGTTTTTATATTTATTAATTAAACTGGTGATTTTTTTTGTAACAATAGCCGCCTGAGGCGTGTTGTAAAACTCGTCCATTTTTAGGCTGGGCGGCATGGGCAAACCTACTATTACCGCTAAATTGTTGGCTTGTGCCGAATCTAAAATATTGGCTAGGTGTAGCGTGTCCCAAACTCTTATGGTATTGCCTCCGGCTTCTTTTAATCGCTTAAGGTTAGTGTACCCCGCAGCTCCTTTCACAAAAAAAGGCTTGCCATTGCGATACAAGGTGTATTTGCCGTTTTCGTTTTTGATAAAAACTGTTTTGCCCATATTGTTGGCAGGCTGTACCCTATTGCAGGCAAGCAGCAAAAAACAAAGCATTAAATAAGTGACCACTAATCTGAAAGAATAAAATGTCATAGATGTTAGTTCAGTTCGCTTAAAAATGGAGCTCGTGTTAGGGATTCAGGCTAATTTCAGACGTGTAATTTGAAATCAAAACTAAGCTTTTTACGAGATTTAACCGTTTTATGTTGTTGCGGAGGTTTTTTTTAACGTGTCACATTTTTGATAGACTAATGTGCCAGTGTTAAAATGTTAGCAGGTTTTGGTGAGGAAAAGCGTGTCTCAGGAATATTTGCCATGAAATAAATGATACTGTTTCATTCAAAATAACTTAATTTTAAACATGATTTTCGTCCTCAATAAAACCAATACAATTGCCAACCAGTTTTTGGCCGAATTGCGCGATACGGAGATTCAGCAGGATAAGGCCCGCTTTAGGCGCAACCAGGAAAAGCTGGGCGAAATTTTGGCCTATGAGCTTAGCAAAACCCTGCATTATCAAGCCAAAGAAGTACAAACCCCTTTGGGCATAGCCAACATCAATACTCCTGCCGACCAGCCCGTGTTGGGTACCATCCTGCGGGCCGGGCTGCCCTTTCACCAGGGCTTTATGCATTTTTTCGATCAGTCCGAATCGGCATTTATAACCGCCTATCGTAAAGTAAAAAGAGGAGGCTCGTTCCTGATCCAGGTAGACCATATCTCGACGCCGAACTTAAACGATAAAATCCTCATCCTGTGCGATACCATGCTGGCTACCGGCCAAAGCCTGGTATCTGTTTGTAAGGAGCTGATGGCACAATATAATATTAAAGAGCTGCACATAGCCGCCGTAATTGCCAGCACCGTGGGCATAGCGCATGTACGCGCCAACCTGCCTAAAGCCAAACTATGGGTATGCGCCATTGACGAGGAGATGACCAGTAAAGCCTATATTGTACCCGGCCTGGGCGATGCCGGAGATCTGGCGTTTGGCGAAAAGATGTAGTGGGATTTCGGAATTGGGATTTTCGATGTCGGGTTTTTAATTTTTTACAAAGGGTGGGGCAATCTCCACAAATTACATCCGCATTTTTTATAAATTAGGCTGTAGTTTAATTCCTGTACAAATGCTTGACGATTTTCCGTTTTATTTATGCCTGGTTATTGTGATATTATTATTGATCATGCTGAGCAGGAAAATAAAAGTTGCCTACCCCGTTTTGCTGGTATTGGCCGGCTTGGGCATCAGTTTTATCCCGGGCCTGCCTACATTGCATATCGAATCGGAATTAATTTTTATTTTGTTCCTTCCTCCCTTACTATATGATGCAGCATGGCACATTTCATGGAAAGAACTTTGGCACTGGCGGCGGATCATCGGAAGTTTTGCCTTTCTTGTTGTGTTTTTTACTGCACTGGCTGTGGCGCTGATTGTTAATTATTTTATCCCCGGCTTTACATTGGCACTTGGTTTTTTGTTAGGCGCAATAGTTTCACCTCCCGATGCGGTGAGCGTTGGGGCTATTTTAAAATTTGTAAAAGTACCAAAGCGGCTGTCATATGTTTTGGAGGGCGAAAGCCTTTTAAATGACGCATCCTCGCTCATTATTTTCCGCTTTGCGCTTATAGCAGTGGCAACCGGCAGCTTTGTTTGGCATCAGGCTGCTTTAAGCTTTGTGTGGATGCTGGCAGGTGGCATAGGCATTGGCCTTATTATTGGCTACATGTTTATGAAAACACATAAATACCTGCCAACCGATACCAATACAGATATTGCATTATCCCTGTTAACACCTTATATGATGTATATAGCAGCCGAGGCCGTTCATAGTTCGGGCGTGCTGGCCGTGGTGAGTGGCGGCCTGCTGCTATCCAATTACCGGTTGCGTTACCTGAGCAGCAGCTCGAGACTGGGTGGTTTAAACGTTTGGGACAGCCTTAGCTTTGTGCTTAACGGTTTGGTGTTTATGATCATCGGGCTCGATTTGCCCCAGATTACCGCCGGGCTCGAACGGGTATCCATAGCCGGGGCTATTGGTTATGGTTTATTGGTAACCGGGGTATTAATTGTTGGGCGCATTTTATCAGCCTTTGCAGCTGTACTGGTTACCCTGGTAGCCCGGAATTTTATTACAGTTGCCGATAGTAGAAATCCTGGTTTTAAGCTACCTTTTTTGATTGGCTGGTCGGGTATGCGTGGGGTGGTGTCGCTGGCATCGGCTTTATCCATACCGGTTTACCTGGCCAACGGGGCGGCGTTTCCGCAGCGGAACCTTATTTTGTTCATTACATTTATAGTCATTTTAACCACCTTATTGCTACAGGGTTTAACCTTGCCTTACCTGATCAGGAAACTGAATTTAACCGACCCCGATGAAGTGGCGCCCGACGAAGAAGTTTACAACGATATCAGGAAACAGCTAAATCAGCATGCGTTGCTATATTTAAATTCAAACTGCTGCGAGCAGGTGAGCAGGCAGCCAATGCTTCAGCAAATGGCGCTTAAGTGGCAAAATAACGATCAATTAGCTGATGGTTTATTGATGACAGAAGAATCTAAATCGGTTTACCGCGATGTGCTTAACCTGCAAAGGAAATGGCTGATTAACAAAAATAAGGAAGATGTGAACATCGACGAAGAAATCATCCGGCGGCACCTTTTATACCTTGACCTGGAGGAAGAAAAGCTGCAATTTATTTAGGCTGCATTATATCATAACGCAGGCCAACCTCCCTTCAGAATCAGGGGGCCTTTTTAGCGCCGGCAATTACATTGTAACAGTATCGGAGACTACTTAAATTGAAATATGCCTCTTTGCGCGATATTCAGTTGCGTGGCCCCATGATTTTTTCTTTAGCCGAAATTTTTAGCGGGGAATTACTTAAATGGCTTGTAAATTAAATAATTAGCAAGTTAAATAAACGGTGTTATATTACATTATATGAAACTATTCGGCTTAAATCCCGTATGAGTATACGCCAAACTAACTTAAAATGACGCTGCAATAAAAAGTATTAACACAACAAAATGAGTCGAATATTTCTTTTTATTTCGTGTTTATACCAACTTTTTGCCGGATCGTCCTATTCGCAAACACCCGCCCTTAAATTTAAACAGCTTAGTACAAACCAGGGTCTTTCCCAAAGCCACGTGACAGCCATTATTAAAGATAGCCGTGGCTTTATGTGGTTTGGGACCGAAGACGGCCTTAACAAATACGATGGCTATAAATTTACCCATTATAAGCACGATCAGAATAACAAGACAACAATTATAGATAATTATGTACAATCAATAACGGAAGATAGTTCCCATAATTTATGGGTTGGGACCGAAAGCGGGCTTGATAGATTTGACCGGGCTACAAATACATTTATCCATTACTCCAATCAAACAACTTTTGCTGTCATGTCTGTTTTTTTGGATAGTAAAAAAAGGATGTGGCTGGGTACCAGTAAGGGCTTATATCTGTTTAATACTACAAATGGTTCATTTAAAAAATTTACACATGCAGATAAAAGCACAAACAATGTAATTAGCGATTTTATATACAAAGTTACCGAAGATAATAATGGCTGGCTATGGATAGCAACGGACGACGGGCTTTACCATTTTAATCCCCAAAACGGTAAGTTTATTGGTTATTTTCATGATGCGGCAAACAATACCAGTTTAGGCGCCAGCTGGATAAAAGCAGTTTATAAAGATAGCAAGGGCAATATTTGGGTAGGTACACACGGCGGCGGGCTTGCGTTATATAACCCCGCCAGCAACTCATTTATAAATTTTAAACACGATCCCAATAATAGTAACAGTATTTGCCATAACGATATCCTTTCGATGCTGGAAACTGACGGGAAGCTATGGATAGGAACCGAAAATGGCGGCATAAGTGTGCTGGACTATCGGGCAAATAAATTTGTTTGTTACAAATTTGATGCAAATGATCCTTACAGCCTAAGCAGTAACTCTGTTTATTGTTTGTATAAGGATGATACAGGAAATACCTGGATAGGCACATATTCGGGTGGTGTCGATTTTTTACCGGCGTTGGGCAATAAGTTCAGTTCATATAGTCAAAATCCAAACAATCCAAATAGTTTGAGCAATAACTATGTGCTGGGTATATCCGGAGACGATAGCGACGAAAACATATGGATCGGCACCGATGGGGGTGGTTTGAATTTATTTAACCGGAAAAAAAAGACCTTTGTGCATTATCTGCATAACGATAATAACAGTAATACCATAAGTAATAATTACCCTATGGTTATTGTGCCAATAAATAAAGATATTATCAGTATTGGTTACCACATTGGCGGATTTGACTTGTTTGATAAAAGAAAGGGAACTTTTATCCATCACCTGCCGCAGGCAAATAATCCACGCAGCCTTTCCCTTTCTGATGTCAATATTATGTGTAAAGACAATGAAGGCAACATATGGGTAGGTACCTGGAAAGGAGGGCTAAATTACTATAATGTAAAAACCGGCCTGTTTACACGGTACAGGAATAACCCGCAGGATAATAACAGTATAAGCAGCGATATTATTACCGCCCTGTTTCAGGATAGGCAAGGTAATATGTGGATAGGTACCGATAATGGGCTGGATATATTAAACCCGAAAACCGGCAGTATTACCCATTACAGGCACGATGAGGGAAACAAGCATAGCCTATCAAACAACACTATTGATGTAATAAAAGAGGCTGATAATGGTGATGTATGGATTGGCACCAACAGCGGACTTGACCTTTTTAATAGGCACAACCAAACTTTTACGATATATACCGAAAGGGAAGGTCTGCCCAACAACATGATCCGTGCGATTTTAAAAGATGGTAGAGGCAACTTCTGGATAAGCACCAACAAAGGAATTTCCCGGTTTAATCCTCAAACCCAAACCGTCAGAAACTACGGCATTTCTGATGGGTTGCAGGGCGATGAGTTTAAAAGCCACTCCTGTTTTCAAACTGCCGACGGGGAAATGTTTTTTGGAGGCGTAAACGGATTCAGTACTTTTTATCCGGATAGCTTAAAAGATAATGACTTTATTCCTCCGGTTTATGTTACCGGGTTGCAAATTTTTAACAAGCAGGTAAGCACCGCCGATAAAAATTCGGTGCTTCAAAAAGATATCAGCGAAACAAGCTCCATAAACCTTTCCTATAAACACTCGGTACTTACTTTTGAGTTTGCAGCTCTGAATTATACCATTCCCGAAAAAAACCAATACGCCTATAAGCTGGAAAATTTTGATAAAGACTGGAACTATGTTGGCAATAAGCGAACCGCCACTTATACTAACCTTGATCCGGGTACATATACATTCAGGGTTAAAGCATCAAATAACGATGGTAAATGGAACAACAAAGGCACGGCTATCACTATTTATATTGCGCCTCCATTTTGGCTCACCTGGTGGTTTAAGCTAATTGTAGCTTTAACTTTTATTATAAGCGGTCCGGCATTTTATGTTATCCGTACGCGTGCCATATTAAATCAAAAAGCCGAGCTTGAGCGCCAGGTAAAAGAACGTACCGAGCAGCTGGCACGGGCAATAGAAGTAGAGAAAAAATTGGCGCTTGAAGCCGAAGAAGCTAACCGCGCCAAAAGTATATTTTTGGCTACCATGAGCCACGAGATCCGCACGCCTATGAATGGGGTAATCGGGATGGCTTCTTTACTTGCCGAAACGCCTTTAAATGAAGAACAGCTAACCTTTACCGAATCTATACAAACCTGTGGCGAAGACCTGCTGGCAGTTATCAACGATATTTTAGATTTTTCTAAAATAGAATCGGGCAACATGGAGCTGGAAGAAAAGGATTTTAGCCTGCGTACCTGTATTGAAGAAGTTTTTGATGTTTTTGCCCTAAAGGCGGCTCATCTAAAACTCGACCTGGTTTACCAGATTGACTATGACGTACCGGCGCAAATTATTGGGGATAGTTTAAGGCTTAGGCAAATCCTGATCAACCTGATAAGTAACGCTATCAAGTTTACCAAAAAAGGTGAAATTTATGTGGCTGTACATTTGCTCAGTACGTCAGAAGATAATCACATCGAATTAAGCTTTGATATAAAAGATACTGGCATTGGTATTTCTGCCGATAAGCTGCACCGGCTATTTAAAGCGTTTTCGCAGGTTGATTCATCAACAACCCGTCAGTATGGTGGTACCGGGCTTGGCCTGGTTATAAGCGAGCAGCTGGTGAAGCTAATGGGCGGTAAAATTAGTGTGGAGAGTGAAATTGACAAAGGAAGTACTTTCAGGTTTAATATTCATACACAAAGGAGTTTACTGCAAGATGCCGTGCAAATAAACCAAAGTATGATTGGTTTTGAAAAAAGCGCGATTTTGATTGTTGATGATAACGATACCAATTGCCGGATTTTAAAAGGCCAGCTGGAGCAGTGGCAGCTAAGCCCGGTGGTGGCCAATTCGGGCGAGCAGGCCCTTGATATTTTATCGCAACAGCACGATTTTAAACTGGTTATTACAGATATGCAAATGCCGTTTATGGATGGGATTGAGCTGGCCAATTTAATACGGGCTAAATATCCCGATTTACCAATAATGCTTTTAAGCTCGATAAGTTATATTTTCCATAAGGATAACCCCGGCCTTTTTTGTGCGATATTAACCAAACCTGCCAAGCAAAATAATTTATACAAGCATATTATAAAAGAGCTTGCCAGGCATGTAAACGCACCCGGCAACGAGCAGGTGCCAGCCGATGCTGCCAAACATAAACTGCCTGATAATTTCTCGGAAAGGTACCCATTGCATATTCTGGTTGCTGAAGATAACCAGATGAACCAAAAATTAATTATGAAGGTTTTGAGTAAACTGGGATATGAAGCCGAATTGGCTGCCGATGGATTGGAAGCCCTGGAGTTGGTTAATAAAAAAACATTCGACGTGATTTTGATGGACGTACAAATGCCCAAAATGGACGGCCTGGAAGCCACGCGAATAATAAAAAAACGTTTCCCCGAGCGTCCTTTTATTATTGCGATGACAGCCAATGCACTGCAAACCGATTTGCAAATTTGTATGGATGCAGGTATGGACGATTATATAAGCAAGCCATTTAAACTGGACGACCTGGTGAACAAGCTGGAAAAATGGGCGTTAAAAGGTAGCGTGCGCATAAGTTAGGCGGGTTAGTCGCCTTCCGTTAAAAATCCCTGATCAACGATTTTAAACTTTGTTATAGTTTCAGACAGGATTTTTCTTTTGTTCGAAGCTGATTCTTTCATGCTTTCGGTCATAAAAGAAACAAGCATATCCACATGGCTCCGGTAAATTCTGCTTTTGCCATAAGCATCTATATACAGGCCTGTTTTTTCCCTGAGGTGCAAAAAAACAAATTCAATTTCAGCAAAATTATCCTGGCTGATTTCAAATAATATCTTTTTTTTATTCGTGTCCAATAAGTCATAAAAATCTATAGCCATATTTTTGAATTCGCTATAAGCGGCTGTTTATTTTTTTATTAAAGTCAGCCTTTATAAAAAGCCTCTCTTATCTGCACTAAAAGCAATTCGGTTTTATCCATATCCGGCCTTTCGGGCAGGGTTGATGTTTCATAGGCCGCTTTTACGCTTTCCATTTTTCCTTCCACCATTTTCATCAGTTCGTCAAACTCAAATTCGCCGTTGCGGATCCTGAGTAAAAAATCACGGTCGTTGCGTTGTACTATTACCTGTTGAGATACAGCTATTTCTTCGGCCATGTTGAGCAACCTGAAGGTGTGCATCATATTTTTGGCATCGTAGCTTTTGCCATGCGACAGCGTACTTTGGTACCGCAAATCGTTCCGTTTATCTTCCCACGCCTGGTACTCCTTATATTCCCGGCAGTAAATGGAATAGCTATCTTTATTAAAATTCATCACTGCCAGGTTTTCAATTCCCTTGGGTACCTGGCTTAGCTGTACATCATCAGCCCCGGCCCCAGAGATGAGCCCTTTTAACCGGCCTTCTGTCAGCTGGTTTTGATGGTATAATAAATACACATTCCTGAAATGGTCCAGGCTAACAAGGCCGCATTGCTCCTGGGTGTAGTGGTTTCCCCCCAGCCACTCCTTTAACGGGATACTGCCGCTATTGTGTATCACATAGCAAAAATCCAATACCGATTTACGTTCGCTATCCATCGGCCGGTTTATCTTTTTGTTGAGGCCCCGCGCCTTTTTTATTTGTGTTTGCGCATAGCCTGCAAAGGTATCCATGCACAGTTTTGATAAAAAATCGGCAGGTTTTACCAAATCCATCAGCGGATGGCGGTACAATACATGCCCGGCCGGGGTGTTTAGCAACTCCAGGATATTGGGGTTGTTTTTAACCAGCAGATCAAGAAACCGGCCTATCTCAAAATAAACCTCGTCATTGGTGGCATTGGCTATCTGTTCCTGCCGCTCAAAGCCATACAGTTGTTTTTGCGGCATCATGAAAATGCCCTTTTTGTCCACGTCCGATCCGGCCACGTTCAGGTTATAAGCGGTGCTGCCGCTTACACAATCCAGCAGGATCAACTCTTTACGTAATTTTAATTCCTTGTAGTCCATCATTGTATATACCTCCTGAACACCTCATTTAACGGCTGCGCCGGTTGCTGTTCTGATGTAAATTGTTGTAGCTGCGCTTTGCAGCTATTCAGGGTATCAGCCAGCCATTCGTTTAACAGATCAACCGACTTTATCATCGCCTTTTCATCGGCCATTTGTTTTTTTGCCAATAACCCGTTTATTGCGGCCTGTATTTTGTTATCGGTCAACAATACCCGTAGCTTTTCAAATTCCATTGGCGGTACGGTTTGTTTCTCCACTATCCAACGGCAGGCAAGCGCCGGGCGCAACGCGTAAAAATATCGTTTAAGTTTTACCTCTTCGCCCTGCAAATCATCCCGAAGGGTGTTATGCGCCATAGATAAATAGTGGTTTCCGGCAGATCGTAAAGAAAAATAGCCCGGCATCAAACTGCGCAACTCATCAGCAAAAGCATCATCCTGCCGGTATACTATGGGCGATTGCAGCCACTCGTACAAGGGCGCGTTTGATTTCATGAACAGCTTTAAAGTTTTCTTTAAATCCCAGCCGCCTATATCCAATACCTCGTTAACCGGCAGGCCAACAACATCGGGCATTTCAATAATGCTCAAATAATCGTTGGCAGGGCGGGAGTAGATAAACCGCACATCAAAATCACTATCGGGCGAGGCAAAGCCCCAGGCCCTGCTGCCCGATTCGCAGGCGTACAATATCTTTATATTTTCAGACTGCTCCAGTTCGAGCAGTTTTTGGAGGATGGTTTGTTTCATGTTAAAATATTAAAAAAAATGTAGAGACGCATAATTGCGTCTCCCGCATGCAAATCACCCACGCAAATCAACCTTATAATGACGTGTTTATAAGTTGTTGACTGTCAATATCGAATATTTGTCATTGCGAGGTACGAAGCAATTCCCGACATGCTAAGTTCCACATAGTTCGGGATTGCTTCGTACCTCGCAATGACGGTAGTTTAGGACATATAATTTAACTATATTTCGTTGCACGTCATAACATTTTTTTTAAGGTGCTATCTGATGGTTACTCACAATTGGACCCACAAATCTTACACCTAAACGCGGGAGACGCAATTATGCGTCTCTACAAAAAATTACAATCTCGGGTCAACCGGCTCGCTTTCCATGGCCAGTACGCCGAACACGCACTGGTGTACACGCCTTAACGGTTCCTTATCAGTAAAACGCTGTAACCCTTCAACGCCAAGTAAAAACTCGCGTAAGGCCAGGCCTCTTTTGGCGTTTAGCCCCCGTGATTTTAGTCGCTCTATATTTTCGGGCGCGGTATATTCCGGGCCGTAAATAATTCGCAGGTACTCCCTGCCCCGTATTTTAATGGCGGGCTGTATCAGTCCCTTTTTATCTTTTTCGATAAAATGATAGGGCTTAACTACCATGCCCTCGCCGCCTTTAGCTGTCAATGCTAACCACCATTCTGTAGCTTCGTTTATGCTGGCAGCATCATTCAGGTTTACAACCTTATAAGGCGTTGCCAGCAATATGGCCGGGTCATGCGAACAGATCTTCGCAATCTGCTCCATATGCCACTCGTGGTTTTCGTCCGTCCATAGTTTCCCTTCGGATGCCATGATGTGGAAGGGCGCCAGCTTGTAATCGTCCAAACTGTTTACCGGCCAGCAATAGCGCTGGTAAGCAGCTGTAAACTTTGCTGCCTCCTGTTGCCTTTCACTGTATTCGACCAAAAGTGTTTCGCCATTGGCATCTCTGGCGGCCAGTTGCTTTAAAGCGTCGGTTACTTCGGCTAAAGCATGAGTGGCGGCCGTACCCACAGCGGCATACTGTGTTTGCAATAAAGCTTGCGCTTTGGCGCTCCATGGCATCAGTTCGGTATCCAGGCAAACCCAATCGGTATCAAAACGCTCGTAAAATCCCGAATTGATCAACGCCTCATTCAGCCTGCCAAGCAAGGCCTGCTCGGTATTTTTATCATTAAAAAATGCCCTGCCGGTGCGGGTATAAATGGTGCCAATACCCTCATTGCTGATGCCAAAAGCCTTGCTAATGGCGGCCTCGTTTTTACCCACAATAACTACCGCCCTTGACCCCATATGTTTTTCCTGGCAAACTACCCGGCCAATTTCTGCCGCCTGGTAATAATCAAACGCCTCGGTCGGGAACTCCAGGTAATCATCCAGTATACTGGTTTTGCCTGGACTCATGGTTGGCGGCAAATAAATGAGCCATTTTGGGTTAATGGCAA